>CAYJMN010000084.1:0-22784 GCA_964371045.1 uncultured Chromatiales bacterium | reverse complement strand
AATCCGCGTTGATCCGCGTACGTATTCAATCCGCGAAAATCCCGCGGAGTGACAATCGCGTTTCTGTGAAAATCCGCGAAACTCCGTTTTACCTGTCCGCCGAAGCTCGTCAGCGCAGCCGTCGATTGTCTGAGGATCAGAGCGAAAGCAGTCGTAAATACGTGCGCGGATGAACACGGATCGAGACGGATTTTCGCGGATAAGAATTATTTTGACTCCGTAGCCGAAAGTTCTGTGCAGGCTTGGCATAATGGTCTGTGCGATCTGAAGCAGGTCGCCCTCCTGATGGACACCGCACGAGTTCCGAAAGCGGAGTCGGAAAAACCTCTTATCCGCGTTCATCCGCCTAAATCCGCGTTGATCCGCGTACGTATTCAATCCGCGAAACTCCGCTTTACCTGTCCGCCGAAGCTCGTCAGCGCAGCCGTCGATTGTCTGAGGATCAGAGCGAAAGCAGTCGTAAATACGTGCGCGGATGAACACGGATCGAGACGGATTTTCGCGGATAAGAATTATTTTGACTCCGTAGCCGAAAGTTCTGTGCAGGCTTGGCATAATGGTCTGTGCGATCTGAAGCAGGTCGCCCTCCTGATGGACACCGCACGAGTTCCGAAAGCGGAGTCGGAAAAACCTCTTATCCGCGTTCATCCGCCTAAATCCGCGTTGATCCGCGTACGTATTCAATCCGCGAAAATCCCGCGGAGTGACAATCGCGTTTCTGTGAAAATCCGCGAAACTCCGTTTTACCTGTCCGCCGAAGCTCGTCAGCGCAGCCGTCGATTGTCTGAGGATCAGAGCGAAAGCAGTCGTAAATACGTGCGCGGATGAACACGGATCGAGACGGATTTTCGCGGATAAGAATTATTTTGACTCCGTAGCCGAAAGTTCTGTGCAGGCTTGGCATAATGGTCTGTGCGATCTGAAGCAGGTCGCCCTCCTGATGGACACCGCACGAGTTCCGAAAGCGGAGTCGGAAAAACCTCTTATCCGCGTTCATCAGCCTAAATCCGCGTTGATCCGCGTACGTATTCAATCCGCGAAAATCCGCTTTACCCGTCCGCCGAAGCTCGTCAGCGCAGCCTTCGATTGTCTGAGGATCAAAGCGAAGTCGGGATTTTCGGATTGCGGTCACCGATTTTTACCCATAATACGGTTTAAAAGCTCGTATATTGCGGGATAATTTTTTACGGAGGGGGCTTTATGAAACCGTACCTTGTCCTGGCATTCTTTTTCGCAATGGCGTGGAACGCCGCGGCACAGGAGGAAGCGACTCTGCAGCTGCGTAACGGGGACGAAGTGACCGGCGTCATCTCCGACATGACGGACGACAGTCTGTTTTTGGTGCAACCGCTCACGCTGCACTACGCAGAACGGGAGCAGGCACTTCCTGTGCTCGCCTTTTCCCGCAGCGAGGTGCTCACCGTCGAATTCGGCGGCGGGCCCGGCATCATCCTTCCGACGCTCACAGGATTCGCTATCGGGACCGCTGTCGGTACAGTCGCCGCGTACAGCATGGATGAAGGCGACTGGTGGTTAAGCAAGGCGCTCGTCGAAGGTCTCCGGCCCATAACCATCATCGCCGGAGCCGCTCTGGGTACTATCATCGGCGCAATCGGCGGATTGGTGATGCGCAGCTCACGGCAGGTGTACGATTTGTCCAACGAGGGACATTACCGCGAATTGCGCTCGATGTACAATGGTGACCATCGGTTTTCCGGAAGTGCTCCGCCTGACACCATTTCTCCGTATCGCTGAGCCGCGATAGAAAAGATGCTGCAACTCACGATGAAGGTCGGTACGGAATACATCACCCGCCAAATCTGCGCCAACAGCAGTACGGTAAAAATTCTCCCTGAAGTCGGGTATTCAAGTACGTACATCTTCGAAGGCCCCTTCGCTCTCGTACCCACGAGAGCGATATCGTCAATGACAACCGCATCGACCGGTACGTTCGTGATCGGTATGTTGGCTGGTGCTCTCGCCGGACCGATGGTAATCCAGACGCCCGACGATACACCGCAAGCGGTGGTACTGGCTGAGATCGGCGCTGGAGCGCTGGCCGGTGCGGGTATCGCCTTGTTGATCACAGGATTTAGCTCCGATCCATGGGAGTGGCGATCCGGTACAGCCATCAACGTACTTCAGGAACATGCGTTATTCCGTTCATGTCCGGACGAGTCAGCCGTGGAATGACGCCCCCGGAAAGATCCGGCTGCTCCCGTTGCTCATCCATCAGATCGCTTCACCACAGGCAGCATCGCCCCGGCCTTCGATCACGTACGCCCGCTTCACATTTTGGTGTCGAGGCTATTGTTATTCCGATTGCTGTATCTCTTATATTGCGATGAACTCATTACAGGGGTACTATGAAAACTCTCGTGTTCCTCGCTTTGCTGCTTCTCGCCGCCGGCGGTGTTCAGGCACAAAACGAAACAACGCTGTTTCTGAGGGACGGCAGGGATGTCAGCGGATCCCTTACCGGTGTTTCAGAGGACAGTCTGTTTCTCGTCCAGCCGTACATCGGGCATCACGACCGGAGAGCAGACACGGCGCCAATAACTGCGTACGCGCGATTGGACGTGCGGAAAGTCGAGATCGGGAGCGGGAGCGGGACCAGTATTCTCGGATCGACGCTGATCGGACTCGGTATAGGCACCGTGGCCGGCGCCATGCTGGCCGCTACAGTGGACGATGACGAATTCATGGCCGAGTTCAACCAGATGGTGGCGCTCACCATAGGAATCGGTGGCGGATTACTGGGTGGGCTGATTGTCGGGTTGGAGGCTGAAAGTGACGATGAAGTATTCTATCCTATGATCGATGCGGATTTCGAAGCGCTGCGCCGCTATTACGATGGAAGCAGCTATCCCTCCATCGATTGGCTTGCCGACAGCGACACCTCCTTCAGCATTCAGCCGGACATCATACCAGAAAACCGGGTCAAGAAAATGGCGATGAAAGCTGTGGAGCCTGTTCAATTCACGATGAAGGACGGTACGGAATTCATCGCCCGCCCCATCTGCGCCAACAGCAGTACTGTAAAGATTCTCCCTGAAGTCGGGTATTCAATTACGTACGGCTTCGAAGGCCCCTTTGCTCTCGTACCCACGAGGGCGATATCGTCAGTGAAAACCACATCGTCCGGCACCCTCGTGATCGGTATGTTAGCTGGTGCTCTCGCCGGACCGATAGTGATCCAGACGCCCGACGATACGCCGCAAGCGGTGGTATTGGCTAAGATCGGCGCGGGAGCGCTGGCAGGTGCGGGTATCGCCTGGTTGATTTCCCGCTACGGTTCCGTATCATGGGAATGGCATGCAGGCTCCTCCATTGAGATATTGCAGGAGCACGCGCTGTACCGGCAATGCCCTGAATCCATCTCGGTAAAACAACACAACAAGGAATAAATCACGCGAGCGCTTTGTAGTTATCACCGCATCACTATCGTCGTATGCGGGGCTGGAGAGCGCGTGAAACCTTCATGAAATCACATCGTACAATCCGGTCCACATTTCATGGAGTATATTACAATGAAACGCCTGTTATTTTCCGGTTTGTGTCCCTTGCTTCTCGCGTTGTTCGTGGTCGGCTGCATCGATCCGCACCCTGATCAACCGGATCAGCAGGACGCAGGCGACTACTCCCTCACCGCACGATACACGCACATCCGTTCGTACCCCGGCGGGGGCGGCATTTTTACAGTGAGCATCACCCCTGACAAGGACTTCCGCGGCACGGTGCGTCTGTCCCTTCAATGCGACGCGCTGCTCCACGCCTCGGTGGACATGGACAGTCTGAACACCAGGTACCGCGTAGCCGAGATCACCCTCGCCCCTGATCCCGCGATGTGGGTCGACAGCTGCGTGATCATGGTGCGTGCCGAGCACGGCGGTAAGACAACGCTGCTTCCACTTCGCGTCACAATGTACGGGTGGGGCCACGCCGAACCCGGACCGGAGCTTGAGCTGCTCGACAACTTCCTCACCTGGCAACGAGCCACGCATCCCGAACTCGTCATTCCTCCCGCCGGACCCTGGCGACGGTATCTCACGTATCCCGAACATCTCATCGTTGAGCACTGGACCTTCCTGAACGCATCGTGGGAAATTCGTTTGTGCCGTCACGTCATGGTGCCGCCGGGTGACTGGTCCATGCTGCTGCTGCGTCCGCTGCGCACGCTTTCCCCCGTCCTCGCCGCCCGCCGCGAAACCGACGGCAGCATCCACGAAATTCCGCTCTCGGAATACCCCATCTTTTACGGTTATTGACGGGGTGGGGAGGTTGGAAGGTGAAAGGGTAGGAGGAGATCGTGAAAAGGTGAAAAGGAAAAAAGGTGAAAAGGTAGGAGTCGTAAAAAGGTGAAAAAGTGAAAGGGTGAAGAAACCAGACAGACGATTTCTTCACCCTTTTCCTTTCGGGGTGAGGATCTTGCTACTTCGCTTACCTCACCCGCTGGCGCCCGCCTCAGTGCTGGACATTCAGGCGTTAATCGTGGCACATACGCTCGCGGCACACCTGCGTGCTCTCCCGCTTCAGCGCCGGATATTCCGACGTTCATCTTTGCACGGACGTCCGCGCGACCCGCTCATGCTCACCGCTTTTCTTCATAAGAAAAAATGAGGCCTCGTGACAATCACATACCGGGGAAGTATATTGCGCCATACTTGAGTTCAGTGGTATGAACACACCAATCTTCATCATCCTCACCCTGCTCCTCGGTGGCGTTGCATTCGCGCAGCCGGACGTGGTGTTGCACTTGAACAACGGCTTGGAAATCGAGGGACAATTCGAGGGCATTGCGAACGACAGTATACGGGTGATAGAGTCACGGAGTGTGTATTATCCCGCTAATCAGACCATCACGACAACCCACGTGTATCATGTTGATTCGGTCGAATTCGTGGAACTCGACGGTGCCCCCGGCTCGGTTATCGTCACAGGTTTCGCCATAGGAGGCGGAGTCGGCGTACTCCCTGCGCTTGCCGCTGAGAAGGAGGACGTCCCGTTAGTCTTGGTAATCACGGTAAGTGTAGGCGCCATGATCGGAACCCTCATCGGCGTGGTCGCGGAACTCTCGGGCGCCACGGAAGATGTGCTGTATTATCCAACGCAGTCGCACGATGCACGCGCGTTGGCTGCGCTGCACGCCCAGCATTCTCCCACCTCGGCACATGACGATGCTTTGGCACACGACACAACGCTTGCACACGACGGAACTCCGGCACACGTCGCTACTCCGGTACGCGACGGAACTCCGCGCAGGTACGTGCCCGCCAACGCGTCGCTCACGGAAGCCCTGGATAAAACCGTTCCCTTGCTGACCTTCACCCTGGCGAATGGAGAAATGGTGGATGGAAGACTGATCGCCGTCGGCAGGGACAGCATCCAATTCCTGCCGGAGGAAAGCATGAACACTTTGCCGCTTCGTCGGGACGGCAGCGCCATACTCCCGCTGGACGACATCGCTCAACTGGAATCCGGTGACCGACCCAGTGCCATACTCAGCATGCTTATCGGCGCGGTCATCACGGCATGGCTGCTTCCACTCGACGATGGATGGGAGGTCAGGCAGCAACTCAGACGAGCTGGTATCGGCGCATCGTTCGGACTTATCTGGTACGCCATACGCTACTGGCGCCTCCCCGATTACATCGCATGGAAACGCGGAGACGATCCCGCCCTGCTTCGCCCATACTCCTTCCGCGCGCTGCGTCCCGACCTTCACTGGGATGGTTTGCATGATGCGGCCGAATAGGCACGTCCGTCCTACAGAACGACCGCACGCGGAACCGACGGCAGCATACAGGCTCCGCTCTCCGGGTACCCACTCTCTACGGTTATTGACGGGAGGGTGGAGGTTTGGTAAAGGGTAAAGGTCTGGTAGAGGGTAAAGGGTGAAGGGTAAAGGGTGAAGAGGTCCATTATGGCTATTTTCGTACGTCTAGCCCTTCACATCTTTACTCTTTACTCTTTACTCTTTACTCTTTACTCTTTACCCTTTACCCTTTCCCCCAAAAGTCTTGCTCCGTCGCGAAATTCCTGCTATATTAATAGTCTTCGGGGTGTAGCGTAGCCCGGTATCGCGCCTGCTTTGGGAGCAGGAGGTCGTCGGTTCAAATCCGGCCACCCCGACAATTTGGCCTCTTTTTGGGGCCTTTTTTGGATGACTTTAAGGGAGGATCACCTACTCGACGAAAAATTGAGTAGCAATTCGGTAGCAGCATCAGCTTCAATACTCTCGGAAAATCCTCGGGACGTTATCGGGACGTCGATGCCCAACGCGCGGCCGTCGGAAATTCCCGGAATCCACTTGCATCGTACGGATAGATGCTGTACATTTCCCTTGATACCGTCTACTGTACGGATATTTTCCGTACACGCGAGAGAACGCAGAAGCATCGCAGTCCACGTAAGCGGCACGGCAATACGCAGGTTTTCAACTATATCCGTCCTGGAAAGAACAATGAAACATACAGCATCGATACATAACCGAAAGCTTCGAATCGATATCCGGCTTGATCCGGAGCAGAAAAGCCTCCTTGAAGAAGCCGCCGCTGTGTCCGGCCTTTCACTAACAAGCTTCCTGCTCGCGAAGAGTCTCCCGGCTGCCCATGCGGTCATTCGTGAGCATCAGACAACGAAACTGTCGCGAGCTGACGCGGAGCAGTTCTTCGAATTGCTGGAACATCCGCCCAAACCGAATGAGGCGCTGAAATCCGCCGTGCGGGAGTACCAGGAACATATTTCGGACTCAGATGGCTTCTAATCTCTGCATCTCGAAGCTGTCGAGATTATTCGATCGCGGTGCGTTCGATTGCGGAGTGACGGCACTTAGCGCATATCTCCAAGAACGCGGGCTAAAGCATATGGAACAGAACGTGAGCACCACCTACGTTCTGCACTACTGCGGTGAGACCGAAATCTTGGGGTACTACACGATCAGCATGTCACAAATAGATCTTCGCCATCTGCCGGAGGAAAAGAGAAAGAAACTTCCCCGACACCCTATCCCGGCGGCGAGAATAGGCAGATTAGCGGTTTCTGTGTCTCACCGCGGGAAACACTTTGGCATGTACCTGTTGGTAGATGCGGTCCGCCGAATCACACGGTTGTCAACAGACATCGGAGTCTACGCTCTGGAAGTGGATGCGATAGATGAGCATGCGCGGAAATTTTACGAACGGTTTGGTTTCATCAGTCTTGAGGATGATGTCGATCACCTTTACCTTCCGATCGGTACCGCGAACGTTGCTTTGAAGGATGTGCTGTAAGGAATTCACTCCCTGCGAATGGAGTTCGTGCTCATTCAGCGCGGGAGAACGCGGAATGGGGTTTATCGGAGAGTGATATCATATTGCTATAACGCTATCGCGTCTGCTTTGCGAACTTGAAGCTCCAGGTTCAAATCCGGCCACCCCGACAATTTGGCCTCTTTTTGGGGCCTTTTTTGTTGGCTTTAAGGGATGATGGGACGTTGAGATGCCATTTTGGACCACAAATGGTGACAGTTATGGTTACACCTCTGGTGACAGTCACGGCGGAAATGTAGGGAGATCAACTGAAATTCAGAGCATCACCAGCTTCGAACATCAATACTCTGGAATAATCACCGTTTTCGGGACGCTTCAGCACCAAAATCATGTGAATATCCTGATCACGCAGTTGACTCCTTCTTCTGAGATTCCTACCTTGTTTAGTAATATTCCAGCCGACGAAATACGGACGTTCCACTGAATCGTCAGGCACAGTACGCTACTGTAGCTTTCGCACCTTTGAGGTAACATCATGAACATTCATCGTTGTGTACTCCTTGCCGTTTGTTGTTTGAGCTTCATCGCCTGTTCTTCTCCCGATGAACCGCTACCTCCCCAACCTGTCAAGACCGAGTTTGCATGGACACTCGACACGGTCGCACATCCAAACTCCTCTCAACTGTCTTTCAACGATATCTACGGCACAAGCAACGGCCATGTTTATGCGACCGGGTATACCGGAGTTGCTGGTGAAGATTTGTGGGAGTACTCCGACGGATCATGGAAGCTGGTGAGGTTGGTCATGAATGCCGGCGGACCGCTTCCTGGACAGATCGTGGACCTTCACGGGTTGGATGGCGCCGGCAACGGCAATGTCTGGATAGCCGGATCGAGAGTGCGGTCGGATAGCGGCAAAGGAGTCATATATGGTTTTCTTGCCTGCTATGACGGAACGAAATTCAAGGAGATTGATTTATTCAATGAACCTGAGATTGTCGCGCTCAAGGTTATCAGCGACAATGACGTCTATTTTGGCGGATTTGGACCAACGCTCTACCATCATGACGGATCAAACGTCGGCAAGTTCGACTTACCGATGGATCGCCTCGCATCATTATCCGCGCATCCCATCGAGAGGATGCAAATTTCGCAGATTGCCGGAGTGAAAGGAAGGATACTGGTCAGCGGTTTTCTGGATTACGATCAGTTCGGGTACGCCTATTGGCAGTTGGCCCTTGTCGACAATAAGGATTGGGAAATCGAAGTGTTCAACAATAGCGCGGACAGGTCCTCGGTCGGCGGCCTTGGCAGGCTGTGGACAAGTCCCGAAGGCCATACGTATTCAGTGGGTCCGGACGCAGTCTTTCAATATGAGCCTCCGGTTTGGAGAAAAATCGCGACTCCCGCAGGGTCCCTGCTCGCCGTCTTCGGTACATCAGATCGAAATCTCTGGGCCGCCGGTCACTTGAATGCCGTTACGCATAGCGTGGATGGAGTTTTCAAGAAAATAAGCGTTCCCTTACCTGTTCCCGGATGGCCTATCGACTGGGTCAACGGTTGGACTAACGGCAATGAGGTATTCCTCGTTGCGACGTCTTCCGGAATCATTGCGCATGGGAAGTAATCAATCTGGTCGATAGCTTCACATTCCTTGACGTACATTTATCAGGCGAATTGTACGTCCCAGGCGGGATGAGGTCAATGTGCGGTATATAGTTGCCAGAACCCAGAACAAGAGACCATCGACGAGAGATATAAGCGTGCCCCCCTCTGCGTCTACCGCGCACTCTTACCGAAGGTAAAATGCTCTTTGTGCATGGTAAGGGAATCCCGCAGAAGGAGCTTCTGCGTAGAGTGATGAAACAGCGTGAACTCGCCGTCGATGAAGTGCCAGTCATAATTCAGTTTTCCGGTCAGCAAAACGTTGACCGGTTGTCCCTCGGACCAGATAACATTCTCGGTGTACATCGATATATGCGCGTCATCTCCCGGGTAGAGATCTCCGGTCTTGAAATGGAAAACGACGTCTCCGATCTCAACGTGGGCGGCAAGACGCCGGTCGTACTGGTAGAGATCAATCGATCCGTTGCCGAGGGAATCGAAGGTGATGTTCCATTTCCCCGTCAACGGACCGTCGGACTCCACACCGGTATCGCATGAATGGAGTGCCGCAACGCCGAGGCAGGCGATAATGGATAGCAGAATGCTGCGAGGTACGTTCATTATATGTGCTCCTGTATGTCTGGAACCGATGCAGGGCGCGGTAGATGATGCAGCGGCCTGCGCTTAGGGAGTAGATTCCATGGAAGAGGCCTCCATTGCCCGAGGTCAATAACCGGAGAATTCCTCGGTGCGAATGTTGTCGTCGTCGACGCCCGATTCGTTCAGTACACCGCGCATCGCCTGCACCATCGCGGGCGGACCGACGACGTAAAATATGGGCAGCGCAAGATTTGTAATGTATTTCCCGAGCATTTCGCCCGTGATGAAGCCGGTCTCTCCGAGCCAGACGGTGCCGGATTTTTCCATTTCCGCCATCGTGCCGATGAACGAGTAATGCGGATTGTGCTCCCCCGCCGCCATAAGTTCGGAAAGATATGCCGCATCCTCCGGTGTGTTGTTCGCATAGAACACCTGCAAGGTGTGGGGAAGCCTGTCGTGCTCGGCCTGAAGGACGATGCTCCGCACCGGCGTCACTCCGATGCCGCCCACGAGAAATACGGCGGGGACGTCCGCATTATTGTGCAGCGTGAACGATCCGAAAGGCGCCTCCAGCTTGATTTCCGTGCCGGGGTCCATCGCCCGCAGCACACGCTTGAATGCGGTATCGCGCATGCGGGTCGCGAATGTGAGGATATTTTCACACGGCGCGCTGGCCAATGTAAAGGTGCGTGTGTCGCCATCGGAATCGGTCTCGGGCGGATGGATATGCGTCCAGTCACCGTACTGGCCGGCTTTGTAGATAAATCCCTCCGGTTTCTCGAAATGAAACGCCATCGTTTCCGCGGCGATTTCTTCTTTGCTTACCAGCTTGACTATATAATTCGACACGGTCCGGCGCTCCTTCTTTTTTTTCATCCCTCTTCGCTACCCGGCTGCACGACCGAGGCGTCCGACAGGGCGAACGCTGTACGCAAATCCGGCTCAATGTGCATCCGAGGGACACGGTTTGTTGAAATACACTCGCAATATAACAGCCCCCGCTCAGAAAAGAATCCCCCTTGTGTGGGTTCCCGAATCGGTTACTCCAACCGCGCTTTGAACCTGCATCGGACTGGGCTAATAACCTCATAGCCTTGCGGTCCGAATCCGTTCCATGTACAGACGTTGCATGCAACGTCTCTACATGGAACGGATTCAATTTCTCCCTGCGTCTCTGCGCCTTTGCGTCTCTGCGTTAAATTCCCCTCTTAATCTTTGCGTTTTCTTATGACATCGAGGGGGTATGTAGTCTCCACATGCGTTTCGGAACGAATCATCCCGCCACGACGGGTGACGAGCTTGGCCAATGCGCGTACGAAATCCAGACAGTACGAGCACGAATCATTCCTGATTTTCATATATTTCTCCATCACATTTCAGGACATCCCCATGCAATCCATCATACAACTCAGCGATCGCACGCTGACCTGGAGCCAGCCGCGCATGATGAAGCAGGAATACGAACTGCATGACCGTGAGAACCTGGTGGCCACGCTGCGGTTCCGGAGCGCATTCGGGACGCTCGCCACAGGCGAAAGCATGGACGGAAGCTGGACCTTCAAGCGCGTGGGATTCTGGAAGACGCGCGTGAGTATTCGGAAAACCGGGAGCGATATCGACATCGCGTCGTTCGTCAACAATACGTGGAGCAACGGCGGCACGCTGGAATTCCCTGATGGGCGCCGCTTTCCTGCGGACTCCAATTTCTGGATGACGCGCTATGCCTTCAACAAGGAACAGGAAACGCCGCTCGTCACTTTCGAGAAGATCAGCGGCATCCTCCACCTCTCCTCGAACGTGATCGTGCATGACGACGCCCGGCGCCTCCCGGAACTGCCCGTCATGGTCATGCTCGGCTGGTATCTCACCATCATGATGTACAACGATACCGCGGCGGCGGCGGTGTAGCCTCCGCGCAAAGCGGGAAAAGCGTGAGAGGAGACAGCAGAGGCCTCAAAGCCGCGCTGCGCTCCGCAAAAGGCCCGGTCACCAATCCGGTATTTGCGCAGACCGGCGAATCGCCCTTTCAGAATCGGATTCGACGTCGGTTTGGCAATCAGCTCGTGCTCGATGCAGTCGAGGATGCGGAAAATTACCGATGTTGACTACCTCCCAAGATCAGGCCCCACGGGTTACTTGAAAACCATGCCATTCGTCAAGGGATTTTCTAAGCTCCACACCGGAAACGACCGCGTCGCATGAGTCGTAAAGCCGATCGAGTGCAATTTGAAGGTCCGCGAATTCCGCGATATACGACTCCAGAGCCTTTTGAATGATGAATGAACGGGACCTCTCCGTCTCTCGAGCGATATTCTCAAGCCGGTCGGCCAGATCCTGCGGAAGCCTAACCGATATTACTGTACTCACGTGCCACCTCTAATTAGCGTTTTTTGCATTGTATACAGTCTACCTTTACCGTGCAATATCCTACAACGGACTAACACAAGAGATGTCTCTTGGAGATCATCCCTTCTCGGTGCACGTGTTCCCTGCCATAAAACCTGCCGCACTACGAGCCTTGGCATGTGCTCACCTCTCTTCGACAAGTAATCCGTTGAGAAATTTGTGAATGATGCTGGCCAGATACGTCTGGTAGGGCAGCCCCTCCCTCACCGCCTTTCTTTGCAGCTCCAAAAGATCCCTTTCCGAGATACGAATGTTGACTCTCCTATCCTTCTTCATGCTATTCCGTGCATACTCGGCAAGCGCTTTCTTCCGCTTGGCAAGATTCTCCACGGGAACCCACTCGTCCTTCTCAAAGCTCTCGAGAATATCAGTTTCCTCTTTCGACAGTTTCGTCTTCATCTTATCCTCCAAAATACTTCTCGGTCGCTTTTCTGCTTGGTATGTTTGTTTTCAGGAACAGCGTGTCATCAGTCTCCACGTATGGAACGATGTAGGCGTAATTGTTGACGCCGACAACCATGATTCGCTGTCCCGGATATTTCTGTTGATTCGGATGTGTATAGTCAGCAAGAGTATCCTCGTGCTCTATATGGAACACAATGTCCTCGAAACAGATTCCTCTGGTTTTCCTGAGGAACTCACTTTTCTCTGTATTCCAGTCCAAATCTTTCATCAAATATCAATCTAGCACATTGTGTGCATAATGGCAACATCGTACTCCGGGTCAACAGCGAATTGCGGGTGATTACACTGCGATCCGCACACTACCATGCCGGTGTGGGATGGAAGCGGGACAGAGGTAAACACGAAGGTTGTAGCGGAAATTTTTTTAAGTCAAACTTCAGCAGGCGCTCGTCCTTCTACCCGATATGCACCGACACACCCAACAGCGGTAGAATCAACGGGATTTTTTTGCCCGAAATCGTGATATCGCCATTCGGAATGATGATCACTCCGAGGTCGAACGCCGCCCTGCCGGTGAAGTACCGGAAGCCCACGGTGTGGAGCGTGCCAGCGGCCAGGAGGTTGGAGAGATGCTCGGTCATAAGCTTCCATTCGGACGAGAGCCGCGTTTCGTAGCCGAGTCCTATACCGACGAGCAGTCCCTCATCGAAGCCGAGGCCGAATCCTCCGGCCATCTCCGCCAAACCCACTCCGAAGGTGAAAGCGTTTTCCTCTCCTCCTATCGTGGCGACTCCGAATGCTCCGGGCAAGGCGACGCGATCCCAGTTCGTCCTGCCTCCCAATGTGAACTGCTGCCCCCAGAACAGCACCGCGGCACCGACCGCGATGCTGGTGTTTCTGTCCTCGTAGAGCGAATTCTTGAGCATCGCGTAGGAATAGTATCCGCGATCGTCGCCGACATCGCTTGCGAAAATGTAGACGCCACCGGCGCTGAGCTGCAGTCCGGGGAGTATGCTCAACGCGGCGTATGGTATGTATGGTGCGGCCAGTCCCAGTGTGCCGCTGATTGCAGGCAGCGTTCGGCCCGTGGGCATCAGCAACAGCGAGGTGGCTGCGGGGTCGTGAGTGGATATGGTATCGGGAATGCGCGCCGCCATCACCACAGGCAGACCGGAAGCGCTCGTGAACGCATTGCCCACGCGGAATGGAGACGCATCGCCTGGATGCGGCGTTTCGATATTCCATGCACGGAGCGACGGACCGATGCTCTCCACAGTACTTGAAAAACGGCCGCGCTCTCCAGGATTGACGAAACCCGGACGAGTCTCCTGCGCAACCAGGACTTCCGAGGAAAGCATGATCATCGCAAGTACTGCGAGGTATAGGATGGTAGTACCCGATGCACTGTGTGCCGATCCGGATGAGCCTTTGAGCTTCGTGAATTTCCTGGGTGCCGTGATTTGTCTGCCGGGAGTGCGAGCCATGATGGGACCTCGATGCTGTGTATGCAATTCGCGAAAGCGTCAGATCAATACTAACACTTTCATCTGAATATATTCGCAGAAATCGGTATGAAACCGTAGTATCCGGACACGGGACCTCCGATACCGACTATTCCCGCACCCAATCCTCGACGCGCAGTCCGGTGACCCGTTTGAATTCCTTCGTGTTATGTGTCACGAGTATCCCATCGTGCGCCATAACCGTCGCGGCGATGATCAGGTCATTCGGTCCAATTGTCCTCCCCTTTTTCTCCAGAGCCGCTCTGATCTCCGCATACTTCAGCGCTGCCTCGTCATCGAAACTCAGCACCCCGAAAGGTTCGAGAAATGCGCGGCATGCTTCGAGTGTTTTTATCCTCTGTTTGCTTTTCTCCGCACCGAGCAGCAGTTCCGCCATGACCATGGACGGGATTTTTATGTCGGTAGGCTTCCTCTTTCTCAACTCGTCAGCAAGCGACTGGTAACTCCCTTTTATGAAATAGATGCAGGTGTTCGTATCCAGAAGGAACATTACAATTTCCCGCGCTTTGAGTCTGAAGCAGAGGACAACTCATCCGGGCGACGGAATGAATCATCGTTGATGGCGCCGAAGACAGCCCAAAATTCCTCGGGGTAATCGTCCCGGATCAGTCGCCTGAGATTTTCGCCAACCCACCGGGAAACGGATACGCTGTTTTTTCGTGCTAGCTGCGCGATCTTTTCCATCGTTTCCTTGTCGATATACAGTGATACCTGCGGCATCCACACCTCCATGATTGTACATCAGCAACATAATGCATAGCACGTATACTTGCAAGTGTACTTGTCATCTCCTCGGTATTTCATGACGAAATTCGGACTCACGTAAGTACGATTTCATGCTGCGTTTTCGCCCTGCGTTCCCTCCCCTTTCACTTTCCCGCCTCCCAGCTTTATCTTCCAGATGGAAACCTAACTCGGTTCCCCAGACTCATGCCGCCCCCGCAAGGCGAATGTCGGGTTGTGGCAGCTTTCTTGATTTTCCATGTTCAAATTCATTACAGGCCTCCCATGCACGCTTCAGGCGAATTCGATATTACAATGCAGCCAATGGATTTCCATACCGAGGGGAAATTCGGCATCATGCTCGGCAGGATGTCCCTGGATAAAACGTTCCGCGGCGACCTTGAGGCGCACAGCCGGGGCGAGATGCTCAGCGCGCGGACCGGTGTGAAGGGCTCCGCGGGCTATGTGGCAATCGAGCAAGTGACGGGAACGCTGCACGGAAAAAGCGGCAGCTTCGTGCTTCAGCATTACGGCATGATGCGAGCCGGCGACAGCCGCCTCATCCTGGAAATCGTGCCGGACTCAGGCTCGGATCAGCTCACCGGTATTTCCGGCAGCATGAACATCGTCATCGAAAACGGAAAACACTATTTCACGATGGAGTACACGCTCTGAGTTCGGAGGTGGGTCGGAGTCTGCTTCTGTCGCGCGCTCCCGATCGACAGATGGCACACTGTCGTCCCATATCGCCGGGAAACACAAGGTAGCATGACGGCGAACGCAGGATCGGAATACCAAAGTCAGGCAACGAGAGGATTGCATAAAAACAGATAGTTGTATCCGTTCGTTGGGCTTATGTATCTTGAGTACGGTTTTTGCAGAAACAGTGTGAGCGTATCTGTTTCTTATCCACCGCATCATTATGGCAGGCGCTGTATGAACCGCTTGATTATCGCGCTGATTCTTGTCCTGTTCGCCGTAAGCGGAGAGATCTCTGCTCAGTTCAACCGGCTGGATCCCTCCACAGCCGCGAAAGTGGACAGCGCGGTATCGGCAATGATGCTTCAACGCAGAGTTGTGGGCTGCTCGGTCGGACTGATACGCGGAGGAGAGGTGGCCTGGCTGAAGGGGTATGGACTGCGCGACAGGAATGCGCAGCTTCCCTCGACGGAGCACACAATTTACCGCACGGCCAGCGTCGCCAAGACATTCAGCGCGATCGCCGCCATGCAGCTTGTTGAACAGGGGAAGCTGGATCTGCAAAAGAACGTTCGCGAGTACGTGCCTGAATATCCGGAGAAACCACAGGGCCCGATCACAACCTACCGTCTGCTCTGCCATCGCAGCGGCATCCGACATTACGAAGAATACGACACGCTCGCCGCCATCAACTACGAGCGTGAACATTTCCGCTACGATGCGGTGGCCGCGGTGGACATTTTCAAGGATGGTTCTCTTCTATTCCAGCCGGGCACGGCATTTTCCTATACCACATTCGGATACAATCTGGTTGGCGCAGCCGTCGAACGTGCCGGGGGACAGCAGTTCGAGGAACAGCTTCGCGAACGCATCAATCGTCCTCTCGACCTGCCATATTTGCAGGCGGAGTATCAGCGTCTGCGGCCCTACCCCGAAGAGACACGCGGCTATCACCTCGCAAGCGGATCAATCGTCGAAACTCCCGAAGATATCGGCATCCTGTTCAAAGTGCCCGGCGGCGGACTGCTCGTGAGCGTGGTGGACCTCACGCTGCTCATGCAGGGACTCGCGCAATACAGGCTCTTCGCCGATTCCGCAACGCAACACTGGATGAGCCTCGATCACAGCGGAGGGAGCGGCTTCGGTATCGGCATACGCACCGGAACCCATCACGGCCGGCCGTATATCTGGCACAATGGCGGGCAGCAGCGAACATCGACGATCTGGCTCTGCGATCCCGCGAGCGGCGACGGCGTGGCCATCACGTCCAACACCTACGCTACGGTCTATGAGAATTTCGCGCTCGGACTGCTCGATGTGCTTTCCGCCGCTCATCTGCGGGGACCTGCATACGAACACATCCCGCACGGCCTTGCAGTTCCGGAGCTGCTCGGCCCCCCCGATAATGCAGGGATCACCGCCGACACGGCAATGCTCTCATGGAAGGAAGTTGCACAGGGATTCAGGTACAGCTACGAATATTCCACAGATTCCCTTTTCACCAACGCCCTGCGCGACAGCACGCTGAACACTACAGGATCAACCGGACGCCTGCAGCCCGACAGCCGATATTACTGGCGCGTGCGGACGTCGAACTGGTATCTGTACGATGGGGTGGTCGGTGAATGGAGCGAGGTGCGTACGCTAACGACGTCGAAGGTGAATAGCGTGACATCCGCACTTCGGCCGGAGCAGATCGACATGTATCCCAATCCTACCCGGGGTTCGGTCACCATCACAGCAGGCGGCACGGCTCGTCTTCTCGAGGTTACCATCCATGATCTACTCGGCAGGCGCATTGCCGAATATTCCGTACCGCACACCCGCGCGCTGACCCTGCAATTTGATAAAAGCCTTCCTCGAACGCTGCTCGTGCAGATAAGAACCGAGGATGGAAAAACCGAATTCAGGCGGTTGACGTTGCTCTGAGGTGCGAGGCTTGCACAATGTCTACTCTGCTTTCTCTGCGCCCCCACTCATCATTTCGGTGAAACGCCGGTCGATTTCCTCCGGAGCTACATCCTCGATATGCGTGGCGATGGACCAGATGTGGCCCGTGGGATCCTTCAGCGAACCGACGCGATCGCCATAGAACTGGTCCGCCACGGGCCGCAGTACGCTGGCGCCCGCCGCGACGGCGCGCGCAAATACCGCGTCCACATCCCGCACATACAGCATGAAACTGACTGGCGAACCGCCGATAGATTCCGGACCCAGATATCCCTGATCCGGGACTTCGTCCGCAAGCATGAATTTCGAATCGCCTATCTGTAGCTCCGCGTGTCCCACTCCCCCGCCGGGCATATCCATACGTGAGAGCAACTGCGCATCGAAAGCGGCGAGGTAGAAGTCGATGGCGGCGGAAGCGTTTTTCATGACGAGGTAGGGCGACATCGTGCCCCAGCCTTCGGGGATGTATGAGGTCATGTCGGGTCCTTTCGGGTTAATGGAAATGATCACCCGAAGGTAGCACGAACGGAATGGAAATTCAATGCCCGCGCAGAAGGCCGCATCGGGGAGGATGCCCTCCACGTGCTCCCCGGTACGATGTTCCTTCGAAGCATGCGGTTCCGATCGCTGAGCTGGCACTGGAAACGTCGCGATGAAGGACCGGTCTGCTACTACGCTCTGTGTGTACCGAGGACGCCGTTTACGGTACTTCTTCACCGACTGGGAGCAACAGTGAAAACGACACCAACAGATCACGTCCCTTGTACGACGGGCCTCCATCCGATCCATATCGGTAGATATCCGACAGCATCGGCAGCCATGAGAATTCCGTGCCTGCGGCAAGTCCGCCGGGCAGGTGATACCGAAGCCCTGCTCCGAGGAGAGCAAAAGGAACCGTCGGGCGCATTCCGTCCTTCCCCTGCATAAAATTGAAGCGCTCATAAAAACCGAACTGCACCGGCGCATCGAGCACGACGCTCACGCCCGCTCCAGGCGCAACATGCGGACGCAATGCACCATCGATCGGAGACCAGAGCAATTCAGAGTCAGAGACAAGATATGCTCTTGCAGAGCCCGAGTTTTAAAAAAATTCTCTGTCATGGGAATTTTTTCCAATCTCAAGTGTCTTCCTTATGTACTTTGCATTATTCGCAGGAGAACATCATGATTGCCCGGTTTCATTTACGTTTTGGACACGCCCTCTCGTCAATGCTACTGCTCATTTGCCTCCTTTGGCTAACGACCTGCAAGGATAATCCTGAGGCGCCTGTGCCATCTGAAGCGCAGAGCAGCGTGATGCTAACAGCCCCTGCGCCGAACGATGTATTTTTGCCAGGAACGAACGTCAGAATCACATGGAAGCTCCGACCGGGTATGGCGGCACCCGATTCGGTGCAACTACAATTCCGGGCACTCGATCCGGAAACTCACTGGCACACCGTCGTCTGGCGGAAGTCGAGCACGGGAGAATACAATATGCAACTGGCAGACTCGATGACGGGCCGTTTTGAATTGCGCATCAGGGGGAATTCAGATGAGGTGTGGGATACGGCGACGCCCCTTTTCTCGACCGTGGTTATGGTTCGTCTTCTCTCCCCAGCTCAGGACCAGCTCATATCTTCGAAAACAGATTTGCCGATACGATGGTCTCTGGATTTCCCGACCTTCCCTCATGGATATGTACTTAAAGACACGGGAGATGTCGAGATCCAATATACTTCGCTCGCTGGGGCCTTGAAGTGGGAGTCTATCGTCATCAAACCGGCGACGAGCAGAGAACACATCTGGAAATTACCGAAGGGTTTCGAAGGTGATATCACGATCCGAATCCGCTCAACAAGCTCCGATATCTGGTCTGTGGTAACCCCGGTGCATGTATTGTATGCCGATATACGGCTCGCTCTTCCGAAGGAGGGAAGCGTGTTCCGCGTCGGTAGCGATATCCCGCTACAGTGGGAAGCTTTGGCACCGCCACATCCACAGAAATTAGTGGAAATCGAGGTCCTCGTGGCCGGTAGTTGGAAGCCGGTAGGCACCTTCCCGTATTCGCAGATGAGCAGCACCTGGAATCCTGCCTCGCAGAAATCGGAAAAATACTTATTCCGGATTCGATACGCGGGTACAGGGGATTGGAACACACTCACATCCATCTATACGGCAGATCTCCGCATACTCGATTTCCCGGAAGGCAGCACTCTCGCGAGAGGCTCAGCATTCAAACTTTCGACCAAGGTCGACGTTACCTGGGATTACAAGAGGACAGTCATTCAACTTATGAGTACCGACGGTGGCATATCCTGGCCTATCACGATTCCGCAAGCGCCGATGTTGATTGACTATCCTGTCGGATCGAACTATCGCTTCCTGATAAAACGCGATGACCTTTCCTTCGGCGATACAAGTGCAAGGTTTTCGGTGACGGAGCATCTCGCCGATCTGAAGGTACTAGAGGTCGGACGACACTACATTTATGAGTACATCGAGATGCATTGGTGGGTATATGTCGGCAGCACACGAATCTCAAAGATTGACCATCCGGATTTGCACATCCTGGTGCATGATGTCGCTGTACAAGCGAATAAAACGGTGTACAATGTCTCGTACTGGAATGAGGGAAGCAAGGATACCGTACGAACCACAATTGAGGAACTGCACGAAGGGCTTCACACTATCGTCGCTAATTTCATGCCCTTCTCCATCTCGCGTATTTGTACACGCACAGACGCAGCAAGCGACTCCGTACAGTACAGGTGGGGGGACAATACATTGACGTTGATGCGCGGCCGGGGATTGACCCAAGCTTCAACGTGGACAGGCGCTTACCCGGATGCCAGTGAACATAATTTTCGACTGAAGTGATCCTGTACGCGGTACGGGAGGGTCAGCGTGTGCTTCATTCGCGACCTTCGTGTTTGAGCACGTTCCCCTGTAAAGATTTCAACGTCCGGCAACAGAAACGCTGTCATCCCAGCGAAACCTCGCACCTCGCACCGCGCGCCCCACACTACCACTTCGATGTCAAGGGCAGGACGTACGGGTCACGGGATATCGCCATATCTGCCGGCACGGTTTGTTTCTCTCGTATGCCCTACCCCGCAACACGACCAACGCCCGGCAAGGACGCGCAATCCTGCGCGTCCCACTTGGCCGTGGTCATTCGAATCCAGGCCGCGCCGTCTCGGCATCGTCGGGACACCAGCATGGAGAGGAATAGGACACACTTTTGTCCACGAAAAAACTTCAAGGTATATTGTCGAGGTACATATAGAAGACTACATCATCCTGTTAGCGGGCGCACGTTCCCGCCGGGAATGCGGTCATCCGTCGCAGTACCATGAATGGAGTTATACATGTTCTTCTCTCAAAAGACTCTGCGCGCGTGGTGTATTCTGCTTTCGGTCGCAGTGCTGCACGCCTGCGCCTCGTACAGCCGGGTAGAGATTCCGGTTGACGCCACGTGGTTAGCAAAGCAGGGTGCCGGGGTCATGGTGTACCGAGGTATCGAATATCCAATCATGAAGCCGCGAGTTAGAGATGACACCCTGATCTTCTCCCGCGTGGCTACGCCAATGGGAGACGGGACGCTAGGCTATCTCCCGGCTGACGAAATGCTGCCCAGCGACCAGCAGTACCGCGTGCAGGTCGATTCAGCATACGAGCTTCTGACCGACCAACCGGTGCTGCGCATTCCGGAGCGCGCCATCGCCAAAGTCGAAATGGATGTAACAAATATCCCAGCTGTCCCGGGCTATAAATTTCTGATCTTTGTCGGGGGTCTGGTGCTCATAGGGGTAATTTACGTCGCGACCACTGGTATTACCTTTTATCCCGGATTTTAATTCCTACGACAGCTCGGGGGTACACATCAATGGGGAGATTCACAGCGGCGCGACGCATCCGCCGGTCATCGTTGTGCACATGCATTCATTACAACTTTAGTACATAGCGGAAAATCCCTACACCTCCGCCGTCCACGGCTGGGCTTCCCGCCGCACCATGGCTTCGAGGGTGTATTTCGGGCAGATGTAATCCTTCATGAAATTGACAAGGGACGCGGCCAGTCCGCGCAGGGCTTTTTCCGTGGGAACATCGGTGATGATTCCTTCCTTGTCGAAGGCCGCGCGCACGCTGGCGATTGAAACAGCACCGGGAATCACTATCGCACCGACATGAGAACACACGCCCCGGAGCTGTTCTATCGTCTTGATTGCGCCGATGCGTCCGGCGGCAACGCCGAGCAGCGCTACGGGCTTGCCCGCCATCACGGATGGGAAACCGAGATTTTCGATGATCAGCTTGGTCATCGCACCGAAACCGCCGTGGTATTCCGGACTTGCAAGTACGATTCCCCCGGCATGCGTTACCGCATCGCGAAGGCGGACGGCATCGTCGGTGTCGGGCTGACCGGGGAAGGACAGGCTCAGTTCACGGGCATCGATGGTGAGAACCTCCACGCCGAGGGTGCGCAGTTCGTCGCAGACGACGGCGAGCGCGCGGGAGGTGTAGTTGTCGGGACGGGGGAAGGTTTTTGACTTTCCAAAATATAACGAACTAACGATATTGGAATATTGTACTCATAGCGGTTGGGAGATTGTATGAGCCTGAACAAATCAAATGGATTGCGGCAAGTTGCAAAATTGCGCTGTCGACAGTTACGAAAGGAACAGACGCCCGCCGAAGAATATCTATGGATAGTGCTCAGAAATCGGAGCTTTCTAGGACTGAAATTCAACCGCCAGTTCACGTTTTTTTCGAACTGGATGGGAGGGAGAGTTTCTTCATCGCTGATTTTCACTGTCATGAACTTCGTCTCGTCATCGAACTTGATGGTGCGGTGCATGGAACACGGAGCGAGAAAGATGCGCTTCGCGATGAAATTCTCAATGGCCATGGTTACACCGTCCTCCGTTTCGACAATCACGTTGTGTTTGAAAACCTGAACCAAATTCTTTCCGCGATTAAAGCACTATATAAAATATGAATAACGAGCACCTGAGCCCTCGGGTATCAACCAACTCACCCCCCCGGCCCCCTTCTCTTGGAAGAGAGAGGGGAGAAGAGGGAACGAATATTCGCAATGGATGGAGTCCTGAATTTCCAAAGAAATACTGTCCTTCGTTTCGATAATTACATAGTCTTCGAAAACCTGAATGTAATTCTTTGCGCGATTAATACACTACATAAAATGTGAATTACAGATACCTCAGTCCTTTGGTATCAACCAACTCACCATCCCGGCCTCCCTCTCTTGGAAGAGAGGTGGAGAAGAGTGAACGAATATTCGCAATGGATGGAATTCTGAATTTCCAAAGAAATACTGTCCTTCGTTTCGAAAATTACATAGTCTTCGAAAACCTGGATGTAATTCTTTACGCGATTAATGAACTACATAAAATGCGAATTACGAGTACCTCAGCCCATGGGTATCAACCAACTCACCCCCCGGCCCCCCTCTCTTGGAAGAGAGGGGGGAGAAGAGGGAGCGAATATTCGCAATGGATGGGATCCTGAATTTCCAAAAAAATATTGTTCTTCGTTTCATAAATTATATAGTCTTCAAAAACCTGAATGTAATTCTTTACGCGATTAATGAACTACATAAAATGCGAATTACGAGTACCTC
>CAYJMN010000083.1:0-23154 GCA_964371045.1 uncultured Chromatiales bacterium | reverse complement strand
CGTACATCTATGTTTTAATACCGCTTCATGGCCTGTATCGCATCAAATATGCTCCACTGACGAATCGGGTAGAATCCGGAAATATTCGTCAACCGAATCCTCGACTACGACTCTATCCCAACCCGGCGAGCAGCGAATTGAGCATATATTACTCGGATGTGGATGAACAGCATTCGAATACGCTGGTTGTTTTCGATGTACTTGGCCGCACTGTCTGGATGTCCGAGATCAAGGAGAAATCTGGAGTAATGAATTGGTCCCTCTCTAAGCCGGATGGTACCAGGGTTCCAGCCGGACTGTATTTCGTGAAGCTGCAATGCGGTGCAAATACGGTTATCGAAAAGGCACTGGTTCTGTACTGATTTCCCATTTGGGAGGGTCAAATCCTTCATCAACAGGCGACAGCATCAACCGTCTTGTGGAGATCATGTCAGGAACATCGGTTGAACGCTGATCGATAAATTATAGGGATAACATATCTGGTAATGTGTGTAAAACAAATACTGACTGATCACCTTGAATTTAGCGTAAACAACTCCCACGCTGACCCAATAGCCGACACTTTTTTCCAAATCTTCCACTCTCCATAACGTTCGAGTCACGCTGGATTATATTGTCTGGGTGACTTCTGGTATTTCTCAGGTGCGGACAAAATTGTCATACCTGAATTTCAAAGCGTCGGCATGTTCGTGGCTCCAAATCTTCCTGGAGAAAAATCCTCTGGCGATCAACGCACGGCAAATGCGTCAACTCGTAACGGAAAGACGCGCAACATAACTGATCGAAATATCATTTTTCGATTGACGGCTGCAAATTTGTCGCTTATCGTTCCCGTGATGTCCTCAAGACTGTTGCGTTGTCTTTGGTAAAAAGTCCCACGGCGTAGCTTCAGGGTGCAGCGCAGTTTGTACCCGCGAAGGATGTCCTTCCCACGGCGATCATTTCAGCTATCCGTGCACGGCTCATCAGCGGCGTAGATGCGAGCGGCTTGGTGAGGACGGACGTTCGGCAACGTCAGCCGGCGTTGTCTGTTCAAAAGGGATGTCGTAGCTTTGGGCATGAATACGGAGCAGGAATTTACTCGCGGAGTGCTTTTTTTCAATCAACGCCGTTTTTTTGAAGCCCACGATGTATGGGAACATCTCTGGATGGAAACCTCCGGACCCGGACGCGTGTTTTATCAAGGCTTGATTCAAGCCGCTGTTGCGTATTATCATGCAACGAATCACAATGCGAAAGGCGCAGCCCATCTCATGTATCGCTCGATTGAAAAACTCGAGGCATTCCGGCCCTCGGAACAAGGCATCGACCTTGAGCATGTGCTTCCCGTGCTACGGCACCACGCCGCCGCATTCGACGAAGCGATTCCGACAGGCGAACTAATACTTCCATCGGACATACCGTTACTAGGCGAATTTCACTGATTTTCCAGGAGGATTACATGGCAATTTTCATCACCGACGAATGCATCAACTGCGGGGCGTGCGAGCCCGAATGCCCCAACACCGCCATCTACGAAGGCGGCGCGAATTGGGAACTGGCAGGAACGAAATATGGAGAAGGGGACGCGGCGCCGACAGGTGCGGAAGGATTCTGGTCCTCGGATTTTTTCTATATCGTTCCCGACAAATGCACGGAATGCGTCGGCTTCCATGACGAACCACAGTGCGCGGCCGTATGTCCCGTGGACTGCTGCCTTCCCGATCCGAATCATGTCGAGACGAAGGAATCGCTTCTTGAAAAAGGCAAGCATCTCGACGAGCTGGGACGATAACATTCTCGTTCTTCCGATCCATGGGCCGCAACTGCAGCGGCCTCTTTTATTGTCCCGAAAATGTACAATCTGAATGAATATCGGACGCTACACGATCGACGTTTTTGAGACGGGCCGTTTGAGGCTCGACGGCGGCGCCATGTTCGGTGTCGTGCCGAAGCCTCTCTGGGCGAAGCAGAACGAAGTGGACGATCTCAATCGCATCGCGATGACGATGCGCTCGCTTCTTCTGCGCGACGGCGAGCGCGTCATCCTTGTTGATACCGGGGCCGGCGACAAGGAGAGCGAGAAATTTCATGCCATCTATGCGCTGGATTATTCCGGGCACTCGCTCACGGCGGCGTTGCGCGACCACGGTCTTGCTCCCGAAGATGTGACCGACGTGATCCTGACGCATCTCCATTTCGATCACGCGGGCGGCTGCGTACGCAGGAACGACGGTGCGCTGGAACCGGTGTTCCCCAACGCGCGCCACTACGTGCAACGGCGGCATTGGGATTGGGCCCAACAACCGTCCGATCGCGACAAGGCCAGCTTCTTCCCTGATAATTACATGCCGCTCCACGACGCCGGCCTGCTCACGTTGCTTGACGGCGACGAACAAGTATTCGACGGCGTCGCTTTGCATGTCGTTGAAGGGCATACCTTCGCGCAGCAACTCGTCCGTGTCGAGGGCGACGGCGCTTCGCTGCTGTACGCCGCCGATCTTGTACCGATGAGTTCGCACGTCCCGGGTCCCTGGATCATGGGGTATGATCTGCAGCCACTTGTCACGCTGCGGGAAAAAAACGACATGCTCGACCGCGCCGTGAACAATGGAGACGTTCTGGTGTTCGAGCACGATCCAGTGGTTGAAGCGGCGACGGTCCGACAGACGGAGAAGGGGTTTGCACTGGATTGGTCCGGCGCCTTGCATCAAGCCCCCATTGAAGCGCGCTGATGGGAGAACGAACGGAATGAAAATCCGCATCGCCTCGCTCCGGACGCTTCCGGCGGATAGAGGCGTCGCCGTCACGACGGAAGGTATGGAAATCGCGTTGTTCCGCATCGATGGCAAGGTGTACGCGATCGAGAATCTGTGCCCGCATCAGCATGTGCCCGTACTTTCCGAGGGCAGCCTCGAAGGCACGATTCTCACGTGTCCCATGCACGGCTGGCGTTACGAACTGACGGACGGGACCTGTGTGCACGCGAGCGGGAGATTGAAGACATTCAAGGTCGAAATAGCCGGCGACGACGTTTCCGTCGAGATTGACGATGAAGAACAAAACCCCTGGTGGTGAATCGGTGTCCGCGAGGGCGGCGTCGATCCGCGCGATGGCTGTTGAGCTTGGTTTCAGCCATGTCGGTTTCGCCGCCGCAGACCCTCTCGTGAACGAGCGTGCCGGACTCGAGCAGTGGCTGGCGCAGGGAATGCATGCGGACATGCTCTGGATGGCCCGCGATACTGCGAAACGCTGCGACCCCTCCGCCGTGCTGCCCGGAGCGCGCTCGGTCGTGGCTGTCGCCCTGAATTATTACACGCCGCAACGCCATTCCAACGCTGCCGATGTCGGCAAAATTTCCCGCTACGCCTGGGGCGACGACTACCACGACGTTCTCGGTGAAAAGCTCGGGATGCTCGAGCTGTTTATCCATGAACTCGCACCCGAGGTTGAAACACGGCGCTATGTCGACACGGGTCCGATGATGGACAAAGCCTGGGCGGTGCGGGCGGGCATCGGCTGGCTTGGAAAAAACGGCAACGTCCTCACGCGCGATATGGGATCATGGATCTTCCTCGGCGAAATCATCACGACGCTGGAACTTGGGCATGATGCTCCGATTGACGATTTTTGCGGGAGTTGCACCGCGTGCCTCGACGCCTGCCCAACACAAGCGATCGTCTCCCCGGCCGTCGTGGATTCCAGGCGCTGCATATCGTATCTGACCATCGAGCATCGCGGCGAAACGCTGCCGCTCCCCGAAGGCACGACGCTCGACAGCTGGGTCTTCGGTTGCGATGTGTGTCAGGACGTTTGTCCATGGAATTCATTCGCGAAAGAGAGCGAAGAGGAGGCATTCGAACCCCGACCCTGGAACATTTCTCCCGCTCTCATGGAACTGAGTGAACTCGGAGATGAGGAGTTCAGGACGCGATACCGGCACAGCGCGATCAAGCGATGCAAACCTTCCGGACTGCGCAGGAACGCGCGAACCGTTTTGCAACGAGATGTATCTAACTTGAAATAGAGCCAGCACCATTTGTCAATCAAAGAGAAATTCATGGAACACCGCAAAGTCATCATCATCGGCTCCGGCCCCGCAGGCCTGACAGCCGCGTTGTACTCCGCACGCGCGAACCTTGCCCCTCTTATTTTTGAAGGCAATCAGCCCGGAGGCCAGCTTACGATCACCACGGAAGTGGAGAACTATCCGGGATTTCCGGATGGGATTACGGGACCGAAACTCATGGACGAGATGCGGAAGCAGGCGCAACGTTTCGGGGCTGAGAGCAGGTTCGCACACGTCACGGCCATAGATTTCGATTCCACACCGCTCAAGGTGAAGGCGGGAGAGCAGGACTATACCGCCGATGCGGTCATTGTTTCCACCGGCGCCGCGGCGAGACTGCTCGGTTTGGAAAGCGAGAAGGAGTATATGGGGTATGGCGTCTCAGCCTGCGCGACCTGCGACGGCTTTTTCTTCAAGGACCAGGAAGTGGCGGTGGTCGGCGGAGGCGATACCGCGATAGAGGAGGCGCTCTTCCTCACCAAGTATGCGACCAAAGTAACGATCATTCATCGGCGCGAGGAATTGCGTGCTTCGAAGATCATGCGGGAAAGAGCGCTGAAGAATCCGAAAATCGCATTCAGGTGGAATTCCACCGTCGAGGCCGTCAAGGGTAAGGAAGAATTCGGCGCGCGTCGGCTTACGCATCTCACACTGCGCGACACGGTCACGAATGCCGTGGAGGATGTTCCGTTCGATGGTCTGTTCATCGGTATCGGGCATCGTCCCAACACCGATCTGTTTAAAAATTTGCTGGACATGGACGAGAACGGTTACCTTGTCACGCGCGGAAAAAGCACATACACCAACATCGAGGGCGTCTTCGCCTGTGGTGATGTGCAGGATCATGTGTATCGCCAGGCCGTGTCCGCTGCAGGCAGTGGATGCATGGCCGCCATCGATGCCGAACGCTGGCTCGCCGCACGCGGTATCGAATAATCCTCGCCGCATATCTGTTTCACAAGTCCGCTTCGGCGGACTTTTTTTTTGCGAATGTCCGCTGCACGACGTAGCCGGATATCGGGCAATCGGCGCAATACACCGGAACGGACGAACATAGCCATTACCGTCCGCCGCGCAACGCTACTCCCGCCGGCGAATCGCGGCGCAGTGCTCGGGAATCGCCGGGCGCCTCGAGCGTGACGAATTACGGCGCCTGGAGGCTGCGCGCCGAAGCGGCGTGGAAATCTCTTTTCACCTCGAAAAAGCGGTATTCAAATCATTTCGGGCACATTGAACCGCGCCGGAACTGCCAGGATAAACTCAACAAAAACAACATGATACGCTCCGGTCGTTCGTTGATGCGATAGAGGATATAAAGGGTATAAATGACCCGTAAATCATATATGACCGAAATATTAAATCTTTGTAAGGTTTTAAAAAGTATTTACTTCCGCTGTTTCATGTGTTAGATTCGTTTCGGACAGTGAGACTAACATGTCCGGAGTTTCCACTTGAGTCGGGAACTCGAAGCACCCCAACAACACCACCGACAGGAATTCGTCAACGTTCCTAACTACGGTAACCGTTTTCTCACCGCATTACGTGGAGGATAGTATGCGCACTTCGAAATCAGCACTACTCCTTTTGACCTTAGTCCTTTTCGCTTGGTCGTTGAATTGTCAAGCCCAAACTTTTACTTCAACGAGGACGGGACTGTGGGGTAATGGATCCACGTGGGTAGGTGGAGTCACTCCAAATTCTGCAAGCAATACAGCTACGGTTGTAATTGCTGCAGGCCATACGGTAACACTTAATTCAGATTGGAATAGTACGATTATCAAATTACTCACAGTTCAATCTGGCGCTACGCTAATAGTAGTTGGTCCGTCTGGTGTTTTGTATCTTGGATCTGGGGGAATTGGAAGACGATTCGATATCTATGGTTCCGTTGAAATTATTGATGGTGGCGTTATTGTGCTTGACGGAGCTCCATTGAATATCCATGGTAGTTTGACAGTTAATAGCCTTCTAGGTGGGATCGATGGTCAACCATCAGATGTTAAGGCCATTTCATCAGGGCGAATCGAGATGTCAAATGGTGAAATCTATTGTTCAAATTTCTCCTTAGAACCGGGGTCCGAACTCGATGTCAATGGTGGACAAGGAATTTGGGTTACCGGTAATTCTCTCATTTCCGGTGTTATCACTACGTCATCAACTTTTCCAACAAGTACTGTAATTTCTACTGGTACTGTCTTTACCGTCAACGGTGTGCTTTCTGTGGGAGCTCAAACTCTGGCTCAAAACTATTTCTGCAATACGACTCTCGTCCTCAATTCCGGCAGCGAGGTCCGTTATATCCGCGCTGGAGATCAAATTATCGAACCATCGCTGACGTACCATAATCTGACGCTGAACGGATCCGGTAATAAATCGGTTACTGCGGCGCTGAGCGTGCTGGACAAGTTCAATATCAAGGGCGACGCGCGCTTCGTGAACACCAATAACTCCACGGTTTCCTGTGGGTCCAATCTCATCGACAGCAGCAGTGTGACGAATCATGCCTTCGGAACCGGATCGTACAGCTTCACGGGGACGACCATCGCTGCGACCAGCGAGCTTGATTTCACCGGGAGCAGCGTGACGTTCTCCGGCAGTTCGGTCACGATCGGCGACGGAAGCATCGGGAATGCGGGAATCACCTTCGGTACGGTGAACGTGACGAACTCCAACACCGCCATGATCATCGGAGACAACGGTTATTCAGGCGATATCGCATTCACCGGCGCGCTGACGCTGTCCGGGACGAATGCGGCGCTTGTCGCGATGGGTGGTTCGCTGTCTCTGGCTTCACTCAATGCTTCCGGCACGTATGCGCAGGTATCGTTCCAAAATACCGCGACCAGCATCACCGGCAATCTCAATTGCGGAGACGATATCGACATCGCGGCCCCCACCACCATCGGAGGCTCCATCACCAGCGCCGGCGATCTGACCGTGGATGAACAGTTGACGGTGACCGGCACGACCAACGTTGGCGGAACGCTGGCGATCGGCGCCAGCGGAGCAGGCGTCAACACGTTTACAAGCTTCGTTACTGTAACCGGCCCGACGCTGGCGATTAGCGGAGGCGCATCGCATTTTTCAAGTGGACTCACGCATTCAACCGCCGCTGTCGGTTCCTCCTGCACCCTGGACGCGACAATCACCACTGGCGCTTCGGCGCAGGTCGCCATCAACGCGGATGCCGTCGCCTTCGGCGGATCGCTTGCGTTTTATTCACTCTTCGTAACCAATCCGACAGGGACGTTCACTTCGACTGCCGATTTCTCGATATCCAGCACGGCCTCGTTCGCCAAGGATCTTTCCATGAGCGGGCACACATTGACGTTCCTGCCTTCCTCTCCGCTTACCAGCATGATCGGTAATGCGGAAGTCATCGGAACAGTGAGGCGCACGCTGCAGGCATCCGGTCTGTACACCTTCACAGGTGCGTACAGCACGCTCCTTGTCCCGGGTCTCGCTTCTGCGGAAGAGTATGAGTTCCTGTTCATGAAAGCCGCGCCCGACCAGCAAGCAATTACCCGCTACTATGACATCAGACGCGTAAGCCAGGATCTCACCCCTGCGGCCGGTACCTACACGCTTGGGCTCCAGTACAAGGATCCCGAACTGAACGGTAACGACGAGAACACGCTGCTTTTGTGCTACGGTGCGTATGGCGTCGCGGGTGAGAATCAATTCTCCAAGCTTGTGACGAGCAATGTGAATTCTTCCGCGAATATCGTCACCTATGCGTACGACGGCGCCATGAGTCTGAATCAGCGGTATACGCTTGCCGATCTCAACGCACCGTTGCCCGTGGAACTGGTGGCGTTCAGCGCACGCCGGAAATCGGATGGAGTCGACCTGCGTTGGACGACGGCAACGGAGCTGAGTAACTTCGGATTCGATATAGAGCGCGCGACAAGTCGCGAGGGCGAGTTCGTGTCGATAGGATTCGCGGCGGGGCAGGGAAGCAAGCTGTCTCCCACCGACTATCGCTTCACGGACACGAGGGCGCCGGCAACCACGCTGTTCTACAGGTTGAAGCAAATCGACCGCGACGGCGATATCAATTATGGTCCAATCGTAGAAGTGTCGAAATCTACCACGACCACCGAACTCGGCAATTATCCGAATCCGTTCAATCCCACGACCACCATCACCTTCAGCGCTCCGGCCGACGGTGCCGCGACGCTCACCATCGTCAATACGCTTGGCGAAACTGTCGCAAGCCCGTTCAGTGCCGATGTCATGCTCGGCGAACGCGTCAGCGTACCCTTCAATGCCTCGGATCTACCGGGCGGGACCTATTTTTACAGGTTGAGAGTCGGTGAAACTGTCTCTACAGGGAAGATGCAGCTCCTGAAATAACGCCGGCGCGCCAAAATCGCAATACTGGCGACGAGACGGGTGTCATGCCCGTCTCGTCTTTGTAGTGCGGGTCGGGTTCAAGGTCCGCCGTGTGTCGCCCCGCGCTACGCGTTCTTGCTTCACCCTGGGGAAAGGTATACATTTCATATTCGATTCTTCTGGACTATTTCGTATATGACCGGCTTACTGTTTACTGTTTCCCTGCTCTGCGGCTGCGTGCTGAACGTGGACGTGGCGGTCATGGAACACGCGGACGCGACACAGGTACGCGAGTTCATTGGCGGCGCGATGCTCGCCATGCGCGATGCGCCCGTGCGGGTGGAAACGGTTCGGCCGATCTGTATTCGCTGCGTGGGCACATGCCTGCTTGTGCCTCATGATCCCACCGTGCAGGTGGTGAAAGGACAAGTCCGCCACGACCCTGAAAACGGTCATCTCAAAGGAATTCTTCAGGCACATCCTGTCAGGGCGCCGTCGTGCGGTCGCATCGCTTGCGACAACACGACTCCCACGACCTGAACAAATCACCAGACAGGACACGCATCATAATGATGAATTTCATCTCGAAGATTTTCGGCGGCAGCAAGCGCGATCGCGACACCAAAGCGCTCGTACCGCTGGTGGAAGAAATAAACGCTCACTGCGAACGATTGAAATCGCTCAGCGACGACGAACTCCGGGCAAAAACAACGGAATTCCGCGAGAAGATCAAACAAGAAACCGCGGCGATCGAGGAGCAGATCGCTTCGGTACAGCAAACCCTGACGGCGGATGCCGAGGACGCCGATCGCGAAGCGCTGCATGACCAACTCAAGGATCTGAAAACCGAACTCAAGGAAACGATCGAGGATGTGCTCGATGAAATCCTGCCCGAAGCCTACGCCGTCGTGAAGGATACCTGCCGGCGACTGGTTGGAACGGAATATCTCGTCGCGGACAATAAAGTGCTTTGGGACATGGTTCCCTTCGACGTCCAGCTTATCGGCGGTATCGTGCTGCATCAGGGCAAGATCGCGGAGATGGCCACGGGCGAGGGCAAGACGCTTGTAGCGACCCTCCCGCTGTACCTCAACGCGCTCCCCGGCAAGGGTGTGCATGTCGTGACGGTCAACGACTACCTCGCCCGCCGCGACAGCGAGTGGATGGGACTGATTTTTCAGTACCACGGCATCACCGTAGGCTGCATCCAGAACTGGATGAGTCCGCAGGAACGCCGCGCCATCTACAACTGCGATATCACCTACGGTACCAACAACGAATACGGCTTCGATTATCTCCGCGACAACATGGTGATCGAAACAACCGATCTCGTGCAGCGCGAACACAACTACACCATCGTGGATGAGGTGGATTCGGTTCTCATCGACGAAGCACGGACGCCGCTCATCATCAGCGGTCCGATCGGTGATTCCGATCACAAATTCGATGAGATGAAACCCCGCGTGGATCGCCTCGTCAACGCGCAGAGCGCCTTCGTCGCGAAAATCCTCGCCGAAGCCGAGCGCCTGCTGGCGCAGGACAAGAAGGAGGAAGCCGGCGTCCTCATCTATCGGGCTCAGCGCGGCCTCCCGAAGAACAAAAAATTGCTCAAGATTCTCGCCGAACCCGAGAATCAATCCCTGATGCAGAAAACGGAAAATGTGTTCCGGGCGGACAATGCGCGACGTATGCCGGAGGTCATCGATGAACTGTACTTCGCGATCGATGAAAAATCCTTCGCCGTCGATTTGACCGAGAAGGGACGCTTGTTCCTCGCTCCCTCATTAGAAGAATCTGACTTTTTCGTGCTTCCCGACATCGCGAGCGAAATGAGCCAGCTCAACGCGGAAGAAATGGATCCGAAGGACATACAGAGGGAGAAGGATAAGATCCAGCAGTTGTACGCCGAGCGCAGCGACCGTATCCATACCGTGCATCAGCTGCTCAAGGCGTGGTGCCTGTACGAAAAAGATGTGGAATACGTTGTACAGGACGGCAAGGTCATGATCGTCGATACCTTCACCGGGCGCATCCTTCCCGGACGCCGGTATTCGGAAGGACTGCATCAGGCCATCGAGAGCAAGGAAAACGTCAAGGTCGAAGGCGATACGCAAACCCTGGCGACGATCACGCTGCAGAATTATTTCCGGCTCTACAAGAAGTTGGCCGGCATGACCGGTACCGCGGAAACGGAAGCGGGTGAGTTTTTCGAAATTTACAAGCTCGATGTCGTCGTCATCCCCACCAACCAGCCTGTGACGCGCGACGATCAGGAAGACTATGTTTTCAAAACGAAGCGCGAAAAATACAACGCCGTGATCGACTTCGTGCAGGAATGCAGGGAGAAACGCCAGCCGGTCCTTGTCGGCACCACGAGCGTGGAAGTATCGGAAACGCTCGCGCGCATGCTGAAGCGCAAAAATATTCCGCACAACGTCCTCAACGCCAAGCAGCATCAGCACGAAGCGGAAATCATCCGCAACGCCGGTCTGCCGGGCGCCGTCACGATCGCGACGAACATGGCGGGTCGCGGTACCGACATCAAGCTCGGACCGGGCGTCAAGGAAGTCGGCGGTCTTGTGATAATCGGCACCGAACGGCACGAAGCCCGCCGCATCGACAGGCAGCTGCGCGGACGCGCGGGACGACAGGGCGATCCGGGCGCATCGCGTTTCTACATCTCTCTCGAAGACGATCTGATGCGCCTCTTCAAATCCGATCGCATCGCGAGCGTCATGACGCGTCTGGGTGTGCAGGACGGCGAGGTCATCACGCATTCGATGATCACGAAATCCGTGGAGCGTGCGCAGAAAAAGGTGGAGGAAAACAATTTCGGCATACGGAAAAGATTGCTCGAGTACGACAACGTCATGAACCAGCAGCGCACAGTCATTTACGCGCGTCGCAGGCAGGCGCTGCTCGGAGAAAATCTCAAGGACGAGATTCTCGATATGCTCGAGCAGTATGCGTCGGAAACCGCCGACAATCATTGGGACGCCGGCGATCTCGACGCGTTCCGCGAAGAGATCCGGCGCAATCTCGTCATCGATCTGGCCTTCGATGAGGATAAGAATCGCATCGGCAGCGGTGACGATCTCAGTGATCTTGTCGTTACGACCGCGAGGGATTTTCTTCGCCGCAAGGAAGAGGATCTCGGAGCGGATCTCATGCAGCAATTGATGCGCATGGCCATGCTACAGGTGATCGACATGCGGTGGAAAGAACATCTGCGCGAAATGGACGACATGAAGGAAGGCATCCACATGCGCGCGTACGGACAGAAAGATCCGCTGATCGAATACAAGAAGGAAGCTTTCGAGATGTTCGTCCAGATGATCGGCATGATCAATCGGGAAGTGCTCGGTATGGTGTTTCGTCTTTACCCTGTCCGCGATCAGCATCTGCCGACGCGTCCGCGCGCTCCGCGCATCTCCGAACTGGTGACGACGCATCAGGCCTCCGACGGCATGGGATTTCATTCCAATCGCGGCGCCGCTCCCGGACTCGAAGCGCCCCAGGAAGCCATCGCCGGCAAGAGGCAGCCTATCCGTGTCGAAAAACGTCCGGGACGCAACGATCCTTGTCCTTGCGGAAGCGGAAAAAAATATAAAAGCTGTCATGGACTGACGGATTGAAACAATCGCGGCATAGCGGCACGCTCGGACCGGCCACGTCACTCACGAAGGTCGGGACGCAGCGCTTCTTTCTTATCGCGGCGTCGCGTCTATGATCGACGCGGAGCGTTGTCCCGTCTGCGGCGAACGAAATCCGCTCCTTGCATCGCGTTGCGTAAGCTGCGGCGCCTATGTGCGCGACCGCGTGGCGACGCTGGATCTGTTCTCCACCATGTGGGGTACGATCGAGGCGCCGGGATCCACCTTCATGCGCATCGCACGGAGCGAGCAAAAAAACTACACGCATCTTTTATTTGCGGCCGCGGGTCCTGCGCTGCTTTCACTCGGCCTTGTGGTCGCCAGAGCGGGAGACCTCGACACGTCGTTTGCGATGCTCTTCCTGCTTCTCGTACTCGGCGGTCCCGTCGTGGGACTTGCACTTGGATTCGTTTCCGCGATGGCTGTTCGAACGGCGCTTCGTTCAAGCAAGATCGTGGCGCTTCGGTATCGTGACTGCGCTGCGGCGGTCGCGTGGTCGCTCACGCCAGTGGCGTGGATTTCCGCGATCATCCTGCCGCTGCAGCTCGGGTTGTTCGGCATCACCTTTTTTTCCCGCAATCCCGCGGCGTGGACGGTCAGGCCGCTTCCTTTCTGGATGCTGGCGAGCGTCGAGGCCGCCGCGATTCTGTGGTCCGTCGTGCTGTTGTCACGGTCGCTCTCGCCGTACGGATCGAAGGGTGCCTTGCGTGCGCTTCCTCCCATCGCGGTGGTCACGGCAACGGCAAGCGCCATTCTGCTGGCTGTACTGCTGAGCAGTGTGCGGCTCTGAGAATTCTCGTATTTTGACACATGATGAATCTGAACGATATCACAGCGGCGATCCGGAATGGGTTGTTCGTCTCATGTCATACCGACGACGGGAGGGACGATGCTCTGATGTTGGCGTATTTCGTCCGGGCTGCCGGATCGGGAGGCGCCGCCGGCCTGCGTATCGAGGGCATCGAGCGCATTCGCGACACAAGGCCCTCCACCGATTTGCCGATCGTAGGCTTCACTCACGGTAGTTACGCCGACGGTTCCATGCTCGTCACGCCATCGTTCGAAGATATTGAAGCGTTGTTCGACGCAGGTGCGGATGTGGTGGCGATCGATGTGACGAAGCGCAAGCGTCCCGATGGCAGCGACGGCTTCATTTTTTTCGAACAGGCGCGGAAGCGCTTTCCGGGTTCGCTGTGGGCGGATGTCGCGAATTTCCGCGAGGGTGTCCGCGCATCGGAAATCGGCGCGGATTTTGTCGCGACCACCTTATCCGGACACACGCCGGGTACGGCGACCAACGATTATCGGACGCCGGATTATGTGCTGATCAGCGAGCTGGCGCATTCCCTGACGATTCCCGTCATCGCGGAAGGGCGGATCTGGACACCCGAGGATGCGGCGCGCGCCTTGCAGTCGGGAGCGCACGCGGTTGTGGTGGGATCGGCGATTACGCGTCCAAAGCTCATCACATCCATGTTCGTCGCGGCTCTGAGCGAGCACGACGAGCGGGGAGCAGGTTGAGCAGAAGAGAGAATTAACATTTTCCAAATGAAACATTTTGCGGAATAGTGGTATTTTGCTTGATGCGTAGCTTGAGTTTCGCCGCGCAGTAGCGTATTTTTGAAATGCTATGGATAATCGAACCCAATTCCTTTTTTGGAATACAGAAATCTCCTCAACCGCAGCCCCTGCCGCCGCATCCGCTCGGGTGGGCTGTCACTCAAAACCTGACACTGTAGCAACATTGTTAACCATTCAACTCTTTCATGGAGGCACACCGTAATGCATCATCTACTTGGAACCTTCCTCCTTCTTTTACAGGAAGCCGGTGAGAATTCAGGCACTATCAACTATCTGGTTCAGAAATTCAATGAAGGTGGATTTTTCATGTGGCCGATCCTGGGTTGTCTCGTTTTTGGCCTCGCTTTCGTCGGATTCAAATTTATCTCGATCAGCCGTTCGTCGATCAACACAAAAAAATTCCTCATCGACGTCAAAAAAGCGTTGGATGAGGGTGGTGTGGACAAGGCGATCGGTGTATGCCAGAAAAGCAGTGGCTCCATTTCAAGCGTATTCCAGGCTGGCCTGATGCGCGCGGACGAAGGTATCGACGCCGCGGAAAAGGCAGTCATCAGCTACGGCTCGATCGAAATGTCCTTCCTCGAACGCGGACTTATCTGGATTTCCACGTTTATCTCACTCGCTCCGCTCCTCGGCTTCACCGGGACGGTGCAGGGTATGATTCAGGCCTTCGATGCTATCGCGGCCGCAAAGAATATCTCGCCGGAAATCGTCGCCACCGGTATTTCCGTTGCGTTGTTGACGACGCTGTTCGGCTTGATCGTGGCCATGACCCTCCAGGTATTCTACAACTATTTCGTCGCGCGTATCGACAAGCTTGTTGTCGAGATGGAAGAAAGCTCGATCGAACTTATTGACTCCCTCGTACTTCTCTCAAGGAATAAGAAGGTGTAATTCACGTAACATCTTCCGACCATCCTAACGAGGAAATCATCATGTTCAGAAAAAAGAAAAAGGAACCAGTAGAAATCCCCACCAGCTCGATGGCGGATATCTCTTTTCTGCTGCTGCTTTTCTTCCTTGTGACGACCACGATCGATGTCGATACCGGCATCGATCTCGTGCTGCCGCCCTGGGTCGAGAATGCGGAGCAAGTCAAAGTGAAATCCGATAACATCGCGAACGTCCTCGTCAATGAGGTGGGTGATGTACTCATCGACGAAAAGATTTATGGCGTTCCGCAAATCGAGGCGGAAATGATCGCGCGGATCAAGGCGAATCCCAAACTCATCATTTCTTTTAAAACTGTACGGGATACACCGTACAAAATTTACATCGATGTGATGGATCAGCTGAAGCTTGCCTATACCGCGCTGCGAGACGAGTACAGCCAGGAGAAGTTCGGCGTTTCCATGGAGGATGCCTCCGAAGACCAGATTCAGGAAATCCGCAAGGCCATCCCACAACGAATTTCGCTTGCGGAACCCGCGCAGGTCGAAGAAGGCTAAATGAGGAGCGCACCAGCATGAAATTCAAAAAGAAAATGGCACAGGCGCAGCAGGGGATTCCAACGGCATCGCTGCCGGATATCATCTTTATGCTGCTGATTTTCTTCATGGTTACCACGGTTCTCCGTGAAGTGGATGTCAAAGTCAAATACTCGCTCCCCAGTGCAATCTCTATCGAACGCATAGAGAATAAACGCCTTCTCTCTTTCATCTGGGTCGGCGAGGACGAACGCGTGCAGATCGACGACACCATCCTCCCCGTTGATGCACTTCAAAACGTCGTGTATCAGAAACGGTTGAACAACCCGAACGTCATCATGTCCCTGCGCATCGATAAAGGATCGCGCATGGGGATTGTAAACGATGTACAACAGGAGCTGCGCCGGGCAGATGCACTCCGCATCAACTATTCGGCGCTGAACAAGCTCTGACACTTGATCAGGTATCAGAAAAAGGCAAGCGTCGCTTCGATGGTTGCCTTTTTCGTTTTTCATCGATGGAGAAAAATATGTCACTGACCACTCGAATTGCCGAAGATATGAAAACCGCCATGAAAGCGGGAGACAAAACCACGCTCGAAACCCTGCGTTCCCTCAGGGCTGCCATCCTTGAAATCGAAAAGCAGAAAATCGGTACCACGCTCACCGATGACGATGATCTCACCATTCTCAACACCGCCGCCAAGAAGCGCCGCGAAGCGATGGAGCAGTATAGCAACGCCGGACGCGTCGATCTTGCCGAACAAGAGGAAAGGGAACTCAAGGTCATTCTTCGCTACCTTCCCGCCCAGCTGAGTGATGAGGAACTTCTCACGCTTGTACGCACTGCGATCGCGGACGCCGGCGCGTCCTCGATGAAGGACTTCGGTCGCGTGATGGGTCCCCTCATGAAACAGCTCAAGGGCCAGGCGGACGGCGCCAAAGTGCAGGGCCTGCTGAAATCGCTTCTCGGAGGCGAGGGTGCCTGACCGCGAACCGTTCACCGACGCGATAGAAAAACTGGAATTCGGACGCATCCGCTCGCATATCGCGGGGCGCTGCGCTTCGCTGTACGGACGCGCGCGCGTCGAGCAACTCGTGCCGTCCGTTGTACCCGCGGAGATCAACGACGAACTCGCGCGCGTCGATGAAATGCTGAAATTGATCGAAGCGGACGATGCGCCGCCGCTCAGCGGTCTCGAGGACGTCAGGGCCGCGCTCCATCGGGCCGCGAAAGAGGGGAGTATCGTCCCATCGGAGGATTTTCTCCACATTCTCAACACGTTGCGTGCATTCCGCTCTCTCAAGACGCATCTCGCACGGCGTTCCGAACGCATCCTCCTGCTCGGGCATCTGGGCGAGCAGATTCCGGAAAGCAAGCTTCTCGAATTTCACATTGAGCGCGTGGTGGACGACGAGGGTGGAGTGAAAGACGGCGCCAGCAAGGAGTTGCGGACTATTCGCCGGGAACTGATAGAAAAATCGGGACACCTGCGACGCAAGATGGACAGCATTCTCAAACGCGCTTCGGAACAGGATATGGTGATGGAGGAACTCGTCACCTTGCGGGATGGCCGCATGGTCCTGCCCGTGAAAGCCGAATACAAGCGACAAATCCAGGGCTTCATTCACTCCGCGTCGGCGACAGGTCAGACGGTGTATATCGAGCCCACCGAGACGCTTGAGCTGAATAACGACATACGGGATCTTCAGTTCGCCGAAGTGCGGGAAATCGCGAACATCCTCACCGAACTGACCGGTCGTCTGCGCGGCGAAACGGCGGCGCTGCTCGAAGGAATAACCGCCTACGCTGAAATCGACTCGCTGTACGCCCGCGCCCGCTACGCCCGCGACACTCTCGCATCGTGCCCCTCCGTACGCCGCGATCAGCCGATGATATTGCAGCAGGCTCGTCATCCGGTGTTGATGCTGCATAAAAAAATGGCGGATGTCATCCCGCTCGATATAAGTATCGGCGATACCGCAACCACGATTATCATCACCGGCCCAAATGCCGGCGGCAAGAGCGTGACGATGAAAACCGTCGGTCTCGCTGTGCTTATGGTGCAGTCGGGCATTCCGGTTCCCTGCGACGGCGAGAGCATGTTTCCGGTGTACGACAATGTGTTCGTGGACATCGGAGATGAGCAGTCGCTGGAAAACGATCTCAGCACCTTCTCCTCTCATGTCAGCAGATTGGCCCGCATCGTCGACGAAGCCACCGCGCATTCCCTGGTGCTGATCGATGAAATCGGCACCGGTACCGATCCGTCGGAGGGCTCTGCTCTGGGGGCCGCGATCCTTGCCCGCTTGACCGGGTTGCGCGCGCATGTCGTGGCCACGACGCATCATGGCATGCTGAAAGCGTTCGCACACGAGCATGAGGGAATGGAAAACGCCGCGATGGAATTCGACATCCAGACGCTGCAGCCCACGTACCGTTTCCGCGCGGGTCTTCCGGGAAGCAGCTATGCCTTCGAGATCACCAGGCGACACGGCATGAATCCCGAAATCATCGACAGGGCGCGCGAGATCATGGGGACGCAATCGAACGCGCTGGAACATCTGTTGGCGGATGTCGAACGGCAATCACAGGAATTGGGCATCCGTCTACGCCGTTCCGAGCAGCAGGAGGAGCACTTCACAAAACTCGCCGCGGAATACGACGCGAAGATGAAGGAAGCGAAAAGCGAAGCGCGCGAGATGAAAAAGCGGGCGCTCGAGGATGCCGAAAAGATTGTCGAGGAGGCCCGTGCCGCGGTCGAGCAGAGCATCCGCGAAATTCGTGAAGAGCAGGCGTCGCGCGAGGCGATTCACCGGGCGCACGAACGTATGGACGAACAGCGAAGCAAGACATCCGAATCGCTGCAGGAGATTTCTCCCAGACCTGAAAGGGGGGTGAAAGCCGCGCGTCCAATTATGCCGGGAGACGATGTGTATCTTGTCGACAGTCCCGGTAACATCGGAACCGCCCTTGACGTCGCATCAAACGGTAAGATTCCTGTCGCATTCGGAAGTATGCGTATGCAGGTCGACGTTGCGAAACTCCGCCTCCACGACAAGTCCGCCAAACCCGCCGCGACGTCATCCGTAACGATCGAGCAGGTGGAGCGCAACGAAATCGACATCCGCGGACAGTACGGCGACGACGCCATCCGCGAGATCGATTTGTTTTTGTATCAGGCCTGGATGTCCGGTCTCGGCCGTGTGGACATCATTCACGGCAAGGGCACTGGCGCCCTCCGCACCCGGGTTCATGCATACCTCAAGGATCTGCGTTTCGTCGAAAGCTTTCAGCTGGCTGAATGGAACGAAGGCGGCTCCGGCATGACGAAGGTTATCTTTAAAAAAGAGTGAAAGGATTTTGGATATCGAATCGGTGCTTGCGAAATTTGAAACAGCGTCAATCAAGTTCGTCATCTCGCCGCGGCGAGTCTGCGACCTGAGTGTGCCCACTCAGCCTGAGGCTGACTGCGCGCTGGTCCATTTCATGGGTGACATCAGGTTCTTCAAGCATTCACAAGTACCGTCACCCTGAGCGAAGCGCCGCAAGAAATGGTGGCATCGAAGCACAAACGTCCGTCGGCGCGGAGTCGAAGGGGCAGCATCCGGATTAGTCAAGCTTTGCAAGGTCGTTCTTCCTGAGGATCGTATTTGCAAACACCGAGGAATCCGAACGCCGTGCTTCTCCGCAATAGCGGAGCGCCGGGAAACACATTTCGCATTGATCTGAGCATTTTCTACGGCGCTGCGCTGTTAATGACATCATGCAAAATGGGCGGAATCCTCATTTTCGCCTTCATCAACTCACCCCCCCGGCCCCCTGGTAGAGAGGGGGGAGGAAGAGGGGAAAATCAGTGATTTCCGTAGACGAGGCGGATTAAACATGATCGCCGATACATAGATCCAACCTGTTGTCATCCTTGAAATGGACCGACGTAAGGTGCTGGTGGGCCACTTAGCATGACGATACTTTTTTTCATTTAACCCATGTCACACTCTATATAGACCGGTGCGCAGCGATGGTACCTGACTCGGGGTGACGGGGTTTGTTTGCGTAATTTGAAGACAAGATCTCATCCACCACCTTTTCACCTTTTCACCCTTTCACTTTTCACCTTTCACCGTTCACAATCCGAATACTGAACAGCTAACATGAAGGAAATACGATGATTGATTACATTCAGCAATTCGATCCCATCACGCAGGCGCTCATCGCCACGCTTTTCACCTGGGGTGTGACCGCAGCGGGCGCGGCGCTGGTGTTTTTCACCAAAACGGTAAATGCAAAGCTCATGGATTCGATGCTCGGGTTCGCGGCAGGTGTGATGATCGCCGCGAGCTTCTGGTCGCTGCTCGCTCCCGGGATAGAGATGGCCGAGGATATCGGTCACATTCCGTGGTTGGCGGCCGCGATCGGCTTCCTGGGAGGCGGCATTTTCATGAGGCTGATGGATCGACTACTTCCGCATTTGCATTACGGATTGTCCACGGAAAAAAGCGAGGGAATCAAGACCTCCTGGCAACGCAGCACGCTGTTGGTGCTCGCGATCACACTGCACAATATCCCCGAGGGGCTCGCGGTCGGCGTGGCATTCGGGGCGGTGGCGGTGCATGCATCATCCGCCACCATCGGCGGCGCAGTCGCTTTAGCAATCGGTATCGGGTTGCAGAATTTTCCCGAAGGCGCCGCAGTGTCGCTGCCGTTGCGAAGGGAGGGAATGGGAAGAGGTAAAAGTTTCTTCATGGGACAGGCATCCGGAATCGTCGAACCCATCGCCGGAGTTCTTGGCGCGGCCTTCGTCATGTCCATGCAAAGCGTATTGCCTTATGCCCTGTGCTTCGCCGCCGGTGCCATGATATTCGTCGTCGTCGAGGAGTTGATTCCCGAATCCCAGCGCAACGAAAAGAACATCGATCTCGTCACGCTGGCCACCATGACGGGATTCACGGTGATGATGATATTGGATGTCGCGCTGGGGTGAGGGGGAAGGGCATAGGCGCTAACGTAAGCACCGGAATCCCGATCAGGGCATCCTGAAAGGATTCAACTGTCCTGTCAATCGGCCATCAGCAGCTCCGGTCGGGAATCCGTCCGGTACAACGAAAGGTGTTTTCACGGATGTGCGCTCAAGGGAATGCATCTCTCGTCGCATGTTGAATCTCTTCAGGATTCGTCGACATCGGTGATCGCAGCTTCCCGGGATGACGCCGCCGTGGCATATGGGTTGAAGAAGCGTTCGCTTTGGGAAATCACGGGAAAATGGCACTGGCGTACGACAAATTCAACATGATCCGCCATCTGCGTGATGCCGTCAGCACGTTGCGGAGCGAGGAAACACGAACGATGGGGAAGACGCAAGCGGACATTGAAGCAAACACGCTATGTCCTGATCAAGAACGAGGAGAGCATAGACGTTATTCACTCAGATCGCGATACGATGAGAACTCAAACTTCACATTACTCGAGCCTTGGCCTTTGTTAACGGTAATACCAATGTTAAAGAAGGCAGTCAACTGTGAAAGCGCCTGCTTGAGAGATACTGAATTTAGCTTCTTGTTGCTCAACCGAACCCTCACATTGTACATCTTCAAAGTTTCCGGTACATTCACACACTCAATTATATCGTCTGACCCATAAGAAAACTTGTACAGTTTAGTAACAAGGTCGCTCGCGAACATGTTTTGCAAAACAATTAGCAATCCCTCGTCGGACTGTTCGACGGTCCAGAGTGACTCGGTCGGCAAGACAACGCTCTCGATGCTCAGATTGGCATAGTACCGCTTCCTCACAAGTACCTCGTCCGTCGATGTTGACATTTCAAGAAGGGTCTTGTCTATTTCATGGGAAGTACCGGTCCAAACAACCTGTCCATGTTTATTATAGACAAGAACTCGCCCCCATGGTGGCTCACGAAAGGTCTTCCAGGTTGTCTGTGCGCTATCAAATGCGAAGACAATATTCTTGTATTCCAACATCACGGAGTCGATGGATGCTTCAGGTTCATCGTGCGTATTAAGCCATAAGAAGACTATGCTATCCTCTTCAAAAAGCTCGGCCAACCTGTTGATTTTTTTCAATTGAGACAAGCATGGCGCACAGTGTATACTCCAGAACGACAATACCACAATTTTTCCGTCTACAACGTTCGATCCAGGGGCGGGATAGCCAGATGCCGAACCGTAACTGGTTCGCCATGTAATATCTTCAATTCCTTGACAGATGGCCGCATTATCGGCAACCAGCAATGATAACAACGCTGACGCCATAACGAACATCCGTAGATAACAGATCTTCACATTACAGAGAAACATAAAAGCACCGCGAAATTATACATGATTCTTGATGATTCAGATGGAAAACAACCTACTACCACATCAATTACAAGCATTCAGTACAACCACAACCGCTCCAGGATATGCTTCCTGGAGCGGCTTCATGTTGCTTTGTCGGTCCACACAGCTTTTATCGATATGCAATGGTTGCGCGATATAGGTGGGATAGCAATGATCACTCGGAGGGTCGCGATGGTCTTTCGTGAATCAGAACTTCCTCCTGATCGTTTCGGAGCCGTAGCACAGGACGCATACGTTATTTCCGTCCCTCCCTGCCAATTGCTTTCACGCCGGCGGTCATCACCTCGGAAAGTTCATCATCGGGATGGGAATGGATGTATCGCTCGGCCGTATGCAGATATTTCCGTGCAATTTCGTATTCACCGATGTCATACGAGGCAAGACCCCGGATATACGAGAGGGCCGCAGTGTGTTTTTCTTCGGTCCAATCCGCTGTGTGAGACCAACGTGTTCCGATTTCCTCGATAATATCCAGGCTTTCCGTGAAGTCCTTCAAGGTAGTAGCGCATTCCACCGCATCTCGTAACACGCGGTCCAGCCCCCTCTTTTCGACAGTGCGATAATACTCGATGAAGAAGATTGGAGTATCGTCTTTCCTTCCTATCGTTCTGATAAGCAGGTAGACGCCACTACCCGGCTGCGTCTCGCTGAGCAATCTGCTTTTTATGGCACGACCGATGGGCATCCACAGAGTCGCCTCTCCGTATACCACCTCCACCTCATCAACCGACGCATCTAGTTGGCTCTCGGTGTTGGAAATGCTCTTCCAAAGCGACATTGCCGATCTGGTTTTATCCGACATCCGGCGCACAGCCTGCGTGACGTTTGCGTAGATCAGATATCTTGTTCCTTCCACGTCGTAGAAGCGATCTTCATCCCAGGACAGCACTTCCGTCATCGCATTCCTCAGTGTTGTCCGTCCCGCGTATGAGACAGGGGGAGTGATAGTGAGATACTCATTATCCTGCCCGGCGAAATTGGTATACTCATTATTCTGGGCAGCGGCGTCGATAACCAGACCAGCGAAAAACACACACATTAGCAACAGATTACTGCAATTTCTCTTCATGGCGCACCTCACTACATATTGTTGAGATGGTTCTCTTGTCAACCATTCTCTTGTGTTCCATATCTCACGACCCATGTTCCTGCGTAATTTCGGTCTGACGATCATTCCTTGCATGTACACGAGACAACAAGCAAGACCAGGAACGAATATCGCGACTATCCTCACGCCAATACAAACGACATCTGCGGCAACGACCACAGCCCGGGCAACACACCCGTTGGCGTTCCGCATGTCTCGAAGGAATCGGGTCTCGCAGGCAATATTACGATCTATTGCTCCGATAGTCAAGCAGGAACCGAGTCATTGGAAAATAAATATCCCGTGACAACCTGCTAATGACATCACGTGAAAACCAGGATGTTCGAACTAGATCATGGGTTACGAAACCAATTATCCCGCCGCGGCGAGTCTTCGACCTTCTCCGCAGTAGCGGAGCCGCGATACAAACACAGTGCCAGAACGAACAATCAGACCGTGGCGGCCCTGATTATGACATCTGGGAGAATTTACGGACTTACTGAGGTTGCGGATTCCGGACGTAGGCCTTTCGATCAGCCTACCAATGCGATATACTGGTCCATTTTGTGCAGGACATAGTGGTTTGCTTGTCCCGCTTGCCCTCTCCCCTGCCCCCATAGGCGCTAACTTAAACAGGTTCCGACCAGAGGTTCTTCGTCAATATTTT
>CAYJMN010000082.1:0-23252 GCA_964371045.1 uncultured Chromatiales bacterium | reverse complement strand
ACAAATGTACAAAATCGGCTGTCAGAAGTCAAGAGCTTAAGTTAGCGCCTATGCCAATCCCACCCACACCCAGCCTTTACGGTCCTGATGTATGGCGCGAACGAGATCCGGCGAACCGGATTCCCTGACAAGCGAACTCACCTTGAGATACCGGATTCCCTTTCCGCTCGGCTGAAGAATCGATATACCGAGTTCGGTTCCAACCCAGGTACTGCCGTCCTTCAGGGTCGCCATCACCGAAACGATCAAGCCGCGGATGTGGTTGGGAAGATCCTTCGTCGAGGATGGAATCCGGGTGACGGTGCCGCTGCTCTTATGAAGCGCGTAAAGACCGTCACCCTCCGTGCCGAGCAGTAGTACATCCTTGCGGACCGGATGAGGATGGATACTGTAGATATTTTTATTGAAGCGGGATTTCGTTGCACGGTCTCCGTTAACAGGCGAAAACGCCGGGATTTCAGTCACACGTCCGTCCCGATCAATGAGATTCAACCCGCCATAACCACCGATCCAGATATTTCTGTCGGTATCTACATGGATGGCGCGGACACTCTCGAAGGTCAGCGAGTAATGTCCGGAACCACTTTCATGTATGAGATCGAAGGGTTTGAGCGATGGGGCAGTATAACTGAGACCTCGCCCGTTGATACCCAGCCAGATTGTCCCGCTTCGATCTTCCATGAGTGCTCTGATCCCATCGGCGCCGATACTCCCCTCTCGTCCCGTATGATGCAGTAATCGATGGGCCTTGCCGCTCCGGCTGTGCAACACGACGAGGCCCGCAGCATCGGATCCGCACCAGATGCGCCCGTAGCTGTCGAACAGCATCTTCAACGGTCTCTCGAAACTTCGCCCCAGGTAATGCCGGTAAGCGTAGGTGTAGTCCTTCCACTGCATACCACGAAGATTAAGCCGCAGGATATTTCCCGGCTGTGTCGCCACCCATAGAGCGGAATCGCCTTCCATAGCGGCGGCGGTCACCAACGTATCGCCGCCCGCGGGTACGGGCGGACGAATCGTCCTGCTCTCGCCCGTGGCGGTGTCGAACAGATCAACTCCGGCACCATAGGTGCACAACCAGAGATAGCGACGTTGATATCCCGTGATCGAGTAAATATCATCGCTGCCGATGCTTGCGACGTTCGTGCGTTTGTGCCGGTATTGCCGCCAGGTGCGGTCGCGTGGCACATAGCTATGCAGTCCGTTCCCGTGCGTGGCCACCCAGACCGTACCGTTTTCGTCAATATGCAGATCGGCTATGCCATCCCGATGAATGGCAACCGTCGACTCGAATCGTGTTGAGTGCCTGGTGAACTTGCCGGAAAACGGATTGCGTGAAAATAATCCGTCATCGGTACCGATCCATAGCGTATTGTTGCTATCCACTGCCAAGGCGACGATGCGGCCATTGCCGATGCTCGTCGAATCGTAACTATCCGGCCGGTAAACGACAAAACTGAGTCCATCGTAGCGATTCAGTCCGTCCGCGGTGCCGAACCAGAGGAAGCCCTGCCGATCCTGGACGATGGCCAACACCATTCCCTGAGACAAGCCGCGTTCAACCCGAAGGTGTTCGAACTGGATGTCGTTCAACCTCTGGGAGCTTACGGGAACAACCGCGAAACATAGTGCGGCCGCCAGTGTCGCGACGATGCGAACCGCAGTTGAAAGCAGAGTACCCCGGACGAACATCATACCGAATTGCGGGCTGTAACGATTAATCCGTGTGTGGACTATGGGACAAAATATAACACGAAAGATTGGGAATACACAGAATTTGGAAGGTGATGCGGCGAGAAGCGACGGGAAACGCAACCACACTACCGATGTCATCCGCAGTGCACCTGCCACAGCTGCGCACCTGTTCCTTTAGGGAATGACAGGCGACGGGCCGAGATGTATTAAATCCGCGTTTTACCACAAAATCCGGGAAAATCCGTGTACGGATTCTACCCGGGCGGGATTATGCACAAAATTCTTATCCGTTCCCTTCCGTTACCATCCTTGTCAAACCGTGCACGTATGCAATTCGACGGTGTGGAGAACTACGTGCAATGATGTACGTGGAGGTTCGCGGATATTTCATCTGACGTTCGATAATTTCCCGGTATTTGCTTTCATTCATACACGTACGTGAAGTCTCGGATCAGGAGTTTTAATAACATATTTCTGTGAAATCAGCGACGTTAATCCGATTCATCCGTGGTTCTATCGCTAGCATCATCGGTATGTGTTTGTCTCGGGAATCCTGAACGCAGAAATGGGTGGGATTGCTCCCGCCCATTCCTGTTCAATGCCGCTGTACAGTTTTTACAGTATGAGACTTTTCATGAAATCCCTCGCCGAAAGTTTTTCGCAGCTGAATATGAGGTCGCGTCTTGCGGTTTGCGCATCAGGTGTGAGCAGTTTCGTAGAGAGCGCGTTGAATTTATTCTCCAGATCCTCCATACTCATTGGTTCGCGGGGATCCCCTTTCGGGTACTCGAGGTATTCCGTGAATTCCCTTCCGTCCTTCGTCCTGACCACGACCTTGGAGGGCTGTTTGGCCGGGAACATCTGTTCAAATTCCAGTGACGCCTCGCCTTTGATCCGATCGATCACATCCCAGACGCGGGGATCTTTCATTTTTTCATCGGAGAACGATTGCGTTGTCACCTTGTGGTCGACCAGGGCGACAGCGAGACAGTACGGCAGAGAGTGGTCCGCGGTTTCGCGGGAATCCGGCCTGTATTTGTGCGGATCGAAGAGGATATCACATGCGCGGGCAATGGTCGTGACACGTACTTCTTCGATCTGGTCGTAGGAAATGCTGTTCTCGATCACGGCTTTCAGCGCGCAGGTGATGTGCGTGTGCGTCAGGGCTTCCGTGGGAAAGGCTTTCATGCTGCATTCGAGAATTTTAAACGATTCGCCCAGACCGCCGATCAATGTATCGAGATCCCAATCCGGTCCGAATACATCCATGAAGCCTTCCTTTCCCTCGAAGACGGCTTCCGTTCCGCTGTAGCCTCGCTGCGCCATGAGCGCCGCGAATACTCCCGATTGTGTCGCCATCGGATCGACAGTGTTCTTCATCATCGTCAGTTTTCCTGCGGTGGGGCAACCGATTGTATGGTTGTGGCAGCCATTGATTCCGATGGCATGCACCATCTGATCGACTGTCAATCCGAGCAGTTTACCCGCTACTATCGGCGAGACGAATTGGGTGAGCGTCGCGTGATGCCATTTGCGCTCGCGTACGCCGGGAACAGCGAATTCGCACAGGCGCTGCTCGAATTCGTAGGCAAGGACGATTGCGACAATCACATCTTTCATCGAGGCGTTGACTTTTTCACCGACAGCAAGCGCCACCGGAATAATATCGGAAGGGTGTGAAGGGTCCTCTTTCCAGTAAATGTCATTGAAATCCAGGGCGCGGATCATCAGGGAATTGATCAGCGTCGCGTTGATCGCGGGCATCTTGTCCCCGAATCCTATGACGGTGGCCTCCATCGCGCCTCCCATTTCAAGATAGATGTCGCGAATTATCGTGACATCCTTTGTATGCGATGCGCCATACGCGCAGCCAATGGAATCGTAGAGATAGCGCTTTACCTCATGCACGACGCGCTCGGGTAGATCCGGGTATTTCAAGTTCGTGGCGAACTCCGCGATCTGCCGTGAAATGGATTTTTCCATGGTTGTTCCTTTTCAGTGGATGATTATCGAATTCCGGTGCCCGGTTCAGGCAAGCCTCTGCTTGACCCAGGACTCCAACCCTCCGACGAGTACCAGTTCCTGGGCCGCCGGACCAATTGGATCGATAGTGTAGATGTTGCCGCCAGCCCGGATTTCGGATGCGCGGAAGTCGATTTCCGCAATGATGTTCGTACGGACGGTAGGCGAACCGGCGCCGAACTGTTCCTTGAGGTCGATGACCAACTGTGGTGCCTCGACCACGAGGAAGCCATTGTTGATGGCGTTTCGGGAGTACGTTTCACTCAGCGATCCGGCGAGAACGAGACGGATGCCGCGGTACTGCAAAGCCGTGGCTGCTTGCTCGCGCGAACTACCGGTGCCGAAATTAAAGCCGCCGACAAGAAAATCGCCTTCCTTCGCCAACGACTGAAATGCCGGATCGTAGTTTTCCATCGCAACCTCAGCCTGCTGTCGCGCGGTGAAGTCGTCATTGTATGTGTATTTGCCGGGATAGATTCCGTCGGTGTTCAGATTGTCCTGATGGCAGAACAGCAACTCGCCTGTCAGGACCGGCGGAAATCCGTCGATCACCACCGTTTCCAATCGTGCAGGTTTCACGCGTTCGGGTATGACAATGGTGGCGGAAGGCGAGATGGCGGGAAAATCGGAAGGCATATCGATGCGACCGGCGATTGCCGAGGCGGCAACGACGGCGGGAGACCCAAGATAGGCCTGCGCGTTCGCCGAGCCCATACGCCCCTTGAAATTCCTGTTTGTCGCGGAAATTCCTGTTTCCCCATCTTCAAGCAGTCCGATGCCGAGGCCGATGCATGGACCACAACCAGGAGGCAGCGCTGTCGCGCCGGCGTCGAGCAGAATCCGCCAATCCCCGCGGCTCTCGCTCTGGGCCTGCACTTCACTGGATGCGGCAGCGATATACAGCTGCACACCCTCGGCGATGCGATGTCCCTTTAGCACCGCAGCCGCTTCGGAAAGGTCCTCGACACGTCCGTTGACGCAAGAGAGCAGGTAAGCCTTATGAATCACCAGATTCCGATCGCGCAATTCGGCGACCGAGGTCATGGTTTTCACATCATTGGGTCCGGAAACATGCGGTGTGACGGTAGAAAGATCCAGTGTAAGTACCTTTGCGTAGACTGCATCCGGATCGGCGGTGGGCATCGAAGAAGCAAGTTCGTCAATGCGGCTGCTATTCATCCTGGGATGAAAGCCGTTGCCGTCAGCGTCGCTCGGTACACCCGCGCATCCGCGCTGCATGATAAAGTCCGCACGCTCACGCAGCCAATGCAACGTTACCTGATCGATGGGAAACACACCTGCGAGGGTGCCCCATTCCGTCGTCATATTCGCGATAGTCAACCTCTGGTCGATGCTCAGTTGCGCGATACCGTCGCCTGCAAACTCGATCGCGTGGTTCAGCACTTCGTCCTTGTTGAACGCACCGCATAACGTGATAATAACGTCCTTGCCGGTGACGCCCGGAAGCAGTGAGCCTGTGAGGACGACTTTCGCGACCGGGGGCACTTTCCACCACGTGCGTCCAGTGGCCCAGATCGCTGCGGCGTCCGTACGCACGACGGGAGTGCCAAGGCAGCCCAAACCGCCGTACATGTTGCTGTGGCTGTCGGATGCTACGGACATGGACCCAGGCCAGGCATAGCCTTCTTCGCACATGACCTGATGGCCGATGCCTCGACCTGCCGGATAGAAATCGATTCCGTGTTCCCGGGCGAAGTGTTCAATGTTTCGATACTTCTCAAGGTTCTTTTCCGTCCGGTCCTGCACGTTGTGATCGAGGGCCACGACGATTTGTCTCGGATTTTCGACGCGGGTGGCGCCGATTCCGAGGAATTTTGGGATGACCGCACCGGTATTGTCGTGCGTCATGACGTGTGCGGGCTGTATGTACATGTAATCACCGGACCGGACGATATGCCCGGCTTTGAGGCCGACCGCATAGCGCTGCGCGATGGCTTCGATGAGATTCTGGGACATGCTGTTTATCTCCGTTTCCTGGGTGTTTGCGTCGGGGATTATTTCACGAGTTCGAAATCGATGAAATCGCAATGATGGAAGACGATGCTTTCGGGCAAACGCTTCTCCCCTTCACCCTCTTTGGAGTGCGTCGCGATAATATGCATCACCTCCGACGGCAAACCGTGCTTGAATGCGAGTCCAACCCCGCTGAAAGGGTGTCTGATGTGCTTGCCGTACACCGATTTCACCGGCTTGCCATCGAGTATTTCGAATTCGAACAATTTGCCGACATCGGCCAGAATGGCGCCTGCGATAAGGTAGTCCCTGTTGATCGGTGTTTTCTTGTTTCCGTGGACGGTCGTGAGCACATCGTCCGCTGCGATACACATCAGACAGACGGCCCGCACATGGTCGAGAAAGGATATTGACACATTTTCCGCAAGCAAGGTGAACGGGATGCCAAGCAGAAGCTCCTCGGTCCAGCCGCGGAAATCGATCGCTTCCCGCCAGCAGGCCGTGACTTTTTCCTGGAGTTCATGATCGGATATCCTGCTGATTTCGGGCAGTAAGCGGCGTACGAGTTCACTCATGACAACCTCGGGATTCTATGAATGATGGATAGGGTACATTCCGGAGCGCTTGTGTTCAGAGATCAACCAGGACGATCGTCAGTATCCCAGGCCCATGAACGCCCGTGACCAGAACCTTTTCGATATCGGCCGTTTTGCTCGGTCCTCCGATTAGTGTGACGGCGCTGCGGTGTTCGATCTCGATCAATTTCCTGAGCAGAGGGACGGCCGCGTGCAGCGAGGGCACGATCCGGTCGGTTGGGAGAAAAACGACATGCTCGTCCGGTAGTAAAGATACGGAACGGTTCTCATCCCGCGAAACGGCTGCGAGCACCGCTCCTGAATCGGCGATCCCCGCGATGCCGACGGTCACTCCAACGTCGGCCTCGTTGAAAGCTAGTGGGTTGAAGTCGCCTGGCGCCGGTATTGTCCTGATATCCAGCTCAGGTTGCGCGATCCGCATGAAGGATTCGATTCCCAATTGTTCAAGCAAGGGGTCGCGGGCGAGAATCACGCGCGATCGGCCCTTGAAATGCTCCCCGACCCACGCTTCGACTCCAGCGGCGTCGAGACGATACACGACTGAACCGGCGAGCGTGGCGCTCGACTCGAAACGATCGGAATCGCCCTTCCCTGTTGTCCATGACAAACCTGAGCGGCGTTCGCGAAGCAACGCTGCGGCAGCCTCCCGCTCCGTGTCGTCCGATCGAGAAAGTCGACCGAATATATCGTCACGTTCTGTCATGCCCGCGATCCTTCCATAATTGTTTGAATGATTTCGGAGGTAAAGGCCTGACATCCCGCGTTTTGCTCCAAATGGGTATGCGCAACGAGCCGCGGGCATCCTTGAGCAGCGGTGAGAACATCCGGGCGATGGTTCCCGCGAAGTCAAACAACCAGGCGCGGCTTCCGACCATGCGGAAGAGACTCATGGCGAGGCGTTCCAATCGTGAGCCTCCACGATGCGAGACGATGCTTTTTCGCCACCAGAGCAGCATGTGATGGAGATCGATCTTGACGGGACAAATCTCCGCGCAGGCGCCGCAGAGCGAGGAAGCATAGGGCATTGCTTTCGCCCGCGACTCACCGTGGAATATCGGAGAAATCACACTGCCTATAGGTCCGGGATAGACGGAACCGTAGCCATGACCACCGATTTTCTGATACACCGGACACACGTTCATGCAGGCGCCGCAGCGGATACAGTACAGCGCCTCGCGCAAGCGCGCCTCCGCAAGCATGTGGCTGCGCCCGTTGTCCAGAACGACGATGTGCAATGATGTTGGTCCGTCACCCTCGTCCGGACGCGCCGGGCCCGTGATCAATGAAGTATAACATGTGATTCGTTGTCCGGTGGCGCTACGGGCGAGGAGATTGAGAAACAGACCGAGACTTTCGAGATCGGGAACAAGTTTTTCGAAACCCATGACCGCGATATGCATACGCGGGAGGCTGGTGCTCATGCGCGCGTTGCCTTCGTTTTCGACGATGACGATGCTCCCGGTCTCCGCAACGGCGAAATTCACGCCTGAAATCCCGACGTCGGCATGTAAAAAATCATCCCGAAGCGTATCTCGAGCCACCCTGGTCAGATGCTCCGGATCTTCACTGTAGGCGATGCCCAGTTTCTCGGCAAAGAGCTTACCGATATCCGCCCGATTTTTATGCAATGCCGGCGCAGTAATGTGGGAAGGAATTTCCCCTGCAAGTTGCACGATGTATTCACCGAGATCCGTTTCGACCGCCCGTACACCGTCCGCTTCGAGTACCTGGGTGAGGCCTATTTCCTCCGTGGTCATGGATTTGCTTTTCACGACCAGTTTCGCGCCAACCGTTCTCACCAGATCCGTGATGATGCGTCCGGCCTCTTCGCCGTCATGCGCATAATGAACAACGGCTCCGGCCTGGGTCGCATTCTTCTCGAACAAGTCGATATAGTGGGAAAGATGATCGATGGTGTGCGCCTTGATATCGTGCGCCACACAGCGCATCTCCTCCCAATCATCGAAATCCGTGACTACCGAAGCGCGTTTGTTCAGCGACGTGTGAGTGGCCCGTCGAATATTCCCGCGAAGCTTTTCGTCATGGATACGTTCCGCGACGAGATCGTGCAGGTATTCCGGTCGCATCGGCGAGGGAACTTTCATGAAACCTCCCTCGCGAGAATGTCGGCGATATGAAGGACCCGGACTGGCGCATCCTTGCGGCGCAGCATACCGTCGATGTGCATCAGGCAGCTGGAATCTACTCCGGTAACGACGTCGGCGCCGCTCCGCAGAATGCTGTCGACTTTCTCCTCCAGCATTGCGGTGGAGATGTCCGCATGCTTGACGGAAAAGGTTCCACCAAAACCGCAACACACCTCGGCGGCATCCATTTCAACGAGTTGAAGTCCACGGACCTTCCGCAACAGTGCGCGCGGTTGTCGTTTGATGTGCAACTCACGAAGCGCATGGCAGGAATCGTGCACTGTCACGCGGCCATGAAATTCGGCGCCTACATCCTCCACACCGAGTACGTCCACGAGAAACTCGGAAAATTCCTTCACACGGCTGCGCACCCGTTCAGCTTTATCGCGGAAAGACGCAGGCAATTCGAGCAGGTCGCCATAGAACACCTTCACCATCGTGGTGCAGGAACCTGACGGCGCCACAATATAATCGGCTCCGTCGCCGTCGAAGATATCGAGAAAGCGCATTGCGAGCGCCGCGCTCTCTTCATGGTACCCGGTATTGAATGCCGGCTGACCGCAGCAAGTCTGTCGTTCGTCGTATTGCACCTTGATTCCAAGGCGTTCGAGCACGGTGACCATATTCATTCCCGATTCGGGAAACAGTTGGTCTGTAAGACATGGAATGAAAAGCGATACTGTCACCGGCAGGACTCCAAATCGTGATGGTGTACCTTCGAAAATACCACAAAAACACCAGAGTCGGAGAACAGAAAATGACCGCGATTGAAGGTTTCGCGAAGGAAGACGAATGACCGCAAACGAATTCGTATGAACGCGAAAGCAGGTGGCCAGATTGTGCGGACTCCATTTATCGCAGAGATCGGTTATGGGCCACATTCTGCGGATCTCCATTTATCGCAGAGATCGCAGAGGTCGCCGAGGGCACAGAGAGAAATTTGAGGGCGCATCTCGAAAGGTTTCCTGCCTCCCTCGTTATATTCTGTATCTAGTGAAAGACGAGTCCCAAGTCCATTTCTTCATCCAGCCTCCCTTTTCTTATTCTTTATGGAGTGAAAGACAACCATGGCATGTACAGGCAAATGAACATCCGAATTACCCGAATGTGGAATGCCAATGCGGGATCAGCGATTTGGCGTTGGAAATTGCCGTACCATGCGATTCCTTTCGGGATCAGTTTTCTTGAGCTTCAGCCCCTCCAATCCTTTCCCGGACTGTCCCGAATGCGCGGTTTATGATCTCACCCGCTTCGCAGCCGCAGCGTGCGTCTGTGATCAAAACTTCGCCAGCGCAGGATGTATATCAAGCGCTTGAGCGATGGCGGTAACTGTTTCAATCGCCTGAGCGCGTGGATGATTGTTTGCGAAAACATAGACGGAACTCGATGTTTCAATGAGTGTGATAATATTGCCGACAATCTCCGCTATCTCCTCGGGAGTGTAGGAGTAGTCGTACCTGGTGATGTTGTCGCCGTCAAACCAGTTCTGCGCGTTGCGCCCGTGAAGACGGTAGTACGACAAGTCCCTTCCGGAATAGAGGACGTTGCTCGTTAATCCGGGAAGACGGGGAGCATCAACGGAACATAGGGCTATCCCGCGCTTTCGCGCATACGCATAACTCGTTTCATTATACCAACTTGCATGCCTGAGTTCAAGTACAAGCCGAAATGAATTAAAGTATTCTATAACGTCATCCAGGTAAGCGAAATTGTCATGGGTGCACTTGAAACTGTAAGGGAACTGAAACAGCAGACAGGAGAGCTGTTCGGTATCGGACAAGACCATCATCGCGTCAGCGAACTCCTGCCAGGTCTGCAGCACCACTCGCCGCTCATGCGTGAGACTCTGATGCGCCTTGACGCTGAATTTCATGTGCGGCGCCTTGTTCCGGATCTGAAACAACGTGCTGGGGCGAGGCATGGTGTAATACGTGTAATTCAGCTCCGTCACGGGAAAAAAGTGCTGATAATACTCCAGCATCTTCGGTTTCTTCATGTCGTGACGATAAAAAGGCCCGATCCAGTCGTCATACGAATAGCCGCTCGTGCCGAGATATATCCCCTTCTGCCGGAGCTTCCATATACTCCTCGGTGGCAAAATGCGCGTCTCTACGTCGGTGAACAGCGTTTCCTGATACATGGTTGCACGCTAGTTAGTCAAATGTCTAACTTAATGTACGCAAGCGACCGGACGTTGTCAAGAGAAAAATGCAGGGGGATGAAATTTTCCCTGATCGGTCAGGCGAGAGGATGAGCGCGCCGCGCACGAGCCGGTCGAAAGACGCAGGAATTCGGACCGGTTGCGATAATCAGCCTGGATAAAGCAGAAGCGGACATGCGGCAAGAGGCGATAAACGGGATTCGTAGAGCGGCGAAAAACACGAGGCACAGGCCGTGCGCAGTACCGCGAATGCATCGTGTCTCCCCTGCTTTCCAGCTGTGGAAGCACCAATCAGGGCGCCGGCTTCTCCTTGCCTTTCAGCATGGTCCAGGCGATGGGCGCGAGTGCGGCGATACCGAACACCAGCATCTCATTGAAATAATCGACGCTGTCCACTTCGATGCCGATGATGTTAATCCCGAGCGTGAGATACAGAACGGATGCAACCAGACCGAACAGCGTCCATCCGAGGATGTATTTCACCACGACAGGCATGGGATCGGAAGCCTTTTTCAGCAACCAGGAAATGACGCTGCCGACAAGACCTCCCGCGAGAGCCAACAGGAAAAACGCCAGTGGAAAAGAATAGCGCATTCGCAGGCTCTGCTCGTTGTATTGCGGAGACGTCACCCGAATGGTCGCATCACCTGTTCCCTGCGAGCGCAAACGAACCGTGGCGAATTCTCCGCCACGCAACTGCAGCGTCTGAGGGCTGAATGACCCCAGGTCGGCATCGAAATTGATCGTGGCGGTCTCATCCAGTGTCGCCCCTCGGAGGAGAACGGTTATCGGTATGCTCTCCACGCCCCAACCTTGAAGCACGCGAGAACTCGATGCGAACAACAGTACGGCTTCGACGCTAACTGGAATATCCACTCCATCCGGCTGCGCATTGGTGTAAATCTGGAAGATCACTGGTTGCCGGGGATTGTCGTCGCTCAATTCGAGAATGCGCGGCGATCCGTTGGTGCTGTCGAATACAAGCTCCTCAGGCGCTATGTGGTCGAGATTATTTGAGGAAAAAAAGAACCTCATCGGCTCGGGAAGCGGCGAAGCCTGTTGACGGGATGGATCGAACAGGGCGAAACGCACAAAGGAGCGGAACACTTGTCGGTCCGGATCGAATTTCATCGGTGAAGCTCTGAAAATCGGCACCATCTGTCGAAGCGGCGTGCCGTCCTGCATGCTGGAATAACTTTCGTTGAGCTGAGACCAATCTTTGAAGCGCCGTATGTTTTCGAGTTTATTCCCTAATTGTGCATCCTGGACGCCGGGATCCGATTTTCTCACCCTGATTTTCCTGAGTTGCGGAAGCTGCTGTTGTATCTGCTCAACCGTGCGGCCAGTCTCTTCCGACTGTACCGCGACGCCGGACTCCAACGCAGCCTCGTTGGAAGGATCCGGACTCTCCGGCGGTGTAGTGGCGCCGCCTGCGGATGCATCCGAAGCTGGACGAAGTGTTCCAATCCTGGATGTGTCCCGGATAATGTCGCTCACCGTCATCTTCCGAAGCGCTTCCTCGGAAATCGTGTAGATACGCGTCGGGCTCTGTTTGGTCGTAATACTGCGGCTGAGTCGTGTATCCTGAGTCAAAGCTTCAGACACACAGCAACATGATACGATCAGAATTATTGCGCCCAATCGCTGGTACCTGGCTCTGTCCATAATCCGCTTCCTTTCCGTACGTGATTGAATCATCGTACTGTTTGAATGGCGTGTACCTGCGCTTCCGGAATGAAATGCGGCCTCGTCGCGCGTCGCTGTCCGTCAACGCCGTGTGCGGGAGGCGTGAGACGCAGGTGCGGTTCTTGGTCGTCGTGGAATTCATATCGGACAGGCGCAAGATAAACACAGGAACTCCGAAATCAAACGTACCTGGAAGAGGATCGCGATTTATTTTCCTCACGTTCCTGATTTGCACATGTATTGGCGATGGACGGTCCGAATCTTGAGGAGGACAAGACCTGTTTATCGTATTGATGCATCACGAGGAACCGATACTCTCCTGCTGAAGGGACATCCTCCATCCATCCTCTATCCGACCACGCGAGCGACGCGTCACCAAGCCTGGAGCCGTATTCATGGATACCGGTCTACGATGCGGGTTGTCCGATCCGATACGTCGAGCGATCAATGAGGCGGACATTCTCACACGAGCGTCTTACAGATGCTATGTGACAAGATCTGTATATGACACAACAATACTTTGACAGAACTGTGACAGTGGCACCGGGTACGACCGTTAATTTCACATTGTAATGAGGTCACCAATCTACAACTCTCAGGTGCAATCATGGAAGTACTTAATTGGCCCATTGCTGTTTATCTCGCACACTCAGGTCTGTGGATCGTTTTCGCTGTCGTGCTCACGATCACCGCATTCTGTGCACTGCGGCAATGTATCCTTGGATCCGGTGCCTGCGCGACATTCCGACAGGAGCCGGAGCAGGAAGGGGAAGTTCGCCATGTATAATCATTCAATGCGAAGCACGGTGCGGATGCGATTACTTTATGTAGCGGCTCTGCTACTTTGTGCGGCTCAAACCACATTTCCCCAGTCGTCGGATATTCCTGCCACATATGTTTCAGCACCGTTTTCAAGCGGCGAAATCCTCCGCTATCATGTACGCTGGAAGTTCATTCGTCTCGGTTACTTCACAGTGCGCCAGGATATACAGACTGGCGCAACCTCCCCTCGTTTCCTCGTTCGTATGTCGGCAAGATCCGTAACCGGCTTACCGTTCATTGACATACGCATGCGAAACCAGGCGTTGCTTGACCCCGATAACCCACATTGCATCTCATTCTCGATGCAAACTGAACACGAGCCGGCCGCATTGACACGGTACACGTATGACAGTGGAAAGCAACTGTTGTCGATGGAGCTTCGCGCCAATGGTAAAATTGTAGAAAAACAATCTGTGAAGGTGCTGCGCCGGGTATTTGATTCCGCAGGTATGTTCATGCTCCTCCGCGGTCTGGCAGGAAGCGGTGAACACATTACAATTCCATTGCTGCTGGATTTTGACATCGTCGAATCACGGGTGCGTTGTTCTCACGCAGTGGAACTCGTCGAGGTGCCGGCCTTCGAAAACGAAGTACCTTCATTCCGCACCTTGGTCCGCTCATCCTGGGTCAATAACTCCGTCGGGAATCTTGGAGGAAATATCGACGTATGGTACACGGCCGACGGAGCAGGAATTCCACTTCGTGTGGAAGCTGACATCGCCCTCGGCTCCATCGTCATCGAACTCGTTGACATCAACCGCTGCGGGTGGCGACAACCGTCTCAGGCGGAATTCCAGAAACGCAGCCTATCCAATAAAGGAGGTGCACAATGAATATCCTGGTAACCGGTGCGAGCGGCTTCATCGGCCGGCATCTGGTCCGACAGCTGCTCAGTGAAGGAGAACATGTACATATACTCTGTCGTCCGACATCGGATGTTACGACGTTCGAGAATTCGACAGTCAACATCTTCAGAGGTGAAATGTCGCGTTCAGATGACGTCCGCGCGGCAATGACCGGTTGCGATCGCGTATACCATCTCGCGGCATTTGCAGGGAACTGGTCTCGTCGTCCTGAAATGATCGGCAGACGAAACCGCTCCTCGCTCGAAACTCTTTTCACCACCGCGAATGAGCTTGGAGTACGTCGCATTGTATACACCTCCACGGTCATGGTGTTTGGTCCGTCAAATGGTAGTCCTGTTACGGAGAAAACCGTTCGCACACTTCCTCCGCGGACACTCTATGAAGCATTGAAAATCGAAGCCGAAACCATAGTTGAGCACGCTCGCGAACAGGGACTCGATATCGTGGTGCTTCATCCCACACGTGTTTTCGGACCGGGTGTGCTTTCGGAAGCGAACTCGACAACCATTCTGATCAAACAATACCTCGACGGGACCTGGCGGCTGTTGCCGGGAGACGGACATGCGGCTGGGAACTTCGTGTACGTGGATGATATCGTCCGGGGATGTATCGCGGCGATGCGTCAAGGTGCGGTCGGTGGTCATTATATACTTGGAGGAATGAATCTCACGTACAATGAATTATTCGCACTTCTCGCTGATTGCAGCGGAGTGAATCGCGTCCTCTTCCCGGTTCCGAAACCGCTTGCTATGGCTTCAGCGCATGTTCAGCAGGCACTTGGCCGGGTCGGGCTCCTTGAACCGAAAATCACACCCGCATGGGTCGATGTGTTCTATAATGATTGGCTCTGCCGCACGTCACATGCCGAACGCGATCTTGATTATCATCCCACGCCGATGCGCGAGGCATTGTCAGCTACGATCGCATGGCTGCGTTCCATGCCGGATCGCGAGGAGAGCGCATCATGAATACCCTGTCGCTTCTTGCGCAGTCACGGAACGCCATTCCGGAGCACGAACGTCTTGTTTCGGTCGCATTACTGAGCAGTGTCATACTCACCACTGTGCATCGCCAAGCCTGTGGCGTTGACGCACTCCCCGTTTCCGGAGCGCTGGCGTCTGAGAGCGTGCGCACATGGATATATTATTTCTCGACTCTCCTGTTGTTTGGAGTAATACCTGCTGTCCTGATCAAGTTTGTCTGGAGGTCGTCTCTTGCCAACTTCGGTGTGTCGCTCGGGGACTGGAAATTCGGACTCGCGGCAACGGCGGTGCTACTTCCTGTCATCGCTGTCCTGTTTCTCATCCCGGCGGCACAAATGACGGATATGAGAGCATTCTATCCGATAGATAAGAGCGCTATGGAGTCAGTTTCTGCGTTTATTACGTATTCACTCGGACGTGTGTTGCTGTTCTATGTCGGTTGGGAATTCCTTTTCCGCGGATTTCTTCTGTTCAGTATACGCCGGGTTACAGGTGATATAACGGCTATCTGTATACAAACGCTGCCATCGGCATTGTGGCACATCGCATACCCGACAGGCGAACTATATATGTCCATTGCCGCCGGTATTCTCTTTGGCTGGCTCGCATTGCGAACACGGTCCATTCTCTGGCCACTGCTGCTCCACTCGGGCATAGGCATTATCACAGATCTCTCCATTACACTTTCCAGGTAGAGGTGCGCCATGACGCTCCCAATCAATCGATACCGTACCATACTATTGCTTTCGTACTCCGCACTCGCTGTGATCATGATACTTGTGCTGGTATTTCCAAATGACGTGCAGCACGCCCCGGAATTATTAAGCAACTGTGTGCTTGCCTTTGTAGTGCTGTCGGTGACCGTCGTTGTATCCGGACGTATCGGGAATCCATGGAAAATCCTGCTGCGGATCGCATGTATCGTCTGGCTGGTGTCTTTTCTCTTCGACGCGGTCTCCGGTTTGCAGCAACTGCTGTATTCAAACTGGAACGATGACTCGTTGATACGCTTCGAACGAATATTTACAGGAATCGAGACGTCGTTGCTTCTTGAAAAGATTACAAATCCAGTCCTTACAGAATGGTTGATGGCATCGTATGTCATCTACGTACCTCTGCTGCCATTCACTGCCTGGTTGGCCTTCCGTGCCGGTGGTGAAGAGGCCGTGTATTCCTACCTGCTGAGTCTGCTCGCGGTTAACATCTTGTGCAATGCAGGATTCATTCTCTACCCCGTCGCCAGTCAGATGTATCACAATCCGGATCAGTATAGTATACCTCTGACTGGCTGGACGTTTACACGGATGTCGGAGTGGATGCGCATAAATGTGCATTACCCCGGGGGAAGCTTTCCCAGCCCTCATAATGCTGGAGGCGCGGTGATGTTGTTCACACTTTGGAAATGGAATCGCGGATGGGCTCGCATCCTGACACCGTTTTTGCTGAGCATACCGCTCGCGACGGTTTACGGCCGATTCCACTATCTATCGGACGGCATCGCTGGTATACTTTTGGCGCTGACGGTTCTGCGCATTGTGAATGGACGCGAAAGCGCGGCGGTTCGACAGATCCGTGAATTCAGACCAACACTCAACATCACATGATCATAAGAAAACTGTAGGAGAATACCATGAAAGCTCTTATCACAGGAGGCACAGGCTTTATAGGAAGCCACCTCGTCGAAACTCTGTCACGCCGCGGATGGGAATTACGCATCATTGCGAAGGACCGGATGTTCGGTGATGATATCGGCTCAAGCATTGTGTATGCAGATTTGAGGGACTGCGAAGCTCTCGCACCGATACTGCGAGATGTGGATGTGGTCTTTCATCTGGCTGGATTGACGCGCGCGAGAAGAAACCGTGATTACTATCTTTCGAATCACCTGATGACTCGCGATCTGTTGCAGGCCTGCATGCTTCATGGCTCCAGCATCAGCCGTTTCGTCTATGTGAGCAGTCTCACAGCAGTAGGTCCGCGATGTTGCGCCGAGGAAATCCGCGAATCCTGCGACTACCACCCGGTATCGCACTATGGCCGAAGTAAAATGCTTGCAGAGATTGAGGTGATGAATGCCTCTGCGCATCTCCCGGTATCGATAGTGCGGCCCAGTGCGGTCTACGGCCCCCGGGACAGAGATCTCTTCAGATATTTTAAAATGATCCGTTCCGGTATTGAATTGCTGCTGGGTTCAGGATCGCATCTGTTGAATCTCGTTCACGTCGAGGACCTGGTGGATGGCATCATCCGTGCCGCGATCCATCCCGCTGCTGTGAACGAGACGTTTTTCATTGGAAGTGCAGGCAATTATCGCACAGACGAAATCTGTACTACGATCGCACGCAGCATGAACAAACGGCCCGTAGTATTCCATCTTCCCGAGGCACTCATTTATCTTACTGGTTTTCTAGGTGAATGCGCCGGTCGGATCGGGCGGCGGGAGGTGTTCTTCAATGTGCAAAAGGTCCACGAAGCCGTGCAATCGGCCTGGACCTGTTCGATTCAGAAAGCGGTAGAAAATCTCGGATTCTCGCCGAGGATCTCGCTCGACACCGGCATCGCTGAAACATACCAATGGTACGAGAACAATGGCTGGCTGTGAGTATTAAAGCGCCCACTGAAATGAGCGCTTCACGTATCGGAACGCACGCCGGACTTTACTTTTCTCATCGAGTCGCTCTCAGTTCAGGAGTATCGTGTATCCTGTTCCACAGATCTTCTTTAAGCCAATGCGCGCGTGCGTGGAATCCGGGAGTGACCGTATGATTTTCTCCTCAGCATCCATCTCGCGGATGAACACGCCGCCGTGCAGCGCCCAATCCTGGAGTTCGCTGCAAGAAATGCCGAACAGCGCCTTCGCCGCGAGGGGACGCAGTTGCACGCCCGTGAGGTGAAAGCGCGTGAACGACATGTATAACGGCTTCGTGTGCAGGCCTGACAGAAAACAGGATAACTCCGTCGGATTAGTAGCCGTGGCACATACCAGTCGAGTTTCATTATGGTGAAGCTTTGAACACGTTGAACATCCTGACGGGAGTCTCCGGAGTGCGCGGGGCATCAATGCGAAGCTGCCTCGGGAATGCGTCTGGAAATTGCGCATATCGCGCGGATACCGGCCAGTGCGAAAAAGGATGCATCAGTGAAACACCAGTACCGCCAGCACGACGATGACGATGCCCAGCAGCAACGACATCTTGCCGAGCGGCTCGATTTTCTTCATATACATATCCGCATCGCCCTGCCTCGCCTTTCTGGCGTTCGCGCTTATGATGCCGATGAGTGCCGCCAGTATTAACACGAGCAGCAGCTTGGCGATGAGCAAGGGCGAAGACGGAAGCACGACCCAGAATGGCGACATCTGGTACAGTCCCGTTACAATGAGCAGGGTCAGACCGATGTGTCCCATGACGCTGAGAGCGAAGGTTTGCATCCTGAATTTCCGCGCATCCGTCTTCTCCATTTTCGACGCGGCTATTCCGAGAAACATGAACGCAAAACTGGTGCCCAGCCCCATGGCCAGGCCGATGAAATGCAGTATGAGCACGATGTCGCGCATGGTACGTATCCTTTGCTGTGAATCAGGGTATTGGTGTCAAAATAAATGGCGATATAGGTAGCGATAGTTACATCACAAGGTCACCATCCGAACTCGCGAGGCGGCAAGGCCGCCGCGGCTTCGATCCATAACTGTCATCCGTTGCGCATTCGCACGAGGCGGCTTGTGCTGTTCCTCCTGGGTGCGTGCGTGAATGAAACGGATAAGCCGATTCCTTCCTTTGCGTAGACGCAGCCTGTGTGTCGCGCTCCGGGCATCGTCGCTGCCGCGGCGACAGATTCTCGTTTCAGTGATCGGTAGCGTGGATATGATTCCGCACCGTCGAAATGAAACGGACGCACGCGACGTGCTACCCTGCGTTGTCGTATGCGAGCTTGATCCATCGCAGCACCTCCTCGTCGATATCACCTGCGCCTGCGATGTTGATCGTATGCGAGCACATGGCGTTGGCGCTGTTGACGGCGTGCAGTTTTCCTTTCGGCTTATGCCCTCTCAGATTGATACCGATTTCGAATCGTGTTTTGGTCGCGGGCTGCAGCATGGCGAATTGCTTCTTTCGTCGCAGACTGACGTAGGCATTTTTCGGAGCGACTTCAACATCGCCCCCAAAGCGCGCAATCTCTTTCATGAGCGCGTCGTATATCGGACGCAGGTGCTCCTTGCCCTGATACTGTTTCGCGATCAAAGCATCCTGATCTGCCGCGGATCCCGCATCGGAGCCCTTCGCCTTGTGAACGATGAGATTGGCATACCCGTGTGTCAGGCCATGCGTTTCTTTCAGAAATTTCATCATCTCACCGTGCTTCGCGAAGTGCTCCTTCCGAACAATCACGATCCATTCTTCCAGCGTCCTGCCGGTGTTTTTATGCAGGTTGTCGATCATTGTTTGTGTGGCTTTGTCCATATTCGCTTTCTTTTTTTGATGCTGAGACATGCGGCGGTCGGTGCGATACGGAGTGCCGGGCGGCGCTGCGATGATTATCGCGGCGAAGCTCGGGAGCGTACGATAGCTACCGGTTGCCGTCTGAATGGGTATGCGGAAATAAAATATAATCCCGCTTTTATAAATGCAAGCCCGGAAGGAAGTCGTTCACGTCCGGCGCATTGCGCGGAAACGAATACATCATTCCGGGAGTCATGTGGAGTCGAGGTGGAGACGCCGCTTCATTGAAACTCACGTATACATTCTTTGTACATGCTCCATCGACGCGGCGACGAGCTGTCCGAGCACTTCGATGTCAATATCGGAAAGTCGTTTGATGTAGACGCAACATTTACCTGTCTTATGCTTTCCGAGGCTGCTCAGGAGATGTTCCCTGCCGTCAAAAACAGCGGTATACACCACGATCGAGTCCTTGCGCGGAGAGAAGCCGGCGAGCGGTGAATCGCCTTCGCGACCGCTGTCGTAGCGGTAATGGTAGCTGCCGAAACCGATGATGGATGGCCCCCACATCACCGGTGGAAAGCCGGTAATCCGCGTGATCATATCGACAAGCGTCCAACTGTCTGCGCGTTTGTTCGCGTCCGTGACGGCGTTGATGAAATCGGTTATGCTTGAGTCGGTTGGTTTTGTTTTATTATCGCCCATGGGAAATCCTTGCGTTCATTACATTTCGCGTATCTGATCTGCTGGTTGCGGATACGCCGCACCGGAATCCATGATGCGGCCTGCGTCCGGTGCGTTGTTCAGTGTGCGCTCTCAAATCGGAACCGGTGCAGCGAACGCCTCAGTTGCCGCATTCACGACAGAGCGCCGCGTCGCGACCACTACGCTGTGTGAGCGGCCATCAGATCCTCAGCGAAGCTCGGAAACTCCTTGGGCATAGTAGGACTGCGCACCATTGTGATATACGAATACATGGCCGTAGCGACGATCGGCGAACAGGGCGCCGCCGAGTTTCCTGATATCGGCTGGTATTTTTACCCAGCTCGATGTTTTCAAATCAAGGTTTTCAAGTACATTCAGGTCGCGATATTGCTCCACCGTCAGGATCTCGATGCCCATCGCGGCAGCCATGTCCAGAGCGTTATTTTCCGGCACGTGCTCCTTCCTCGACTCCTGTCCTTCACGGTCGTAACAAACACTTCTGCGGCTATTCGGACTTTCCGCTGAACAATCATAAAAAATACATTCGCCCGTCGCTGTATCATGACCAACGACATCCGGTTCGCCGCCGATTCTTTCCATTTCATTGAGCGACCACAGTTTAGCACTATCAGCTTCCAGCTTTGCCTGTACCGCGCTCCATTCAAGACCTGCATGGCGGTGTATGTTTTTCTCAAAACGGGCTTGTAAGGCGTTGAGCAGTTCTTCGCGCTATTCTGCTGACAACTGCTTCTTCGCGCTATTCTTGTTCTTCATGGTATGTGTCTTTCATTTCTTATGGCAACCTCAGAGGCCGGAGTACTGCGCAGTGCGAGACGGTGCAAGATTGGAGGGAACAGCGAAATACGGAATCGCGAGTTCGCATCTGCTGCCGCGAAGTGATCTGGGGAATGCGTGGATAAAATATTCTCTTTCTTCTATAAATCCAAGCTGATGCCGTAGGTTCTCTTATGCGCTCATGTTACCGCGGGCACTGCGCTCAAGGTGACGAGGGTTGTTGGGTGTCATTACCGAAATGGGCAGACGTGCAGTCAACCTCAGGCTGATCCGGGGGATTGAAAACGCGTGCGGATGTTCGGGGTTTGAATACGTACGCGGATTTTCGCGGATTGGGGCGGATGAACGCGGATAAGAATTTTGTTAATTCGTTTTCGTTGGAGTTGCGGTAACTTTCGGGAAGGCAACGACTGGCAAATAGCACTATATGTTGTAGCGATCGTTGTACATAGCGTTCGGATCCGGAGTCGTAAAATCTCTAATCCACGAAAATCCGTCTCGATCCGCGAAAATCCGCGCACGTATTGTTCCGTCTCGATCCGTCTTCATCCTGCGTTATTGCTCCAGCTTGAGGATCATGTCCCGCACGAAGCGATTGTCGGCTTCGATGTCGAGGCTCTGATGGAAATATTTCAGGGCTTCCACATTCTTCCCTGTTTCCATATATCCCTCGCCGAGAGCTTGCAGCGCTTTGGCGGAATGTGGATGCGCGTGCAGGTTCAGCTCGAAGATGCGCAGCGCGAGTTCGGGCTCTCCGTTGTCGATGCTGGCAAAGCCCGTCTCCCTCATGCGGAATTCCAGCAGCTGCTCTTCCGGTGATTTTCTGCTGTACTGCTCTTTTGCCGCCTGCAGACCGGAATCGCGCAGTGCCGAGATCATGCGTTCGGTACAGGCGCGATTCACGGCGTTGTCCGGCGGCGGAATTTCGGGTGTATACAGCGGCCTGAACAGCATGCGTGATATCTCGGTACTCAGACGAGCGAAGTACTGATGACGTTGTTGCACAGCATGATGATGACCACCTCGTCTTCGGGATAGCGGAGGAAGTCGGCATAGAAAATTCTGTTCGAGCCGTTGTGCCAGAGGCGGGTGCCGCCGCGCTCGGTCACCGACACATCCCAGCCATAGGCATAGTACGAATCGCCTCTCTCGCCTTCGCGCAACGCGGGGTGATAGAACTTGCGCCTGGCATCGTTGGACAACACTTCCTCACCGAGCAGAGCATGATGCCATCTGAGTAGATCACCGGTCGTCGATAGCACTCCCCCGTTTCCCAATAGATGCCAGTACGGTGCGTCGGCATCCCACTCCTTGTCTGTCGGCCGGCCCCAGTTGTTGCCCTCCTCGTCATAGCCCAGGGCTAGCGCCTCCTCATCAAAACCGGGGCGTGTATAGCCGGTGGTTTCCATGCGCGCGGGTTTCCACAACTGTTCGTACAGGTAGCTTTCCCAGGACTGGGCCGATGCCTTCTCCACGATCATTGCCAGCAAGCTATAGCCGATGTTCGAATAGGAAAACGCGCTGCCGGGTTTGAAGCGCAGCGGCGAGCGCAACACGGTGTCGATGAACGCCTCGCTGGTCACCGCCTCGTAATCCCTACCGACATTGGCGATCAGGCCGGACTGGTGGCGAAGCAGATCATGTATCGTGACGTGCTGCTTGTCCTCCGGTACCATCTCGAAGTATTTCGTGAGCGGATCGTCGAGGGAAAGCTTACCCTGCATATCAAGCTTCAGAATAGCGGCCGCGGTGAACTGCTTCGTGATCGAGCCGATGTCGAATACCGTCTCCGGCGTATTCGCGCGCCGCCGCTCCCTGTCGCTGTAGCCGTATCCCCGCGACAGCAGCGTATTGTCATTCACTTCAACAAGCACCGTGCCGTTGAAGCCGATATGTTCCATCGCCGCGAGATATGAAGCGATGTGCTGGGCGGAGCTGTCGGGTTGGGCGGTCACGTCCCGAGCGGAGATGAATATGAGAGCAGCCGCGAGTACTACGTGTATGTTGAGTGGCATGATGCATCCTTTCTATTCGGCGATGACCGATTTCTCATTGCGTTGTTGCCCGGTGCCCGGGGCCTGATCCATAACCCTGATGACTTTGTCGTGACTGAATGTTCATGTATCCGAATGCGGCTGCACACCCGCCTTGCGCCGTCGATCGGCGTCGCGTCTGCGCTGACTGCTTCTTTGCCCACATGGACTGATGGACGAGATCAGGACAAAATATTTTACGGTGAGGCGAAATGCAAGAATGATGCAACACTGCTGAAACTGGACGGATACCATCAGAAGAGAACACGGTTTGAATACGTGCGCGGATTTTCGCGGATTGGGGCGGATGAACGCGGATAAGAGTTTT
>CAYJMN010000081.1:0-25559 GCA_964371045.1 uncultured Chromatiales bacterium | reverse complement strand
TGGACACATAAATCCAACCGGGGAAGCGTTCAGACGGGATACATCTGAATGTACGTGTCCCGATTTCATCGGGATGTGGTCGAGGAATGGATGTTGTGATCAGAAGCGTATCCGGCACGCTTTGACCCGCCACACCCGATAGCAATGCATAGCGGCCATCGGGGACTACCGCATGAAGATAATATCGTGACGGCCTGCCGGCGTCCACAAAGAGCTCGTAGATAGCGCGGGAGGTAAACAGACTGTCCCAGGTCATCCCGCCATCGTCGCTCTCCAGTAATGCGTAGTTGCTTTGGAGCCATCCTCCGTCCGAAATGAGTATAAACATTGTATCATCGCGGGCATGCGCGAATTCAATATTCGCAAAATTAAAGAGCACCGGCGGGGATGGTACCTGGGACCAAGTGTCCCCGTAATCCGTGGATCGAAGAACCCCACGAATCGGCACCGTTGCGATAAGAACCGCATCCACAAGAACAACATCCAGAACGAGAAAATTTGTGACTTGCTGAAAGCTCCTTCCAGAATCCGTAGACCGCACCAATGATTTACATGGTTGAAGAATAACCATTGTATCATTGACATTGAAGTGCTTTCCGTTGATAAGTGGAGTGCTGCAGTCACCGTCCACAACACGAACCGTTTGCCTGGTTATTTGTTGCCAGGTCTTGCCGGAATCGCATGATTCATATACCTCCAGATTATCGTTCCCAGTCGTCAAACGAAATACAAGCCCATGACTCTTGGAAAAGGCATGAAGGGAAGAACGCAGCGGACCTGGAATTGGATATTGGGCCCAGACATTTCCCCCATTCGTTGACACCACTAGGGAATCCCTTTTCAAAACCAGAATTAGATTAGCGTCCTCGGTAGAAACAAAAAAATCACGCTCGTATTTGGTAGATCTGGGCCCTATTTCCAGCCATGTGCCGCCATCATCCGTTGACCTGTACAGGGATTCCGTATCGCTATCCCAAACGAAGATTGATCCATCAACCGTTACTTTCGTTTGACTCGTGCCGTAATAATGGTCGCCCCCCGGCACCGGTAGGGACTCCCATACGACACCGTCAGCATCAGATCGCCATAATCCATTCAAGGAAGTCACGTAGATGCGCCCTTGCGGATCAAACGTAAACTTCATAACGCTTTGATCGAAACGGAACGTCTCGTTTTGCATGCGATCCCAACTGTTGCCTCCGTCCTTCGATCGGAAGAAATTCCCCTGCCGGTTATATCCGATGATGTCCTTCTCGTTGTAGGGATTCTGAACCAATTTATCCAATTGCCCCCCATTCAGCGGCAACCTCTCCCACTGCTGGGCTGCAAGCGGCTGGAGCAGCACGCACAGCAACACCACGCGCGTTAACACCACGGTAAAAGATCTCATAACGCTCTCCTTGACAGGCTGTGGTCAGTGGCATATTTCAGGCGTAGAAAAGGGAAAAATGGCTTCATCGTCGGCATAATCCGTTAAAACCTCTATGCCGGTGCTAATATCGTATTTGCAAAATTACGAAAAGCAATAATCAGACGCAAGTGCCATGGGAGAAAAACGGAAAAAAATATCCGAAAAAATATCGAGCTGGGTTAATGCATTCTCTTGGCTGCTTCCCTTGGCTCTCGCTATCCGGTCCGATCTCTTCATCCGCAATTGTTTGCCGGATGTCTGAGAGCGATCGGCATCGTCAACAGAGAATGAACGACCCGGCGGGCACCTTCCCGTATCCCGTCATCCGTGCCAAATCGACGCCGGCTGCCAGATGATTCCGGATGCATATCGGCTTCCCTCGAACCTGGACCGCAGTGGTACGCGCATCCTTACCCACGGCCGATGTTCAATCCTGTCATCCTACGAAATCGTGAAAATCGTTTCGCGATAAGCCACATCCGATCAGGGCAGAGTGCAAGGATCGGTTATCAGTAAATAATTCCCTCATCCTGAAAACCCGGCAGCCCGGAACACCGCACGTTAGTTGATCGTTGAACCTCTTTTTGTTTGGTTGTACATTTGACAATATGGAGGGCCCAATGATACATCGCTTTCTACACGGTTTTTTGTTCCTGACGTTCATGCTCGCGCAGTATTCAGCCGCTCAGAATGAGCGCGTGTCGACACTGCAAAAGCCAGAATTTCCCATGCTCGAGTACGTAAACATCAGCGGGGAGCTTGGGCTTGAATCCGATATGCTCAGAGGTTTCGGCGCGAGGGTGGACGATGCCCGCCGCTCCGCGGACGCCACAGCTCTTGCGACCCAGGCCTTGGTGCTGAGTTTCGCGGAGGAAGTAGCCGCGAAGCGCGCCGCCACCATAACCGCTCTGCGCATCCTTGAGGAAGCAATCCATATCGCCGAGGAACAGCAATCCCGGACAGCCGCCGCTGTCATTACCGCCGCGGCCAGACGCATTCCCGGTTCGGAGATCGCCATGCAACGCATGGCCGATTCCATGGCGCTCTTCAGCGAAAAACGGGGCGAGGGTTCCTTCGTCGGGTACATCAGAGTGACGAACGATGCCGACCGGGCGCTCGATATTTATGTGGACGGCGCCTACAAGGGTTTCCTTTTCAGCGGCGAAGCGATGACCTACTCCACCGGGAACGGCACTACCACCGTACGAGGTACCGATGCATTCGGAAATACCGCGTCGGAGATTTTCAATCTGCAGCCGGAACAGACCGTTACATGGACAATCACACCCTGAACTACGGGGATATCGTCGCGTGGTTGTTCAACCTTCAGTTCTTCGGAATCAAGCTTGGATTGGACAATATTTTGACCATGGCGGCCCGGCGGGGAAACCCTCACCGGGCCTTTCCCGTGGTGCACGTAGCGGGCACGAATGGCAAGGGTTCCACCGCAAGCTTCATCGCTGCGGCTCTGCAGGCGGCGGGGTATCGCACCGGGCTGTACACGTCTCCGCATCTCGTCGATTTCAATGAGCGCATCCGCGTGGATGGAAAACCGATCCCTCACGACGATGTGATTTCCCGTGCGAACGATCTTCGCCCGGATGTCGACGAGTTGCAGGCCACATTTTTCGAAGCGACGACGCTCATGGCGTTCATGCACTTCGCCGACAGGGCTGTTGATATAGCCGTGATCGAAACGGGCCTCGGCGGACGTCTGGATGCGACCAATATTGTGCTGCCGGAGTGCAGTGTCATTACAGGTATTTCCTTCGATCATACTGAATTCCTCGGCACGCGCATCGAAGACATCGCATCGGAGAAAGCAGGGATTATCAAAGCGGGTATTCCGGTCGTAAGTGGAGCGACGAACAGGGACGCCACGAACGTCCTGGAGTCGGTGGCCGCGGAGTTGTCCGCGCCATTCCACGAGGTGCGCTGGCAAGGCCGCGCCACCTGGACCGATTTTGCTTCGATGGAATGCGACTTGCCTGGCTTCGATTCCCCGGCTCGCGTGGGACTCGTGGGGAAGCATCAGGCTGGCAACGCGGCTCTCGCCCTCGCAGCGCTTCGGATACTCAAAGGTAGGGGATTCGATCTACTCTCCGACGACGCTCTGCTTCGAGGGTTTCGCGACGTCCGCGTGCTGACTGGTCTTCGTGGCCGACTTCATTGTCTTCAGTCCTCACCGGAACTCGTCGTTGACGTAGGCCACAATCCCGAGGGACTTCGTGTCATGCTGGAGGCCTGGTGTGCGGTGCGCGAGCCGGAGCGGACGCACGCGGTGTTCGGAGTAATGAGTACCAAGGATCACCGCGAGATGCTCGCAATCCTTGCGGCTCATCGTTTCGCCTCTCTCACCCTTGTACAGGCGAGCGTGCATGATGCGCGAGGGCTGGCCGATCTGCTTGACGCCGCCCGGGATCTCGGATTGCCGGTGAGGCCGGCACCTTCCGTCGCCGACGGTGTTCGGGAAGCACTCGAAACGGCCACTGAAGAATCCGTCCTTCTGTTCGGATCTCATTACGTGGTTGGCGAATTGTTGGCCGACAGAAAAAAAACATCAAAGAACGATAACTGGGCTTGATTCTTACATTCAGACGCCTGATATTTGAATGAGGAGTCACATTCCTTCCACGTACCAAGACATTCTGCGCTTCCAACGGCATTCCTTGGTTCAAGTTTGGACGCATTTTTGAGCGTCAACCTGGTCTGATATATATTTTCCACAATCCAGCATACGCACGCCTCGCGACCTCGCGAAGCAACTTCAAGGTTGTTGCCACTCGCCTGAAACCGCAGTAGCATTGCACCAGTCGCACCGACCACCGCACCATCCACCGATACAGCCTCTTTTCATACAATAATGACTTTTTCATTTCGTTCATCGACGTTTACAGGGTATTCATTATGACCATGGACATTGCCGAACTCAAGTCCAAGCGTATCGCGGAGCTTTCCCAGATCGCGAAAGATCTGGATCTCTCCGGCTACAGCGACATGCGCAAACAGGAGTTGATCTTCAAGATCCTGGAAGCGCAAACACAGAAGGATGGCATGAGCTTCAGCAAAGGTGTGCTCGAAGTGCTGCCCGACGGATACGGTTTTCTCCGCGCCGCGGATTACAACTACCTGCCCTCGCCCGACGATATCTATGTATCGCCGAGCCAGATCAAGAAGTTCTCCCTGCGTACGGGCGATACCATCAGCGGACAGGTGCGTCCTCCGAAAGAAGGAGAGCGTTTTTTCGCCCTGCTCAAGGTCGAGGCCGTCAACTACGAGAGTCCGGACAAGGTGCGTGAGCGTACGCTGTTCGACAATCTCACCCCGCTGTATCCCAACGAACGTCTTACACTCGAAGTCGCCCCCAACGATCTTTCGACCCGTATCATGGATTTGCTGACTCCGATCGGGAAAGGGAATCGCGGACTGATTGTGTCTCCGCCAAAAAGCGGTAAAACGATTCTTCTTCAGAAAATCGCAAACAGCATCTCCACGAACCATCCCGAAGTCATTCTCATCGTGCTGCTCATCGACGAGCGTCCCGAAGAAGTGACGGATATGGAAAGGTCCGTAAAGGCGGAAGTCATCAGTTCGACGTTCGACGAACCGCCCGAGCGGCACGTGCAGGTTTCGGATATGGTGCTTGAAAAAGCCAAGCGTCTGACCGAATCGAAAAAAGATGTCGTCGTGCTTCTCGATTCGATCACACGTCTCGCACGCGCGCACAACACCGTCGTCCCGCACTCCGGCAAAATTCTCTCGGGAGGTGTGGACGCCAACGCGCTCCATAGGCCCAAGCGATTTTTTGGCGCCGCGCGCAACGTCGAGGAGGGCGGCAGTCTGACGATTATCGCCACCGCGCTCGTCGAAACAGGCAGCCGTATGGACGAGGTCATTTTCGAAGAGTTCAAGGGCACCGGCAACATGGAAATCGTGCTGGACCGCAAACTCTCGGATCGTCGCATATTCCCGGCAATGGACGTCAACCGCTCGGGTACACGCAAGGAGGACCTGCTCCTCACTCCCGAAGAACTCAGCCGTATCTGGGTGCTCCGCAAGGTTCTCAGCGAGTACACCACGGTCGAAGCCATGGAGTTCTTGATCGAGAAAATGCGCGGGACCAAGAGCAACAAGGAATTTCTCAAATACATGAACAGCTAGCAGGCGCCTGTCGCCCGCTTCGGATTCGCGCAGCGCAGGCATCGCGAAGCGTCCACAATTTCTTACATCAGATAACGGATATCGGCTATGAACGACGTTGTAATTGTCAGCGCGGTCCGGACTCCCATCGGGGCGTTTAACGGATCGCTCGCATCGCTCACAGCGCCGCAGCTCGGCGCTATTGTTATTCGTGAAGCCCTCGTGCGCGCGGGCGTGAAGCCTGAGGATGTTTCGGAAGTGATCATGGGCAATGTTCTCACCGCCGGAGTCGGACAGGCGCCGGCGCGGCAGGCGGCGCTGTTCGCGGGGCTTCCGCAAAGCGTTCCCTGCATGACCATCAACAAGGTCTGCGGCTCCGGTCTCAAGGCCGTGATGCTCGCGGCACAGGCGATCGCCGTCGGCGATGCCGAGATCGTTGTGGCGGGCGGCCAGGAAAGCATGTCCAACACGCCGTATCTGCTCGAGAAAGCACGCACAGGGTATGGCTTCGGACACGCATCGCTCGTCGATTCCATGATCAAGGACGGCCTGTGGGATGTGTACAACAATTACCACATGGGCAACGCCGCGGAATTGTGCGCTTCCGAATGCAATATTTCGCGCGAACGCCAGGACGCCTTCGCCATCGAGAGTTACCGGCGCGCGCTCGCAAGTCTGGATGGCGGGATCTTCACCGAAGAAATTGTCCCGGTGGAAATTCCCCAGCGCAAGGGTGACCCTGTAATCGTCACAGAGGATGAAGAGGTCCGTAAAATCAAGTTCGACAAGGTCCCCCAGCTCAAACCGGCGTTCATCAAGGACGGTACCGTGACCGCAGCCAACGCATCATCGCTCAACGACGGTGCCGCAGCCGTCGTGCTGATGTCCGCGGACAAGGCGAAGGAGCTTGGCATCGAGCCGCTGGCCCGTATCGTAGCCCAGGCTTCCGCGGCCAAGGCGCCCGAGTGGTTCACCACCGCACCCGCCGACGCCATCAACAAAGCTCTCGCGAAAGCCTCGCTGACGACGGACGATATCGATCTGTACGAAATCAACGAAGCGTTCTCTGTCGTGTCCCTCGCGAATAACGACATACTGAAGCTCGACCCCGCCAAGGTCAATGTGCACGGTGGCGCGGTTGCGCTTGGCCATCCCATCGGCGCATCGGGTACGCGCATTCTTGTGACGCTGCTCCACGCGATGAAACGCGCAGGTGTGAAACGCGGACTGGCATCGCTGTGTATCGGCGGCGGTGAGGCCAACGCGCTTATTCTCGAGCGTTGAGTACCGGACGCACCGTCAACCGAAACGCCGTTTCGTTTATCGGATGGTTGAAGGCGGCGGGAAGAACACATAACGTCCCCATCCCCGGCCAACCATCCTTTATCCCGGGCCTCCGCTCCCTGATCGGGAAGCGAGGCGCACGCGCTTCACGTGTCCGAGGCGTGCGGTTGCCCATTTTATGACCCCAACTTTCTCAATCGCATACAGGAAAAAAATAATGCAACACATCACAGTCGTCGGCGCCGGTACAATGGGTAATGGCATTGCGCACGTGTTTGCGCAAAGCGGATTTCAGATTACCCTCGTCGACCTCCAACAGGAGTACCTCGACAAGGGGATCGGCACGATCGCCAAAAATCTCGATCGACAGGTCAAAAAGGAAGCAATCACAGAGGAGCAGAAGCGGGAAACCCTGGCACGCATTACGCCGAGCACGGACCTGAAAGCCGCCATCGCGAACGCCGATCTGGTCGTGGAAGCTGCTTCCGAAAACGTGGAGATTAAAAAGCAGCTCTTCCGTACCTTTGACGCGGGGACCAAGCCCGACTGCATACTCGCGACGAATACTTCATCGATTTCCATCACGCTTCTCGCGGCGATAACGAAACGCGCGGACAAGGTGATCGGCATGCATTTCTTCAATCCCGTGCCCGTGATGAAGCTCGTCGAGATCATCCGGGGTCACGAGACCTCCAATGAAGTGTACAAGACCATTCAGGAACTCTCCGTTACGCTCGGCAAGACGCCGGTGGAAGTTCAGGATTACCCGGGATTCGTCTCCAATCGCGTCCTGATGCCGATGATCAACGAAGCGGTGTATGCATTGATGGAGGGAGTCGCCACGGCTGAATCCATCGACACCGTCATGAAGCTTGGCATGGCCCATCCGATGGGACCCCTTACCCTGGCCGATTTTATCGGGCTCGATGTCTGTCTCGATATCATGAACGTCCTGCATGATGGACTCGGTGATCCGAAATACCGTCCGTGCCCCCTGCTCAGGAAAATGGTCGCAGCGGGACATCTCGGACGCAAAAGCGGAAAAGGCTTCTACGATTACTCCGCTTCCTGACTCACCATAAAACATCGTTGGAGACAGCTATCATGACATTTGACCTGACCGAAGACCAAAAAATGATTCAGCAGACCGCGCGCGAGTTCGCAGAGGAGGTCATCGCTCCTACAGCGGTCGAGCGCGACAAAAACGCGGAATTTCCGTACGACATCGTCAAACAGCTCGGAGAACTCGGCTTCCTCGGCATGATGGTGGATCCGGAATACGGCGGCGCGGGGATGGACACGTTGAGCTACGTGCTTGCCATGGAAGAGATTTCCAAGGTCGACGCGTCCGTCGGCGTAATCATGTCTGTGAACAACTCGCTTGTGACTTACGGCTTGCAGAAATACGCGAGCGATCATATCAAACAGAAATACCTGATCCCGCTTGCAAAGGGCGAGAAACTCGGCGCCTTCGCGCTCAGCGAACCCGAAGCGGGCAGCGACGCCACGTCGCAGAGAACCGAAGGCCACAAAGTCGACGGCGGCTGGGAAATCACCGGCATCAAGAACTGGATCACCAACGGCGCCAGCGCGGATTACTTCATCGTCATGGCGCAGACCGACAGGGAAAAAGGGTATCGCGGCATCACCACCTTCCTCATCGAAAAAGGCGCTCCCGGTTTCGAACATGGAGTAAAGGAAGACAAGCTCGGTATCCGAAGCTCCGACACCTGCAGCCTGCTCTTCAACAAGACGTTCGTACCGGACGAGAACGTCGTGTGGGAAGTGGGGAAGGGGTTCAACTTCGCCATGGACACGCTTAACGGCGGCCGCATCGGCATCGCCGGGCAGGCGCTGGGCATCGCGGCGGCAAGCTTCGAAGCGGCGCTCAAGTACAGCAAGGAACGCAAGGCATTCGGGACAGTCATCTCCGAATTCCAGATGATACAGGTGAAACTCGCGCAAATGGCCATGGATCTCGAAGCTGCTCGCTTGCTTACCTACAAAGCGGCGGTGTTAAAAGATACCGGCCAGAAATTTGTTAAAGAGTCAGCAATGGCTAAATTGTATTCATCACGCGTCGCTGTACAAAACGCACTCGAAGCCATCCAGATCCATGGAGGATACGGATACGTCCGTGAATATCTCGTTGAGCGGTATTTGCGCGATGCGAAGATAACGGAAATCTACGAAGGTACCTCCGAGGTGCAGAATATCGTGATCGCACGCGAATTGCTTCGCGCCTGAATATTGAAATGCCGAGTGTTGCAAGGTAAAGAACGGATGAGCAATGTGAGCGCACGGATGTACAGGACCGGAAGTACAACAGACATTCGTTTCGAAAGTAAGTATTTTACTGTACCCGTCATCACCAATCTGGAGGTAGTATGAAAGTATTTCTTCAAACTGCAACACTTGCAGCTTTTTTGCTCCTGACCTGCGTTTCGACCGGCAGCGCGCAGTTCCGCCACGGTGGCAGCTGGCTCGGCCCCGTCCTGACCCTTGCAACCGATCCCATAGGCTTCGGCGTCAGTTACGAACATGGCATCAGTCAAAACGTCGGCATTGGCGGCATCGTCCGCTATTGGGGCAAGTCCTACACCAGCGCCGGCTACGAATACTCCTGGTCCGTCATCATGCCGCAGTTCCAGGGCGCCTACCACTTCTTGCCGGGCGATCAGGTCGATCCTTTCGCCGGTGGCCGCCTCGGCTGGGCGATCTACAGCTGGGACGGAGATTTCGGTACCGCGTCGGATAGCGGAGGTCTGTTCCTCACCGCGTACGGCGGGCTCCGCTACTTCTTCAGTCCGTCGATTTCAGGCAATGGTACGCTTGAGTTCCGCGTCGCAGGCACCGATTATTTCGGAAGTGCGATCCAGCTCTCCATCGGTGTGGATTTCACCATTTGACGATGTGGAAAATTTTCATGAAAAGCGTCCCCCGGGACGCTTTTCTCTTTTACAGGAATTCAGTACATTCAAATAATCCGGAGAAGCGGAACCTCTACCGTTTTTCGAATACGCGCCCAAGCGCATCGTTACTGAGCAACTACCCGGAATCCTGGGCCAAATCACGATCAACATTCACATTTTCAAGGATGGTGGGATGAATTACAGGTTTACCATCTCAATGCTGACTCTGCTTGTCTGTCTGCTATCGGCCCCGTCGCTGCACGCGCAATACACGCCACGAGCGCATTACATCGGGGCAAGCGCAACCGTCGTGACCGAGCCCGTCGGGTGGGGCGTGCATTACGAATACGGATATGACGAAAATATCGGTCTCGGCCTCGTTATCCGCTACTGGGGTCAGGAGCCTGCTGTGGCGAACCTGTCCACAGGTACAGCGACGCTTGATCGCCAGACGTTCGCGCCAATGTTTCAGGCCCGCTACCACTTCCTGCCGAAGGAGATGATGGATCCGTTCGCAGGGCTGCGCCTCGGCTATTCCATCTATACCGAAACCTGGACCACCGAGGGAATCGTGACCCTGCCCAAACCAGTGGATCGCGCCGCCAGCGGTATCTCCATGTCCATCATCGGCGGTATGCGATACTTCGCGAGCGAAAAAATCAGTTTGGAAGGCATCCTCGAATACTTCCTCGTCAACGACGAATTCTATTTTGAAGACGCGACTTCCACGGCGGTAACCTTCGGCATAAATTTCACGCTGAACTAACCGCATCAAGTCAGGATTGTTACGAAGGCCGCCCTCACCGGGGCGGTCTTTGTGTTTAGGAAAAACCAAAGGAAGGTACGAGGTACGATTGACGATTGACGAATTGTAGATTTGTAGATTTCCGTATCCCGACTTCAACCCCGTCACCTCGCCGCGGCGAGGTAACGTAGTCGTAATCGTTCTCAAATCTCAAATCGTAAATCCAAAATCGTAAATCGTAAATCGTAAATCGTAAATCAAAGGGGGGGGTTTCATTTTCACCCGCGATTTCGTAAATTTTTCTGCTACAATGGATTCGATTGCGAAATTCTTGCATACATCAACGGAGTATCCATGAAAAAATTCATGCCCCTGATTATCGGTGGAGGCGTCCTTGTCATCCTTCTGATGTGGTACGTCAGTTCACAGAACAGCCTGGTGTCGCTTGAGGAAAATGTCAACGGTAAATGGAGCCAGGTCGAAAACGTGTACCAGCGCCGACTGGATCTCATCCCCAATCTGGTGGAGACGGTGAAAGGTTTTGCCGCACAGGAAAAAGGCGTCCTGACGGAAGTGACCGAACTTCGCTCCCGCGTCGGACAGATGAACGTGTCAAAGGACATCGTCAACGACCCCGAGGCGATGCAGCGTTTCCAGAGCGCGCAGTCGGAACTTGGCGGAGCACTCTCGCGCCTGCTGGTCGTGACCGAGAATTATCCCGACCTGAAATCCAATCAGAATTTCCTTGCCCTGCAATCGCAGCTTGAAGGTACCGAAAACCGCATTGCGGTGGAGCGTAAGCGCTTCATCGAGGCAGTACAGGAGTACAATACCAGCATTCGACGCTTCCCCACCTCGCTCGTCGCCTCGATCGGCGGCTTCGATAAAAAAGCCACATTCACTGCGGACGAAGGGGCGGACAACGCGCCGAAGGTCAAGTTCTGATGCATGTTTCGCGGAGCATAACGTTTGCGGCCGCGTTCCTGCTGTGCGCGATCAGCGCGGGAGCGTCCGAGATCCCGGCGCTGAAAACGTATGTGACCGATCTTGCGAGTGTACTCGCTCCCCAGGATCGTGACCGGCTCGAAACGTTTCTCCGGGATTACGACACGCAGACGGGCAATCAGTTCGTCGTGTTGATCGTTCCGTCACTCGAAGGTGAAAGCCTCGAGGAGTTTTCCCTGGCCGTCGCCGAGGCCAACCGGATAGGAAAAAAGGGAGAAGACAACGGGCTTCTTTTCCTCGTGTCGATCAACGACAGAAAGATGCGCTTCGAAGTGGGCTATGGACTTGAGGAGAATCTGACGGATGCGTTGACCTCGGTCATCATCAGCGATATCGTGGCGCCGGAATTTCGTGGCGGGAATTATGCCGCCGGAATTTTCGCCGGCGTCAGCGCCGCGGTCAAAGCGGTCAGTGGTGAGTTTACCCTTGCCCAATCGCCGAGAGATGAACGGAAAGAAAAGAAGGGAGGCAATCTCTTTGGACTCATCATTTTCCTCGTGATCCTGTTTTTCCTGATGAAAAGCAACCGTCGTCGAGGCGGGGGTGGTATCTGGTTTATCGGTCCATTCGGCGGTGGCGGCTTCTCGGGTGGTGGCGGCAGCTTCGGCGGCGGCGGCTCGAGCGGAAGCTGGTAGCGCCTGGATCTCCCGCGGCATGTTCCGAAAGACGTAAGGAAATGAAAGAACAACATATAAATATCGGAGGATTCCCCTTTGAGTCCCAGGCGTCGCGGTGGATGGCGATCCGTGTGCTGCCGCTGCTGCTTGTGGGGTTTGCGTCCTGCGGTAGCGGGGATAAGAGCGACCGCTCGGATGCGGACGGACGGGATTCGACCTCATCAGGGACGCAATTGTATGCCGGCGATCGCATCCTCGTGGACAGTGTTCGTGTGGATTTCCTTGGAGACGGCATGCCCGCGCTGGTGATCGCGACGCGCGGGCGAAGCGACTCGACGACTCCGGCGGATCGTTTCGATCGAGTGGATATTTTCTCGATGAACTCGTATCGGAGACCGGTCTTTACAGACGTGCTGGAATACGGAAGCAAGTTCCAAACCAGGGACGTCACGGGCGACGGTCTCCCCGAGTTCGTGGTTGAAGTCGATGCGGGAGGCAATGCTCCGATTACTTCTCTCGGATTGCATGTGTACGGCCGCACGGCGAAGGGGAAAATCACGCTGCTGTTTTTCAGCGGCACAGGGGCGCCCGTGCTGCAGGATCTCGATGACGACGGCGTTCAGGAAATCCTTGTATCGGATCAATACTGGGGTCTGATGCCGCACTCCGAGGCTGTAGGTTTTACGCGTCAGGTGTATGCATTCAATGGCTCGAGTTACATTGCGGCGAACAATCGATTCAGGAACTGGTACGACAAGCAGATTGGTTCTCTGCGAAAGGCATTTGAGGCTCACAAGCAAAAAGCGCTTCGTAGCGAAGAAGGGAGAACGCGACTGTACACGGCCGCCGTCGAATTGCTTCTCTGGACCTGGGCGCGAGGAGGCGCAGTGGACGTGAAACGTACATGGCGGATGGAACAGAAGGATATGCGCTCCCTGCTTGCCGAGGAGCATTATGAGGATGTGCTGAACTTCGTCAACGATGTCGAAGCCATGGGTGCGCAGCAACAGGAGCGGCTTCCATGACGATGATGGTTGCCGCGGCACAGATCGCACCGGCGCTCGGAAATATCGAGGCCAATATCGCGAAGCATCTCGTGTGGATCGACCGCGCCATCGCCGCGGGGGCGAAGCTGGTTGTGTTTCCGGAACTGAGCCTGACTGGCTATACTGTGCGCGACATGAATTACGAACTCTGCATGCGCAGAGACGATCCCCGGCTTGAGGTGTTCCGCGACCGCAGTCGCGACATTACGGTTATTCTTGGCGGCATCGAGGAAGACGAGCGCCATGGGGTCTATAACAGCGCGTTCGTGTTCGACGATAATCGATGTATGACGTATCGAAAAGTGTATCCGCCCGATTACGGCATCTTCGAGGAAGGCCGCTACTTTCTCCATGGCGATTCCGCCGCGCTTATCGATACACGTCTGGGGCGTATCGGAGTGCTGGTGTGCGAGGATCTCTGGCATCCCGCTTTGCCACTGCTGCAGGTGCTCGATGGGGCCGAGCTGTTGTGCGTGATTTCAGCAAGTCCCACGAGGCTTCCCGCCGCGGGGAGCCCCACCCTGCCTGACATCAACAGCGAGCACCATCGCAGCTATTGCCGCCTCCTGACCGTGAATATGCTGTTCGTCAATCGCGTCGGCTATGAAGACGGTGTGAATTTCTGGGGAGGATCCGAGATCGTTGACGCGTCCGGTCGTGTATTGTCCGCCGCATGTACGGACGCAGAGGAACTGTGCATCGCCGAAGTATCGTCCACTGCGGTGCGCGATGCGCGGCGTGACTCGAGGCATTTTCTCGACGAGGATCCATATTTTTTACAGCGCGAATTGCGGCGCGTGATCCGTTCCCGTCAGGAGGCGCGATGAATCGGCGCCGCCCGGCTACAGCGTTGATTCCCATTCTTGCAGGTTTACTCTGGGGAGTTCCCCTGTTCGCGCAGGAGCTGTCGGAGGACGCCACGATGGCGGCTGTGCTGCGCGAGGCCGCGCAGGAGGTTGCCGCACGCGTCTCGACGCCCGAGGTCATGCTGGAAATCGTACCCGATCACGCGCCCGTGCTTGTCACCCAGGTCTTCGCGGAGGAGCTGCAGCGACGCGGTCGTATCGTCAGGACCGAGCCCGCGGCGGGCGCCGACCGCCTCTGGCTCGATATTCGGGAGATGCGTTTCTCCACTGTACCAGGACGGAATTCTTCCTATCTTCGTACTACGACGGCTGTGCTCGGAGTTCTGGTGAGCAATGAGGCTGAAGGACTGCATCGCTTTTCGAAGGAATATTCCCTGTCCCGTTGCGATACATTGAAACTGGAGCCTGCGCGAAGTGAGCGCGATTGGCTCGGGGAAGGGCCCGGCTTCTGGAGTTCCGTAGTGGAGCCATCTCTCGTTATTCTCACGGGTGTCGTTATTCTTGTGTTGCTTTTCACTGTTCGAGGATCTTCATGATGTCCCATGTTCTGCGTTTCCTTATCGGTTGTACCGCTATCGTCCTCATCGGGTGCAGCTCGAGCGAGGTTCTCGAAACCCCCTCAGCCGAGGAGCGTTTTCAGCTCGGCCTCGCCGAGTTCATGGAGGAGAACTATCTGGAAGCGTTGAATCATTTCGAGGTGATTCGTCTCCAATTTCCCGGGAGCAGCGTTGCCGACAGCGCGAGGTATTACACGGGGCTGGCCCGTTTCGAGAGGGAAGAGTATCTGCTGGCATCTTTTGAATTCAACCAGCTCCTTCAAGGCTCCGCGTCGCGGGATCTGTTGCCCGAGTCGTATTACATGTTCGCGCAGTGCTATTATGAAATGTCTCCGAAACCGCAGCTCGATCAGTCCCACTCGTTGCGCGCCATCGACGCATTGCAGAATTTCGTTGAAGCCTACCCGTCGCATCCGAAGGCCTCACGTGCGGAACAGCAGGTTGTTGAACTCGTAACCAAGCTCGCGAAAAAAGAATACGACACCGCTATCCTGTATGAGAAGCTTGAAAACCGTGAATCCGCGCTCGTGTATTACAACACCGTGATCGACCGCTACTACAACACGGAATACGCCGACGATGCGACGGCCGCGAAGATTCGCGTTCTGCTTCGCCTCCGTCGCTTTGCGCTGGCCGAACGCACCGTGAAGGATTTTTTTGAGCGCTACCCCGGCAGCGAGCTGACAGAGACGGTGCGGCAATACAGCGCCGAACTCGATGGTCTGCGGACCGCGAGCAATGCAGGCAATTGAGCCGACCGCGAACGACATGATCATGATGACAGCCGACCAGGAATCAGCCCCTCCCAGACACACGGTGCGTGCCTCGCACGTGGAAATGACGGAACTCGTATTGCCCAACGACACGAATCAACTCGGAAATCTTCTGGGCGGACGACTGATGCACCTGATGGATATCTGCATGGCTATCGCCGCGTCGCGGCATTCCGGGCTGGTCTGCGTCACCGCCTCCGTTGATGAAATAAATTTCCTTCATCCGATCAGGCAGGGCCAGGTCATCATTCTTCGCGCCTCGGTGAATCGCGTGTTTCGCACCTCGATGGAAACCGGGGTCAAGGTGTATTGCGAGGATCCGAAGAGTGGACGGCGCGTGCATACCAATTCGGCCTACATGACTTTTGTCGGACTGAATGCGGAAGGGAATCCCACACCGTCGCCGCAGGTGATTCCCGAAACGGAAGACGAACGACGGCGCTTTGAACAGGCGCAGGCGAGGCGCAAGCACCGGTTAGCCGGGAAACAGAATTCCTGACGGCGCTTCCGTCGATCCACGCATGGCATGTCATCGAGGAGATATCAGATGAGAAGTATCCGTATTCTGTTCGCGTTTCTACTGCTCACGGCCGCAGCCGCCGCGCAGGAGTCGACATTGGAGCAGATGTCCGACAGCGATTTTCTCGAATTGTTCCGGACGCGGAACGAGCCGCCGATGTTTCCGGTGCTCATGCCGGGTGACGAACCCCGGCGTGGCGGAAAATGCTCGTTTGAATTGATGACGGAAGCGGCGCGGCGTCTTCCCCTTATGAGTCCCGCCGATGCGCAACTCCTGAGAGTGCTCATGAATCCGCCCAATACCCACACGAGCATCGTCAGTCCCTCCGGACGATTTCGTGTGTATTTCGACACGACAGGCAGGCATGCTCCGGCTATGATCGATGCCGCCGGAAACAGGATTGAAGGTAGCGCAAGCATTTATGCGGACAGCGTCGCGGCGGCCTTTGATTACGTGTATGACGTCGAGGTGGAGCAGCTGGACTATGCGATCCCGCCGCTCGTACCCGGTACCAGTGAATACGGCGTCTACATTCAGGAATACAATGGAGGATTCTACGGGGAAACCGCTTGGACAGGACCGGTGGTCAATCCCGGAGTAGTTAAACCGACGTATTCCTGCTTCGTCATGGTGGATAACGATTACCGTGAATTTCATTCGAAGGGACTCGCTGGCGTACGAGTAACGGCAGCGCATGAATTCCACCACGTCATTCAGCTTGGCCGCTACGGACTCTGGGGTCAGGATCGCTGGATGCACGAAATGTCGTCCACGTATTATGAGGAATTTATTTTCCCCGAAGTGAACGATTACCTGATCTATATCAGAGACTTCATGAAGTTTCCCGACCGTTCGATGTACGCCTGGGGAATCGACGGTTATCAACTGGTGCTGTGGCCGATCTTTCTGGAAAACCGCTATGGACCCGACCTCATGCGCCAGTTCTGGACAGGAATGAAACAGCAGGACCCCGTGACGGTGATGCGTGACGTGCTTGCCCTTGTGGGCGGCGATTTTTCCTCCGATTTCTGCGCGTGGACGAAAACGAATTATTTCACCGCATGGAGGTCGGATCGCATCGATCCGGTGGAGTACGAAGACGCCGAAATTTTCCCGGCCGTCAAGCTCGCGGCGATGCAGGAGTTGATCGGCGGCAACGCGCGGTTTACAGGTCTCGTGTATCCACTATCGGCTCAATATTTACGTGTCGCCCGAGGACTCGACAGCGTCACCTTCGTCGTGAGCAACGTCGACATCACCTCGGGGATTGCGCGTAGCGCCCAGCCTGTCGGCTTCGAACTCGACATCCGCGAAAACGCTCCCGACGATTCCTGGCACTCGCTGACCAATGGCTGGGCATACAGGTTCACCAGCGTCGTCCCCAACGCGCTCTGCATGCATGTGCTCGATGCCGGAACGCTGCCCACCGATAAACTCTGCGAACCCTATCCGAATCCATTACTGTTGGCGGAAACCTCGCGAATCCACTTCCCGCTGCCCAGAGACATCCTTGTCAACCGCGTCGAACTGTCGGTGTATTCCGCCAGCATGGAGCAAATCTACACCAGGAGCGATGTCGCCGTGCAGCTTGACGATACGATAGGCGCATACGTGGCCTGGGACGTCGCGACGGGCGATGCCGAGGATCTCGCCAGTGGGGTGTATTTCTACGTCCTGAGTTATTCCGGCGAAAAACGCATGGGCAAATTCGGCGTCGTCGCGAGGTGAAGATGCGCGTCTCGGTTAACGCTGTCACAAAACGATTCAACAGAAAAGCGGTCTTCGCCGATCTGTCGTTCGACGTCGAGCCGGGACAGGTGTTCGGCATCGTGGGCCGCAACGGATCGGGAAAGTCGACGCTGCTTCGCATCCTCGGCGGACTCTTGAGCCCGAGCAGCGGCGGTGTCGGTTATGCGATGAACGGCGCTGCGGTCGATCACGAGCGGCTGTATCGGCACATCGGATATGCTGCTCCGTATCTGGTTCTCTACGAAGAATTCAACGCGGTGGAGAACATCCAGCTCTACGCGCGCATCAGGGGAACAGCCATGCCCGCGCGCGATGCGGCCGCCTTGCTTGAGCGTGTGGGCCTGCCCACGGACAGGAAGGATCCCATCCGCGCATTTTCATCGGGGATGAAACAGCGGATGAAGCTGCTCTTCGCCATCATGCATCGGCCTGCATTGCTCCTGCTCGATGAACCGATATCGAACCTCGATGCCGATGGCCGGCGGGTGGTGTACGACATCGTGCAAGAATTCCGCCGTTCAGGCACGGTAATCATCGCCACCAACGACGACGAGGACATCGCGCGCTGCGACGCAACGATCAGCGTGGAGGCCGCATGCTGAAACAGGCATGGGCGATTTTCCGCAAGGATCTGGAAAGTGAGCTGCGCACACGTTACGCGCTCAATGCGCTGCTGATGTTCGTCGTCGTGACGCTCGCCGTCATCCTGTTCGCCCTCGTGGGCGAAACGCTGCCACCGGGCGCCCAGACCGGCATGTTGTGGGTGGTGATGTTCTTCGCAGCGATGTCGGGACTGTCCCGCACCTTCGTGGCGGAGGAAGAGCGGGGTACGACCATGACGCTGCAGCTCCTTGCCTCACCGATGGCGGTGTATTTAGGGAAACTCCTATTCAATCTTGTGCTTGTGCTGGTGCTCAACGCCTTTATCGTCACTCTCTATATGGTGACGATGGAACAGTTCAATGTGCGGCAGCCGGGTCTGTTCTGGATCGTCATGCTGTTAGGCGGCGTCGGCATGGCGACCGCCACAACGATTATCGCCGCCATCATCGCGAAAGCGAACACCAAGGGCACGCTGTTTCCCGTACTCGCCTTTCCAATATTGCTGCCCTTGCTCATGGCGGGGATTTCGGCCACAAGGATCGCCGTCGAAGACAAGGTATGGAGCGCCGTCTGGCCGGATTTGCAACTGCTGGGTTCCTACATCGTCGTCGTGACCACGGTGTCCTTTCTGCTGTTCGACTTCGTGTGGAAAGATTAAGGACGAGGATATCCAGGATCGCGGCGAAGACATCGGCTCGCACGAAAACAGCATCACCTGACGGTGCGTCCGTCGATCTACGCTTTCGAGGAAATATCAGATGAGAAGTACCCGCATGCTGTTCGCGTTTCTGTTGCTGTCGGCGGTGGCCGCAGCGCAGGAATCGCCTTGGGAGCAGATGTCCGACAGTGATTTTATCGAACTGTTTAGGACGCGGAACGAACCGCCGATGCTCCCGGTGCTCGTGACGGGTGACGAACCCCTGCGAGGTGCGAAATGCTCGTTCGGGCTGATGGCGGAAGCGGCGCGACGTCTTCCCCTTATGAGTCCCGCCGATGCGCAGATGCTCAAATTGCTCGTGGATCCCCCTGCTACACAGACGAGCATCGTCAGTCCCTCCGGACGATTTCGTGTGTATTTCGACACGACAGGCAGACATACTCCGGCAATGATCGATGCCGCGGGAAACAGGATTGACGGTAGCGCGCGAATCTATGCGGACAGCGTCGCAGCCATTTTCGATTACGTGTACGGGGTGGAGGTGGAGCAACTGGGATATGAGGTCCCGCCGCTCGTGCCCGGCCACTCTGAGTACGACATCTACATTCAGGAATACAATGGAGGCTTTTACGGCGAGACGGCATGGACTGGCCCGGTCGTCAATCCCGGGGTCGTCAAACTCACGTATTCCTGTTTCGTAATAATGGACAACGATTACCGTGAATATTTTTCGAAGGGACTTGCCGGCCTCAGAGTCACGTCGGTGCATGAATTCCATCACGTCATTCAGCTTGGCCGTTACGGTTCGTGGGACTCGGATCGCTGGATGCATGAAATGTCGTCCACGTATTATGAGGAATTTATTTTCCCCGAGGTGAACGATTACCTGCTCTATGTCAAAGACTTCATGAACTTTCCCGACCGTTCGATGTACGCCTGGGGAATCGACGGCTATAAACTTGTGCTCTGGCCGATACTTCTTGACAATCATTACGGGCCCGATCTCATGCGCCGGTTCTGGACAGGCATGAAACAGCGGGAGCCCGTGACGGTGATGCGAGATGAACTTGCCCTTGCAGGCGGAGATTTTTCCTCCGATTTCTGCACATGGACGGAGACGAATTATTTCACAGCATGGAGGTCCGATCGCATCGATCCCGCGGAGTACGAGGACGCCGGAATTTTCCCGGCCGTCAAACTCGAGGCCACGCAGGAGCTGATCGGCGGCGATGCGAAGTTTAGCGGCCTTGTGTATCCGCTATCGGCTCATTATGTGCGTGTGGCACGCGGACTTGACAGCGTCACCTTCGTTGTGAGCAATGCGGATATCACTTCCGCGATCGCGAGGAGCGCTCAACCTGTCGGCTACGAACTCGAGGTACGGGACAACGCTCCCGACGATTCCTGGCACTCGCTGACGAATGGCTGGTCGTACAAGTTCGCAAGCGTCGTTCCCAACGCGCTCTGCCTGCATGTGCTCGATGCCGGAACGCTGCCCACCGATAAACTCCGCGAACCCTATCCGAATCCATTACTGTTGGCGGAAACCTCGCGAATCCACTTCCCACTGCCCAGAAACATCCCTGTCAACCGCGTCGAACTATCGGTGTATTCCGCCGGGATGGAGCAAATCTATCACAAGGACGATGTCGCGGTGCAACTCGACGACATGATCGGCGCATACGTGGCGTGGGATGTCGCGACGGGCGATGCTGAGGATCTCGCCAGTGGGGTGTATTTCTACGTCCTGAGTTATTCCGGCGAAAAGCGCATGGGCAAATTCGGCGTTGTCGCGAGGTGACGGGCACGCTGTTTCCCGTACTCGCCTTTCCAATATTGCTGCCCTTGCTCATGGCGGGGATTTCGGCCACACGGATCGCCGTCGAAGACAAGGTATGGAGCGCCGTCTGGCCGGATCTGCAACTGCTCGGCTCCTATATCGTCGTTGTCACCACCGTGTCTTTCCTCCTTTTCGACTTCGTGTGGAAGGACTGAGGGTGAAGATTTTCCCGCTCACTGCGCCGCCGGAATTTGAATTCGGACAATTGAGGTATTTCAGCGTACATTGAAACTTGTACCGCTTGTCCGTACATTACAACGATTGATTGACACTGGAAATTATTGCTTATGTGGTGGAAAATTCTCTTGTTCTTCTGGATCGCTCTGCTGAGCACTATCGGCATCGTTACACCGATAGCCGGCAGTCTCGGCGAACTGGGCATGATGGCCCAGGCGAATCCTGAACTGGTTATTCCGGTGAAACTGCATTTTGCCGGAGAAGGACGCGAGCTGGATGCAGCGCAAGAAGGCGGCTGGCTGATTCACGTCAAGGATGCCGCAGGGCGTGAAGCAGATGCCCGTTTCGCATCGAAATCCGACATTCCCGCCGGCGAGGAAGGTGTGCTGGCTGAAGCCCGCTACAATCCCGCCGAGCATCGGATTGATGTTGTCAGGGTTCTCGGAGGCTATCCCGCGTTTTCGTTCCCTTATATCCCTGGTCTCGAAGAACGCGCCAAGATCATTTTTTTCCACGTCCCCATGTCGTGGATGACCGTCGTCGCCTTCCTTGTGTCGATGTGGTATGGCATCCGCTATCTCCGCCGCAAGGATATGGAGGATGATTTCCGTTCCGCCGTATCAGCCGGTCTCGGCCTGTTGTTCTGCGTACTCGCCACAACCACCGGCTCGTTGTGGGCCAAATTCAACTGGGGATCCTTCTGGAACTGGGATCCGCGTCAAACGTCGATTTTTGTCCTTTTGTTGGTATACGGCGCCTATTTCGCGCTGCGCTCCGCAATCGATGTGGAGGAAAAGAAAGCATCACTCTCGGCTGTCTACGCCATCATCGCCGCCGCGACGGTGCCGTTTTTCATCTTCATCATGCCGCGCATCATGCCGGGCCTGCATCCTGGCTCCGCCGGTGACGTCAACGCGGGGCCTGTGGTCAGCACCGGAGGCATGGATACGTCGATGCGTATCGTGCTCTACGCCATGCTCGCCGGCTACCTGGTCCTTTACGGTTGGTTGATGCGCATCCAGATGCGTCTCCACCGCATCTCACTGAAACGCGCCGCTGTCGCGGCCTGACATTCATCCACGGAGCACGTGTCCATGTACGAATTTTTAGAACAGAATGCGCTGTACGTAGTGATGCTCATCGTCCTCATGATCTGGACGGGGCTATTCGTCTACCTCTTCAGGATTGACAGAAAAATCAAGGAACTTGAATAGAAAGGACACGAGAACATGAAAAAGCGATATCTTGTCGGCGGCGCCATCGTCCTTGTATTTCTCATTATAGGAGGCATGTCCTTCCTGAACTCCTCGGTGGAGTATGCGACACTGAGCAAAGCCGAAGTGAGCGGGAAGAAAGTCCAGGTCACCGGTACATGGGTCAAGGAGATGGATACGCGTTTCGATACGGAAAACAACACCTTCACGTTCTACATGCGCGATGAAGACGACCGCGTGGCGAAGGTGATATTCGCAGGAGCGAAACCCAATAATTTCGATATAGCGACGAGTGTTGTCGCCAAAGGCCGCTACGAAGATGGCGTATTCAGGGCGTCCGAAGTCCTGACAAAGTGCCCATCCAAATACGAAGCCAATCCCGAGGGCGAACACCCGGAAGGAATAAAGAAGTCTTCGTTCTGATCGTCGAGGCGCCGTATGGCGTCACCCCGATCTCATTAAAAGCTAATTCCGATAATTTTTCATCCCTTTTCTCCGGCTCCAGCACGGGGTACCGGCACAGCCGGTGAAGAAAGGACGTTTTTCATGTACGATTTTCTAGGCGCCGTCGGCAACGGTGCGATAATCCTCGGATTCATCGCATCGGTTCTGTCAATGGGCGTATATTTCAAGAGCATCAAGCAGCCACGCATCATCGGCTTCGCGCGCGCGGGGTTCCACATAACCACGAGCGCGATTTTCGTTGCCGCGGCGATACTGCTGATTCTCATCGTCAAGCATCAATTCCAGTTCAACTACATCTGGGCGTACAGTTCACGAGATCTGCCGCTGGGACTGTTGATGTCCACGTTTTACGCCGGACAGGAAGGCAGCTTCATGCTGTGGACCGTCATGGTCGCCGTCGTGGGCATCGTGCTGCTGTTGTACACCCAGAAGCACGACAACGAACGCGAAGTGATGGGCGTCTACACCAGCATCCTCTCGTTCCTGCTCATGCTGCTGATCGTGAAAAATCCGTTCGCCCCGATCGAAGGCGACGTCATTCCCGCCGATGGCCGCGGGCTCAATCCGCTGCTGCAGAATTTCTGGATGCAGATTCATCCTCCGATTCTTTTTCTCGGCTTCGCCTCCATGGCGCCGCCGTTCGCGCTCGCCCTTGGCGCCCTGTTGCGCCGCCGCTATCAGGACTGGGTGACAAGTTCCCTGCCCTGGGTCGTAGGCGGTTCGATGGTGCTCGGACTCGGAATCTCGCTCGGCGGCTTCTGGGCGTATGAAACCCTCGGTTGGGGCGGCTGGTGGGGTTGGGATCCCGTGGAAAATGCTTCGCTCATTCCGTGGCTGATTTCCGTGGCGCTTATCCATACCATGATCACGCAGCGCCGCACCAAGGGCCTGATGATGACCAATTTCATTCTCGCCATTCTCGCTTTCGTGTTGGTGCTGTACTCCACGTTTCTGACACGCAGCGGCGTGCTCGGTGAGGCCTCGGTGCACTCGTTCGTCGATCCGGGTCGCTTCAGCTTCACGCTGCTAGTGCTCTTCATGTTCGCTTACATCGACGGTGGTCTCGCGTTGCTGTTCGGGCGCTTCACGAAATGGGGACGGTCGCTGTTCGAGCGCTTCCATGGATGGAAGCTCATGGCGCTTACGTACCTCATCGTCATCGGACCCAGCATTCCCGTCTTCGGGCAGGTCATCGGCGATGTCGTGCCGGTGTTCGAGGAGATGATCGCCGGAAGCAATCCGGTGCTGTACATCATCCTGTATCCGCTGCTGGGCCTGGCGCATCTTCTGAACATCCTGAGTTATCTGTGGCTTCCGGCGCTGATCGTAAAAATCGGCCTTGTCGGATACATCCTTACGGGACGGCTGCACAGCGCAAAGAATTACCAGAGCTTCGACATGCTTTCGCGCGAAACCTTCCTGGGTTTTGGCAGTGCGGTGATCGGTGTGCTCACGTTTATCGTGCTTGTGGGCACGTCCATGCCGATCATTCCCCAGTTCATGATCGATGCCTTCAACAGCGTGCTCGGTGTGCTGAACAATATCACCGGCGGTGACTATCGTCTCGGCAATACGGTGGATCCTGTCTTTTACGATGCGATGGGACTCCCGCTCGCAATCGTGATGACGCTATTGACCGGTTCCGCCTTGCTGCTGATGTGGAAAAGCACGCCTGGAGCATCCATGCTGCGAAAAGCGCGCATCCCACTCGTCGCGGCAGCGCTGTTCACAGTGCTGCTCGTGGTGACCGGTGTGCACGATGTGGGCATGATTATGCTCGCCTTCGCGGCTTCGTTCTCCTTTTCCTCGAATGTCGCGATCGGATTCAGAATCGTCAAAGGCAGTCCGAAATTCGCTGGCGCGTACATCGCCCATATCGGCATCGCGATGATGCTGCTCGGCATCATCGGTTCCGGCTTCTACAGCACATCGAAATCGATGGAGTTGAAGCAGGGCGTTCCGGTACAGCACCTCGGCTACACCTTCACCTACACAGGCTATGAGCCCTTCTGGAACGGCGAACGCTATTACTTCAAGGTCAAGTTGGCGGACGAGAACGGCAAGGAAATCGAGACTGTCAAGACGATCATGTTTGTCTCGAACTACGGCGATCAGGAACAGATCATGCGCAACCCCGGCATCGCCCGCTTCCTCACCAGCGACATGTATATAGAACCCCAGGCGTTGTACGAAGGCGATCCCGAAGGAGGGAAGCGCTTCACCTTCGTCAAGGGACAGACGTACGACTTCGGCGGGTACAACGTGACCTTCAAGGATTTCGATATGAACAACTCGCGGGAGTCGCAGGCATTCCGCATCGGCGCAGTGTTCACTGTCGGGAAATACGGACAGAAAACGCAGGAACTCATCGCGGCGAAAACCACCGGACCCGACGGCGTAGTGCAGGATCCCGCGACCGTGCAGAAAGGCGATATGCAGATCGAGGTGCTCAACATGACGCCCAATCAGGAGGATCTCGCACTTTCGCAGCTCGAGGTCCGATTGAAGAATCCAACCATCCCCGTTGATCCCTCGGACCTCCGCGAGACCCTCGTGGTCGAAGCTTCCATCAAGCCGTTCATCGGTGCGGTCTGGCTCGGCATCATCCTGATGCTTGTCGGCATGGCCGTAGCACGCGCGCGTCGTGCGGGTGAAGCCAAGCGGTTGGCGGCATACGAGCTTCCGGAATCCACAAAATCCAATGCGCTGCATACTACAGAACCCTTGCAGACGCCCGATCTCCCTGAACCAGAACACGTCGACGCCGACTAGGTTGCGCATCAATTGAAGTAAAACGCCCCGCATTCCGGCGGGGCGTTTTTCTTTCACAAATACTCGAGTGTGAATATGTACGCGGAGCACCAGTCAAGTGCATGAATGACTTTTGTATGTACCAATTCGTAAAAATGCTTCGTCATCCTGAGGAGCCGCCGCGAAAAGATGTCCGGTAATTGTGGAGTCTTATTTCGGCGGCGTC
>CAYJMN010000080.1:16500-25764 GCA_964371045.1 uncultured Chromatiales bacterium | reverse complement strand
CTCGCAGCAAGTCTGCAACTGAAGTTTGAATACGTGCGCGGATTCACGCGGATTATTGCGGATGTACGCGGATAAGAAAGTCTTCGATTCCATATCCGCAAGTCTTTTATATACGGGGTTGCAAAAGCTCTTATCCGCGCAAATCCGCTTCGATCCGCGTAAATCCGCGCACGTATTTATCCGTAGAGGTTCGCTGATTCCACCTGCGTATGACATCCTGAAGAGGCGAGTCTCCTCGTGCGTTACGGAACAAATCACCTCCTCGCAGCAAGTCTGCAACTGAAGTTTGAATACGTGCGCGGATTCACGCGGATTAATGCGGATGTACGCGGATAAGAAAGTCTTCGATTCCATATCCGCAAGTCTTTTATATACGGGGTTGCAAAAGCTCTTATCCGCGCAAATCCGCTTCGATCCGCGTAAATCCGCGCACGTATTTATCCGTAGAGGTTCGCTGATTCCACCTGCGTATGACATCCTGAAGAGGCGAGTCTCCTCGTGCGTTACGGAACAAATCACCTCCTCGCAGCAAGTCTGCAACTGAAGTTTGAATACGTGCGCGGATTCACGCGGATTAATGCGGATGTACGCGGATAAGAAAGTCTTCGACTCTATATCCGCAAGTCTTTCCAGCGCGCTGCGATTATCCGTCGGTAGCAGAAGGACTGTTATTGTACAGAAAAGTCTTTTTCGATTCATATAGTTTGTAAAGAATATTGCAGCTATCTTAAAACTATCGACTTGATGCAATCGTCATAAGGCAGGCGAAATGAAAGGAAGGTTACGGTATTCGAAGCGAGCAGGGGAGGGTTGATGCACGTGGAATGGGAGCGTGAAACCCTCGAAGCAGCGCAAGAGCATGTCCGACATGCTTCACGCACAAATATCGTACCCGACCATCTCATATACCACGGCAACGGCTAATCCAATTCGGATCAGTTTCATCGAAAAAAACTCTATGTTTCACCAATGTTCTCAAGGAGTAACAGGATGAAGCACTTGATAACTGAAGGAAGCACCACCGCAAGGCCGCAAGGCCGCAAGGCCGCAAGGCCGCAAGGGCTGGCATGATTATTGCTGCGACGCCATCGCGGCCGCCAGCCTCACCTCCATCGGACGATAGCCGCACCGGCCAGCAACAACCTATCGCCAACAGAGTGCGATCGCACGTCGGGATAATCAGTGTCGTGACTGCTCTGCTTGTTTTCTTCGCTTTCCCTTCCACAGCGTCGCTTACCCCAGTATCTCCTCTGACATCAACGTGTAAGGTAGAGCCGATCTTCCAACGCGGTGCCAACAATTTCCACGATAGTGTGAATATCGCTCTGAAACTTGTGGGGGTGGTATTCAACGAAGAGGACGTGTATAGAACCACGGTGAATGCGCAACACCCTGAGGCGAGCTATTACCCTGCGCGCACATTTCACCGGAACGGGACCATCGACTCCTGTCACTTTACCGATACCAGGTAACGGTCCGTCCCATATCACTTGGGTAAGCGCGGCTCCGGATAACAGCCGTGCAATAGACGATCTTTGTGGGCGATTTATTGAATTCAGTCCCGGCATGATTGGTTGGCGATTGTAGAAAGTAAGCCTTTACAGCAACGATGGTGAACTGGTTTTCTAAAATGTAAACCAAACACAGTAAACACATGGAGATCAGAATGCGTAGGTAACTTTAGGATTGCCGTCTTGTTTCTGGTTTGAGAAGCTAAGTAGAATAATTCTTATACACCAATCTGGAGGTATCATGGAAAGTATTTGTATTGTCTATATCGGAGATATTTTTCATCGCTATATGAACAAATGCGAAAATTTTTCTTCCCGCTGTCTCTCCTATATTATAGAGTCAGATTATGGTAGTATAAAAAACCTCTGTCCGCATTCAATCCTTGAAGTCTTTACTCTTTTTGGTCCAAAGGATGAGGAGAAGGTGCGTTCGACCATTCTTCGTCCAGCGGTCGGACATCTTATCTGCAGTATAGGCGCTGAACTCAGATTTCATGATCTTGACGATAATGATTGGCTCTCAAATGAATTGAATTTGCTCAGTATTCGTAATGATATTTCCGGCATCCTCCTGATTTCCAGAACATTGCGAAGATTGCATCAAGTACAACAGTATCTTGGAGTTTCTTATGTGCCAACACCCCGGCAAGCAATCAATAGTTGCGAACTGAATGCTGCTCACAAGCAATTCATGCTAAAATGCACAGAGTTGTCAAATTAGGAACGCGATTTTCATCCATGATCAATCAACCAGCATGAAGGGCGGACTACAGCTAAAATTTATGTATAAAAACATTCAATACCCAAAGTATCTAGACGTTTTCCAAGATTAGCGCTTTTGTTAAAGTTATTGTTGATCTGCCGACGAAACTATTAACAATAGAGTTTAAAATATACTCGAGAGAAACAAACGAAAACGCTAGGCGTGCATACATATTTTTCTTTTATAATAATGGGGTTTTACATGTAAGCAACACCGATTATTCTCATTCATGCAGACGCGTATCAAATCTACCTTTCGTGTTGTAAATATAGGTGGGCGTTTTCGCGTTGCAGAGTTTATTTAATCTATAATTTTCATTAACAATTGCAAACATTGAGGTTAAATCATGAGATTAGAAAGGATTAGACAAGTAGAATCTGATATAATTGGCAAAAGTATATGCCGCCATTTGCATTGGATGCGTCTCTGTATTATCTTCGCGGTATTTATTCCAATTACAGGATCAGGGCAGTCTATAAATGGTTATATAGCATACCCACAAGATCAAGGGTCGGGTATCTCAGTACAGCCGGCAATCAGAATTGTGGCAAATTATCCAATCGATACAACAAGTATAAGCGGGTTTACCCAAGGACTTGACAGTACGTATAATGAAGGTATCGATCAAAACTTTTACGTAGTGGATAGACTTTTCTATTCATTGTCCGACTCATCCCGTTATAGGCAATATTGCAGACTCGAGAATATCACAATGGTTTCCGATTCAATACTTGAATTCACACCTAGCGAACTTATGCCAGGTACGGAATATGTGATAGTCGTGCGAAATATCCGTGTAGATTCATGCGGGTCAAGTGTTAATATGCACATTGACACGTGCATGTTCCGAACCGAATATCCAGCGAACTACTTGGACTATACAAGCTTTGTAGAATCAAACGAATTGATGCCAATTGATACCTTTGCTATCTCCTTTGGATATCCGCTTGAAGATGTAACTGTCATCGGCGGAGAAATATGCACTGGTTTTGGACCAATCGTGCAATTAATGAGAGTTGTTCATTCATCCATTGACACCGTACAGGGTAATATCATTGACTCGCTCGCTCCAGTTGATATTTCAAGTTCGCTTGATTCTGATAACCGCACAATTCGAGCTAGAATTGTCGCCAATCTGGATTCAATCCATTATGGTGATCTCCATTATGTCGTTATCAATGGGCAGTATCTTACTGGTGATACTAACTCCTGCTATAAAAAGCCTATCAATATTATGGGTGGCTACAGAATCAAGGTTATTGCATGCGATACTGTGCTTGATAAAATAGACCATCCTCTGATAGCTTATCCATTAAAGACAAGGTATTGTGAGTGGGGCGATACTGTTAAAATCTTTTGCGCTGAAGGTGGAAAGGGCTACTCTTTCATGCGTTGGGAAACCAACGATATTTCCTTTGTGAATGGAAATACAAATCAAGGACTTCAGTGGTGCCCGTCTCCTTACGATCTCCAGCCTCAATTAAACGCAAGTAGAATAGCGGAAGTCAAACTATCCGCTATGTACTCTAATATTGCTTTGAGTCAATGCACTATCAATGATGCTTCTAATGGCATTACAAAAGTGGTAAACCTGGAGTCCTTGGATGAGGTAGTGTCCTCTGGTACTAGCATTGCCAGAAAGGACGAGTCCTACGGAATTGTTGCTGTTCCTGATAGCGGATTTGTATTCTCGCATTGGGAAAGTTCATTCCAAGAGTTAGATAATTATACGGAGAACACAATAGTATTTACAGATACGATCGGTACTATTGAATCTCTAACCCCTGTTTTCGCTCCTATACAGTCCCCGCCTACTCAGCCATATAGCGTCAGCGCACGATTCTTTCCCATAAAAGGGGCGGATGTTTATAGTATCGCTCAGATCACGCCGGCTAACTTCGTTACCGGGTTCGACCCAGATTCTATGGTGACTTTTGATGTTGATATTATGCCTGAATACTCCGATTATTTTATAACTCGGATTGTAGATTTACGAGAGGGCGCGACTGACAGCATTATTTCGTATGGAGCTCATTCGATTCAAGCTCATTTCACGTTAAAGGATTTATACAATGGACTTGTTCATTTTGAGGTTGCGCCACTACATTACGACTTGAACATAAAGGCCACTATGGTCGATCCGCTAACTGGTAGCTATGTACCGTCAAAGAACACTGCTTACACATCATATAGATTAGATTTTAGCAGTGGCATAGTTCCACCTAACGATCCTGAGCCAGACGGTTCGGTCACGTATAAGGTCCCGTATGGAGAAACGGTATATTTCCATGCATCAGGGCCAACAAATGATCATATATACTTTGAAAAGTGGGAAGACGGATTTCCCAACCATTACTTTCCTGTTCCCAGCACAAACCCAGTTTGGTCACTTGATTTCACTGAATCCGGTTTAAACTATCCAGCAACTCCTTTTATCGATGTCGTTGCTAGGTATTTACCGGAATTTAGACTGGTGAGCGTAACATACGACATGTATGATGAAAGCTCAGGAGCGGGACAAGTTAATACGAAAACTATCGTCCTAAATGATAATATGCTGCAAGAATTGAAGGATGGAAGCTTGAATGTACTGGTTCCAAGCACTCCACAAGGCGTCACATCGAAGGTCACGTTTAATTTTACACATCCAATAGATCGAACTTCAATACAGTACTATTCTCAAGGCATTAATTTGTCCTCCTATAATTTTATAGGAAGGGATAATGGGCAGAGACTTGATTATGAACTGTATCTACCTGTCGAGATAAATCGGAAATTTTTTTACTTTCCTAATGATCCAAGTAACCCATGGATCCCTTTTAGCAATTTCTCATTTTCTAATGGAGATATGTCGGTAGAGTTTATACTTCGCAGCTTAAATCCATGTTTAGGAGAAGAAATTGTTGCCTGTAGATACCTTCCAATTGATTTCTTTATAAAAGGAGGTCAAAGCGGTATTAAATCTACTCAAGGTGAGATATTTCCATTTGACTATGTAGTAAAATATCAAACAGAATTGCCTGCTGTACGATGGAGTATGCCTCATTGGAAGTGCATTGGTTGGGATGGTGACGATTGGCCCAGAGGTGCAGGTGAATGGTTCCTTTTCGGGGTTTCTGGAGTTGATAAAGGCGGACCTAGTGCTGAAGTCACAACGAAAATACAATATCCGCTCGGAAGTGGTAGTGGTACTATAGATGATGTCGATGAAGGTGAATGGCACAACTTAAATCCTCCAGACGGACTTCTTCTATATAGTGACGACCATGTGGACATTGATGATTATATTGGAGTTGCCCTTGCAGGATACGAGGAGGATAGTTCCAATGTCAAAGTAATAGTTGAAGGAATACTGGACGCTGTTGCTGCATTTGTTCCAACCGAATTTGGTGGTGACTGGCTAAAGCCATTTGTAACTGCTATAAAGAAGATAGCTGGCGACGACGAATTATGGGCTAATGATGATGATAAACTTGGTGAATACAGTGTTCGATTTGGCAAGGAAGAATGGTGGGGCTACCGCCCTTCGGCTAGAGCAAGGCTAGAGCAATATGTACCAAACATAGTCTTCATCACTCGAATTAATGTTAAGTAAACACAAATCTATACCGAGGCACTATAATGAAATCCGCATTATTCCTAATCGTTATGCTAATCCTACATACGCCATGTACCTTCTCTCAAAGAGTGGTTCATGATAATTCGATCTCCGTATTGAGCGTCCCTGTTGCGGGTCAAGTTTGTTATCCTGGCGAGTCCATACAAATTCCAATCCTTGAGCATATTGGAAATCACCACTACAGAGTTAACATATGGAGTAATTCCACAAAGACATGGCAATTACTTTCAGCTGGTTTCGAGTACTCAAGTGAAAAATATACTTGGAATATACCCTCCATTATGCCTATCGGAAAATACCGAGTCATGGTCGAGTCAATCGATGGAAGCAACATTAAGGCTTTATCCGTCGGCCTATTTACTGTCGTCCATGAAGTTCCCCTGTCGAAATCTACACAGCGAAATTTGGACCGGCTAACCACCGAAACAAATTTCCAGCTTCAGTGCTATCCTATACCAGCCGTCAATGATTTACATGTAAGCGTCACAGGTACATTTGAGAAGATAATGATTTATTCGGTAGAAACAGGAAATGTTCTTGCTGAAACAATTGTCGAGTCGGGGCACATTACCTTCAATCTACAACGCTATCAGCCCGGTGCATACATGATCGTCGGATATCGATCCGGAATGATTGTAGCAACAAAAATGTTTATCAAAAATTGTTAGTATGATGGCGTCATGCTTAAATACTAATGACCGTTCTTGATTAACTAATGATTAATGGCAGGGTGTTAGAAGCACCCTGCCATACGTTTCATTTCAATTGAGACGTATTTTCATAAACCCAGCTTTATACAATAACGTTATCTAAGATCAGGATTAACCATGAAAACTTATCTGTTGGCAGCTGCATTCCTTCTGATCGCTTTTCAAAATAGCTACTCGGAGGATCGATTCTACATCGCTCACCGCCAATGGGTTAGCGCGATAACTGCATCGCCTTCCGGAGATACATTGATTTCCATCGATAACGACGGTGAGCTCATAATTACCAATAGGATATTATCTGAACTAATCTTTAAGGGCTTGCTGGATGAACTAAAGTGGGGTAATGATGCATTGTCTTGCGCCTTTATCCCATCGCGCGGAATCGTAGCTATTGGAACAATTGAAGGATACTTGTTGTTGTTCGATGTAAATCAAGATAAGGTGATTTCGTACACTAAGATATTCACAGGTAACCCTAATGGTAACTCTCTAGGCAGAATCGTTGTTGCTAATGATAATTCGCGACTGCTTCTAAGCAGCTACTGCTGGTGGGGCGAAAGCAACGTAGTGCATGAATACGATATTAATTCTCAGTCCCTCGTTGCTTCATATCAGTTTGCCACAGGCGTTACAGGTCTTGCTTTGGATGCCTCCGGAACAACAATGTATACTACGCACATGGATGGTTCTCTAATCGCGACAAGATATCCGGAAGGTACAAGAGTAAACAGCATTGATATCTCGTATCACGGTATTTATTCTTTGACACAGGACGATTCCCGGCGATTTCTGGCAATACACAACCTGATATCCCCCCAGAATATCAGAATATATGACATAGCAGCAAGCGCCATGCAAACCACCTCCGTAAACCTTTGGGGTACAGGAGTTTGTCTCAGCGATGGTGGTGAGTTTGTGTACGCCGTCAAAAATGAGCAACTTATTAAATGCAGGGTGGCCTCAGGCATATCTATTATCCGACCTATGAGAGATGATCTCTACGCAAATGCGAGATTGATGTGTTTGCCTGACAATGAACTGCTTGTTTCAACGGAGACCAAGGTTGCCCGTTATGATGCCAATACATTGAACCTGCTTGGTCATTACAGGGAGGACTCCGGTGAAATGCGTTTCGCACAGTACTATAATTCGAATAAACTGCTCATTATGGGCATAAACCTGGCCGAGAGTCAAGGCTCAGTACTGAAGGCTTACAATATGAGCGAGAATGCTCCAGGTGTATCATTGTATAGTGATTCTATGAATATCAATTCCATCTCCGTGTCTCCAGACGAACAGTCAGCCATGCTGTCATATTCAAATAATTACTCCCGATCCGAAATTATCATCGTCTCCATGAACGGATTTACGGAACAGACGAGACTTCGCGGACTCCCCGTAAATACACTCGGGTACTACAACAATGATGCCGAATGTACTTTGATCGACCAAAGTGGTAATGCCTCCAGAAGACGAATTGGTTCATGGGAGGTGCTTAAAACGAATAAGTACGATCCAAATCTATATAAGCTAGAAACATCGAAGAGCAATAATCTAGTGCTGCAGTATACGGGCTATTACATGGTAATTAATAGAACGAATGACAAAATGATTGATCTTCTTTTTAAAACATCAAATGTTTCGCTTTGCGATAACGACGAGATAATCAGAAGGGTTGATACGACTAACAGTTTCATTCGATATAATCCAAATGTATCTCCGGCGGATACGCATCTATATCACGCAAACAGCCAACGTGCCTACTGTGCCAGTCACGATCCAGCTTCAGGATTAACCATGATCAACGCTTCTGGAACCATCGAGGTAATCGCGAAATCGGATTCGGTTCCCTACTCCTCCAGGCAATATATCGAACAAGAGGTAAGGAAAAGTTACATCGATACCGAGGGACAATTTATAGTCTGCCTCCACGTAGATAATTTTGTATCCAGAATCAACATTCAGGACTTGATTCTGGACATCGAAAATGAAACCGACGGCCGAAAACTGAAAGAAATGAATATCACACTCTCACCGCAACCGGCTGAAAACATCGTTACTGTCCACACTGGATCCGAAGCCGATGGCACAGCACGGATAATGATCGCGTCGTTGACTGGGCAAACGATTTCGAGCGAAAACAAGACGCTCCACCATGGCAACATGAGTATTGATGTGTCTTCGCTACACAGCGGGGCTTATTATATCATCGTCGCATATCAGGACAATGTCCACATTCAAAAAATGCTCGTTACGAGATAGTTTCAGTACACTACAGGTGCCCGTCTAGACTCAACCTTGCAATCGCCTCGCCGAGGAGAATTGATTCCTTCTTTGACGTACGAGGAGACAAAGTGCCTCCCTGAATTCATAAGAATGGGAATGAGAAGGTATCGCGAAGGTGCAAGGATAAGAGGGGAATGTAACGCAAAGGCGCAAAGGCGCAGAGACGCAAAGAGAGTATATCGTGCGAAGAATCGAGATCGAAGTTCTGATCTAGTACCGCTGCGCCCTTCGAGACGCCGCCATGCTTACGATGTGCAGTGATGAATAATCAGGCATTGGGGCTCCTTCTTATGACGTGGATACCATGTGTAATAAATCTCCCTGCTTCTCTCCGCTCTCTTTACGCATTGGATTCTACTACCATCTAGTTACCCC
>CAYJMN010000080.1:0-16400 GCA_964371045.1 uncultured Chromatiales bacterium | reverse complement strand
CGCACAACCTTTCGAGCTGCGCTTAAAAAAACTCTCCCCGCTCTCATCGCTCTCTCTGCTCTCTTTACCAACGGATTCTGCTCTGATCTCGCAACCCCCGCACAACCTTTCGAGCTGCGCTTAAAAAAACTCTCCCCGCTCTCATCGCTCTCTGCTCTCTTTACCAACGGATTCTGCTCTGAGTTCACAATCCTCGCACGATCTTTGTATGGCGGGCGGCTCATGATTATGACATAAGGGGTATCTAGTCTCTATGTGCGTTACTGTGCCAATCATGCTTCGAGACGCCACCGAACAACCTCAGAGCATAAACTTGAGATTTTGCCGCGGCGGCTCCTCAACATGACGTACTTGGTTAACACAACGAGAAATCCGAACGCTGCCCTTCGACTCCGTGCCCGTGACCGTCTGTGCTTCTTCCACACATCGTGCTGCGGGCACTTCGCTCAGGGTGACGGTACTATTATTTCCTCTCCCTTTCCTAAATCACTCCCTCCGCATACGGGCGACGAAGAAGCCGTCTGAGTCGAGAAGGTCGGGCCGCAGCGTGAACATAAACTGATTCTCATCGATCACTAAATCAGAAAGACCAGACGCCGCAAATGCCGGATACAAGGGATCCGGTAGGAACTCGGGGTGCTGCGCAAGGAAACGACGGATGACATGTTCGTTTTCCTGGGGCAGGAGAGAACACGTGGCGTAGAGCAATACTCCGCCCGGCGCCACAAGACGGGCATTGCGGAGCAGAATATCGTATTGACGCTCGGCCAGTCGTGCGACGGTACGCGAAGTCAGTTTCCACTTGATCAGGGGATTCCTGCGCGCGGTGCCGAAACCGGAGCAGGGAGCATCGACAACAACCGCATCGAAACTTCGTCCTCCCATGACAGGAGCGAGGTCGCCTTCCTTCGGTACGACGACGGTCTCTATCCCATGCAAGCCACAGCGGGCCGCGCGTTTCCGGAGACCGTTGAGCTTCGCCGGCTCGATATCCGCTGCGACGATCAAGGCGTCGACGCCCAGCAAGTCGGCGAGATGGAGGGTTTTTCCTCCGCCGCCGGCGCAGGCGTCGAGGATGTGCCAGCCGGCCGAGGGCGCCAGGGCGAGTGCGATGAGTTGGCTTCCCGCATCCTGAATTTCGAACGCGCCGTCTTCGTAGAGCGAAATCCCGAGCAGCTGCTCACGTTCATCGACGGTCACTGCTGACGGAAGCCTGGAGTGGCGACGCGCTCGAATCCCGGCCTCGTCCAGCGCCTTCACGAGCGACGCTGCTTCGCGCATGTCGGTATTCGCACGCAGCGTCAGCGGAGCCGGGGAGAGCAGCGATTTCGCCAGCGTGGCGGGCTCAGGCCATGCATCGTTTTCCCGGCATTCTTGATGCCATAATTCGAGCACCCATTGCGGAATAGAGTACAGCACTCCCTCACGTTGGAGCGCGGCTACTTCATCGAACGGCGGAAACATTTTCAAGAGACCTTCAGCCCTGCCGATCGTTTGCTCAATGTCGAGCCCCGCACATGCGGCGACTTCCTCCGCGAGCGCGTGGAGCGCCGCCGGCAGCGCGCGGCCGGCTTGCGGTATATCATGCTTGTCGAGCAGCAGCGCAGCGGCGGTGCATGCCGTCGCCAGCGCCGTGTCGAGTCTGATCGGTTCGGCGAGGTCGCCTGTGGCCGCGAAATACGCGAGACGAAGCACACGGAGCGTGTGGAAAGACAGAGAGGAAATGGCGGCTTTATGCGCAGGGGTGAGTTTCTTTTTTTCATGCAGGAATTGCGACGCAAGCACCCGTGGCGGCTGAGGCGACTTCAGCAGCAGACGTGTGAGTTCGCTGGCGTGCCGCAGCAGCGTCGGCGCGGTAAGAGTAACAGGGGACACGATTGTCAGGTATTGTGAACGAAGCCGAGTTTGGAACGCAGTGCACGCGGAAGTTCGGGAAGCGCGGTGCGTGGAATAAGGAAGGTAGAAAGATTCGTCAGGTCCGCAAACACCTTGTGCTTGTCCGCTGTCGCTTTCAGATAGTGATAGCCAGACGAACCGCCTGTGCCGATTTTCGTTCCGATCATGCGATGCACCATGAGCGCATGCCGGTACCGCCAGGTCGTGAGCAATTCATCCATGTCCACCAGCGATGCGATCAGACGGTATGGCATGGCGAGAATGGGTTGATCGCGATACAGGGAAATGAACAATGCGGCCTGGGTGGCGCGATGAGACATTCGCCAGTCGCCGGCGGCGCGCATCGCGTCGAGCCGCTCCGCGTCGAACACACCTTCGAAGTGCCGGGCGGTGCCATCCAGTTCCAGGAGTTGTACCAGCTTTTCGTTCTCCGAGAGTGTGGGGTTCGCTTCGATGACGCGTCGGTCGCTGTCGAGCATCGCGACCACCGCTTCACGGTACGCTTGCCAGAAGGCGAAGTCCTCGGTTTCGAGAAAAGGAATGCGTTCCAGCCAGCCCTCCAGTGCATCGTGCAGGTTCGGCTCCTTCTCCGCATCGAGCAACAGCTGCTGATGCTCGGGCGAAACCCTGCTGTGATATGCGGCCTGATTGTAACGGAGCCGTGCATCCGATTTTAATCCGAGTCGAATTTCCACCAGTCGGAATTGAATGCTCTGAAAACCGGATGCAGGGAAGAGGAAGTCGCGGAAGTCCAGGAAATCCAGCGGCGTCATAGTTTCGAGAATGCGGAGCTGATCGATCAGAACTTTCTGTATCTCGATCACACGCTGCAGACGCCCGACGCAAATGCCGATGTGCATTTCCTCGACATGCTTCGCGGCTATCATGGAAATGATGGAATCCACTTCGAACAGGATCTGCTTGAACCAGAGTTCGTATGCCTGATGCACGATGATGAACAGCATCTCGTCGTGCGCCGGTTTGCCGAATTTCTCGCTCATACGATCCTGGCTGTGCAGAATCCTGTCCAGCTGCAGATAGTCGGCGTAGTATACTGTCGGGTACGGTTTCTCCATGATCCTGTCCTTTGTTCAGGCGTCCGCGTCTTCCGCGAAGGGACGCAGGGATGTGGTGATGAGATGTTCCGCAAGCGTCAAGTCCACATCGTCGATACGGCTGATACCGCGGGTGAGTGTTTCCAGTATTTGCTGCTGAATCCTGCCGCGCCGCAGGGCTTTGGAATACGGGATGAGGTTGAAGGATACCATCGAGTATTTCGGGATGAAATACTCCGGAAAACCCTGCTCCAGTGCGAGGCCCACTTCTTTCATGAACAGAAATTCCGGATCGGCGACGCGGTCGCGCATTTCGATGAAATTTTCCAGGGCCATGTCCGCGATGGCGTCGGCGTTGATTTTCCGGCGCTCCTGGAACACCGGAAACAATCGCGCCCAGTCGGTTCCGAATTCATCGATGCATCGATCCATTTCGACGACGTCTTCAAACGCGCAGTTCATTCCCTGCCCGAAAAATGGTACCATCGCGTGCGCGGCGTCTCCGAGCAACACGGCTGTCCCGCCGCTGTGCCAGGTTTCGCAGCGAACAGTGCCCAGCGAGCCGGTCGGATTCAGAAAAAAAAGTTCCTCCAGCGTGGGCATCATCGCAAGCGCATCAGGAAATTGCTTCTCGAACATTTCCCGCACGCGCACGGTCGTATCCAGCGATTCGAACGATGGATCACCCTTGTGTTGAAGGAAAAGCGTGCAGGTGAATGTGCGGTCCGGATTGGGCAGGGCGATCATCATGTAGGAATGACGAGGCCAGATATGGAGCGCGCCGGGATCGAGCTGAAAGTCGCCGGATGCCGATGGAGGGATGAGGAGCTCCTTGTATCCGTGATCGAGCGGGTCCATGTTCATGGAAAACCCTCCGCGCCGCCGCATCGCTTCGCGAACGGACGATCCCGCGCCGTCCGCGGCGATCACCGCGGCCGCTCGATCACGTATGATCGCGCCGCTCTCCTCGTTGACGAACGTCACCTCGCCGCTGTCGAGATCGATGTCTTGACAGCGATGCCGGAAATGCAGGCGCACACCCTCACGAGCTTCCGCAAGATCCATCAACCGTTTGTTGAGTTCTCCGCGCGAAACGGAATGAATCGTTTCGTGTGGCTGCCGGCCGTAGCGTTGAAATGTGGTCGCACCACGCACCGAATGCATCATCCGTCCGCGCATGGGAATGGCGAGCGAAAGGATTTCCTCGTCCAGCCCGACATGCCTCAATGCGTTGATGCCGCGTACGGAAAGCGCGAGATTGATCGAGCGTCCCGCGCTCATGTTCATGCGGCGCATATCCGCCCGCCCCTCGTAGACGTCTATCGCGAAGCCCTTGCGGGCAAGCGTCGCGGCAAGAAGCGAGCCGGCCAGACCGGCACCGACGATGATCAGACGTTGGGAATGCTCCATCGATACTCCGGATCAGGCACGCTGTTGGTGCGAATGTGCATGGTTGCGTCCACTGGAAGGGGTTTCCGTCCAGAAGCGGTGAAAACAATCCGCCAGCTTCCACACATCGGAAAACGTGTTGTACAACGGTGCCGGGGCTACGCGAATGACATCAGGCTCGCGCCAGTCGGCGATGATGCCGTTTTCCTGCAGTCGGCGAAAAAGTTCGCGCCCACAATCATGAACGCGTAAAGAGAGCTGGCACCCGCGCGCGTCCGCATCCTCCGGTGTGATGATGTTCCACGCGTCGAGGGGATGCGCCCGTAGAAGATACTCGAGGTAGTCGGTGAGCAACACGCTTTTTTTTCTCAACGCCGGCATGCCAGCTTCGTCGAACAGCGCGAGAGAGGCGCGAAGCGCGGCCATCGGAAGTATGGCGGGATTGCTGAGCTGCCAGCCGTCCGCGCCTGTAGAAGGATGAAATTCGCGCGGCATCGCGAAGCGCGTGGCTTTATCATGTCCCCACCATCCGGCGAACCGTTGCAGATCCCGCCTGCGGCCGTGACGGGCGTGAACGAAACATCCGGCGGTACTGCCTGGACCCGCATTGAGATACTTATACGAGCACCAGACCGCGAAATCCACATCCCAGTCGTGCAATCGTAGCGGGACGTTGCCGGCGGCATGCGCGAGATCGATGCCCACCATCATGCCAGCCTCATGCGCTGTTTCCGTCACCCGTGGAATGTCGAAGAATTGACCGTTGTAGTAATTCACGCCTCCCAGCAACAGCAGCGCCGCCTCGTCGCGGTACAGTCGGATCAGTTCCACCGCCTGATCGGTGTCGAACAATCCGTCCGCACCGAGGGGAATCTCTATCAGATCGGCCACGGGGTCCGCGCGGTGAAAACGCAACTGCGAAGCGACAGCGTATTGATCCGATGGAAAAGCTTTCTCCTCGACGATGATTTTTCTTCTCCTGCCCTCAGGACTATAAAATGACGCCATCAGCAGATGCAGATTCACGGTCAGGGTGTTCATCGCCACCACTTCGTCGGGCTGCGCTCCGACGATGCGGGATAGTGGAGCGGCTAAATCTTCCTGATACGTCATCCACGGATGCACACCCGCGAAGTGTCCGTCCACGGCAAGCTTAGCCCAGGCGTCCAACTCCGTGTCGATCGCATCGCGGACGCTCCGCGGTTGCAGGCCGAGCGAGTTGCCGCAGAAGTAGGCGATGTCGCCCTCCCTGGACGCCGGTATGTGAAAGCGGGAGCGGAAATGCGCCAGTGGATCGCGCTCGTCCATTATTCTTGCCGACGCTTCATCACTGCTGTAGTTTTTGTCGTGCTTCATGCAGGTGCGCTATGGTCGTGGAGAAATGGGAAAAAGGATGGGCCTGCTCGGCGCGGCATCGGAGACGAACGGCGCGATCTGCAGATCCAGCAGGTAGAGGCCGTCCTGAATATGATCCGGAACGAAAATCATTTCCGTCACCGTGCGCTTCGCGGGCACACAGCTGACGGCGTCGGTGGCATCGGCGGCGAGGCCCCAGAAGGTGCGGTGCGCCGACAGACGCCCGCCGTCGGTGGAGCGATCTAGCGAAGGTACATCCACGAGAAGATGCTGCACGCCGCGTTCGACGATTTCCTCAATCGCGTCATGCGTGAAAAACGGGGCTGGCGTGGTGTCGTACTGCCGGGTCGTTTTACCTGGAGGATTCGGGAGGGTGCGGAGAATGAGCGCGCGGAGAAATGCGGGCTTGCACCGATCGAGCACCTGGCGCAGCGCCGCCCGCGTGATGAGCGAATCCCCTGCTTCCAGTTCGCAGCTGTACAACTCGGCGACCGACGACGATGGCAGTAGCGGTACGGAAATAAGAGTGGCTGGCATTAAAGAACCCGGAAGAATGCGCTCGATGGAGACGCGTTCGCGCGTCAGGTGGCCGATGCATTCGGTGTGTGTACCGTTGCAATGCGGCGTGAGGGAAAGCGTCTCGAAATTGCAGCTCCCTCCCCGCCTCGTGTCGCCGATGAATCCTCCTCCTTCAAAAGCCCAGGCTTCCGCAGGCGGGACACCGTACGCGTTCGGCTGTGCTCCGTGAAAATCGAGCGGGATCGCGATGCTGTATCCCGTGCAGAGATCGGCGTCGTAACGCGCCGTTCCGATAGTGACCGTGAAGATCATGACAGGAACCTCTCTTTATTCAAACCGAGCCATGCGAGCGCATTGTCGCCCAGGAGTTTCTGCTTGACGTTGTCGGGAAATTGATCCATGGATTCGATCAAGGCTCCCGGCGCCGCCTCGCCGAGCGGGAAGGGATAATCGGAGCCAAGGGTGACGCGATCTTCGCCCACGAGATGGACGATGTAGTCCAGCATCACACGGTCGTGAACGAGGGAATCAAGATAAAAGCGTCCGAGATATGATCGCGGGTGAACATCGTTGTCCACCGCGACGAGATCGGGCCGCACGGCGAATCCGTGTTCGATGCGTCCGATGGTCGCGGGGAAGGATCCTCCGCCATGAGCGAAATTGACGCGCAACGCGGGTAGTCGTTCAAATACTCCGCCGAAAATCATCGAGCAGATCGCGAGCGAGGTCTCGGCGGGCATGGCCACGAGCCAGGGCAGCCAGTAGCGCTGCATGCGGTCGCGGCCTATCATGTCCCAGGGATGCACGAACACAGCCGCGCCGAGTTCGGAGGCGGCTTCAAAGAACGGGAAGAGTACAGGTTCGTTAAGATTCCAATCGTTCACATGCGTGCCGATTTCCACGCCAGGTAGACCGAGTTCCTTCACGGCGCGCTCGAGTTCCCGTATGGCGAGATCCGGTGCCTGCAAGGGCACGGTGGCCAGTCCGGTAAATCTGGTTGGATTCCCCGCCGCGGTTTCCGCGATATGATCGTTCAGATACCGCGAAAGATCGTGCCCGTCCGCCGGTTTCGCCCAGTAGTTGAACATCACCGGTACTGTGGAAAGCACCTGTACATGCACGCCGCAATCGTCGCAGTCCGCGAGACGCTCGGCCGCGTCCCAGCTATTGGGCTGAAAGGTGCGGAAATGCTTGCAGTCGATGAACATGTCCGCAGCTCCGTCCCCGCGCGGTTCCAACGAAGGGAAACCGGAGTAGCCATAGCGCTTTTCAAGATCTGGCCAGGTCCGGGGAAGGATATGCGTATGAACGTCGACTTTGAACATGCGTTTGACGAATTATTGTACGGGGACGGGCGGTTGCATGACTGCGTCGCAGGATGAACAGGTCCGATGTTCCTCGTTGTCGTAAAAGCGTTTCATGAGCGGCGGCAGCTGACTGACGATGTCTTCGAGCAACAGATATTCCTCGTAGAGCGTTTCTCCACACTGCTCGCAGAACCACAGGAAACCGTCGAGTTCACCCGGCAGACGCTTGCGCTCCACCACCAAGCCCACGGTGTTTGCGGGACGCTGTGGTGAATGGGGAACGCGGGCGGGCAGCAGAAATATTTCGCCTTCGCGGATCGGAATGTCGCGCGGGACGCCGTCGTCCATCACCTTGATGACGACGTCGCCTTCGAGCTGGTAGAAAAATTCCTCACCCTCGTTGAAATGGTAGTCCTTCCGGGCGTTGGGGCCGCCCACCACCATGATGATGAATTCGGCGTTCTCGAACACCTGTATGTTCCCCACCGGCGGTTTGAGCAAATGCCGGTGTTCGTCTATCCATTGCTTGAAGTTGATGCCCTGGAGCGTGTACATGGTCGACCTTTCACATGGTGGCGATGCATTTGAGTTCAATGGCGATGGGTGTAGGGAGCGACGAAATCCCTACGGTGGTCCTGCACGGCTGATTGTCGCGAAAGTATTCCGCATACAGCGCGTTATACACCGGGAAGTCGCGCTTCATGTCGGTGAGAAAAACGGTCAAATCCACGAGCTTGCTCCAGTCCGATCCCGCCTCCTCCAGAACGGTGCGTACGTTGCGGAACACGCTGTGGCACTGCGCCTCGAAATCGTATGAGGCGACATTCCCCTCAGCGTCCAGCGTCACTCCCGGAATCGCGCCGCTGCCTCGTTCTCGCGGACCGATGCCCGAGAGGAACAGCAGGTTGCCCAACCGACGCGCATGCGGATACAGGCCGACAGCCTCGGGCGCTTTGCCGGAGTGAAATGCGTCGCCGTTCGGGATCATGTGGCACCTCCGAGATCGATGCATACGTTTTTTGTTTCGCTGAAAAAGCGCAGGGCATCCCATCCCCCTTCCCGACCGACGCCGCTCTGCTTCACTCCGCCGAATGGCGTACGCAGATCGCGTAGCATCCAGCAGTTCACCCATACGATACCGCTCTCCAGACGCGCGGCGACGCGGTGCGCCCTCGTCAGATCGCGCGTCCATACGCTCGCAGCGAGACCGTAGCGAGTGCTGTTCGCTTGCGCGACGACTTCGTCCTCGCCGTCGAAGGGCATGAGGGTGACCACGGGACCGAAAATTTCTTCCTGATTCGTGCGACAGCTGGCCGGCAGACCTTCAATAACGGCAGGAGAGAGGAAGCAGCCATTCTCGCAGCGTCCCTCGGGATGGATGCGTTCGCCACCGCAGAGCACCGTGCCGCCTTCGTCGCGTGCGAGCGCAAGGTAGGCCATCACCTTTTCGAGATGCTGCTCGGACACAAGTGCGCCTTGCCGTGTCTCTTCCAGGAGGGGATCGCCGACATTGAGCGCCCGCACCTGCTCGACGAACAGATCGCGAAATCGTTCGTAGATTCCGCGCTGTACAAACAGCCGCGAGCCACAGAGACATATCTCTCCTTGATTCGAGAATGCTGAACGGACAATCGTCGGCATGGCCGCATCGAGGTCGGCATCATCGAAAATGATTGTCGGATTTTTTCCGCCGAGTTCGAGGGAAAGTTTTTTAAACATCGGCGCAGCGACACGGGCGATGGCGGCGCCCGTTTGGGTTCCACCCGTAAAGGAGATCGCGGGTACGTCGGGATGCGCGGTGATCGCCACGCCCACGTTTGGACCCGTGCCGTGCACGATGTTGAGCACGCCGCGAGGCAATCCCGCCTTGCGGCACAACTCGGCAAGCCTCCCCGCAGTCATGGGAGTCACTTCGGAGGGTTTGGCGACGACACAGTTACCCGCCGCGAGCGCCGGAGCGATTTTCCAGGTAAACAGATAAAGCGGAAGATTCCAGGGCGAGATGCAGCCCGCCACCCCCAGAGGTTGTCTCAGTGTGTAGTTGAAGGCGTCGGTGTCGGTTTGATAGGCTTCGGTCCCGCTGTGCAGAATCGCGGTGGCGAAAAAGCGGAAATTTTTCGACGCGCGCGGAATGTCGACGCTGCGCGCGAGCTTGAGCGGCTTGCCCGTGTCGCGGGATTCGAGCATCGCGAGTTCGTCCAGGTGCTCGTCGATCAACTCCGCGATGCGTAGCAGGAGGCGGGAGCGCTCGTCAGCGGGCGTCGTGGACCACTTGGCAAAGGCTTGTTTCGCAGCACGCACGGCGACTTCCACGTCTTCGCCCGCCGAATCCGCCAGCATCGCGTAGATTTCCCCGGTGGCCGGTTCATGCACCGGGAGCCACGATCCGGTGAGAGGATCGACCAGTTCGCCGTCGATGTAGTTTCGGATGTATAGCACGCAGTGGCCCCTTCAGACAACATGGCGACAGACCGCGGTCGTTCGCCCGGATTGACATGACGATTGATTTCAGCTTGGAAAATACATCCAACCGCTGAAATCACCAACCGTGCGCTCAACTTATAAAGCGAATGCTGAGAGGATAGCGGAACGTCTCACCCCGCGAAGCGTGCACGGTGGCGATGATCACACAGACGAGTTCGAATATCGCCATCACCACCAGGAGGATTCCGGCGCCGACCGCGACGAAGAGCGATTCCGAAGACTCTTCGGCAGCCGCTCCGAGAATCGCCGCGAGAATCACAACCAGCAAGATGATCGAGTAGATCATCGTGCTGATCTGAAAATTCAGGGCTTCCTTGCCTTGTTCGTTGACCCCGGGAAGGCTGTCTTTTTTCATCAGCCACACCGTCAGCGGTCCGAAAATATTGCCGAAAGGAACCACGAACGCCGCGAACACGGAAAGATGGCAGAGCATCCCCCAGGTTCTGGCTTCCTCATTGCGTCGTCGCGCATCCCGTTCTTCTGCTGTGATGGTTTGTGTTTCCATGATTGTTCCGTGCAAGTGAAGGGTGATTTACGATGTCGGATTCAGTATGGCGGATTACGGATTACAGGGTGTGTATATAAAAGATGAATGAAATTCTCTGGGTCTGGTTCAATTCTTCCCGGCTCGACTGTGGATCAACAATTGCATCTGTCAAGCAAGTCTGATGTCATGGAGTGGACGGGGTACCGCATTTCCGCTGTGAGTATAAAAAACAAAGTACGAAATGATGACAACACCGCATCGTCATGGCCTCGCGGCTCGTGTAGTGCATGCCGACGTTGTTGCGCTCTTCCTCCGCACCATTCTCTACGGGAAGCATCATCCATGTGTCCATTCACGCAGTTAAGGATTCATTACGGAACGCGATGCGGTTGAAGTCGTCGAGCGGCGCAGCCTTTGACGATCGCCAGGGCGATACGGGTACGAAGGAGCCTCTTTGGCTGGGCGCAGATGGTCGGGTGGCGGAATCCGTTGGACGGAGTGTTGATTCATGTAACTTGAAACGACAAGGCGGAAAACTACGACGCTTGAGCGCCACGCGCAAGTGCGAACGCATGGCATGCAAACGCGCGAGGCGTGCGTCAGGCCGCGGTGACGGTGACGATAAGATCTCGACCAGGATGGCGATAATCTCGGACTTTCCTCCGGTATCAATCCTTCCGCAGGGCGGAGAGGAAGCAACCAAAGAGTTGTGGCACTCAACGACAGGGGATTGCATGTATCCTTCCATTATTTTGGCGTGAGGATACGTAAAAATCGCTTGTTACATTATGAAGGTGTGCGAAATTTTTCCGCACACCCCCACGCACAGCAGTATTTTGATCTTAAATTTGACCACGTTATATTTACGAATGCACTGAATGAAAGCGTTTTTTCGTTCGGAGCGGTCGTGACGAAATGTCAATTGGAATTGAATTAGTAACTGGAATACAGGTTCTACGGAGCAAACACGCATGAAGTACAACGGTCCCAAGGTCAAGATTTCTCGCCAGCTTGGTGTCGCCCTGTCGCCCAAGGCAGCCAAAGTGATGGAACGCAAACCGCATCCACCGGGCGCACACGGATTGTCGCGCAATCGCCGGGCGAAGGTGTCGGATTACAAGCGTCAGCTTGTCGAGAAGCAGCGTCTGCGCTGGCAATACAACGTCAGCGAAAAACAGATGCGGACCTATTACGAAAAATCCTCACGCAAGACCGGCAATACCGCCGATAATCTTGCCCGCATGCTTGAAAGCCGTCTGGATGCCGTGGTATACCGCGGTGGTCTTTCCCGCACAATTTTCGCGGCCCGCCAGTTCGTGGCCCATGGACACATCGAAGTCAACGGCCGCCGAGTGGATATCCCTTCCTATCAGGTTCGCGTCAATGACGTGATCGCTGTCTGCCAGAAGAGCCGCAAGATACCGATGTTCAACGAAGCCGTGAAGGCTTCGCGTCCGCCCGACTATCTTGCGATCAACAAACCGGAGCTTTCGATCACCGTCGCCGCCGCTCCCGACCGCGAGCATATCCCCGTCATTTGCGAATTCCCGCTGGTTATCGAGTATTATTCGCGCTGATAATTCCTGAAAATTTTTGAAAAAGGCGGATGCAAGCATCCGCCTTTTTCGATGTAAACGAGTCATGCGCCGGGCGCGGAAGGGGACATTCAAGCGTACGTTCGACCGATTTCATCACCCTGCCTGTTCATCACGTCTTTGCCCTTCCCCTCACCCTCCAACGATTCACCCCTCCCCCGAGTACGCCGTTACGCCTTCGCCGATTCACCGATTCAGGATTTTTCCCGAAATTTTGTATACTGAATAATTGGGCCGAATCGCCCCCGTCCAGTCTCAACCATCCGGATAACGCCATGCTCCAACATTACCGTTACAGTCTTCCGGCGATAGCTGCGATACTTCTGCTGCCAGCCCTGCTTATCGGACAAAACGATCCGAATCGTATACGCATATCCTCGTCCGAGGGAAGCTGGTACGGTACAGCGGATATGCTCGTCGTCTATGACAGCACTTCCGTCGACGTGCAGGAAAGCGGACTCAGCTACGTCAACATGCACAAGCTCGTGCGGGCCATCACGGCGAAAGGGGCGCTTGCGCTGCGCAATGTCACCTACGATTACGATCCGCTTTCCGCGGCGGTGGACGTACTGCTGGTGCGGATCTACAGGGCGGATGGATCGGTGGAGACGCTGGGGAGTGATCGCGTTCATGATTATCCCGCGCCCGCGCGCGCCATTTATTGGGGCGCACGCCAGAAACTGGTGGATGTCGGGAGGCTCGAACCAGGAGATGCGGTGGAAACCGTCGCGTTCAGGAAGGGCTTCACCTATGCGCTGCTGCAAGGTGGAGAGGATGACGACAGCCGCTTCATCCCGCCTATGAAGGGGCATTATTACGATATCGTGGAATTCTGGTCATCCGTGCCGGTCGAGGAGAAAGTGTACAGAATTTTCACTCCCGCGAACAAGCCGCTGCAATACGAAGTCTATAACGGCGAACTCACGTCCTGGGTGCATTTTCACCCCGAACAATCGCAAAGGGTGAAGGTGGCGGTCAATCCTGCCGGTGCGCAGGCAAGGGTGAACGTGGACGACCTGCACCCCACGTCGGGCATGGTCACGAAACCCGGGAAGGTTACCTACGGGTGGTCCAGGAGGCATATCGTTCCTCTGCGCACCGAACCGGACATGGTGGCGCATTCGGATGTCGCTCCGAAACTTCTTCTTTCCACTTCGCCCGATTGGTACGCGAAAGCCGCGTGGTTTCACGGCGTGAACGAGGATTTCGGCAGCTTCGCGGTGACGCCGGAAGTGCAGGAGATGACGGATAAACTTATCGCTGGCGTTACGGACGAGCTTGAAAAAATTTCCATTCTCAATCACTGGGTCGCCGAGGAAATCCGCTATTCCGGTATCTCCATGGGTGAGGGCGAGGGATTCACGCTGCATACGGGTAAGATGACCTTCGCCGATCGTTGCGGAGTGTGCAAGGACAAGGCGGGAATGCTCGTCACCATGCTTCGCGCGGCGGGCTTCGAATCGTATCCCGCCATGACCATGGCTGGTTCACGTATCGACCGCATTCCGGCCGACCAGTTTAACCACAGCGTCACCACGGTAAAGCTGCATTCAGGCGAGTGGATGCTGCTCGATCCAACGTGGATCCCCGGCGTTCGCGAAATGTGGTCCAGCGCCGAGCAGCAGCAGGAGTATCTGCTCGGCATACCCGGAGGCGCCGACGTGATGACGACGCCGGTATCGCCGGCGGAGAATCACTACTGGAAAGCCGCCAACCGCGCGACGCTGCTGGCGGATGGAACGCTGGAGGGAACGGTGACAATTGAAGCGGAAGGTCAGACCGATGCGATGCTGCGCCGCTCTTTCGGCCGGAGTTACCGCTCGTCGTGGGAGGACAGCTTCGTCGCTCTTATCATGAAAAAGTTCCCCCGCGCCGATGCGCGCATCGAAGCGATGACCGGAATAGAAGATCTGTCCGTCCCCTTCTCGATTCGTATGGGATACCGCATTCCCGGATATGCGGCAATCGACGGCGATCGCATGCTGGTGCATCCCCTGCTTCTCGACACGCCTTTTGACGACGGATTCAATGGCGCCGAGCTGTCGATGAACACCTCGCTTGAGCAACGCGACTACGGTTTCCGGACGCGCTGCTCAAAGCTCGTGGAACTTGACGAATCGATCACGTTGCCTGCGGGAATGCGTGCGTTGAAACTCCCCGCGGTGGTTGACGCAGGTGGAGCACCGGCCTCGTTCAAGGCCAACCTGTCGATCGAGGGCGACAAACTGAGACTCGTAGCGACGCATCGCATTGAAAAACGATTGTACGAAGCGGATGACTGGCCCGAATTCAGAGCCGCGCTGCTCGCGAGAAAAGAACTCTCCAGTACACCTGTTTTGCTTTCGCGCCAGGAGAAACAGCCATGAAGCACGTCACCATAGCGATCATCACCCTACTCTCTCTGACATGCCGTGTTCATGCGCAATCCGCCACACCCGCAAACGGCAACGCGGACGCGGCGTACCAATCGCTTGAACACACATGGGAACTGCTTCCCGACGGGAGTACGATCTATACGTACCGCCACGTGTTGAAGTATTTCACATCCTATGCCTTCAGCCGGGCGTATGGGGAGTCATTTATCATCACCGATCCGCGGTATCAGAAACTCGCGATTTCGCACTCGATAACGACGATGAAGGACGGGAGGAAGGTTGCCGCTCCGTTCAACGCGTTCAACGAAGTGCTGCCGGGTTACGCCGCCGGCGCGGCACCCTATCTGCATTTGCGTGAAATGGTCGTGACGCATACAGGACTCGAAGCCGGGAGCGTCGTGGATTTCGGATATACCATCACAACAACATCCGGTTTTATGCCGGGTCTGTCAGGCAAGGTGCTGTTCGGCGAGCGCAGCCCGATTCAATCGTTGGTGCTAAAGGTCATCGTACCCTCCGGCACACCCCTGCGTCATGGCATGTTGCGGGGTAGCATTCGTCCCGACGTTCGCAAAGAAGGCGGGAAAGATGTGTACACCTGGAGCGCTTCGGATCTGCCTATTGTCGAGGTCGAAGCCACGCAACCCCCGATGGAAGATTTTCTCCCGATGCTTTATTTCTCAACGTCGTCATACAAGGATCTAGCCAAACATGTGTTGGCCGACGCGAATCTGTTGAGTGTCTCTCCGGCGATGCAAGCCGTGGCCAATACAGCCACGAAGGACGCTCCGACACCGCAGGCGCGCGCCCTTGCGCTTCGCTCCTGGGTTGCCGATCACGTGGCTCGCATGAGCGGACCGTTGGACGCTATTGGATTCCGACCGCTTGCGGCACAGGTTACGTTCGACAAGCGAGTAGGGTCCGATCTCGATCGCGCCGTTCTGCTTACAGCGCTGTGCCGCTCGATTTCGCTCGATGCTGACGTCATCCTCGCAGCGCGTGAACATCTCGCGGATGTTCCGGCCGCACACCTTTTCTCCAAGGCGATGGTGCTCTGCCGCGATGCCTCGTTTACAAACGGGAAAATATTCCTCGATCCCGGGATGGCTCCGAGCGGGCCGTTCGCGTCCGGGCTGAACCGTCTCGCGTGGCTGCCGATGTCGGCGCGGGAGCCCGTGCCTGTTGTCGAAACTTCTTCGTCTCCAACGGCCGTCGTGGCCACGACATCGGATTGGTCCCTAAAATCCGACCTCACGCTTTCAGGAAAAACCAGCGTGGAAATGCGCGGTGCACGTAGTCAAGCCTTCGATTTTTCCGGCATGCGGAAATTGATACAAAAATCGCTCGGCGCCGCCGGGCAGGGTATGAAAGTCACTCCTGGCGACGTGACGTTGACCACCGGCGGAGGAACAGTTTGTGAAGCCGACATCGCGACCAATAAGGCACTTGATCCCGCCGCAGGCTACGCCCGATTCGCGCTACCTGCGGCACCCGGCGGAGTGACCGAACTGCACCTCGTTCCAGCCGATGTCAACCGTACAACCCCGGTGCAATTTCCCGCACCCATGACCGAGGAATGCCGTATGACCTTGCATTTGCCCGGCGGGATTACCCTCGTCGGTGGTGGCGGCAGACACGAGCTGAGCAACGCGGCCGGTACTGTGCTCAGCGTAATCAAAGCAGATAAGCACGACATCGAAGTGACGCGCACCATCACGATCGCGAACGCGCGTATCGCCCCTGAGCACTTTAACGACTTGCGCTCCCTGCTGCGTGCGTGGCAGGATCCGTCGCATACGACATTGCTGTTGCGGGTCGATGGTGAAAAGGTGAAAAGGTGAAGAGGTGAGAAGGTGAAAAGGTGAAAAGGTGAAAAGGTGAAAAGGTGAAAAGGTAGGATCGTGAAAAGGTGAAAAGGTGAAAAGGTGAAAAAGTGG
>CAYJMN010000079.1:0-25868 GCA_964371045.1 uncultured Chromatiales bacterium | reverse complement strand
CATAGATGTCATCCATGATATGGACCGGTGCGCAGCGCTGGTTGGCTCACTCAGGATGACGAGCTTGGCCAACGCGCTAAGAAACCCTCATGTCTGGCTGGCAAGCACATTTATAACTCATCATTCGTTCTCAGAGCAACTCTTCGATCGCCTCCGCCCAGCCGCTTTTAGGCTGTAGGCCGACTTTTGAGAAGACGATCTCGCCGTCGCGGTTGATGAGAAAGGTTGTGGGTATGCTGCGGACGCCGCCGTACGCCTGCGCCGTGGATCCATCGTCAAAGAGCACATCGTAATTGATCCCCTTCTCCTTGATGAATTGCTTCACGAGCGCTTCCTGTCCGGGTTGATCCAGCGAAAGACCGACGATCCTGAATCCCTTGTCGCGATATTCTTCCTGAAGTTCGATGAAGTCGGGAATTTCCTGTTTGCAGGGACCGCACCACGTGGCCCAGAAATTCAGCATCACCACGTCGCCCTTGTACGCGTTGAGTGATTTCATTCCACCACGCGCGTCGGGCAGTTCAAACGCCGGAGCGGAGCCCATACCACCCTGCTCCTGCGTAGCCGGATTTCCCGGACCCGCCAGTGGCATCGGTTCAGAGCTATTCATACGGTTGATCACGAGAATCGCGACGATGACGACAGCGAAACCGGTGATCACCCAGGTGAACGGACTCACTCCTCGCTTGTTATCCTTAGCGTTGACTCCAGCTTTCCTGCCATTTCCTGTTTCTTTTTTCATCGCCTTCATTTCCTTGTTCTGTTGATATCATTCGGATACAGCGGAGAGGAATTCCCGAAGTTCATACACGATTTCCAACTGACGCTGGATCGGAAAATCCTTTTCGTCCATGGCCGAGCCCAGGGTCCCCCAGATCGGCTCGCCGCAGCGCAAGCAGCGAATTCCTTTATCCATGAGAAACACAACGGATTTCTGGTGCTCGCTAACGAGATCTTCGATGATGGTGTCGCGTGTAATTTCCAGATTCATGATATCCTCCATGCAATAGGGGTAGGATGCACGGGGAGGATAAAAGGTCGCATTTGGGTTTCAATCGTGCATCCGGCATCCGGCACCCGCCATCCCACCCCTATCCTGTAAAGCGATGCATGCAACGTCTCACCAGGATGGAGAAGTTCTATCCATGTGGCCGCGTGAATACGATATAAGCAGATTCAACGTGTCGGATCGAGACGAAATCCGAGGTTGCCGAGTATTTCCGCCGCGTCGCGCGAGATACCCTTGCACTGCACAGTGACGCGGTGGAATTCCCGACGGACCGGATATTCCGCGCGAAGCTTTTCGAAATATGCGCCGCGTGCGTCTTCCGGTTCGAAGCTCAGCGCGAAGAGGGCCGATGCATCCTGAAAAATGTCATACACGGTATGCACGACTCTGGCTACTTCCTTGTAAGGCGTGTCATCGCCTCGAGAGTGCTGCGTCAGCGGTGGAATATCGGGAAGATGCGCTTCGTGTCGCCACCTCGGTACGCGACCCATCCATTCGAACAGCGCGTCGTACACCATCTGCGTTCCGAGGAGCTTCGCGTCGTAGGAATGGCCAGCGATATGCGGCGTCGCTATGGCCGCCTGGTGGAGGAATTCCGGATCGATATTCGGTTCATTCGGATACACGTCCAGAACGACATCGTTGCCCTGATCCGCGTACAGAAGACATGCGTCCCGGACCATCACATCACCGCGGGCGGCGTTGATGAAAACGCCACCATCACCCAGCATGTTGAATTGTTTCATATCCATCATCCTGAAGGTCGGGAAGGGGCCTCCGTGCTCGAGAGGGACGTGCAGCGTGACGATGTCGCATGCCAGGGCGCGTTCAAGCGAAGCAAAACGGAGTTTCTCGCCCGGTATCGGTATTTCTCTGAGCAGTTCGCGCGGGGGATCGTTGAGCACCAGCGACAGATCCAGGGCTCTGGCCATGTTGAACACTTGGCGTCCCACATGGCCAACGCCGACAATGCCGATCGACGCTCCCTCCAGAGCGATACTGTTGTCGCGTACGAGCTTGAGCAACGCCGCAACGAGCCATTCCGCTACCGAGCGGGCGTTGCTGCCGGGGGCGGACGCGATCGTCACTCCACGGTCCTGCAAGGCCGTCGCGTCGATATGCTCGGTACCCGACGTCGCCGTGGCGACGAAGCGCACGTTGCTGTTCTTCAGCAGCGCCTCATCGACGCGGAGGGTGGATCGGCACAACAACACATCGGCACCGCGCAATGCATCCCGGACTTCATCCGCGTTCCTGGAATCGAAACACCGCAGTTCGCCGATGCCGGCGAGGGCAATATCGATACAGGGTATATTGGTGTCAGCCGCGATGCGCATTGCCGTGTATCCTGAGAACAAGAGGTAGGGCAAAGTAAGCAGAGTTCGTTGCATTAGCGAACATTGTCCGGCAGATGAACGCGACTGTGGAGACGCAGGAGTCTGCGTGCCCTTCGATCCCGTTTCCTGCACGATTTGTAATCCATGCCTTTTTCAGATGACGGGCACGGCCCGACCCCTTCACGATTTGTACTTCACGCGTTTTCGGTATTGATTCTCCCCTCAGCGATTTCGTGGACGGCGTCGGGATTGAGGAGGCTGCCGGTATCGCCGGGATCGAGGCCGAGCCATGCGGCGCGGACCATGCGCCGCATGATTTTGCCGTTGCGGGTTTTCGGAAGGTCGTGCACGGCGACGATGTGCCTGGGTGCGAGAGCCTTACCCATGTCGTGAACAAGGGCATCGCGGAGCTCCGCGATCAAACTGTCCGTCAATTCCGCGCCGGGATTCAATACGCAAAAACAGACCACCTCATTCCCCTTCACCTCGTGGGGTACGCCGATCGCGGCGGCTTCGTTGACCGATGGATGCGCGACGAGCACGGATTCGATTTCCGCGGGACCGATACGCTTGCCACCGATTTTTATCGTGTCGTCCGAGCGGCCAAGAATGTACCAGAGTCCGTCGTTGTCGATAGCCGCGAAATCGCCATGAAACCATACATTTTCCCATCGCGACCAGTAGGTGTCGAGATAGCGCTCGGTGTCTTTCCAGAATCCGCGCGTCATGCCGATCCACGGTGCGCGGATCACCAGTTCCCCCACGGCGTTGCGCAATGGCCTACCCTGCTCGTCCACGACGTCGGCGGCGATTCCGGGACAGGGTGCCGAGAACGCTGTGGGCTTCAACGGCAGAAGAGGTGAGCCCATCACAATGCCTCCGCTTATTTCCGTTCCGCCCGAGTAGTTGATGATCGGCAGGCGTTCGTCGCCGACATCGCGGAACAGCCACATCCACGGATCGGGATTCCACGGTTCGCTCGTCGATCCAAAACAGCGCAGGCTTGACAAATCGTGCGCATGAACAGGATCGAGCCCGTGTTTCATCAACGCGCGAATGAGTGTGGGCGACACACCCAGGACGTTGATACCGTGGCGTTCGACGAGAGACCACAGCCTGTCCGCTGCCGGGTAATCCGGTGCGCCATCGAAGAGGAAGAACGATCCACCGATAATCGTCGCGCCGAAGAGCAGCCAGGGTCCCATCATCCAGCCCATGTCGGTCATCCAGTAAATCAGATCGCGCTGTTGCACATCCGTGCCAAAGGCCATGTCCTGTGCGGCCTTGACGGGAAAACCGCAGTGCGTATGCACCGCGCCCTTGGGTTTGCCGGTAGTGCCGGATGTGTAGATGATCATCAGCACGTCTTCCGTATCCATGATCTCGGTCGCAGCGTACGTGGACTGACGGGGTACAATGTCATGCCACCAATGATCACGACCTTCACGCATGTACACATCCTGGCTGGTGCGTTTAAGGACGATAATATGCCGCAACGTCGGAACCTCCGCGGCCGCGGCGTCGGCGATGGTTTTGAGACCGACGATATCCCCTCGCCGGAATGCTCCGTCGGATGTGAACAAACCCGCGGCTCCGGCATCCTGCAACCGGGAGGCGACAGCGCTCTCGCCGAATCCGGAGAACAGCGGCAAGATGATTCCACCAATGCGTGCGATAGCGAAGAACGCGATGGCGATTTCAGGGGTCATCGGCATAAACAGACCGATCGGATCCCCCGGACCGAAGCCCAGTTCCCTCAGCGCATTCGCGCAGCGGTTGACTTCGTCGGTCAACTCGCCATAGGTCATTCCGAGTACGTTCCCCTCCTCGCCTTCCCAACGCAGAGCCGGCTCTTCGCGCATGCGTGGATCGCCCGCCCAGCGATCGAGGCAGGACTCGACGATGTTCATCCGGCCTCCGACGCACCACTTCGGAAACTGCATTCCTCCCGACATGTCCAGTACCCGAGAATAAGGTTGGGAAAAACGAATGTCGAGAAAACGGAGTACAGCATCCGTAAACCACGCGACATCGGTGGTTGAGCGATCCAACAACGCATCGAACGATTCAAGCCCGTGCTCCCGCATGAACGCATGCACGGTACTGCCGACGATTTGGTCGTGCGACGGACGCCATACGATGTTTCCGCCGAATTGAAAGGGATCTGACATACCGTACCTTTCCGATCTGTATGCGATGGTGTTCGATGCGTATCTTGTCGCCGACCGTATGTCAGTGCAATGCTCAGTCGGCGAATTGAATTACGGCTGCAAACTCAACGTGGATAAGCGATCCTGGTCTGCTGATGCGAAGCGATCACGCGAAATCCGTGTGGGCTCCGCCAATGCGAGAGGATGAATGTCGAACCTCTCCAAATTGCGGTTTCCGCGCGAAGAATACAAACAATGGATGCGCCCGTGCAGGACTTGTCCCGATGATCCTGCTCCTCACGCAAAAGCGCTCGACAACGTTGGCACGCGACGGTCCTCAATTATATGACGATGACGATCAACGCACCGGTCGGGACGCGAATGGATCGGCGCTATCCGCTTGCGGATCGCCCGATGTCGCATGTATTCCGCTGCCAGGACCGGTTCTCCGTTTCGAAAACCGGGAGGTCGATTATTTCCACCAATTCTCATGCGAGAGGGCCCTGTGAAAAAGACGCCCTCCACGTAACGCCCGTCACTGACTTGTCGCACAGCGGCCACGCGTATCCGGTTTGTTTGGAAGGACATGCAAGGCTATATTGACGTAATTAGTGCCGAACGTGGTTTCTTTCCGGAGAAAGCGTGTCTTCAGAAATGATTTTTTTTCTCGTCCTGGCGGTTACCGCGATTCTGTCGGGAATTTTGATGATGACCCGGGCGAATCCGGTCAACAGCGCACTCTTCCTTATCCTCAATTTCATCTCGCTGGCGGGAATGTATCTGACGCTGCACGCCCAATTCGTCGCAGTGATTCAGATCCTCGTGTATGGCGGAGCGATCATGGTGCTCGTGCTGTTCGTCATCATGCTGCTGAATCTCGGTGACGAAGCGCCACTGCGCGAGCAACTCAAGGCGCCGCAGTTCATTGGTGTGGGCCTCGCCTCCTTGACCCTTCTCATCATCCTCCAGGTATTGCTGTGGAAAGGCGGGTTGTCGCTCGACGCCATGCAGTCGCAATCGCCGATTGCCGCATCGATCGGCACCGTCGAGAATATTGGCGCTGTGTTATTCACCGATTACGTTTTTGTAGTCGAAATCACCTCGTTCCTGCTCCTGGCGGCGATGATCGGCGCCGTAGTGTTGGCAAAGAAGCAATTTCCCTAATCAGCGGAGAGCCACGGATAGCTGCATGGTACCGATACACTTCTATCTTATCGTCAGCGCGATCATGTTCACCACGGGCGTCGTCGGTGTACTCACGCGCCGAAACGCCATCATAATTTTCATGTGCATCGAACTGATGCTCAATTCCGTCAACCTGACCTTTGTGGCCTTTTCCGCGTTCATAGGCAACGCGACCGGCCAGGTATTCGTGTTTTTCGTCATGGCCGTCGCCGCGGCGGAAGCAGCTGTTGGCCTGGCTATCGTGCTCGCGCTATTCCGCAATCGACAGACCGTCAATATCAACGATGTGAACTTGCTGAAGTGGTGATCCTTCACGCATTCTCGGCTCTATCCCTGTCACTGTCTAACGTCCATCATTATCCATGCACCAATACGCCGGGTTAATCGTCCTCTTCCCGCTCATCGGTCTCATCGTCAACGGGCTGTTGGGGAGGAAGATCAAGAGTGAGCCCGTGGTGGGCGCTATCGGAAGCGCCGCCGTGGGGCTGTCATTTGTCGTCGCCGCAGCGATTTTCGTCGAAATGCTCGGCGCGATACCCGAAGAACGCAGTCACGTCGTGACGCTGTTCACGTGGATCGCGGCCGGCTCCTTCAAGGTCTCGGCGGCATATCAGGTCGATCAGCTTTCGATACTCATGACGCTTGTCGTCACAGGTGTCGGATTCCTGATTCATGTGTACTCCATCGGGTACATGCATGGCGACCGCGGATTCTGGCGGTTTTTCACGTATTTGAATCTCTTCATTTTCGCCATGCTCAATCTGGTGCTGGCGGACAATTTCCTGTTGATGTTCCTCGGCTGGGAAGGCGTTGGTCTTTGCTCCTACCTTCTTATCGGTTTCTGGTATGACAAGAAGTTCCCGGGGAGCGGGATCACCTGGACCGGTGATGCGGCGAACAAGGCGTTCTGGGTGAACCGTATCGGTGACTTCGCCTTCATGCTCGGCATGTTCCTGATTTTCCGGGAGTTCGGCACACTGACCTTCAGAGAGGTGATGGGCGAAGCCTCGACACTCGCGGTGGGCAACGGAACGATGTTCTGGATCACACTGCTGCTTTTCATCGGCGCCACCGGCAAAAGCGCACAAATTCCCCTGTTCGTTTGGCTGCCTGACGCGATGGCGGGTCCCACTCCGGTATCGGCGCTCATTCATGCCGCGACGATGGTTACGGCGGGCGTGTACATGGTCGCGAGAAATTCCGCGCTGTACGCACTCGCGCCCGATACAATGATGATCGTCGCTATCGTCGGCGCCACAACCGCGATCATCGCGGCATCGATAGGAATCGCGCAGAACGACATTAAAAAGGTCCTCGCGTACTCCACGGTGAGTCAGCTGGGGTACATGTTCCTGGCGCTGGGCGTCGGTGCGTTCACAGCCGGCATTTTCCATGTGATGACGCATGCATTTTTCAAAGCCTGCCTGTTCCTGGGATCCGGCTCGGTTATCCACGCGATGCATGAGGAACAGGATATCCGCAAGATGGGCGGACTGAAAAGCGTCATGCCGCGCACGTATTGGACGTTCCTCATCTCAAGTTTCGCCATCGCGGGGTTCCCTCCTCTCGCTGGTTTCTTTTCAAAGGATGAAATTCTCTGGAAAGCCTTCTCCGACGGCTCCGTGGTGCTATGGTTGCTCGGAGCGTCCGCCGCATTCATGACGGCGTTTTACATGTTCCGCATGGTGACGCTCACCTTCGACGGCGAGCCTCGATGGGGGCACGACAAGCATCCGCATGAATCGCCTTCCACGATGACGATTCCACTGATCGTCCTTGCCGGGCTGGCGATCATTGGCGGTTTCGCGGGCATACCGGCCGTGCTTGGCGGAGGAAACTCGATTCACCAATGGCTGCATCCGATCTTCGCCCAGGCCGAAGGCACAATGCGTCTCGCCGAGCATCAGGATCATGCGATGGAATACCTGCTGATGGGCATCAGCGTCGCGATCGCGGTGGGCGGTTTCTGGCTCGGTCGCTCGATGTTCAGGAAAAATCCCGCTGCCGATGAGAAACTCATCAGGTTCGGCGCGCTCTACAAACTGCTCGCCAACAAGTACTACGTAGACGAGATGTACAACGGCAGCGTCGTACGGCCGCTCGTGAAAACCTCGGAAGCGTTCCTGTTTCGCTTCTTCGACGTGAGGATCATCGATGGCATCGTCAATGGACTCGGACGCCTTACCGCGTCGAGCAGTGGAGTGCTTCGCCATATCCAGACCGGCATCGTGCAGCAGTATGCCATGCTCGTCGTTCTCGGAATCGTGGTCGTTCTCGGATTGATAATTTTGAGCTGACGGAATCGTGATGATCCCACACCTGCTGACCTGCCTTCTCTTTTTACCGCTGATCGGAGCGATGGCTGTCCTGCTGTCGCGACGCAATGCCGGCGCCGCGCGCTGGATAGGACTTGCGACGTCCCTGGCGACGTTCGTCCTTTCCCTGCCGCTATTTTTCGGCTATGATGGCGCCAATGCGGCGATGCAATTCGTCGAAAACGTTTCGTGGATTCCATCGCTGAATGTAAGTTTCCATGTGGGCATCGACGGCATTTCCATGTTGTTGGTGATGTTGACGACGTTTCTGACACCCATCGTCCTGATCTCCTCATGGACTTCCATCGGCAAGAACATCGCCTTCTACGTATCGCTGATGCTGCTGCTCGAAACCGCGATGATCGGCGTGTTCGTCTCGCTCGACACCTTCCTCTTCTACGTGTTCTGGGAAATGATCCTGATACCGATGTATTTCATCATCGGGATCTGGGGCGGAAAAGAACGCGTGTACGCCACCGTCAAGTTTTTTATCTATACGATGGTCGGCTCCCTGCTTATGCTGATCGCCATCATCTGGCTCGGATATTTCGCATCGACGTTACCTGGCGGTGAATTCACAACCGATATCGTGAAGTTGTTCGAAATCGGTCCCATGATACCGATGCACATCCAGGTGTGGATGTTCGCGGCGTTCGCATTGAGTTTCTTGATCAAGGTCCCTGCGTTTCCTTTGCACACGTGGCTTCCGGACGCGCACGTACAAGCCCCCACCGGCGGTTCGGTCATTCTTGCCGGTGTGTTGCTGAAAATGGGAACCTACGGTCTTATTCGTTTCAATCTTCAGCTTTTCCCGCAGTCTTCGATAGAATACGCCTCCGTCCTGTCCATTCTCGGCGTTATCGGCATCATTTACGGTGCGCTGGTTTCAATGGTTCAAAAGGACGTGAAAAAGCTCGTCGCGTACAGCTCTGTGAGTCACATGGGATTCATATTGCTCGGTTTGTTCGGGATGACCACCCTGGGCTTGCAGGGCGGACTGATCCAGATGCTCAATCACGGCCTCTCCACCGGGGCGCTCTTCCTCATCGTCGGAATGATTTACGATCGCCGTCACACACGGATGATCGATGATTTTGGCGGATTGGCCAGACAGATTCCTGTATTTTCGACCTTTTTCCTCATCGTGACGTTGTCCTCGATCGGGCTGCCCGGCATGAATGGTTTTGTCGGTGAATTTCTCATCCTGCTCGGTTCCTTCGAATCCGCCGTGCTCGGTTCCATCTGGTATGTGGTGTTCGCCGCGACGGGTGTGGTATTAGCCGCGGTGTACATGCTGTGGATGTTCCAACGCGTGGTATTCGGCGTTTCACGCAGCCCCGAAAACGATACCATCGTCGATCTGAACAAACGCGAAATCAGTCTTCTGCTTCCGATCGTCCTGTTCATTTTCTGGATCGGCATCTACCCCTCCACCTTTCTCTCGAAGTCGGAGCAGACCATTCAGCGCGTAGTTGACAAACTGGAACAAGTACGGACCGGCGCCTCGCTGTCGAAGACCGCGCCCACGCAGCCGTGATGTTCAACAGGAGCATTTCTTGAAATCCCTCGTCAATCTTTTCAAAGCAGGCATCGGCGCACTCGCAGCTCTCATGCTGAGCACTGTTCCGGCATTCGCGTCGGAAGGCGTCTCGCATGTAATTGAGCCAAATCCCCTCATGGTCATCCCGTTCGTGCTGCTGCTTCTCGCCATCGCCCTGATGCCATTCATCAGCAAGCACTGGTGGGAGCGCTACTATCCCCAGGTTTCCGTCGGATTGGGACTTGTCACGATCGTGTACTACGTGTTCTTCCTCCACAATCCGATCCGCATGCTGCATAGCGGTATCGAATTTTTCAGTTTCATCTGCCTGGTCGGCTCGCTGTTCGTCGTAGCCGGTGGTATGCACATCAATCTCAAGGGGTACGCCTCGCCGATCAAGAATACCATCATCCTGTTGATCGGAGCGGTACTTTCGAATCTGGTCGGTACAACTGGGGCCTCGATGATTCTCATCAGGCCGTTCATGCGCAACAATAAATCGCGCCTGCACGCTTACCATATCGTGTTCTTTATCTTCATCGTGAGCAACATCGGCGGCGCGCTCACTCCCATCGGCGATCCCCCGCTCTTCCTCGGTTACCTCAAGGGCGTGCCGTTTTTCTGGGTGCTGGAAAACGTATGGATGATCTGGCTGCTTGCCATCGGACTGGTATTGGCGGTGTTTATCGCGATTGACACGTACTTTTACAACAAAATGCCCGAGGATGTACGCAAGGCGCAAACGGTTGTTGTTGACGAAACCAAATTCCAGGGGATGCACAATATCGGCTTCCTGGTACTGATACTTGGAGCGGTGTTCATTCAGGACCCTCCGTACGTCCGCGAGGCGATCATGTTGATCGCATCCGCCGGGTCGTATTTCACGACAAAAAAACATGTACACGAAGCCAACGATTTCAATTTCCTGCCCATCAAGGAAGTGGGATTTCTTTTCCTCGGACTGTTCGCCACCATGGTTCCGGCGCTGGATTGGCTGGAGCTTAACGCTGCTTCACTCGGCATCACCTCGGCCGGACAGTTTTACTGGGGGGCTGGTACACTTTCATCGTTCCTTGACAACGCTCCGACGTATCTGAATTTCCTAAGCGCTGAAATCGGACTCCTGGTCCGACCTGAACTCATCACGCAGGTGCAGGACATCCTGGCGAAGGGCGCGCTCAGCGCACCGAATTTCGCCCAGTATTCGCAGGAAATCCGGACCACCGTCGAGACTCTGGTTCACTATCACGGCGGCCTTGTGGCCTCCGGAAGCGTCCCTCTAAGTGATATCCAGATTTCGTACCTGATTGGCGTGCACGATGTCTACATTAAGGCCATCAGCATCGCGGCGGTGTTTTTCGGATCTATGACGTACATCGGCAATGCGCCCAACTTCATGGTGAAGTCTATCGCGGAACAGAGTGGCGCAAAGATGCCGAGTTTCTTCGGGTATATGACCCGGTTTTCGATTCCAATACTGCTGCCCATCTTCATTTTGGTGTGGCTGTTGTATTTCAACTGACGGCTATTGTATTCGACGTTTCAGACTGGACCAATGGAACAACTGATATCCGACACCCTTCGCACAGCGCCGATCACCGGCACGGTCACGCTTTCGCTGATCGTGATCCTGATCAATGCGCTGAAAAAGAATCCGCTCGTCGCCGAATATTGGGTTTCCTTGCTCGGCATCGGCGCGAACATCGTTTTCGCAATTCTCCTGTTTCCCGATCGCGGCACCGCGTTCGGCGGCACGGTAATCACAGGTGGATTCGCGAGCGTTACAGCTGTCATGTTCCTGACCGCGGCGGGATTGACCATTCTGTTGTCGCGCGAATACGTCGCAAAAATTGGCGCGAATTTCGGCGAGTATTTTCACCTGATCATCCTCGCAACCGCTGGAATGATGACCTTTTCGGCCGGTGTGGATCTTGTGGTGACCTTCATCGGTTTGGAACTCATGTCCATCTGCCTGTACGTTCTCGCCGGAATAACGCGCCGCATACACAAAGCCAATGAAGCGGCGTTGAAATATTTCCTTCTGGGCTCCTTCGCCACGGGATTCTTTCTGTACGGCATCGCGCTGGTGTACGGAAGCACAGGTTCAACGAATATCTTCGAGATCGCGCAGAACATCCAGGCATTCAAGGCCGAGCCGTTGTTCCTTACAGGGGCCGGACTGCTGCTCATCGGTTTCGCATTCAAGGTGGGCGCCGTTCCCTTCCACATGTGGGTGCCCGATGTGTACGAGGGTTCGCCCACCATGGTCTCCGCGTTCATGTCTACGGGTGCGAAGGCCGCCGCGTTTTCGGCGCTCCTGCTCGTGTTCACGGCGACCTTCGACTTTATAGGAGGCAGCATCAATACGGTGTTCGCCGTCCTCGCGGTCGCCTCGATGCTCGTGGGAAATCTCATCGCGATTTCCCAGACGAATGTGAAACGCATGCTGGCGTATTCAAGCATCGCGCATGCCGGCTATATGCTGATCGGCGTGACTGTAGGCGCGGATATGAGTATTTCCGGTGTCCTGTTCTATCTGATTTCCTACATATTCACGAATGTCGGCGCCTTCGGAATTATTTCGATACTCGAGAATTCCGAGCAGCGCGGTACGGACATTGAGGATTTCCGAGGGTTATACAAACGTAATCCGCTGCTTGCCGCCATGATGGCGGTATTCATGTTTTCCTTGATTGGGCTACCTCCCCTCGCCGGCTTTTTCGGGAAGTACTACATTTTCGTCGCCGCGATTGAAGGCGGCTATACGTGGTTGACCATTATCGGCGTCATCACAAGCATGATATCCGTGTATTATTACCTGCGTATAACGGTGGTCATGTTCTTTCAGGATGGCGCGGACACTACTGCGGTTACTCCCGCCCTTTCCGGCATGTCCGCGCTTCTGATTTCCATCGCCGCCATCTTTTTTATCGGGCTCTTTCCCGCACTCGTGCTTGCTTTGATGAACGGGCTGTTTTGAATTTGTAAAGAGTAAAGAGTGAAGAGTGAAGAGTGAAGAGTGAAGAGTGAAGAGGCAGACGGAGGAAAACGAATCCTGACCTCTTTACTCTTTACTCTTCACCCTTTACCTTCTTAAAAAATCGTCAATCGTACATCGTAAATCGTAAATTCCCTAATGCTTCCAGTTTTCACATCTGAAGAAATGCGCGCCTGTGATCAGGCTGCGATCGAGCAATACGGCATTCCCGGCATTGTGCTGATGGAAAATGCCGCACGCGGTGCCGTCGATCTCGCGGAAACGCTTTTCGGCTCCTGCGCGGAAAAATTGATTGTGATAGTTTGCGGCAACGGAAACAATGGCGGCGACGGTTTCGCCATGGCTCGGCATTTCATGAATAGGGGTGCGACGGTAGAGGTCCTTACACTTGGAGCCGATACCGGAATCCGTGGCGATGCGAAAACCAATCTGGATATACTTCGCAAGCTGGAGAAGGAAAGCCGTCGACTGCACGTCGCGCTCCTTGCGGGCAGTCAACAGCTTTCGGCAATTCTGCTCCGTCGACCGCACATGGTCGTGGACGCCATTTTCGGGACGGGACTGGCTTCACCGATCAAGGGCGATCTGGCCGAATTCGTGGAGGTGCTCAATTCCTCGTCTATACCTGTACTGGCTGTCGACATTCCCAGCGGCATCAATGCCGAGACAGGGGAGGTCATGGGCTGTGCGATACATGCCAAACACACCGCCACGATGGGCAGCCTGAAGCGCGGGCTACTGTTACGACAGGGGCGCGAACACGCCGGCACGGTGCATGTGGTTGACATCGGCATGCCAAACTACGGCTATGTTGATCGCGCGGCGACGACATTTCGCCTGGAGTTGAGCGACATCGTACACTGGCTGCCGCGTCGCGCGTTCAATGTGCACAAATACCAGCTCGGAAACGTGTTCGTCCTCGCCGGCTCCACCGGACTTACAGGCGCCGCCGTCATGGCTTCGGAAGCGGCTCTCAGAAGCGGCGCGGGAGTCGTACATCTCGGCGTCCCCGCGGGATTGAATAACGTTCTGGAAACAAAACTTACCGAAGTGATGACGATCCCGTTCAAGGAAACGGCGGAGGGGACCTTAAGTCTCAACGACTTCGATCGCATCATCGATCGTGTCAATACCTCGAGCATCAGCATAATCGGTCCGGGTATTTCCAGACACTACGAAACCCAGAATCTGGTGCGGCGCATCGTCGAACATGCCACCGCTCCGCTTCTGATCGATGCGGACGCGCTCTTCGCGCTTGTGGGCCATCTCGATCTTCTGTTACGTAAGGATATCGATATCATTCTCACACCCCACGTCGGGGAATTCTCCAGACTCGTCGTGCAGTCGAAGGAAGAAATCGAAATCAAGCGCATCAGCATCGCGCAAACCTTCGCCGTCGAGTTCGGTGTGATCCTTGTGTTGAAAGGCGCTCCCACAGTAATCGCGACGAAAGAAGGAAAGGTCTACATCAATCCGACCGGTAATCCCGGCATGGCCACCGCCGGCGCGGGCGACGTGTTGAGCGGCATCATCGCGGGCCTGGCGGCGCAGGATTGTTCCGCCGAGGAAGCCGCCTGCATGGGCGTGTATCTCCACGGCCTAGCCGGCGATCACGCCCGGGATCGCGTCGGCGAATACGGTCTTATCGCGACGGATCTCATCGCCTCCTTCGCCACCATCCTCAAAGACGTCACCCCACGTGCCACGACATGATACGAGCGCATTCGTGGTAAGCCGCGTTCGTGCATCGACACCCGCCGCATCCTGGTTCATGCTCATCATGGTCCTCCTGTCGCTTCCCGGACATTCTTTCCCCGTCGTCCGTATTTGGCAGCCCGATAAAATCGCGCATATCCTGTTGTTCGGCATGCAGATGTTGCTGCTATGGCTGGCGTTCGAGCTGCCCCGGCCTATGTTCGCATCCTCAGTCCGCGCGCTGGCGACCGCCTCTCTCCTCACGGTGGCATTTGGCGTCCTGAGCGAGGTGTATCAGCAAGTCGCCACCACGCGCATGTTGGATCCCTACGATATGGCCGCAAACTCCGTTGGAGTCGCCTTGGCGTTCGTATGCATCCGTCTGGTCAAACCGGAACGCATTCTCCGTTATGCCCGCTGGTTGTTCCGCATGCGTTGATCGTTATTTGGATCTGGTTTTGACATGATCATCTCCGCGCCGTATATTTTTCCATACCTTTCTGTGCACAACAGACCAACGACGCCGGTCCCAACCAGGGCCGGCGTTGTTTTTTTTTCTCCCCCGCCCTCTCCCCCGGCCCCTCTCCCAGTAGGGAGAGGGGAGTAGGAGGGGAAAGTCTTGATTGTAAGATCAGCCGGAGGACAGCGTATTCCGACCTCTTTACCCTTTACTCTTTACTCCTTACCTCTACCCGTTGTACCCCTATCAATGGTAAAGAGCCTGCCGGGTTCGCCCTACCCTTCCAACTCGTTGCGGGCTTGTCAAAATAAAAACGCTACATTGGGAATATTCCGCCCCTCTCATGTGTCTTCCTATCATGAAAGCAACGTGTACACATCCAGCAGACAGTAAGACGATGACAACATTACTGCGTGGCGCTATCGGCATCCTCATCGTTCTCATGCCGCAACTCTGCAGCGGACAGCCGGAATGGGGTCTGATACAGCCACGACCAACAAATGAGAACCTCCGAACAGTCTTTTTCTCCAGCCCAGCGACGGGATTCATTGTCGGCGATTATGGGACGATATTGCGGAGCACCGATGGGGGCGATTCGTGGGAAGTCCAGCCCAGCGGTACGATCTACACGCTCAAATCCGTACGTTTTTTCAACGACCAGCTCGGTATCGTCGTGGGCGAGCATGGCACGATTTTACGCACAACGGACGGTGGAAGCACCTGGGCACCACAGCCCTGCCCCACAACATCGCATCTGAGTGGTGTAGCATTCGCCTCGAAGGATACACCGGATGTCGTCTTCGCGGTCGGCTACGATGCGACTGTTCTTCGTTCAAACGACCAGGGTCAGACCTGGGTTCATGTGGACGTGGGTGTCCCCGCAACGTCGAGACTCGAGGATATCACATTCACGAGCGAGGGCTGGGGAGCGATTGTCGGCTTCTACCGCGAGCTCTATTCATTTGACGGAGGCGCCACTTGGGTGAATCGCTCTATAAGTACGATCATAATGTCGAAGGTTTGTGCGGTATCAGCGCACAGTTTTGCAGCAGCCGGCATGTACAACAGCTCACCCGACTACTGGTGGGGACTTTGGCTTGTGAAGGACACCGCAACAAACTACTCACGGGCGATTAATTCCTATGGCAAGATCATTAGCGCGCATTTCATCAATGAACAGTCGGGATGCCTTGTCGGAGACGCGATACATCGAACGGATGACGGTGGTGTGACGTGGACCGAACAACTGCGCTTTAGATATTGGACATGCAATGATGTTTTTTTCACTGACTCATTGAATGGGACGGTCATTGGTGATGACGGCACAATACTGCGAACCAGAGATGCCGGGGCGACATGGTCTCAATTATTTCCACTATACAGTCAGCAACTCATGAGCGTTTCGTTTGTAAATGCCCAGGTTGGTCTTGCCGTTGGATTCGGAAGTGAAATCCTGTCAACCAGCGATGGCGGGCTGAGCTGGGGCACTCGTTCCTTCAACGAGCGATTATATTTGACGCGCATCAGCCATATCACCGATAGCATTGTGTTAGCAGTCGGTGGAAGTGGCATTATCGTGCGAAGCAGTGATGGCGGCGTCCAATGGAAGCGGTACAAAGTCGCATACAATACGTTGAATGATATCGTATTCATCGATGATGAGATAGGGATCATAATCGGAGACGCCGGATACATCGCGGGAACGATGGATGCAGGTTTGACATGGACCAGACGAGAACAGAACATCACAACTTCGGACTTCGTGGCCGGCATATACATACGCGAAAACGAGGTGGTGACGCTATTCGCCCTCGCTTCGGATGGAATTATACTGAACAGTACGGATGCGGGAGCGACTTGGCATCATTGGAGCACGCTGCCGTCGGGAGAGTGCACTGATGTCGCTTTCCTCGATGCGGCCACCGCATTCGTATGTGGCAGGAATGGTATGATGGTGAAAACAACGGATGCCGGGGCTTCATGGCAGGAAGTGCAACATGGCGGTGGCGATGAACATCTACATCGCATCGTGACACAGCGATTTGAGAGCGAAGTAATCATACTCGCAACCGGGGGCTACGGGATGATCCTTCATACTGTCGACGGCGGGATGACCTGGTTGCGTCACCAGACGGCGACCAGGTATGAGATCTTTGACGCCCACTTCACCGATTCACTGACCGGCATCGCAGTAGGCGCCAGGGCTACAATTCTGCGCACGAGCAACGGCGGATTGACCTGGGCAGGTGCGCCGGACCACATCCCTTCTCACCTGTCTCTCGGTCAGCATTACCCCAATCCCGTCAGCACCTCCACCACCATTCCTTTCACGCTCACGAAGACGGAGCATGTAACACTGAGCGTGTACGATATGCTTGGGCGTCGGGTAGCGGTTCTGGTGGATGATGTCAGGACAGCGGGAACGCACATGGTGTCGTTTAACTCCAAAGGGCTTGTGCCGGGAATTTATTTTTACACACTGTCCAGCGGCTCCGGCAGGCGCAGTGGTAAGATGACTATCGTGAATACAGGTAGCACGCGATAGGCGATGGTACATTGTGAAAAGGTAGGATCGTGAAAAGTCGGAGGCCGCAGGCCGAATACTCGCCGCGGCGAGGTGAAAGGACAAGGGCGCGGAGCGCGCCTGCCCGCCGAATCCCATGCAACAGAGCTACCGGATATCGATGAGCCGCTGTGGCACAGGGGAACGGAGCGCGGAGTGGTTAGCGCCAGCTGTTAGTAAGATCGCCGCGTCGTCGAGCATTGCCTTTCGGCAAAAAGACTGAATCCACCGCGGTAACGTTCATTCCATCCCTTCCAGCAAAATCAACTGGTAATAATATTTGCCAGTTATACCCGTAACTGGCAAGTATTTTTACTGGTTCGCGGTGAAAGGTGAAAAGTGAAAGGAGCGGTACCCTGCGTATTCCAACCTCTTTACCCTTTACCACCGGCACCTCTCAACCCGAAAGGCCGGTGCAGAAGCCATTCAGAGAGAGCGAGGAGAGTAAAGAGAGTAAAGAGTGAAGAGTGAAGAGTGAAGAGACAGACGGTAGGTGATGAATTCCAACCCTTTTACTCTTTACTCTTTACCCTTTACCCTTTACCCTTTACCTCCGACAAATCACCCGAAGCGATTGCGATCAAAAGTCCCGCGAAGCGCGCGGCGGCATCTGGGGAGTGTGGAAGGAAGAGTTCCGGTTCGATGATCTCGAGTTCCATGACGGCGGGAGCGTTGTTCATATTCACAAGATCCACACGCGCGTACAATGGCAATTCGGGAGCACAAGCGATCGCCGCGGAGGCCAAGTCGAGTTCAGCTGACGTGGGGTCAAGGTGGTGCACCGTGCCGCCGTGATTATCCTGTACTCTGAAATCGCCGGGTGCCGGTCGTTTACTGATGGCGTGCGAGAAGTCGCCGTTAAAAAACACGAGCGAACTTTCGCCCTCTGATATAATGCTTGGCACGAACGGCTGGATGAGCACATCGCCGCGAGAGAGCAAGTGCCGAATGTGCAAGCGGGTACGCGACTCCCTCACACCCTCGCGGAGCGTCCCGACAGCCCCAGCGGACACGGCCGGCTTCACAACAACCTCTTCAAACCCGCTCTGCGCAAGCACGGCCTCAACGTCCCGCACCTCGCCATGCCGCAGGAGGATGGTCGGGACGATTCGGACACCGGCCTCCGCCAGCTCAAGGAGATAGGACTTGTGCGCGTTCCATTCAATGATCGCCGCGGAATTACGGAGCCGGGTAACGCCTTCCACTGCATGCACCCAGGTCAGGAACTCATCGAGCCGTTCGAAATAGTCCCACGTGGTGCGGATGAGAACGAGATCGAATATCGACCAGTCGAGGTCCGCGTCCCAGTGTACCGCGGCCGCGTGCGCCCCCAACTTTTCGAGTTCCGCCATCAGCAGATGCGTTTCAGGGTCGGGTTTTGGCATGCGTGACGAAGTGACGAAGGCAAGATGGGGAATGCGGTTCATGGTCATGACGCTCCGTTATGGCGACGAATTGATGTGCCGTGGCATTCTTGCAATCTGTTGGAGTTCGGCTACACCTGCAAATCCGGAAATCCGACCCCGAGTCCACCGCTTGCTCCCGAGATTTTTTTCCAGGCGCGTGGGGCAATATGGCCCTGTCAGTCCGATTTCCCTTGCATCGATGCTCCGGAAGTGGGAAATTACACAATGTTGCGCAGCATCTCGACAATTCCCTGCGCTCCCCACACTCTGTTTCACTATCCCGTCTGAACATGAAACGTTGCTTCATTCTGTTCGCCCTCGCTATAGCAGCCTCAAGCGCTTCCGCACAAGACAATGCTCCATTTCTCAGCGTCGAGCCGCCCGAGCAGCTCAGCCTGCACCGCGACAGCGAACGCTGGATTCAGGAGCGCTATCGCTGGTTTCGTGAGCAGCGGCTCGATCCGGACGGCACCATTCCCGAAGGAGTGCGCGAAACGGCATGGAGCGAAACGAAGCGCATGTCGCTTTACAAACCCGCGGTGCGCATGGCAAAAACCGGCGCGCTGTCATCGGCCGCATGGGTGCAGCTCGGGCCTGTGAATATTGGCGGACGCATCACAGGAATCGCAATCCATCCGACAAATCCGGATATCGTCTATCTCACCGCAGCGGACGGAGGTGTCTGGAAATCCGTTAACGGGACGAGCCTCTCCGCAAGCTTCACTCCTGTATCCGATGACCTGCCGACCCTCGCGACCGGCAGCATCGACATCGACCCGAACAATCCGGACATTGTGTATCTCGGCACCGGTGAGGCCAACGGCAGCGCCGATTCCTATCCAGGTGTGGGCGTGGCGCGCTCCACCGATGCAGGGCAAACCTGGGAAGTGATCGGTGGGAGTGTGATGAAAAATATAGGCTCGATTCGCGTTCACAAAACCAGGAGCAACATCGTCAACGCCGCATCCCGGCAGGGTTTGTACCGTTCACTGGATTCCGGACGCACATGGAAGGTTACCGGGCAAGGCATGGCGCACGACCTCGTCGCACATCCCTACATCGATTCCATTATCTACGCCGGCGTCCAGGGTCAGGGCATTCTCAAATCGACAAACAGCGGCGAGACCTGGACGGAACTCAACATCGGCGTGGTGCGCGACAGCATCGGGCGCGTCGCGCTGGACCTCTGCCTCACGCAGCCCAATATCATTTACGCCGTGCTGGTGGGATCGAAGGGAACTCTCACCAACAAGACGCTCGCGGTGATCAAATCGACGGACGATGGAGCAACCTGGGAACGCACCATGTCCGCTACAGCGCCTGTGAATTTCTTCAGCACCTACGGTTGGTACAATTGCGAGATAGCTGTTCACCCGACAAATCCAAACTCCCTTCTTGTTGGAGGCGTCGGTTTGTATCTCAGTCTTGATGGAGGAAAAGTCTTCCAGACACGCGGCGGAATACACGTGGATCAGCATGCCATCGAATACTCTCCGACGGCGCCGGACATCTGTTATCTCGGAAACGACGGAGGCATGTACATATCCGGCAACGGCGGAATCACCTTCACCAGCCTTAATTCAAACCTGCCAATCACACAGTTTTATGAACTTGGCATCGCTCCGCAGGAAACCGGTTTGATGATGGGTGGCACACAGGACAACGGCTCGAACAGCAGACAGGAAGACAACGAACTCTGGAATAAATCGACCGGTGGTGACGGCGGTTACTGCGTGTTCGACTATTCCGACCTGAACTATCGCTACGCCGAGTACCAGAACGGTTCTCATCTCCGGACGACGAACGGAGGCAAAAACTGGGTCGGCGCAAACAAGGGGTTGTTCGGTGCCGGTCCCTGGGTAACGCCGGTCGCGATACATCCAAGCAATCCTACGGTGCTGTTCACTTGCACAAACAAACAGCTGTACAAGACCACAAATCGCGCGGAGGACTGGTTCCCTTTTCACGGCAACATGGATTCCGCACGCGCCATAAATTACATCGCCATTTCTCCGAGAATCCCCCAACTCATGCTTGTCGGATACAACAACGGAAAGATCTGGAAATCAACGGATGCCGGCGCGACCTGGATAAGCGTTTCCACCGGACTACCCGGAAGAAATTGCTCGGATATCATCTTCGATCCCGAGGATGATTCCACGTTTTATGCGTCTTTCACAGGCTACGTACGCGAAAGTATTTTCAAAACCACGGATGCGGGCACAACCTGGACGAACATCGCAGGCAATCTCCCCGCCATCCCCACCAATGCGCTGGAGATCAATCCGCATAACCCCGCCGAGTTGTATGTCGGGACGGATTTCGGCGTGTATGCCACGACGGACGGCGGTGTGAACTGGCAGATATTAGGTGAAGGCATGCCGAAGGTCGTCGTTGTCGACCTGGAGCTGCATCGCCGCAGCGGTCAGTTGATCGCGGCCACACACGGCAGAAGCACCTATGGACTAACGGTAACGACCAGCGTTGAACTCCTGGCCTTCAGCGCGCAGCGCGCGGGCGCAGGCGTCGATCTTGCATGGCGTACCGGAAGCACGGCGGCGATCCGCGGTTTCGCGGTTGAGCGTCTGATCGGTAGCGGTGAATGGAGCGAGGTCGGGTATATCGAAGCTGAACCATCCATCGCACTCCGGCAGTACACGTTCGCCGACAGGCAGATTCCGGCATCGGCGTCGCAGGCGCGCTATCGACTCAAGCAGTTGAAAACGGATGGATCGGTCGAATATTCCACCGAACTCTCGGTGGAACTCTCATCCCTACCCGTCGAGTTCGCGCTTGAACAAAATTATCCCAATCCCTTCAATCCCGGAACCACCATCCGCTACACGTTGCCGCGAACCGGAACGATGCGTCTGTATGTTTCGGATGCCCGCGGCGCCGTGCTTACAACGTTGCACGAAGGATCGCAGCATGCCGGCTCGCACGTGCGGCATTTCGACGCGACCGGTTTCCCGAGCGGAACGCTCTTTTACCATCTCGAATACGAAGGCGGCAGACGCACACGGTTGATGACGCTGCTGAAATAGACGGTCCACCGGAACGCGCTAACACGAATTAACGGGATCGATCAAGCGCACGGATTCGCATGCACAGATCCGTGCGTTTTCTTTCATCTCCCGCCACCTCGGCGGAACACCACAGCGACATGCTTCCAAACACCGACTGCGGGCGTTTCGGCATTATCCAGCGCCCCGATCGGATGACCGGACTGCGGGGTCCGGTGTGGTTGTTCTGACCTTCCGCTCCTTTTTCACCGCAATACGGTTTTGCGAGAGACGCGTTCATGTGCGATCTTTGTATGATCCGTCATTTTTTTACACCTGAACATCGATACAACACATTTCATAAGTACAAGGACCGACGCATGAAAATTCATGAGTACCAGGGGAAAGAGATTCTGAAGCGATTCAACGTACCTACGCCGAATGGCGGCGTCGCGACATCACCTGCACAGGCGGTGAAGATCGCCGAGAAACTCGGCGGATCGGTCTGGGTCGTGAAATCACAGATTCATGCCGGCGGGCGCGGCAAGGGCAAGATTTACGATCCAGCCACCAAGGCGCTCATTCTGGATGGAGGTGTGAAAGTCGCCAAATCCCTCAAGGAGGTCGAGGAATACACGTCGAAAATGTTGAAAAACCTCCTCGTCACGATCCAGACGGGTGAAGAAGGCAAGATTGTGCGTCGCGTCCTTATCGAACAGGGAATCAACATCGCCAAGGAATTTTACGCGGGCATGCTTCTCGATCGCGCACGGTCGAGGAATATCATGATGGTATCCACCGAAGGCGGAATGGAGATTGAAAAGGTCGCTGCGGAACAGCCGGAAAAAATTCTCAAAGTTTCCATCGACCCCACCATCGGCTTCCAGGCCTACCAGGCACGCGAGCTGGCGTTCGGTCTCGGTCTGAGCGGCGTGCCGTTCAAAAACGCCGTGAACTTTATGATGAAACTGGCGCATGCGTACGAAGAACTCGACGCGAGCATGTTCGAGATCAACCCCCTCGTTCTGACGGTGGAAGGCGAGATGCTCGCGCTCGACGCGAAGGTCGCGCTCGACGACAACGCGCTGTTCCGGCACAGCGACTACACCGCGCTTCGTGACACATCGGAGGAAGCGCCGCTTGAGGTCGAAGCATCAAAGTTCAATCTGAATTATATCAAACTCGACGGCAACGTCGGTTGCATGGTCAACGGCGCGGGTCTCGCGATGGCGACAATGGACATCATCAAACTTGCGGGCGGCGAGCCCGCCAATTTCCTTGATGTGGGCGGCGGCGCCAGCGCGGAAACGACCGAACAGGGTTTCCGCATCATTCTGAGCGATCCCAACGTCAAGGCCATCCTGATCAATATTTTCGGCGGAATCGTCCGTTGCGACCGTATCGCGAAAGGTGTTGTCCAGGCCGCGAAAAATCTGAAGAATCTCAACGTCCCTCTCGTCGTCCGGCTTGCCGGCACCAACGCCGAGGAGGCTGCGATCATCCTCGAAAAATCCGCTCTCAATTTCATGGTGGCGCACAATTTCAAGGAAGCAGCCGATAAAGTGACCAAGGCGCTCTCCACCGCGAAGTAGGATCCGGAAACGGAAGAAACTGGAAGCGGATCGTTTGATCCGCTTTTTTTTATGAGGCCCTACATTCCCGGGCAACAGCCGAATAACTGCGGGTTCAGAGTACATTACATTTTCCTGACACGATTTCTTGCGCCTGACGGAAAATTAATATAGCGTCGATCGCCGGATTTCCGGGTATGGGAGAAGTATTTCAGCCAATGTTTTCAGGCATACCGTGCAATATACCTTCATTGCCGCAGGAGCCGGGAATTCGGACGTACCGACTCCATATTGCGCAGCAAGGTTACCCGTCGCTAGATTATGGCAGGTTGATGACAATGAGTGGTACACTTGCTCCGAGGCGTTATGAATTATTATGTAGGCATTCTCGCGGCGTTGTTCGTATATGTACTTCCCGCAGCCGCTCAGCCTGGATGGTTTGAACAGGCAAGCGGAGGTGACCAGGCCTGGTTCAGCGTCGACATGCTCGACGCGGCGACCATCACCGCGGTAGGATCCGACGGCGCTATCACGCATTCCACGAACGGTGGAGCGTCCTGGAATCCGATTCCGTCCGGTACGCAGTCCGTCCTGCGTCGCATACGCTACCACAGTCCGACGCTCGGCGTCGTACTCGGCAATGACGGCGTTATCCTCAAATCCACCGATGCCGGCGCGTCCTGGACCGCACTGCAAAGCGGAACGACCAAAGGTCTGTACGACGTGCATTTCTTTGACGAATTGCGCTGGAATGCGGTCGGCCAGGCGGCGTACATCACCGAAACGACGGATGGTGGAACGACCTGGAAGGAGAAGGACTCCGGAACGAACAATTGGAACTGCATCGATTTTTACGGCACCTTCGGTGTTATCGTGGGCAACAAGGGTGATATCGCCGTCACCACCAACGGCGGTGGACGATGGAACTCCCGATCCTCCCCCATCGGTCTCGAATTGCGCGGCGTCAGTATCGGCGACGACAGCACCGCCGTCGCGGTCGGCATCAACGGTACGCTGATCCGGACCACGAATAAGGGACGCGACTGGACCGTCAACTATGCATCCATTCCTATGAGCCAATTTCGTATCGCGGGCGTCGAGCATCTGACCCGCGATAAAATCATCGCCGTAGCTTATGGCGGTATCATCATTGAATCGATCAATGGCGGTGCGAGTTGGGAACCACAGACGAGCAACACGGGCGCCAACCTTGAATGTGTTTCATTCGCCGACAGCAAGATCGGCGTCGCTGTCGGGTGGAACGGAACGATCATGGGCACAACGAACGCCGGATCACTTTCCGTGCATCGACAGGGCTCCGCTCTGGCCCAAGGTCTGCGCATCATCGAGCAATACCCGGCGCCCCTGCGCCGTGGAACGACTTCCGCCGGCATACTCCGTCTGAACCTGGAGCATTCAGGTCCTGTCACCATCACCGCGGTGGACGTGCTCGGCCGTTCGCGAGGGATCCTCTTTGACGGCCTTCTGACGACCGGAGAACACAGCCTGTCGATACAAGCATCGACACTTGCTCCTGGATCGTATATCCTGCACATCGCCCAAGGTCCACGGAGCGTGGCAGGCCGCATCATCGTCGAATAGACAATCCGGGTCACGACGAAGTCGCACGAGTCCCGGAACAATCAACTGTAAAAGGGTAGCATCGATGCCGCCCTTTTTTATTACATCTTTGTCTGTGGGAGTTGATCCAGTGACCAACAAGTCTCACCACCCCGCCGCGGCGAGGTGACGGTACTTATGTATGCTTGAAGAAATGGATGTCATGCCCGAAATGCCCCGATACATTGCAGTCCGATAATTTCTTATCCGCGTTAATCCGTGTTAATCCGCGTACGCATTCATATTGTACCGTACGTACTCATGAATCATCGCGCTGGAGCGGGGTGATTCTCTGGCAGGTCGTCTCGAGTCTCCTTGTGCATTTCGGAGCCAATCACCCTTCTCCGCGGTAGCGGAGCCGCCGGGTTCGCAATGTGCGAAATCGATACCTTTTCCTGCGGCGGCCGTGCTTGTGACATCAAGGAGACCGTACGGACCTACTGGACTTGCGGATTCCGGACGCTGCCCCTTCGATCAGCCTGAGGCTGACGCCGACCGACGTTTGTGCTTCGACGCCACCATTTCTTGCGGCGCTTCGCTGCTCATGACATAGGTGCTCTTGTTTCCGAAGAGTCTAGTCAACATCGTCACCCTGAGTGAGCCAACCAGCGCTGCGCACCGGTCCATTACATGGGTGACATCGGGGTAGGGATCCGTGCCACCCAAGCTCGTCATGCTGAGGAGCCACCGCGGCAAAATCTCAAGGTGATGCTCTGACGTTGTTCGGTGGCGTCTCGAAGCATGATTCGTTTCGTAACCTACGAGGAGACGAGGTTCCTTCTCGATGTCATTAGCAGGAGTCACGACAAGGTAAACTACAATCGAAGCTCGATACTTTGCAGAGTGACGTCTCGAAGGGTGATTGGTGAGCGAGTTATCTCGAGTCTCCGAGTGCGTTACGGGACCAATCATCCTTCGAGACGCCGCCATGCAAACACAATGCCAGTACGAACAATCAGACTGTGGCGGCCCTTCTTATGACATCTTGTGAAATCGGCTAGAACAGGGCTGATTTCA
>CAYJMN010000078.1:24052-26152 GCA_964371045.1 uncultured Chromatiales bacterium | reverse complement strand
ACCCGCACTCTGCTCCTCTCTACCCTTTACCCTTTACCCTTTACCCTTTACCCTTTACCCTTTACCCTTTACCTCTTCACCCTTTCACCCTTTCACCTTTTCACCTCATGTCACTCAATCTCGGCGTTATCGGACTCGGTCATCTCGGATCACTTCACACGAAAATGCTGTCGAGCGCCGGGGGCGCCACGCTCACCGGTGTTTTCGATACCGATGCGGGGCGTTGCGCGGAAATCGCGGGTATGTACGGCGTGGTGGCTTGTTCCACGCTGAATGAACTGTTGGGGATAGTCGACGCCGTGAGCATCGCGACTCCGACCTCGAATCACTTCGCGACGGCGTCGATCGCCATCGAGCGCGGGAAGCATGTGTTCCTGGAGAAACCTATCACCGAAACAGTACAGCAGGCGAAGGATCTCAACGCGCTGGCTGCGCGTCGTAACGTCATCATTCAGGTGGGGCACATCGAGCGCTTCAATCCCGCCATCGTAGCGGTGGACACGCTGGACATCGCGCCGCTGTTTGTAGAATCGCATCGACTCGCGCAATTCAATCCCCGCGGCACGGATGTCACGGTGGTGCTGGACCTGATGATTCACGATATCGACATCATCCTTTCGCTCGTGAAAAGCGAGGTGACCTCCATCGACGCAAGCGGACTCGCGGTGGTGTCCGACACCGCCGACATCGCCAACGCGCGCCTGAAATTCGCCAATGGTTGCGTCGCCAACATCACGGCCAGCCGCATTTCGCAGAACCGTATGCGCAAGATGCGGCTCTTCCAGCGCAGCGCATACATCTCGATCGATTTCCTGCAGGGTCAGAGCGAGGTCTTCCGGCTGGTGGACGCCACGGATGGAGACGTGACCCCGACCTTCATGCTTGGCATGATCGAGCAGGGCAAGGTCAAGCGCAACATCATCTTCGAGCAGCCTCCCGCACCCAAGGACCACAATCCGCTCCAATACGAACTTCAGCTCTTTGTCAATTGCGCTTCGACGAATACGCCCCCCATCGTCGACGGCTTCGCCGCTCAGCAAGCTCTTGAAGTCGCCGAGGAAATTGTCCGATTGATCGGTCCCGGCGCGGGGCAAACCGTTACTGGATAGCGGAGAACTGCGTAATACCTGGATGACTCCACAGAATCGCGCGAATCAGCTTTTGTTCATCCGTGAATCCATGGGTGTAGTCTGTGGTTTTCTCATCCCTCACTTCAATTCCCTCCCCGCATTTGCAAATTACTTCCGTTCCGCAACACCAGAGTGGGAAAGACCTGCGTGCCCTGTGACGTCTGATCCGTTCATCCGTCATCATCCTCGTAATTTCCCCTTCTCTCCTCTCAGCGCATTCCTCTCCGCCGCTCGATAATCTGGTAGGCTTCGTTTATGACCTTGGCCTTTTCAACGGCTGCGGCCTGCTTATCGGCACCGAGTGAAGCGACCCGATCGGGATGATACTGCCCCATGAGTTTGCGGTAGGTTTTACGGATCTGTTCCACGGATGCGTCCGGTGTGAGTCCCAGGATGCCGTAGTAGTAGGCATCGTCGCGCTCACCGGGTTTGCGGCGGCCCTCCTGATGCGTCGAGCCGCTCTTCTTTTGCTGCCCGGCTCGCTGTCCGCCACCGTCTCCCTGTCCCGAAGACGATCGCCCCGACTGTCCACCGCTTTGTTGTCCCGCGGTTCTCTCCTCGCGCGCGGGGCGCCGGAGTTCTTCATCAAAATCGTTGAGATCCTTCGCCTCCTGCGAAAAATTATCTATCACATCATTCACCGTGCTTTTCAACACGCGGCTTAAACGTCGGAGTATTTGGGAGTAGGACATGTCGGATTTACGATTTTAGATTTACGATTTACGATTTGAGGAGGTAAAGGGTAAAGGGTGAAGAGTAAAGGGTTAAGGGTAAAAAGTAAAGAGTAAAGTAAAGGGTATAGAGTAAAGGGTAAAGGGTAAAGAGGTTGATATCCGTTGTCTTCCGCCTGCCGCTGCACTCAATGCAAGGTAAAGGGTGAAGAGTAAAGGGTAAAGATGTTGATATCCGTTGTCTTCCGCCTGCCGCTTCACTCAATGCAAGGTAAAGGGTGAAGAGTAAAGGGTAAAGA
>CAYJMN010000078.1:5908-23952 GCA_964371045.1 uncultured Chromatiales bacterium | reverse complement strand
AAGAGGCTGAAATCCGTTGTCCTCCGTCTGCCGCTTCACTCAATGCAAGGTAAAGGGTGAAGAGTAAAGGGTAAAGAGGCTGAAATCCGTTGTCCTTCGTCTGCCGCTTCACTCATCACTCTTGCGATCTCAATTCCTGTCTCCTCCTTTGAGGCGCCGGGAGCGTAGACCGCAGGTCGTAGACTCACCACGGCAAGATGAAGGCACGATTGACAACTTACGATTCTTGATTCCTACCCCCCTCTCCCTACTGGGAGAGGGGCCGGGGGAGAGGGCATCAATTGTCCTCATTCCACCTTCGCCATAACCCTCGCAAGTGCAGCGATCGCGGCAGTTTCGCCACGGAGGCGGCGGGGACCAAGTGAAACAATGTCGGCACCGAGAGTGCGCATCGACTCGACCTCCTCATCGCTGAAGCCGCCTTCGGGGCCGATGAACAGCGCGAGGGGGCGGTCATCGAACGCAAGGGACTCCGGTGTGGCGTCACGGGGCGCCGTCTCGTGAAACAACAATTTGCGGTGAGCGGAGAGCGCGGCCTGGGCTTCCTCCATCGTGAGGGCATCACGAATTTCGGGAACAACAGCGCGGAGACACTGCTTGACCGCCGCTTCGGCCAGGTTGCGTAGACGGGCGGTTTTCACGGACAGTGTTACAGCCCGTCGCGTACGAAGCGGGATAAATTCCGTCATGCCGAGTTCCGTTCCTTTCTCCACGATCCAGTCCATCTTTCCGGGATTTTTCAGTATCCCCTGCAGCAACACCACCGGAACGGAAGGTTCGTTGAAATGGTCGTGTTTCGCCTCGACGCGGCAGAACGTCGCCTCGCGCTCGATGCGTTCGATAACGGCCTCGTACACCGATCCGCTGCCGTCATTGAGCAGGACGCTTTCTCCCTCGCGCAGTCGCAGCACACGCGAAAGATGCTGATGCTCGAGCCCGGTCACTCGCGCGGCGCCGTTGTCGGGCTGCACCTGTATGAAGAAAAGATTCATTGATGCAATGTACCATTCCCGGCTATCGCGGTGAAATCGATACCAGTTTCGGGGTTGCGACCACATAGTTTTGGAGGAGTAGGTGGGAAGTTGGCAGCGGAGTCGGCGTAGCCGGGATTGTCGCGATGAGTGTGCTTATCCAGCCTGAGGCTGACTGGTAGGCACACTCAGGATGACGAACTTGGTTGACGCTGCTGAGACCAACCTGATGTCATCCATGAAATGAACCAACGCGAAGCGCCATCAGCCTCAGGCGGATCAGAACGACGTTCCCACATCGAAGATCCATTCGCCGCGACCGGTTTCACTCCAGGCGCGATCGATGCGGAAGACGGCACCGTAGGGCAGCAGGAAATGCAAGCCCGCTCCGTAGCCACGTGCCGAACCTGAAAAATCAGGACGTTCATCGCGATCCCACACGAGTCCGGCATCGGCGAAGAGCGCGGCATACAGTCCCAGTTTCCAGGTACGGAATTGCCGTATGGGAATCTGCGGGAAGTGCAGGTACAACAGCGGAACAATGGGGATACGCAGCTCGACGAAACCGGCGGCGGCGTTTTCTCCCTCAAGCTCCTCATCGAAATGACCGCGGATGCGCTCGGAGAAGCCGAAAAACACATGCTCGTAATTCGGAATCGCGGGTCCGCTGCTCAGCACGGTGTACGCGCGGAAGCCGAGCGATACTCCGCTGAACAATATCTGATACATCCGCGCATCGGCGACATAGTGCATCATGTCCACCTCCCCGAACCCGACGCCTTTCTTCATCACATTGATCATCCCGTATACACCCTGCGTGGGATATTCGCCGAGATTGCGGGTATCGTGCCGTCCACCCACGCCAAGCGTGAGGTAGCGATCGATCCCTCCGGACGAAAGCGTGCGCCCCGCCTGCTTGTCCGACACTTCCACGTAGTTGAAATCCGCCGTCATCCATCCGCTACGGAACTGATCGAAACGTTTGCCGAATCCCTGATGCGCGCGGTAGCGGGTTTCGTTGAAATTCGGACCCGTCCCCTGCGATATCCTGCTTTTGTTCACCACGCGCGACCAGGAAAGTCCGCTTTCCATGAACATGTGCTCGTCATGAAATATCCATGGATTCACATAACTGAGGGAAACCCAGGGATTGTAGCCCAGCACGAAGCCGGCGAACAGTTTCTCGTTGCGTCCGCGAAAATTGTCATGCTTGGCGCCTAGCCCGAAATACCAGTTGTCCCAATTGCGCTCGACGATGCCCGCCATCGGGACCGGGTACAGATACCAGCGTTCATCGACCTCGATAAGCAGCACCGTGCTGTCGATGGGCGGCCAGGTGATGTCCACACGATTGAAAAGATTGAGACTGTAAATCCGATTCTTGGAGTACTCGATTTCTTGCACGTCGATGGTGTCTCCCACCTTGACGGTGAGTTCGCGCAAGATGATATCCGCCTTGGTCAATTCGTTTCCGAGCACCGCGACAGCCGAAATAATCCGGTTGGGCCGTGGCTCCGACGGAGGAGCGGTTGCACCCTCCTGCGCGAAGAGCGAGAGGGTGCTGACGATGAGCAGCCCGAACAGAAACGGGAGGCGGACGGTGGTCAAGACAGGCCTTTCAGAAGCGGAACGACAAGCGGGCTGAGGTGACGAGATCGGTGCGACCGTCGGGCAAGCGTTGAAGACGTGCACCGGACTGAAGCTCGATGACCTTGTTGAAACGCGCCGCGGCCCAGGCGGCATCCACGGCGCTCAGGAAATGATTGACGATGAGCAGGCTTACGATTGTGCTTGACGCGTCATAATGTCTGTTGGCGTCGCCGCGGAGGCCGGAGTAATACATGAAATTGGAGGAAGGATTCCAGTAATCCCCTTCCGTCTTGTCGTTCCACCCGTAGCTGTACTGGTTGTATTTGCCGATCAGTTCATAGTACTGTTGGTCGCCGTATGGAGGGAGCCTGTGGGAAAACACCGGGATCGCCATCTCCGTGGTGTGCATCTGATCCCAGTTCACACGCTGGTACGCAGGCAGATTCTCGTCCGAACTGATGTCGATATGCACGGCGTTCTCTCCTCCCGCATAATTTTTGGCGTTCTCGTTCAGCCATTGGGCGTACTTCACGACGCTCCAGTTCGCATCGGCATAGTCGTGATACACCTCCGTCACGGCGTCGCCCTTGCGGGTCGCGTCTATGGAATAGTACCAACCAACCCCTTCCAGCGTGGCGAAGAGCGCGGCGAGCAGATAATTACCAGCGTATATCTCGCCGGCGCCGGGAATGATGAGGGAGAACAGCCCCGCGAGCACGGGATTTTTTCGCGACGCGGCTTGCGGAAGTACAGGAGACAACCTGCTCTGAAATGATCCACTGGACAAATCCACCGTTCGACCTGCATCGTAGCCTCGCATTTCCGTTGCGATGGAGACGGGCTCCGCGAGGAATGCGTCAGGTTGTTGGGCCGCCGTTCTGGATCCGAAGAGGAATAACGCCGGAAGAATGAAAAAGAGTCGCATGAATCGAGTTGTTTGGTGAAATAAAAAAAACTAGCCAACCGCTATTCCCGGAGCAAGGCCATTCGCCGGTACGCCTGTTGCGGAATCTTCGACACTTCGCCAATCCTGGCTCTTGGCTCTTGGCTTTTAGCTCCGCGCTCCGCGCTCCGCGCTCTCCTAGAACCGCGCCTCTTCCTCGGGCGGAGGAAGTACCCCACCCGGCATGCGTGTCTCGAGATTCTCGAAACGGGCGTACTCGGCGATCCAGGCAAGGTCCACTTCGCCCACTTCGCCGTTTCGCTGCTTGGCGATGATCACCGAAGCCCTGCCCCGTTCTTCCGGCGGCGCGTCGGCGTCCTTGTTGCGGTGAATGAACATCACCACGTCCGCATCCTGTTCGATGGCGCCGGACTCGCGGAGATCGGCCAGCATGGGTTTGCCGCCGGCGCGGCTTTCAACGCTGCGGTTGAGCTGCGACAGCGCGATGACCGGCACGTTGAGATCCTTCGCCAGGCCTTTGAGCGAACGGCTGATGGAAGCGATTTCACGTTCGCGGCTTTCACGCACAAGCGGAGCGCTCATGAGCTGCAGGTAATCGATGAACAGCACCTTCACGCCGTGCTCGTGCACCATGCGCCGGGCTTTCGCGCGCAACTCGAGAATGGATATGCCCGGTGTATCGTCGATCAACATCCTCGCACGCTCGAGTTTGCCGACGTAGCGCGCCAGGCGATTGAAGTCTTCTTCACGGATACGTCCGGTGCGGACGAGCTGCATGTTGACGCGCGCCTCCGCGCAGAGCAGACGCAGGGCCAGCTGCTCGCTGGACATTTCGAGGCTGAAAATTCCTACCGGCGTATCCGCGTCGATGGCGGCATTGCGCGCCATCGACAAGGCGAGCGCGGTCTTCCCCATGGAAGGCCGCGCAGCGAGGATGATGAGATCCGTCGGCTGCCATCCACCCGTTTTATCGTCAAGGAAGTGGTACCCGGACGGCACGCCCGTCACTCCCGAATGCTCCTGCGAAATCTTGTAGACCTTGTCCAGCAGCGGCTTTACGATAACGCGGATTTCGGTGAAACTCTGCTTGATGTGCTTTTCCGACAGCGAGAATATCTCTTCCTCCGCCTTGTCGATCATCTCGAAAGCGTCACTGCTTTCGATATAGCACTCGGTGATGAGGGTGGTGTTCAGTTCGATAAGCTGCCGTTTTATGGCCTTTTCCAGCACGATACGGCAGTGATACTCGATGTGCGCCGGTGAAATCACTTCTCCGGTCAGCTGGGTCAAATACATCATGCCGCCCACTGGTTCGAGCGTCTCGGAGCGTCGCAGTTCTTCGCCCACGGTGATCACATCCACCGGCTGCTGGCGTACGAACAACCGGGCGATGGCGTCGAAAATCGTGCGGTGGGCTTCGGCGTAAAACGCGTCCCTGGTAAGAAGCGACAACACATGCGAAATCGTGCTCTCCGGCTGGAGCAGCATCGCGCCAAGCACGGCGCGCTCGACATCCATGGCCTGGGGAGGGACACGCAGCGAACCGCGGCTCTCGGTGTATTCGGCGGTATATGGTGGAAATGGCGCTTCCATGCTCTCAGGCCTTGCTGTCCGAAATGATCTTGTCGTACAGCGCGCGGAATTTCTGCACGTCCTCCCAGGTGGGACGCTTCCAGTTGGGATTGCGGAGCAGCGCGGCAGGATGATAGGTCACCACGAGCGGAATCCCATGGTATTCATGTACGGTGGCGCGCAATTTCGTAAGCGAGTCGTTGGTCCGGAGAAGGGTTTGCGCCGCGATGCGGCCAACGGCGAGAAGAATTTTGGGACGCAGCAGTTCGAGCTGCTTGTGGAGATACGGTTCGCATTGCTCCACTTCGGTGGCGAGGGGATCGCGGTTGTTCGGCGGTCGGCACTTGAGGATGTTGCAGATGAACACATCTTCTCGTTTGAACTTCACCGCCAGAAGAATGTCGTTGAGAAGCTGTCCTGCCCTTCCCACGAACGGCTCGCCGCGTTTGTCTTCCTCAGCTCCGGGCGCTTCCCCGACGATCACGACATCGGCGGCGGGATTACCAACGCCAAAGACGAACTTCGTTCGCGTGTCTCCGAGCGGACATTTTTTGCACCCGCAGATCATGGAGTTCAGCTCATCCAGCGAAGCCGCGGATTTCCACATTTCATCCACCGCTCCGTTCTCCTCCACCAGACCCTGCGACGCGAGAGTAACACGACGCAAAACATCCCGCTCGATGTAGAGCAGGTCTCCAAACCTTTCTTGCTGCTGTCGGAGGTAGCGATGCAGATCTGACACTGTCATTGGCCGGACATTGTGAGAACATTGAACGGAAATTGAAACTACGCTCCCCGGGAAAAGGATGCAAACCCATCAATCGGCGCGAGCGAGAAGCAGCGCGAGAGCCTTGTCCAGAATGATGTCCGCCAGCTCCCTTTTGGGCATCAGCGGCAGATGGTCTTCCGATCCGTCACGCGAAAACAACACGCACAGGTTCGTATCGGAACCGAAACCCGCACCCTCGGCGAGCGGATTGTTCATCACGATGAGATCGGCGTTTTTACCGATAAGCTTTGTTCGCGCATTGTCGATCTCATTTGCGGTCTCGAGTGCGAAACCGACTCGGATTGCCCCGCCGCGTTCTCCGAGGCTGCGCAAAATGTCGGGCGTGCGTTCGAACCGCAGCGTCATTCCGCTCTCGTTATCCGCGGATTTCTTGATTTTATGATCGGACGGGTGCGAAGGGGTGAAATCAGCGACTGCGGCACTGAGGACGCAGATATCGGCTTCATCGGCACGCGACATGACGGCGTCGTACATGTCGGTCGCACTTTCCACGTCGATGCGCTCGACACCACGGGGAGTGGCGAGCTGCACGGGTCCGCTGACGAGCAACACGCGGGCGCCTCGCCTGGCGGCGGCATCGGCCACGGCGAAGCCCATTTTGCCCGAGCTGCGGTTGCCTATGTAGCGCACGGGATCGATAGCTTCGCGCGTCGGTCCGGCGGTAATAAGGATGGTTCTGTCCTGCAAATCGAGATTATGGCGCAAGTGGCGCAGCACAGCCTGAAGCAGCACCTCCGTTTCGGGAAGGCGACCCATTCCATGAAGGCCCGATGCCAACTCGCCGGAATCAGGTTCGACGATGTCCACGTCGCGGCGTCGCAGGATGTCGATATTTTCCTGCGTCGCCACATGTTCGAACATGTCGGTATCCATGGCGGGCGCCACGATCATCGGACAGCGGAGGGCGAGCACAAGCGAAGTCAGGGCATTATCGGCCATGCCGTGCGCGATTTTCGCGATGGTATTCGCCGAAGCCGGCGCGATGATCATCAGATCCGCCCAGAGAGCGAGATGAATGTGCCAGGTGCCTTTGGACCGGTCCGCGGGAAACATATCGAGCACCACGTCGCTTTGGCTGAGCGTCGCGAGCGTGAGCGGAGTGATGAATTCGCAGGCGGAGGGCGTCATGATCACCCGCACCTCGGCGCCTGCCTTCACCAGTTCTCGAACAAGCAGAGCGGACTTGTACGCCGCGATGCTGCCCGTCACCCCTACAAGGATGTGTTTACCCCGAAGGCTCATTCTTCCTTGTAGTGATAGGTAATGCGATCGGCCATCAGGTCGGCGACGGCCTGCTGCGTGGGTTTGGGCATCTTCTCATACTCGATGCTGATGCGCATCTGCTCGGGGTTGGTTTCGATTTCCTCATCGGACTCCATGCGCGTGGTGAACATCTCAAGTTCCTGGTTCAGGCGGATCTTGATCTCTTCGTTGATCTGTCGGGCGCGGCGCGAGAGAACGACGATGGCCTCGTAGATATTCTCGGCATGGGAATCGATGATGGTGAGATTCAGAGGTTCGAGGGACATTAACAACTCCTCTATGAGTAATAATTGCAGTTATACTTCTTTTTTCAGTTGCGTTTCAATCAGCGCCTCGACTTCCGGGATGGAGCGCGCAAGATCATCGTTGATCACCACGTGATCGAAGAGCGACGCCTGTTCCAATTCCCAGGCGGATCGCCGCATGCGCCGTTCGACCACTTCGGCGCTGTCGGTTCCGCGGTGCTCCAGACGCTTGCGCAGGATGTCCAGACTGGGCGGCATGATGAAAATCAGCACCGCCCGACCGCCGTACAGGTTCTTTATGGCAAGGGCGCCCTTTACATCGATATCGAACAACATGTGCTCACCTTCGAGCAAGGCTTCATCAACCTGCGAACGCAGGGTGCCGTAAAGATTTCCATAAATTTCTTCCCACTCAACGAGCCCGTCATCGGCCATGCGCCGTTCGAATTCGGATCGCGTGAGAAAGAAATAATCTTTTCCATCCACTTCCCGCGGGCGACGTTCCCGTGTCGTAGCTGAAACGGAAAAGCGCATGGCGGGGAAACGCTCCAGGATGTTGCGCGCGATGGTCGTTTTGCCCGCGCCGCTCGGGGCAGAGAGAACGAACAACATCTATTCGATATTCTGAATTTGTTCGCGGATGCGCTCGAGTTCCTCTTTGATGGACACCACGATATGCGCGATCTCCGCATCATAGCTTTTAGAGCTGATGGTATTCGCTTCGCGATTCATTTCCTGCAGAAGGAACGACAGCTTGCGTCCCTCGGATTCATCTGATTCAAGATTTTCCAGGAAAAATTTCGTATGGCTGCGGAAACGCACGAGTTCTTCAGTGATGTCCATTTTATCGGCGAGCATAACGATCTCCAGCTCGAGGCGATCGGGATCGATCTTGTCGTCGGAAATCAAGTTCTGGAGGCGTTCCACGAGGCGTGCGCGTTCCAGATCCGCTCGTCCGGTCGCCAGACGCTCCACGGCGTCGATGCCCTTCCTCATGATTTCAGAGCGCATGGCAAGGTCGGCCGACAGCTCCGCGCCTTCCTTCGCTTTCATGTCCAGCATGCTCGCCACCGCGTCGTTCACCGCCTGGATCACAAGCTCCCACTCGACATCGGAGAGTTTGTCCAACTCGTCAACCGCGAACACATCGGAAAATTTCAGCAGCATCTCGAGCGTGATCTCACCCGTGAGGCCGAGCGCCTGCTGCAGCTGCATAAGAAGGGCGTGATACGTGCGCGCGGCGTCCATGTTGATCTGCACCGGCGAAGCTTCGTGCCCGGTCCGATCCATGGTGACCGCCAGGTTGACCTTGCCGCGCTTTACGCGGGTCCGTACGAGTTCCTTCAGCTCCAGTTCCCTGCTCTGCAGGAATTTCGGCAGACGCACGGAGAACTCGTAGAATCGGTTGTTGACTGAACGGATTTCAGCGGTGACGGAGGCCGAATCATTCGACGCCGTTCCGCTTCCGTAGCCTGTCATACTTATAAGCATAGATTTTTTTACCCGTAACTCGTTACGAACCTTAAATCTACGGAGAAATCGGGTAAGGTCAAAGGTATTTACGATTTACGAGGTACGATTTACGATTTCAAGCTCGTCATGCTGAGGAGCCACCGCGGCAAGATCTCAAGTAAATGCTCTGACGTTGTTCGGTGGCGTCTCGAAGCATGATTCGTTCCGTAACGTACAAGGAGATTAGAGAACACTTGCTCACCTCGCTTCTGCGAGTCTTCGGCCTGCGGCCTCCGACTCCAACGCAAGTTGGGGGTACACGCGATCTCAAACGCATCTCCTAACTCCCGGAGGGAGGACACTTCCTCTGACTCCCAACGCAAGTTGGCGGTACACGCGATCTCACCCGTACATCACGACTCCCGAAGGGAGGACACTTCCCCTGACTCGTACGACATGGTTTCGGAAGTGCCATCCCTGAGGGACTGAAAGAGGTTTGGTGGTGGGCGCGTGAGCCCTGAAACCATTGCACGGAGCTGAAATCCGTGCCGAATTCAGTAGGGAAAGAGAGTAACGAGAATAATATATGAGACATTTCTCGTTACCTCTTTACTCTCCTCACTCTCTTTCCTTACTGGCTTCGGTGCCAGAGCTAATCATGCTATATCGATATCCGGTAGCGTTGTGCAATGGCTTCGTGGGGCAGACGCGCGGCCGCGCGTCTCTACGGCCTCACCACCACCACCCTCACCGCTTCCCCTGCACCGGAGGACAGGCGCAGGAAATACATCCCGGCGGACATGCGATGCGTGGAGGGAGTAAAGCGGAGGATACGGTCCTGTTCAGGCATAACACCGTCGTGGAGCACCGCCACCTCTCGGCCGAGGGCGTCGTGGATGGTGAGACGCACGTACTCGCCTGGGGGCACGGAGATGCTGATACGGGCTTCGCCATTCAACGGCACGGGTTGCGGCCAAACGGGGCCAAGGCCAAATGCGGCGGGAGCCGCACCCGATTCCACACCGACAAGTCCGGTAATTTCATACGTCACCGCAACATCCCTCGGCAGATTCGGGGCCTGACCGGCGATACTGATAGCGGTGGTGTGGAGGCCGACGGGCAGCGCGGTGGTGGTGGGCTGCACGGCGATACGGGCGGCATGATCGCCTGTTGCGGGATCGGCGTCGAGCCACCACTGGCCACCTTGCGCCGTCCACGGCATGGAGAGTCCACCGCCGGTCCAAAGATCGACGTACTGCGCGGCGGGAATCGGATCGTTCTGCTCGGCCTCGAAATGCAGATGCAACGGTGTGAAAACGATGCCGTTCGATGCCGTGGCGATAACATGCACGCGATGTTCGCAACCCGCAACGCTGCCCTGCTCATCGCTTCGCCAGGTAAAGCTAAGTGGATATGTGCCCGTGTCCGAGAGCGCGGCGGTTGTTTTGAGCGACCACCAGCGGGTGCAGCTGTTGTTGGGAAGCAGGTCGCCAAAGCTTAGTGTCGCGGTGCCGCTGACGAGTTCGAATTCAGGAGGCAGGATTATCGTAGCCGCGCAGTTGTGCAGCGCGACGGTGCCGGTGTTGGTGGCGGTGTAGGAGATTTCGAAGGGTTCGGGGATGATCCGTTCATAGAAGGGATCGATGTGTAATGAATCATGACCGGAGACAACGCAGTGCGTTGTCTGTACATGGGGATATGCTTCGATAATTATTTCGGCATTGCATTCTTTCCATTCGGCTTGCTCAAGGGAGCGGTAGCGGATGGTGATGTCCTGTGCTTCGGTGAGGGTGTCGGGGAGGGGATGCAGCAGCCATTGCAGTTGCGCCGTGCCGTTGCTGTCGATGGAGGCAAGGGTCTTGATCGCCGTCTCGCTGGTCGCGAGTTCAAAGCGCGGTGTATTTGCGAGATCGATTTCCGCTTCGATTTGTGTTTCCTCCGTATCGAGGATGTTGCGCAGGTCGAGCCTGACGGGCACGGGATCGGGATCGTAGCGCAGCGGGTCACGGATAAAGCGCACGCTGTCTGGTGAGGTGATGGCGCACAGCAATCCATCGATGCCGGGGAGGTACAGATCGTGGGTGCAGACGGAGAGGATGCTGTCGGCGGCTCCGTAGGCGGTGACATCGAAGTGGGCTGTGCGATCTTGTCGCAATGCGAGTGGTCGTAGCCGCCATTGCCCGTTGATATTGCCGCTTGGCGCTATTGTGCCGCCGGGTTGCGAGAGCGGATCGAGGACGAGGACAGCGGAAGTTGGGGAGATGGCGAGATCGATGCGGGTGACACTCACGGGAACCGTTCCGACGTTTGAGAGCGTGTAATCAAATTGTACATTTTCATGATTTTCGAGTTGCTGTTCCGTCAATGCTTGTGGTGCGGCGATGGAGCAGAGTACCGTCTGATCGATTACGTCGATTTCTACCACCTTGGTGCAGTAATACGTTGCGCCGTCCACGGTGTAGAAAAAGTACAGCGTATCCGCTGTCGGGCGTGTTGGTGGATTCGAAAGCTCGAGTTGCCAACTGCGCTGCTCCTGTGCATGCGCGGCGATGTTGAAGGGATCGCGAAGCAGTTGTTCTCCAGCAGCCGGTGCGAGATGTTGCGCGAGTGCGAGATCGAGGCGAGCGCGGATATCGACGCGGATGGTGTCGAGCGGGTTATCGAGCGTGAGCGTATAGCTTGGCGAGGCTGGCATCGGGGTGCCGGTTGCGGTGTTCCACACGATCTTGTCCGGACCGGCGACGGTGCAGGGTATTTCATGGATACCGGGGACGTAGGTGGTTTTCTCGCAGTCGCTCCACGATAGGCCGTGGCCGTCCACCGCAGCCGTGCGGATCACGATTCTGCGATCATAGCGCAACGCATCGAGACGCACATCGAAGGAGAAACTGTACGAATCGCCCGGTGGCAGGATGTTCCCGCGTATGATGCCGTTCCGCACCACGCGACAAAAGGCCGACGCGCTCTGGCGGTATTGCATCACATCCACCGTGTCGCCGCTGACGTTCGTGTATGTCGCCGTGTAGCGAATCAGCCCCACCTCGCCACCCGGTTCCGACGCATAGCCAGAGTCTGTCCAGTACAACGAGTCCGGCCCCTCTACGGTACATGACAGGCGCGGATCGGCTTCGTCGTAGCGCACGACGTGCATGATGTGCTCGCAGACCTCCTCGGCTATGGGCCAGGTCTGACCTGACTCGGGATCGATGTACATTACGCGGCAACGGATGCGCGCGGTATCGCCGAGGACAGCCGGATTGAGGACGCGGACGCGCCAGAAGCATCGCGCGGTGTTGCCGGCGTACAGCTCCGACGGCACCATGGGCTGCACTGGCGTTCCGCCGATAAGCTCGCAGCCCGGTGGTAGCTCTATCATGGCCTGCAGGATGCGCGCGGCCTTTTCGGGACTGAGATTGGGGACGAGATACTCCACTTCTATTACCCGTGGTTCGCTGTACCCCCGTACCTTCTCGATGCGTAGCGTATCAACCGCCCGGATGTCGCAGCCCAGCCGCCAGCAGGGCGTGGGGATGCGAATATCCACCATATACGAGCCTGTATCCGCCTGACTGCCAAGTATGCGCCAGTCGGGGGTGGGGAGAATCTCATTCTCTGCATACATGTTGCTGTACATCACGTAGCCGTTCGGTCGCTTCATGTGAAATGCCAGAAAAGCCTGTCTCCGTGTATACTGATGGTTCCAATACGAGGAGTACGATACATCCAGATTGTTGGCATCGACAGAAACCAAATATTGATCCCACCGGGTAGACGGATATGCCACGCTTGCGGTATCAAAAGCGTTCACCATGGGGAAACGATCAATCCGACGCATTGTGTCCTGAATCGAATAACAACCGCGAACCAGGATGTGATCACACATAGTCTCAGTGATTTCTTGTAATCCAGTTGACCCAAACATATCCCCCCTGAACCACAATTCACAACCACCCCTGCTCCGCCCTTGAGCATCAAGGCAACCAAGCACCAAGGACGCAGAGTGATGGTCAAGCGAATCGCTTCCAAATTTTTTCCACTGCCCCGGCAGAGAGGCAGGCTCACGTTCCAACCTGAACCATGGCGCCGATACTCCTGCAAGAAAGAGATCTCCGTTTTCGCGAAGGTATGACGAATGAAATTTAAAATCCCTATCTTTATACCCATACCAAGTTGCGTATTCATAGTCATTCCGCATCCGAGAATATTTTGCAATGTATACTCCTGCCTTACCGTAGATATCCTCCGAGGAGATGAGTGAGTTGCGTAGCGGGGCATTTGGTATCCCGGCACCGTTTTGTTCAAACAAGAAAATCGCACTGCCGTCGGCTTCGGAGACATGCATGCAATATCGCAAGGAGCTAGTTTGATCCATCCTGCGTGCTTTTGATGATGGGAAAATATATGTCATGTATCGTAGAGTATCTATCGATGGATTCAGGATGCCGAATACACCGGCGTGCCGTGTAGAAAGATGCGTCGGTTCCGATGTATTCGGTGATATAGGTTCCAGTGCATCAGCAGTAATCGCACGGATGTGCGTTGAACTATCTCCAGTGGCGACCCCGAAGATATAGATTTCCTCACGACAAATACTAACAGCCTGCGGTGTTAGCATCCCCGGTCCGCCCACATAGGTTGAGGTAAGTAGCATCCCCGCAGTATCGAGCGCTAACAAAACCGCCTGCTCAGGAAATCCGTACCCGACCGCGCCCGGGCCCTCCGAATCCTGAAGTGCGTGCGTGATCGGAAATTCACCACCGCTGGAAATAAAGATATAGCTCCTGTTCGAGCGCGATGCAAATGTGCTGGATTGCGTACCAGTAAATGGTGTGATGGTTGGAATATTCTGATATGTCGGTCCAAGGTATGTGCTATATACAACGCTTCTGGATTCAGGTATGTATTTGACCAGAACTTGGGAAGTCCTACCGGGCATCACTCCCTTCCACGCGTTGAAAGTTCGAAATTCTGGGCTGGTTGCCTCACCATACAGATAGATATACGGTCCCTCACTCCGAACTGTCCCAATGTGTGCACTGCCTATAAAGGTCATATAGGTGGACAATGCCTCGGGCTGCAGGTAGCGAGCCTCATGAGCCACACCGCCGGATAATTCGATACGATGTTGAGCGATAGCGCCAGCCACTGTCTCGCGTACAAGTATCGCTGGATGACTACCACCACCCGGAGCTAGCTCTTTCCAACCCTCCCCCTCTGCTTCACCGGAGAAATCAAACTCCAGGTCCACGCCATCCCACAGGTTTTCATAGCGAACTCCTGAGTGATTCGAAACATGGTCTCGCCAGTGCGCGCTGTCCCTGCCAAGATAGAAATGCGTCACCGAGGACAAAGTGTCCCTCGCACGCAATCGCATGCGCGACGACGAATTGATAAAACGCAGATACAGCACCTCGAACATGTTGTCTTCCTCTGCTACGGCATGCAATTCCTCTGATGGGCTCGGTTTACTGGTACGGGGCCGTGCTATTACAATGCCATCATCGCGGAACCAGACCGAACCATTCCCCCCGAGCAATGCATAGCGCATACCACTCTCCCATTGTCCCGCGTTGTGAATGAAGCAGGGAGGGAGGGTATATGATTGCGCATCGCCGCCTCCGGCGTGGAGGACAATAGGTAGAAAGACCAACAGGAGTGAGTATATCATATTTTTCATGGCCTTCTCCGCTCTATGATATGTTGTCGCTATATGTAAGTACAGAACGAAAAAATGCCACCCGCTCCCGAACGGTGATCCGGGAGCGGGTGGCTGAACGGCGACTCAACGCACGAGCACTACGCCGCGCGTTGCAAGAATACCATCAGCGCGTAGCACGTAGTAATAGGTGCCGGGGCTGAAGACCGAGGCGTCCAGACGCAGGACATGCTTTCCTGTGGGCAGCATGCCTTCGTACACCACCGCCACTTCGCGGCCAAGCGCGTCGTGGATTTTCAGGGAGATGAATTGTTCACGGTCCACTTCGACGGCGACATGCGAGAGTCCACCGCCGCGAAGGGAGAGCGGGTTGGGATAGCTTTCCCCGAGCCGGAGATGGACTGGAACAGGTTGTTGCTCATCCGCGACATCCTTCAGCCAGTAGATCGCATCTCCTTCAGCGCCACGCAGACGCGTGCTCATAACCAGGTCGCCGGCACCGCGCCCGTCGATCCAGTACAGGCGCACGGTGTTCCCGTCGGAAGTCTGCACAAGCGGCTTTGTCTGTGTGTAATTGCCACCACCGGGGCTGAGAGCCTTTTCACTGCTCCATTGCGGGCCCCTGTTTGGTACGGGGTAGAAGTTATACGCCACCCAATTCCCCACCACCTCGCGGGGTCGCGTGGGCGAGCAGATTTCGGTCAGCCCCTCCCACGTGATAAAAGCAAGAGTGTCGAGATCATTTGGAGCGTTGATTCGTGCGATTTCAGGCTCAGATGCCGTATTGTATGGACCGGCTACATCGATTCGACCGGGAGGGAGATGTGCGGGTGTCGGACACCAGTTAATTGTCTGTGGAGTTTGCGCTGGATTATAGATGAGTTTGTCGGTCCTCAGTTTGTGCTTCTGCACACCCATGACAGGGTACTCATAATCCCAGACAACCATCATACCTCCATATGAGTTAGGTGCCCTCTGATTGTCGGGTGCCAAACGGGGATGGGAAATACGTTCGTTGGATGCTGTTGTCGGCTCGATTATTCCTCCATAGTGCAAAGGATTTGGCTGCACACTCATCCAGTAAGCTTCGAGTTGCGCACCGTTAGCGCCGGCATTACTTGCGACAACCACAATTGCATCCTGACTACCACCGACATCGTAGGAATCCAACGCCAGGTCGATTCCGCCAAAGTCTACAGCTACAGGTGGTGAGAAGGCAACAAAATCGAGGGCATTTGTGAAGCGGGCATACATGCCTAGCCACTCTGGATTCGATGCGGGATCGACACCTGTGCCGACAAGATAGAGGTGTTCCCCTGGAGGAGATACCATTTTCTCTATACTTGTCCATATTGTTCCTGAGGGGGGACTAACCTGATTTGAGGACGCTGGTGCCGCAGCTACATCCTTAACGGCATACCAAATCTTACCGAGAAAAATAAAGCCAAAGTAGGCAGGGTAGATCGGTACAATTGTACCGGAATTAAGCGGATCGGGGTCAACCGTTATAGCCGTATATACGATCATGGGATTTGTGCAGTCGTCAGTCCCACCGATAGGATCCGTTATTAACATCTCCGGCCCGTCCACCACGACTCCAGCAGGTGAGATCCTGGCATACCATATTTCAATCTGGCCGTTTGCTTTCATCTGCTCCCACACCACCTGCGCACCGCCGACAACGTCGCTGATGGTAATCGCGGGATGGTCGACAACAGCCCCTTCGGCAAGCGGGATGCCGCTGTTGGTCCAACGGGGGACGCCATGCACGTCCAGGCGCTGGACGTAGATGTCGTACTCGCCGGCGGTGCCGGTGGATTTTTTCCAGACGACGAAGGTGTTGTTCTCGGCATCCGTGGCGAAGCGCATTTGCGAGGCGTCGCCGGTCTGCCGCACTTCGGCGAACACGTCCCGCCAGGCCATGTCCGTCGGACCCACGCACTCGCCCGGGGTCTGGAGATGGATGTTCCAATCTTCCGGAATATTGGCTCCCCACAGTTCGCGCCGCGCGTCCGCCCATGCGAACACATTGCCGCCAACCTGCGGATTGGCCTGTTCGAATTTCGCCTCCGTCACCACTTTGCCCGCACCGCTCGTCCAGCGGGTCTGCAGCGAGATAAAGTCGATGGATTGATACATGATGTCTTCATCGCCGTTCGTACCGGCATTGTGCTGCCAGATCACGTTCGCGGCACCTTCGCTGCGCACGGCATCCACGCGTACCTGACGCTGATCGCCGCCAAGCGCGCATACCACGTCGCCATCGTTGGTGTTGGCATTGTACAGCGAGGCATTCACCAGATCCACCGCGCTGTAATACACATCCGTGGCCGTTTGTACGGATCTGTCGTCCTCATACACACAGATCGCGCTGGCGTGGTAGGTGGTCGGATCGTTGGGAGTCACCCAGTACTCGTACAGGGCGAGCTCCGGCAATTGCTGGGCATCGTCGTGGTTGCAGATCGCGAAACCACTCCCCGGCGGTGTTGACCCGTCGGTACGGTTTACCACTTGCGCCCTGATGTCCCAGGCGGTGGAAACTCCGGGATCGGACCTGTCATCCTGCCAGCATACCAACGCCATGGTCGCCCCTTCACCGTGGAGCTGACCGGTAACCACGAGCTGAGGCATGGTCTGGTCCTCGTAGGACAAGTCGAGGTGTTCATCCCCCCACTCCCATCCGCCGTATGCGTTGTAACGGTCCGCATAGATGTTCCAGACCGGTTGGCCTGTTGTCGCGCCGTTGTGGCGCTTGTCCTGATACACCAGAATCACGCCGCTGCGATCAGGCTGATCGGCGACCTCCTTCCAAATGTAATCCCTGGCGAGTTCCACGTTGATTTGGTCACTATCGAGGTTGATTGGAACGGGTTTGCCGTTTGCCTGCCAAGTAAAACCCGCGCCTTGGGGATAATCCGCATCCACCGTGGAGATGAATTGCAAGTAGATGTCCCGTTGAGGGTCGTCGGGTGGGTCGGGCGAATTTCGCCAATCCACCCAGGCAATGAAGACGCCGTCGATGGAGCCCACAATACGCGGCCGCTCGGCATGGCTGTCGAGGTCGCAAATCGCCAGCCCGTTCGTCGGCCAGTTTGGCAACTTGGTGCCATCCGATACATACAACGCCTGCGCGAAAATATGCGCTTGGTTTCCGTCTCTGTAGTCTTCCCAGACTACAACGACGTTGCCGAGCGAATCGTATGCCGCGCGGGGATTGCCCTGGTCACCGCTCGCCTGGCACACGGGCATACCATCAAACTCTCCCCACATCGGCAAACCGTTGACGTTGTCGACCTTCATCGCGAAGATATCGACACCATTGCCGTTGTGGTCCTCCCACACGACAATGGTGAAGTCTTCCTGCGCGGGTCGCGTAATGGTAGGATTGACTTGATCCCCCGGCGCCAGGGTCGCATAGGGGTCCTTCTCATGGATTTGCGCGATGGCGGAATCGACGGGAATGCAGATCATCAGCATCAGAACAATGCCGAGTGAGGATAGAAAGGTGCGCGGGATGAAACTGGAGAAGAGATCACGAATCGATTGATCGATTGATCGATTGATCGATTGATCGATTGATCGATTGATCGATTGATCGATT
>CAYJMN010000078.1:0-5808 GCA_964371045.1 uncultured Chromatiales bacterium | reverse complement strand
GATCCCTTCATGACTGAAGTGAAACAGGGCGTTTTCATAGGCCTCTCCGAAAATTAGTGAACCGCGTGGATGTATCCAAACCGCACTTTGCGGTCCGGAACGGGAACCATGGATTCGGAGCTGTATTCATGCGGTCTTCGGGCATATTGTCGCGCCTGTGACCGCCGGGAACTTTCAGACCACTGATCGGGGCTACCCCCGGATTACCATAAATACCTGCGCATTATCCGCGCGTTACGGAGTCGGCTATGGTGAGGATGCGAGGCATCGTCACACTACAAAGCGATTTCATATCCCGGAACTTCAAGTACCTGACCTTCACCGGTTTCAACGCAGAACAAAACGCAAAAATTAAATTTGCGCAACTGCGATTATATTACCGGACATGAGGGTATGATTCAGGCTACGCAAGAAACCTACGGAAGGAAATCTGCAAAGTCAAGAGCCGGATACCGGTTTTTGAAAAATTAATGCAATTGTAAGGTTGGGAGTATTGCGGATTATAGGAGTCATGATTCGTGAATCGATGAGAGCCCACCGGTTCGGTGCAACCTCGCGGGGGCGCGGATTCGACATTTCCGCCGGTGTGGTGGCCTGATGCATCGACTCGTATTGCTCTAAGGTGTGGGTGTCGATCGAATTTGGAGTCTCAGCGTCTCTTCCAACCTGAAATCCAGGATCACAGAAACTCAATCCGTAGCTCCCCGACCCCACTTCCCAAAATCCGTAATTCCTTGAACTCTTTTTCTCCGAGAATCGTTGTACGAAACATGAGCACAAATCCATTGGTCTCCATAATCCTGACAACCTGGAATCGGGCTGCTTTGCTGCCGCGGGCTATCGCGTCCGTGCGGGCGCAACGCTGGACTGAGTGGGAACTGCTGGTCGAGGACGATGGAAGCACCGACGAAACCGAAAGCCTGCTGGCGTCGATAGCCCTGACCGAATCGCGCATGTCCGTTTCGCGGCACGACAATTTCGGACCCGCGCGCAGCCGCAACCTGGGTATGACCCGGGCGGCGGGCGACATCATCACCTTCCTGGATTCGGACGACGAGTACGAGACGGATCATCTGCGACGCCGGGTCAGGCTGTTTCTTGAGTGGCCGGAGGTTCTATTCATTCATGGAGGAGTCCGCGTTATCGGCGATTTCGACCAGCGCTTTGTTCCCGATCTGGATGCGCCGGATAGACGTATCGCCGTTGAGCAGTGCGCGATCGGAGGGACCTTCTTCGCCCGGCGAGGCGTCATCGAAGTGGCCGGCGGATGGCGGGACGGCTACGGCGAAGATGCGGACCTCCTCCGACGAATACGTGGAAGCTGTTCCGTACTCCGCGTCGAGGACCCAACCTACGTCTATCACAGAGAAACCTCGGACAGCAGGTGTACCACGATTGTTGAGGTAAAGGGTGAAGAGTAAAGGGTAAAGGGGTCGTGAAAAGGTGAAAAGGTAAAAAGGTGAAAAGGTAGGAGGGGATCGTGAAAAGGCGAGAAGGTAAAAAGTCGAAGGCCGCAGCCCGAAAACTCGCCGTGGCGAGGTAGGATCAAAGAGAGATCTTTCTCCCTGCGGTTGGGTCTCCTGATCCCGAGCAACTCTCACAGGATAAAAGTTTAAGTGCTCTTACCTGTTCCCTTCACGAATCCTACCTTTTCACCTTTTCACCTTCTCACGAATCCTACCTTCTCACGAATCCTACCGAATAGTCCTTGGAAAATCCATGCGTGATTTTTCCCTTTCATCGGGACTGGGGGTTTCGTAGAATACTTTCTTGTTCCATGCGAATGGTGAGAAGATGAAGCATCGCCCTGTGTCAGCGAATTTTAAAATTGTGCTCGTGGTGCTCGCGATTTTGATCGTGATCAGCGTGCTGTTTTACACGCAGTCCATTGTCGGGAAGCTGCAGGAGCGTGAGCGGGTCAGCGCCGGTATTTACGTCAAGGCGTTGGAATACATCGTCAACGATGCTTCGCAATCGGCGGATTATAGCTTTCACTTCGATATGGTCAAGATGATCGATTTCCCGATTCTGATGACGGACCCCGAGCTGGTACCGTCCAGCAGCAGGAATATCGACACGAATGCCGCTATGTCTCCCGAGGAGGTCACCCAATTTTTTATAGAGGAACGAGATCGCATGGCGGCGGTCAACCCTCCCATCGTTGTCAAACACAGGGATTCCCTCATCCTGAATTATGTCTACTACGACGAGTCCGAACTGGTGAAGGACCTCCGTTTGCTGCCGTACGTCGAGATTCTGGTCGCGAGCATGTTCATCCTCATCGGTTACATCGGCTTTAGCTATATCAAGCGGAGCGAGCAGGCGAACATCTGGGTCGGCATGTCGAAGGAAACGGCGCATCAACTTGGGACCCCGCTTTCGAGTCTGATGGGATGGCTGGAATTGCTGCGCTCGCAGGCGGACGATCCGGAAGCGATTGATCGAACGCTCACCGAAATGGAGAACGACGTAGGCAGGCTCAACCGCATCGCGCTGCGCTTTTCCAAAATCGGATCGAACCCGCAGCTCGACGAACAAAATCTCATGATCACGATCAACAAATCGGCGGATTACTACAGGAAGCGTACGCCGCAGTTCGGCAAGAAAGTCGCAATCATTGTTCCCGAACGAGCGGAAATCACTGCGCGTTACAATGCCGAGCTCCTGGAGTGGGTGTTCGAGAACCTGATGAAAAATGCACTCGACGCCATGGAGAGCAATGAAGGAAAGATCGAGTTTTTCATTTCAGAATCATCGCGCCATATCATCATCGACGTGAGGGACAACGGCAAGGGAATTGAATCACGGGTGAAGAAGGACATTTTCAGGCCGGGTTACAGCACCAAGAAACGCGGATGGGGTTTGGGGCTGAGTCTCTCCCGCCGCATCGTGCAAGACTATCATCGCGGGAAGCTCTTCGTGCACGACACCGCGCCCGGAAAGGGTACGACGTTCCGTATCATGCTGCCCAGAAAATAGGAGAATTGACGATTTCCTCTCCCCGGCCACGATCAGAATGCGCCGTACAACCGGGCGAGCAAGATCAATACGCCGACAAGCGCCATACCGATGATTTGCAGAATCTTCCATCGATAGCTGATGTTCGCTTCGTCCGGTATGCGTTCTTCAGTCGTCACGACAGCGCCTTTCGTTGCATGAATTGAGATGGATTCGTTCACAGCTCCCTTCTACGCACGCACCCCTGTCAGGTTTCATATTGGGGATTTACGATTTGTAAAGATGGTAAAGGGTGTAGGGCCGTGATAAGGTGAAAAGGTGAGAAGGTGAGAAGGTGAGAAGGTGAAAAGGTAGGAGTCGTGAAAAGGTGAAAAGGAAAAAAGGTAAAAAGGTAGGATGCAAGAGAGATTTTGCTCCCTGCGGGAGGATATCTAAATGCTGAGCCCCTCTCACAGGATGCAAGGTTAAGCGCTCTTACCTTTTCCCCTTTTCAGCTTCTCACCCTTTCACGTCCAAGCGCTCTGGTCTTCTCACCTTTTCACCTTCTCACGATCCTACCTTTTCACCTTTTTTCCTTTTCACCTTTTCACGATCCTACTTTTTAACCTTTTTTCCTTTTCACCCTTTCACGATCCTACCTTTTCACCTTTTCACGACCCATTATCCTTTACCCTCTTTGCAACGATTTTTTGAGAGATTGACTGTTGTTCGGGAATTGTGTTTTTTTGGGTACACAGATCGCAGGAGTCTACATGGAATTCCTTCGCCAGAAACTTGCCGTCGCGCGCGGTGAGGAACCCGCCGACATCGTTTTCAGAAACGCCACTATCGTCAACGTCCTGAGCGGGGAACTGCACGGCGGCGACGTCGCGGTCACTGGAGGCAGCGTCGTCGGCATCGGAGCATACGAGGGCCTCGAAACCGTGGATCTTACGGGAACCTTCCTGCTGCCGGCGTTCATCGACGGACATATTCATCTCGAAAGCAGCATGCTGACCGTACACGAATTCGCGCGGGCGGTGGTACCGAGAGGCACCTCGGGCTGCGTGGTGGATCCACATGAATTCGCGAACGTGCTGGGCGTGCGCGGACTCGAATACGTGCTGTATTTCGGACAGAAAGTTCCTTTGGAATTATTCGTCATGATCTCGTCCTGCGTGCCGGCGACGCATCTCGAAACCTCGGGCGCGCGTCTCACAGCCGAGGACATCCTGACCTATACCGGTCACGAACACGCCGCGGGAGTGGCCGAGATGATGAATTATCCGGCAGTCTATCTGGGGAAGGAATCTGAACTCGCCAAAATCGACGCATCACGCGGAAAGCGAATCGATGGGCACGCCCCCGGCCTCAGCGGGAAACTCCTCAATGCCTACATCCTCGCAGGCATCGAGAGCGATCACGAATGCACGACACTGGAAGAGGCCCGCGAGAAGCTGCGTCTGGGTATGCACATCCTGCTTCGCGAGGGCACGGCGGAACGCAACCTTCGCGATCTGCTCCCGCTGGTGACGCCCAGGAATGCGGTCAATATGTCTTTCGCCACCGATGACAAGCATCCGGCCGATCTGGAAGACGAAGGGCACATCGATCATCATGTACGCGAGGCTGTCGCTTTCGGCATCGATCCTGTGATCGCGATACAAATGGGGAGCATCAACACGGCGCGGCATTACCGGCTCAAGCACCATGGCGCCATCGCCCCCGGATACCTGGCCAATTTCGTGGTGTGCCGCGATCTGCGCGACATCCGCGCCGAGCAGGTTTATCACCGAGGAGCGCTGGTGGCGCGAGACGGAAAATCACTGTTCACTACCGACGGGTTACCCGATCTCGCGCCGATGAGAGGCACGATGCATGTCGGACCGTTCTGGAGAGACAGCTTCATGGTACCCACACTACCCGACACGAGGATCAAAGTCATCGATCTGGTGCCGGGCCAGATCACCACGCGCTCGGCTGTCGAAGAACCCAGGATCGTGGACGACCACGTCGTGAGCGACATTGATCGCGACTTGCTGAAACTCGTCGTGATCGAGCGTCACAGGGCCACGGGAAATATCGGCATCGGATTCGTGCGCGGTTTCAAACTCAGACGCGGTGCACTGGCATCCACTGTGGCACATGACGCGCACAACATCATCGTCGTCGGAACGAACGACATCGACATCTACGCCGCCGCATTGGAGGTGATACACATGGATGGCGGTCAGTGCGTCGTGGACGATGCGGTGGTAATCGAAGCCCTCCCGTTGCCGATTGCCGGTCTCGTATCGGATCAGCCGCTCGCGTATGTTCGCGCGAAGGTGGACGCCCTGATCGCCGCAGCGCATTCGCTCGGCTGCACGCTGCCGGATCCTTTCATGACGCTGTCATTCCTCGCCCTCTCGCCCATACCCGCCTTGAAGGTCACCGATCTGGGTCTGGTGGATTCGGAGAAATTCGAATTGACCTCGCTGTTTGCGGGAGGCTAAGAGCCAAGAGCGAAGAGCCAAGAGCGAAGAGCTAAGAGCCAAGAGCGAAGAGCTAAGAGCGAAGAGCGTGGAGCCAAGAGCTAAGAGCTTGGAGCGTAAGGCCAAAGCGTAGAGCGTGGAGCGTGGAGCGTGGAGCTCGGAGCTTGGAGCGTGGAGCTTGGAGCCTGGAGTTCGACTGCGCGAGTTACAGGTCGTGAGGGATGAATTTTCGGACGTAAATCGTTGCGGATACTTTCGTAACACACATGCGTACTCTATGCGGAGTTGCTCTCGGCCTCTGCGCTTAACTCTTGGTTCTTGGCTCTTAGCTCTTAGCTCTTGGCTCTTGGCTCTTGGCTCTTCGCTCTTGGCTCTTGGCTCTTGGCTCTTGGCTCTT
>CAYJMN010000077.1:0-26966 GCA_964371045.1 uncultured Chromatiales bacterium | reverse complement strand
GATCTCCGCGCTGCGAAGAGTGGGCGTTTCATGTATCGCCCCGGCGATCTCCGCGTTGCCAGAGTGGGCGTTTCATGTATCGCCCCGGCGATCTCCGCGTTGCGAAGAGTGGGCGATTCATGTATCACCCACTTCCTTCCCAAGCCGCCGCCGATCCCGCGCTCCCTCTCATCGTCCTCGCGTTGCTCTGTAACATCGGCTTCCGATGCAACGACCAGTTTGCGTCTTCGGATCTCGGTAATATCAGTCCTCTCGCTATGTAGACGTCCCCTCCAGCCTCCCTTCGTGTTCAGTGATCAGAGTACGATGAATTATTGACGCAACACGGCAATGCGCGTTTGCACCAGCAATGTTCCCCTATGCCCTTTCCCCTCCTTATGACATCTTGCAAAAACGGCTAGAATCTTCCTGATCTCATGAACTAACCCCCACGCCATTGTGGGTCTCGATATGTTCGCCCTTAATCTTTTTCCTTCAACGTCTCACCACAGCGTCATCACCCAATCTGCCGAAGATGGTGCAGCATGTGCGCCACGTAGTCCTCGACCAGGAAACGGAAGTCTACATCCTTTTCCTTCCATCTGTTGCCTTCGCAGCTCTGATCCGCGTTCTCGATGACGATGGCCAGCTGCCGGTTGTACAGGTTCCACAAGCCGACGATATTTCTCCACGCGTTCCGATTGTAATTTCCGGCGGCCACCCACGCATCCTGTTCATAGCCCGGAAATCCCTCAAGATCGCCTTGTTGCAGTCGCACGAAGCGGTGGTGGTTGTTCGCGGCGGAATCGATCAGATGTCCGAGCACTTCCTTCCTCGTCCATCTCGAACCGACAACTTCCATTGCCGCCCGCTCCGAAAGGCTCGCCAGGCGATCAGTCCATTCATCGATTACGCGCACCAACGATGTTGCATCCATATATCCTCCTGTTGTGGCTTTTATTACAAACTGACTGTCATGAAAACGATGTGCTTCCATATTCACAGGTTCATGAGCGTTCGACTTCGTCGCATCCAATATCCGGAATTCTATGTGCTTCTATGCCTCATGGCCGCTGCCTGTGGCATATGCAGTAAATGCCGTTCAATCATCTCCGCACCCGCATTGGACCGCGTTCTGGTCTTGCTGAAGCAATCAATAACCTCATTCCACGTGATCCCGCAGTGGTCTTCGATGTGCGTCAGCGTCATTCTTTGCACATTCGCGTCCTTCATCCAGTCGATGACCCGCTTGCCAGTTCTGATAATATCGTCCTGCGTCTGCACCTGATCATACCCATTGTTTCCCATACCCATGCCGCTCTCAACCTTGATCTCGATGAACAGGACGTCGTTTCCGGAATGTATCATCACATCCGGTTTGGCGTTGCACAACCAGCGGCAGCGCCAAAGCCGTTTCTTTTCGATTTTTCGTGCATCCTCGATTTCCTGAATTTTCCGCTCGGACCATTTGCCGGGATACCACAGCTTGCTTGCGCCCACGGAACCCGTCCAGAACATGTCATGCTCCTGAATGATTGCCGGGTCAATCCCGTTCGTGCCAAGTATTACGGATAATACCTCGAGCCGTTTGGAGTGGAGTTCGGCGCTATAATTGTTGTGATTTCCGAGCGCATTCCAATGGTCCCGGAAGATCGCGACTTCGGCGTAAATGTCGAATTCCGCTGCGTCAAGACTCACGGCTGCGCGTGAATTCATCAAGGCAAACATCTCCTGCCTGAATGGCGGATTCGAAAGCAGCGCGTTGAAGAACAGAAAGCCAAAATGCCGTTCCTCGCGATTGATGTGGTAGAAGTTCATGAGGCTCCCGATGGTAAATCGTGTCAGATCAGGTAAAGTCGATAGGCGCGTTCAATGCGTGCGGAAGGTATTCCAAGTGTCGGTATTGAGCCGCATGCTCGCAAAGACCTCAAACAAAAAAAGTTCGAAGTCGTTGTCGATTTCAACTACTTCCTCCATGGCTCACGCCTCAGCAGCCTTCTTGCGACGATTGTGGATCGCCACGATCCAGCTATTCAGCGCTTCGATGTCGGCCTTGAGTTCAGTTGGTCCGGGAACAGGCGCACGGGCTGCCGCAGCTTGGTCATGTCCGGGCAGCCACTTCGAACATTTTGTCATCGCGGTCTCAATCGACTTGCAGTCCGCATCTGTGATATCGGCGATCTGGGCAACCTGTTGAGTCTGGATGCTCGACCTGAAGCGTTCGACTACACCTGCAAGCAGCACCTCTTCAAGAGCGCGCTCCCAAGCTTCGCGCAGCAGACCGTAGAGATTTTTGGCTTCTTTTTCGTAAGCTTCTTGATGTCCATCACGAAAGAGCTTGTCTGCAGTCTGCCAGCACTTCCTCAAATGGCCAAGCTTTTTCTTGATCGGCATTGCAACCCAGGGCAGTTCCTCCGTGCACACCCCTGCGCCATTGGAAAGGTACCGCACATGCTGGTCAAACTGTTCGACCTCAAGTTCTTCTGCGAATTGTTTAAGAAGCAGCAGAAACACGATATCATGAGTGAAAACGATGACTTGCCTCTTCTTGGCTTCCTGCACCAAACGTCGCGCAACACCGCTACGCCATTGGTAATCCAGCGATGACACCGGATGGTCGAACACGATGCTTGACAGATCGTCGGCTGTGCTGAGCTCCGCGAAGAATGCTGCGATGGAGAGGCAACGCTGTTCGCCCTCACTGACAACTTTGGGCAGGTCAACACCTGGCGCGCGTTTAAGAACGAGCTTGTGGTAGAAGACGCCCTCCGCACCGCCCGCTTCCTTCAATTCGACCTCGACGTGACTGAAAGTTAGCTTGTCCAATTCATCGACGAAACTCTGCCTCAATCGCCGCGACACCACTATTTTAGATACGGCAGTACTTTTCTGCGTAATAGCTTGCGTCTTGGTTTCTTCGATACACAATTGATACGCGGCAGACATCTTCCGGCGTTCGATGTCATCAAGCACGATCTGCTGATGCGTCGCCAACATCCTGCGCGCGCGCAGTTCCTGGGCCTCGGCAATCAACCGTTTACGCGTCTCATCCGTTGCACTGATGCGTAGCGTCTTGATCCGGGCCTCGACCTCTCCGGTAAGTACTCCGACATGATGCACCCCCGAAACGAGACCCGCGCCATCAGCGGAAAAGTCCGTATTATCGGTGAGCGCCGCAACGATGGCCGTGCGGCGGCTTTCGTTCGAAGTCAGAACCTCTGCGATCGCGTCCGCCATCGGTTCATGATCGATGCGGATTTCCTTGAGCGTTTCTTCAACGGCTTCGGTCGTGATCCGGAGTTCGGTGAACGACTTGCGTAACCGGACAAAGTTGTCTCTTATTTGCCGCAGTTCGTGTTCAGTGTTCGATGCCACAAACGCTTCAAACTGTTTCAACCGATGAACCGCCGCGTGTTCGAGATCCTGCTGACACAGTACGCAGCGGGCGCCGTCATCAACGACAGGGAACACCTTGTCGGGATAGGCCAATCCCTGCGAAAATACGCGGGCCGATTCCCATAGAGTTTTCCACGAATCCAAGCCCGTCCCGGTCAACATACCTTCTGGAAACGCCGCTTCGCGCAACCGCTTCGCTTCTTCACTCTTGCGGCGGCCTTCGGTACGCGCATTAAACACCGTGGTCACGGCCTCGATTGTAAGAGCTGCCTCTATGTCCATTAGATGCCGCACCAACGCTTGCAAGCGTCCTTCATGCAGGGTGAGTTGCCTAAGCAGCTTTTCGGGATCATTGGCCTGTAAATCGAGCAGCGACTTTTCCAGAAGCGCAAGCCGAGCATTATCCTCCACCGACAAACACGCGAGCTTCTGGACCGCGTCCGGCTTTGTGAGGGAACTGATGTTCAGAAGGAACTTCGCAACGGCAGTTCCTTCCGGGATTTGTGCCTGGATAACTGAGAGCGCGTTTGAATCCAGTGCGCGCCGCTCATTATCGAGGTTTGCGCGTATGGCCTTGCACGCTTTGACAAGCATGTCAAACAGGTCCAATCCGAAGGGCCTGAAGGCGACATCGGTTTTCTCGTTGAGATAAACGGATGCGCATTGCGTATCAAACACACTCACGCGCAAAACGTTTTCATCCCTGGCGGTTCCGACCCATTCCCGCGGTTCTGCTTCGTTTCCTACCTTGTATTTGATCGCAACGACCGGGGCGAGTGGCGACATGCCGGAGACAACATTCCCCAAAATGCTCTCCTGCCCGCGTGCCCGGCACGCACTCTTTAGGATGCGTATATATCCGGTCTTGCCCGCGCCATTGTCGCCATAGACCACTGTCAAGCCCGATGCAAAGTTGAGGGTTTGATCCTCGGCGAGCGCATTCACGCCGCTGTGATGAAAAATCGCGACAAGCAATACCGAGTCGGTACCTCGCATATTAGCTGGAATGTGCGCCTTGGCGAGCGGATTGGTTTGCTGTGGTTCCGCCAGACCGTGCGCGCTCTTACAGATGTCCGTCAGCGAGTGGATGTCCTCATCCGAGAGTTAGCCATTAAGTACAAGACGTCGCAAGGCATCGCGCTGCCACTCTGGACGGCCCTGTGACCATTCGAGGATTTCATGTAGTACGTTCATTGCAACATCAAAGGATCTGCTGTTTTTTGATCCTCCCCCCACACCCTCGCCAGCGTTGCCTGGATCTTCTTCTCAAACCGAGCAACCAACTCACGATTCGCGGCTACCAACGCCTGCTCGGCTTCGATCTCCGTCACCATTGCTCGCTGCGTGGCGAGGGGCGGGAGGGGGATTTGAAGCTCACAGAACCTGGTTTTAGACAGTTCCGCAAATGTACCGCCTGTAGCCCAGGCCACCATCGTCGGCACGATCTTGGTAATCGCAATCGCGACATACTCTGGCACTGCTCGGTCTGAATCTTCGATGACAACGTTCTTGAAACCTTGGTTTGTCGCGATGGGTACGCGGTTGATTGCAATGCGCCCAATGGTCGCGCGAGTCGAAACCAAGATCGAGTTCGCCGGGATCATCTTCGCGGAGGATTCGCGAAGACCCTTATCAGAGATTGTCCGCTTCGTTGTAGTGATAATAGAAACGAAATCGGTTGCAGGTAAGTCAACGAGAGTCGCCCAAGGAATTCCGCCACCCCAGTATCCCTCCACGTCGGACTTTGGCGTGCCACCACTTTCCACACGGAACAGGCTCGAGTCCCCCAATTCCACCATCGGCCATTCCGGATCTATCGGGATATGCGGCCGATAATTGTCGATCACTGCGCGGGCGCCGTCGATTACTTTCTGGTAACCCTCGATATCTGCTACGATTTCCCTCTGCACATCCAGTGGTGGGAGGGGCATTTGGAAATTCACCACGTAATCCCGGGGTACTCGCTGTAAGCCTCCTGTACCGGTCATTTGCGACACCGCTGCATCCCGAAAGAGTGGGTGCATGATGCAAAAATAAACCCACTCCGGCAGCACCGTTCCATTGCTCCGCAGTACGTAGTACTCGCTGGAGCCAAACCCGATACCGTTGCGTAGTCCGCGAGCGATGCCGGCTTTGCCATTCTCAAAACAAGGGGTGACCTTCGCGAGAAGGACATCGTTGTCCTCGAAGTAGGTGTAGCTCGCCGAGACTTCTGACAGTTGCTTGTCTTCAGTTGGAGTAAACCTAATGCGATGTTCGTTGAGGTCAGCCATTGGAACGAATGAGACGCGCGTTTCGGGCTTCACGGCGAGTTGACTTTTTCGTGGATTCACAGTGCACACCTCGCCAAGCTTCACCAATGGGAAGAGGTTTGTTCTGACTCCCCCCTCCCTATACCTCTCCCCACTCAAATTGTAATCACCGTTCGCTGCGATTTTTTCTTTCGCTACGATCAGGCCGCGGGTGAGCGGGAGATCGTCGGTGGATTGCCGATCGCGCAGGACCTGCAGATAGGCGGCGAGTTCGGCCTGGACCTGCGGGAGGTCGTTCTTCTCTATGGCGCGACGTTGGGCGCCGAGGCCGAAGCCGTCGTTCTCCGCTTTGAAAAAGGCGATGGTGTCGCTGTGCCGGGCGAGGGATTTATCGAGTATGAGTATGCTGGTCTTGACGCCTGAATAGGGATTGAAGCAGCCGGCCGGAAGCGAAACCACCGCGACGAGCGAACTCTCCACCAGCAGTTTACGCAGGTCCCTGTACACGCCCTGGCTCTGGAAAATGATGCCCTCGGGCACGATGATGCCGGCGCGGCCCGTGGGCGTGAGATGCTCGGCCATGTAGTCCACAAACAGCACTTCGCTGCGCTTGGCCTGAATGGAGAAGCGCTTGTGCGGTTTGATGCCACCTTTCGGGGACATGAACGGCGGGTTGGCCAGGATTACATCGGCATACTCGTTCCAGCGCTCCTCGGAGGTGAGCGTGTCGTATTCGTAAATGTGCGGATCGGTGAAGCCGTGCAGATACAGGTTCACCAGCGAAAGGCGTACCATGTCGGGCGAGATGTCGTAGCCCTTGAAGTTCTGTGCGAGGCGGCCTTTTTCATCAGGAGTGAGCTTGCTGTGTCCTTTTGCACCGGTGTTGGCGCGCAGAATGTGTTTGTACGCGGAAATAAGGAAGCCGGCGGTGCCGCAGGCGGGATCCAGCACTTTCTCGCCTTTCTTCGGCGCGACGACCTCCACCATGAAATCGATGATGTGCCGCGGTGTGCGGAACTGCCCTGCATCGCCCTGCGAACCGAGCACGCTCAGCAGATACTCGAAAGCGTCGCCCAAGCGCTCGCTGTGGTCGTAGCTGAACTCGTCGATGATCTTGAGGAAGGCCTTCAGCGTCTCGGGGTCGCGGTACGGCAGATATGCGTTCTTGAAAATGTCGCGGAACAGCGGCGGGATTCCAGGATTCTCCGGCATCCGGGCTATGCCTTCGCCGTAAAGACCGAGCATCTCGTGACCACCGAGCGAGGGCGACATAAGCCGCGCCCAACCGTAGCGGGCGAATTCCTTCGTGAAGAATTTCCGCTTGCCACCGAGTTCCTCGCTCTCCGCGTCCATGTCGTCCATGAATTTGTAAATGAGGGCGATGGTGATCTGCTCGACCTGGGATTTCGGGTCGGGAACCTTGCCTACAAGAATGTCCCGGGCGGTGTCGATGCGGCGTTTGGTATCGGTGTCGAGCATTATTCCAGGTGTTTCAGAGTGGTGTCGGTCAATAGGGTGCGCAACTGGGAGATGGCGATTTCGTTGAGCTTGAGCAGGCGGTCTGCTTGCGACAAGCCCTGGCGTATCAGAACAGCGTTGAGGCTTTCCAGATTCGACAGGACAACAAGCTGTTCAAGCGGCGCATGGTCGCGCACGTTGCCCTTCGCATCGGGATGGCCATCGCGCCATTGACTGGCGGTCATGCCAAAAAGAGCGACATTGAGGACGTCTGCTTCGTTGGCATAAACCAGCGAAGACTGCGACCGGGTAATGGCGGGCGGGACAAGCGTCTCATGAATGGCATCGGTGTGGATCCGATAGTTGACCTTGGCCAGTGTGCGCTGGAGATTCCAGTCGAGTTTGAGCCGGTCGTTTTCATCGTCTTTGAGACGTTGAAATTCCTTAATAAGGTACACCTTGAATTCAGCGCTGATCCACATGCCGAATTCAAAGGCAATATCCTTGTGTGCGTACGTGCCACCGTACCTGCCTGCTGTGGCCCGCAGGCCGAGGGCATTGGTTTTTTCAACCCAGTCCTTGACGCTTATCCGGTAGCTGTTCAAGCCGGCTTGACTTTTAATTGTGGCGAATTCGCCATAATTAAAATCGGGGTTATGGACGCGTTCCCATATCCCTAAAAACTCCACGGTGTTGCGATTCCTTAACCAATCGCCGATAAAAAAGTCGCCATCCTTGGCTTTCAGCATGTCGGTAAGAGAAATGTAGTCACCACCCGGCGCCGAGAGGATGTTGATGGGCGTTCCCTGAACTTCGATAGTGCGTGTGTTTTTTTTGCTCATGGCGTCGGCCTTTGGTATGCGGTGTAACCAATCCCATCGAATTCGATGGGATTAAAATACGGATATAGTCCTGAGCCTCCCGAATTCGATGGGTTTAAGATCTTCGAAATCGCATGAATCAGAGTTGAGAGTTCTCGTTTTCATGTCTTATGCCACGAACTGGCTTAGGCTAACGTAATCCTTGATGTATTCCGGCACAAGCAGCCGGTACTTTTCCGGCACCGCCTTGTAATCCCGCGTCGAAAACATGGGATTGGTCGCAAGATCGGTGAATTGCCGGCTCTCGATGATGGTACGGATCTGATCGCTTGAAACATACGCCTTGAAATACGCCTTGATTGCCGGAATGGCCTCCGCCTCCTCCGGTTTGTAGTCCGCCACGAACTTCATGAATTCCTCTTCCAGCAGTTCATCCCTGGTTTTGAAACGCGGGATGAGGCCGAATACTTTTTCGAGGATCTCGCGCAGCGTCAGCCTGCGGTCCATGGCGGCCGCCTTGTGCAATTTTTCAAGCGTGTAGTACTCCTCGGGCTTGTCGAAGAGCTCGCGGTTCACATAGTCTATTACGAGGTCCCACTGCCCTGCCTCCACTGCGGCGGCAACCGTATCATTTGCGCGCACGGTATCCTCGAATTTCTCGAAAAACATGCGGTCGATCTTCATCCCTTCGTACCCGATCGTCTCTTCCTTGATCGTCTTGATAATGTCCGCCCCGAGATGATCGTACGTCCCGGCCACCACACCTGGCCCTGGATCTGGTCCGTCGCTGCGTGGCTTGCCGGGCACCGGGAGTTTGAGGACTTCGTCGTAGTTGTATCCTTCCTCGAAATACTCGCAATTGGCAAAGAAATCGAAAAGCTTGAAGGCGGTTTTCTCGGGCTTCTCCACCCCTTCCCTGAGTCCGTCATCGAAGAGCAGCTCGCGGAAGTCGTGCTTGCGTGTGCCGCGTCCCTTGATCTGTATGAAATCGGTCGGAGAGAAAATAGGGCGCAACAATCCGAGGTTCAGGATGTCGGTACAGTCGTATCCCGTGGTCATCATACCTACCGTCACGCACACGCGCGCCTTGCTGGTTTTGTAGACGCTGATGAAATTCGCAGAGCCGAGCAGAGTGTTGTTGGTGAAATTGATCGTGAACTGCTGGGCATTGGGGATCTGCGACGTGACCTGCACGGCGAAATCCGATTGGTACTTGCCGGGGTACATGCGGTCGGCCATGAGATTGAGAATCTGCGTTAGTTTCGCGGCGTGACTCTGGCTCACAGCGAAAATAATCGACTTCCCGATCTCGCCGCTCACAGGGTCGCGCAGTGCATGTTCCAGAAACGTCTTGCAGAAAAGCTGATTTGTGGCATCCGCAAAAAACCGCCTCTCGAACTCGCGTTGCCTGAACGTCTGTTCCTGATCCTCGCCGGAATCGTCGGTGAACGACACCACAAAGCCGTCCTCGGAGAGCAGCGAGGTTGTGACGTTTGTCCGAGCATCGACGACAGTAGGATTGATCAGGTAGCCGTCTTTCACGCCGTCGAGCAAGGAATAGCGGAAGGTCGGCTGGCTGTTTTCGCAACCAAAGGTGCGATACGTATCCAGCATCAGTCGACGCTCCGCCTCGCGAGGATCACGTGTCCCCGGGTTCGCACTGTCGAATCTGCGGAGATAGTCGCGCGGTGTGGCCGTCAGTCCCAGTTTGTAGCCGATGAAGTAGTCGAACACTGCCCTGGCATTGCCGCCGATGGACCGGTGCGCCTCGTCCGAAATGACGAGATCGAAATCGGTGGGCGAGAAAAGTCTTTGGTACTTGTTGTTGAACAGAAGCGATTGCACGGTAGTGACCACAATCTCGGCACGCTGCCAATCGTCGCGATTCTCCTTGTAGATCACCGTCTTGTAGTCAGCGGACAGCACCGCGGTAAACGCCCTGCTTGCCTGATCCTCCAGCTCAAGGCGGTCCACCAGGAACAGCACGCGCCGGGCGTTACCTGAACGCAGAAACAGCTTGATAACGGCCGCGGCGGTAAGTGTTTTCCCGGTCCCCGTGGCCATCTCGAAAAGGAAGCGATGCTTGTTGTCTCCGACCGCAGCCTGCAAGCTGTGGATGGCCCTGAGTTGATACGGACGTAAAAATCGTAGTTTGTTGTCCTGAATGTACCGGGGACGCTCAGTTTCATTTTTCCATCCGGCTTCCGACTGGTAGGACGGTCGCTGCGTGAGAGCGATGTAGTCCGCGTCCACCGTATCCTGAACCAGCCGCAGCGGATCGGGCGTGACCTTTTTATAGCCGGTGACCGATTCCGGTGTAGGGAACGACGTGATTGTGTCGGGGTTCCCGCGCTCGAGATCCCAGAAGTAATGCAGGTTGCCGTTGGTCAGAATAACGAAGCGACAGTTCTGGGCACGCGCATATCTGCGCGCCTGTTCTTTGCCGACAAGCGGATCCTTATTCTCGGCCTTAGCTTCGAGCACGATGAGTGGAAATCCTTTGGCATCGAGCAGCAGAAAATCGACGAATCCCTTCACCGTCTTCTCGAAATTTTCTCCAAACGCATCAAGCTCCGTCGATGTGATTGTCACGCTCGGTTCGAGTCTGATATTCGCCGGTGCCTTCCCCTCGGCAAAAAACCGCCACCCCGCCGCTTCGAGCAGCTTGTTGATCTTGATGCGGGCGGTAGCTTCTTTGTTGGGCATGTGGACGACGATCTGATTCGTGATACTAGGGCATTGTGTATTCAGGTGCGTGAACGGAAACCTTCGATTTCCAGGCTTGTGACACTGATCATCCACAAGACTCTCGTTGTCATGTCGGTCTCAGTGAGTTTCATCGAAAATCCTGTTCAATGGATGTAATAATCCAAATATAGGACACTTTCCCGGACTGAATCAAACCCACGCGCGAATCTGCACACCTCTCACCCGATAATCATAACGATGGATGAAAAGATTGCCGGCCCAATAAAAGAAAAAAGTGAAAGAGCCTGCCGCCTTTTCACCTTTTTTTTGTTCACTGATTCACGACAAATCTGAATCCCGATAGGTCGAGGTATTCTTTTTTTATCGCGAAATATTGTGTGAGCGTCTAAAGCAGCCGTCGCCAATACGTAAAATCAAGCGTGGGATTCGACGTGCTGCTCGCCTTGATCATTAGAATCTATTCTTCTCGGAGTGAGCCGAACAACCTTGTGACCAGAAACTTTTTGAATTTCTCTCAGATTCACACAGATCGCAAAAAGGTCACCGTGATGCTTGCGAGTGTGATTCATCCGGTACTTTCTCACTTCTTCAACGATTGGGTCTTTCATTTCTTCACCTCCAATAATTCTTCAGGTGAGCAGATTTCAGGACACTCGTATCCCTCCGTTTCGATAATCCGTCTCACCATTTTGCGAGTAAACGGGTTATTCATGTGCGCGAAATTCCATGTCAGTATGACCTCTATTCCATTCACTGCTGCTATTGCGATATGAAGTGCATCCTCAGGGTATTCTGCGGGTACTGCTTTCCCGGCAATGATCTTTTGGGCCAGAGTACGAGCTTCATCGTCTATATCGAGCATAAGAAAAGGTTCAATCGCGGTCAGACGCATTTTCGCTTGTGCGGAATCTCCTTTACCTGCCTCTTCAAAGACAAGTGCCGAGATGTATGTTTCATACGTTGAAGAAAGGTGAGGCCATAGTTCTCTTGTTGCTTCTTGGTGTCCAGCCACCAGTATGTCTCGACTAGGCCTCGCTGTGAGATAACTCACGACAGTCGTTTCGACGTAGATTCTCTTCTTCATTTTCATTTTCATATCGGAAAATAATCACGCTGGCGTAATAAAACTACGCAGCGAAATGTGTGATCTAGAGAAAAGCAGTCGTTCGTGCCTGCCCCCGGCCCAACCCGGGGTCGGCTACATATCCTCCACGGCGGGTTAGGCACAACAATTTTCAGGGACTTTGCCCAACACCCGACCATTGGTAGGCAGCGTTGTAGGGTTTGCAGAGGTCCGATGGGGGAAGGTGCAACCATCCAAGCCTGACCGCACTCGATTGCAACGGATCGCGGACGAATGCCGCGCACACTGCTACATATCTCAAAAGGTTTGTGATCACTATTGTAGGAGCTGTAAGACGAATAAGTCATAGCATTGCGAGGCGGAACTCGTTGAGATTATGATCGTTTTCAATACGGAATCGTACCTCCGCCTTCAATCCTTCCGAGTGAAGAAGAATGTCTACCAAGTAGCGCCCAGCTGGCAAATTGAAGTCTGGATGGCGACCACCATGCCGATAACTTTCGTTTGTCCAACCAAAAGCAACGTTTGAATTTGCAAATCGGACTGCGACGTCCAAACCTTCAGACTCTCCAGCTGGTATGTGAATTCGAGATTCTGCTGTGAGCCGTGCGATGTCGTGGATTTCAATGTGACCATTGCCTGGCTGTATAGAACCTTGGAGTGGAACAGGCTGAACTGAACCAGCCCACCTACCTGGCATCTTGCGGCTGATAAAACCCGTTCCGTCAATGTGGAGGAAATGTATTGTTGCTCGGCAGTCGCGCGCTGATTGTCGTTGCATCCAGCGAAAAACAATAGGTAAAGGATCATTAGAAACACGCAGTTTGAGAGCGACATAGCTCTCGAGAAGTGCACCGCCCCTGCCAAAAAGCCCAACTTGCTCTGGAGGGAGAATACTGAAGCGCAGGCGTGGCTTTCGCATCCATTCAACGAACATGGCCACAATCAAAGAACTGAGGACCCCTATAAAGACAGCTACCAAATAAGTCATCGGTGTGGTTTCTCCTATAGCACTAAAGGTTGCAGAACTGTCCATTGTATCCGCCTAACGCCCGGCGTCGGCCGCGCGTGTCCTGAGTTTCGGGCTTTGAAATGATCGTTGTGCGCGTCGGCTGCATGCGTTTGTTAGACGGGTTTTGAACGATGATGTTGGGACGTGCATACGGTATAATAGTCTTATATTTCAAGGAGGGTCTCTTATATTGGTTCCTTCTCAGTGAATGAGCGCAATACTCGAAATGCGGCGATGTTGCCAGCCAAGCAAATAGGAATCATGAGAGCGAGTGCGATAAGCCCGGTCAAGAACCCGCCGGTGATTTTGTCAAAGGGTCGAAGAAGTGGTTGCGGAAACCAAATGGTGATTACAATGATCCAAAAATAGAGCTGCACAAGCAGGTTCAAGAGGAAGATAGGCAGATACAAATATCCACGACGCCAGAAGGCGACAATGCCACAAATCTTGTGGAATGCTTTGGCTGGCACAACTGCACCCTGACCGAGAATGAGAGTCCATAGAAACCCAAGTATGACATTGTGATCATTTGACCAACCAAAAATTGGAATCTGTCCATTGAGAAAGGTAGTGAAGATACCGTACACCCACCATGCAGCGACAACCAAAAAGATGATATTTGCATGGAAGATAAGGTATGAGTTTTCCGGTTTGTATTCCTGTTTCATTATGTTGTCACCTAATGATTGGCACGTCAGCTGCGCGGAGACTGAGTTGCGGGTTTCGCGCGATGTTGTGTTCGCGTAGGCTGCACGCACTTGTTAGGTAGTCAGCATTATATATAGTTAGGCCTACAAGTCGTTACTCTGCTGCGATATAAACTACGCATTCAGTTACTTGCTTAACAGTAAGCTCCTTCTTGCCAGAATCAATATTTATTCCACCTAACAAAGGTTTGATGTATTCTGTTTTTGTTGCCCAGTTAACGTTTTGGGGAATAGCTCCGGTTTTGGAATAGAAATATTCTACTGCCGCCGTGGATGTAATTATTCCAATTACGTGACCCTTTTTGTTACATAAAGGTCCACCAGAATTTCCTGGCTGAATCGGGACCGATATTTGGAACAGAGAATTATCTCCTTGGATCCCAGTCAAAGAGCTAATCGTGCCATTCGAGAATTTACTGTTCTTCCCTAATAAATCTGGGAAGGGGAATCCAACAGTGAACACCTCTTCACCGAGTAGCATCGAGTCCGATTCCACTGAAATAAACTGTTGAGGATTGTAGTCAATCTTAATTACGGCTATATCCGTACCTTTTGAAAAGCTTTTTAATGCTGCAGGAAATGAGGCGCCTCCGATGCTAACACTTATGTTTGCAGCCCCTTCAATAACGTGGTATGATGTCACGATATAGCCATCTCTGCTTATGAGAAACCCAGTGCCTGTTTTTGCTGCGTTCTTCGGTGGCTCATTGCTTTTTTGGTTCGAATATTCTGGAAAATAAAACATTACAGTTGACCCATCTGCCAAATTGCAGGGATCAATTCTCTTAACTTGAGAGCCTGCCTCAAGATCAAATGACCAGTACCAAGGGCTACAAAAAAAAATATCCCCAGCACCCACTGTTATACTAAAAGGCGTTGTCCCGATAACGCCGCCACCTTTGCTCACCGTGATGCCCTCGGGCTCTGATTTTATTAGCAATGTTTTATGCACGGCGCAGCCGACGCTACAAGCTATGCAAATGAGTAAAAGAAAAGCCAACCGCGTATTCCTAGATTTTATTTTATTGTGTTCCATCATTATTTTTGCATTAATTCTATTCGTGAAAGTGTTCGTTGACCTGTCCGTGATTGGTTTCGGATATATTGAACTCGATCACTTTTTTAGGTTTGAACATTTCTGATATTGCTCTTTCTACGCGCTCTTCGGTAAGACTGGATATGGGGTCTTTTATAAGTTTGATCGGAGTCGCTTCGGTCTCCTAGCGCGTATCAGGTCACTCAAATTCCCTGCTTCATGTTCGATAACCTCACGGTAAAGAATCAGGTGTGCTGAAAACGCTTGACTCTGCGTTGACGCGCTCACCGTGTCCGTTAGAGGCAGATGCGTCAGGAAGGTGTTGATCTTCGCCTCGCCAATGTCCTCCGAATGGCGGACGTTGTGATGCAGTACGAAGCATTTGTCCCATTGACAATGGGTCTTCAGGGTGCGTCCGCTATGGTACCGGTCCTGCATCGCTTCACGCATGGGGTTAAGGAGTTTCGGCACCCGTGCGCCTGCTTGTGAGTTGGGCTCGCAGGTTTCGCGCAGTCGCTGGGCGTTCCCGTTCTGCTGTTGCGGTTTGCAGAACAACAGTATCGGCGGCAGCATGGGTTCCGGGTATAAAAAACCCTCGCTCGCTTTCACCGCCTTCACACGGTCCTCGCTCCGGAATTGACTCGACACGCAGGCTCCTCTGCTTCCAAGAATGCACGATAAGCTGAATATACTCCCCACTCCCTCGAATGTCAAGAAATGTCATCGTCCACCGGATAAGCCCACCGGAAAAGAGTAACATTGGAAACACAAAGACGGGTGTACAAAAGAAAAAGGTGAAAAAGCCTTTTCATCTTTTCGCCTTTTCGCCTTTTCGCCTTTTCACCTTTTCACCTTTTCACCCTTTCACCCTTTCACCTTTTCACCCTTTCGCCTTTTCACATATTCACGGATTCACGACAAATCGGAAAGCAGCGCGGTTTAACCTTGGCATGGGCTCGGACATGCGTTCAGTGTATTCGCAAATCACGCTACGCGATCAATCCGTCGTGGTTCCAGTTTCACAGTCTTCCGTTTACTTTTTTTTACCTGTTCGCACGCATGACGAAAGAGAGCATCGATATCGTAGTTGAACCGTGCCGCATACGCTTCGCGAACAACGCGTACTCCCTCGATCACCTCGTCTCGTATTTCATGTTGTTGCTTCATGAATGTATGTTTCACGTTGAAGAAAGGTGAGGCCATAGTTCTCTCGTTGCATCTTGGTGTCCAGCCACCAGTATGTCTCGACTAGGCCTCGCTGTGAGATAACTCACGACAGTCGTTTCGACGTAGATTCTCTTCTTCATTTTCATATCGGAAAATAATCACGCTGGCGTCATAAAACTACGCAGCGAAAGGTGTGGGAGAGCAACATTGGATAGACAAAGGCGGGTGTACTACAGGAAAAAGGTGAAAAAGCCTTGCCGCCTTTTCACCTTTTCACTTCTTCACTTCTTCACTTCTTCACCTTTTCACCTTTTCACCTTTTCACCTTTTCACCTTTTCACCTTTTCACGACTCCCTCCGTTTCACCTTCTCACCTAGCGCGAAATATCCACGATGCGGTATTTCAGTTCGCCGGCGGGGACGGTGACGTGGACGATGTCGCCGATTTTTTTACGGAGCATGGCCTTGCCGATGGGCGAGGCCACGGAAATCTTGTTCTGCTCGAAATCCGCTTCTTCCTGCGAAACGAGTTTGTAGGTGACGGTGCCCCCGTTCTTGAGATCCTCAAGCGTCACATCGGAAAGGATATACGCGGCGTCCGTGGGGAGGTCGTTCTTGTCGATGATGCGCGCGCGCGCGAGCGTCGCCTCCATCTTGCTGATGCGCAATTCGAACAGTCCCTGCTCCTCCTTGGCGGCATCGTATTCGGCATTCTCGCTGAGATCGCCATGCGAACGGGCTTCCGCGATCTTGTCCGCGATCTCCGCCCGTCCTTTGGATTTCATTTGATGCAATTCCTGCTCGAGCTGCAACATGCGCTCTTTCGTCAGGTACACTGTGCCTGTGGACTCCACGTGGAACTCCGCTACTTAATGGTTGCTACGTCGGGAAAATAATAAAAAACATAGCCAGCATTCCGCACAGGAATTCTGGCTATGGACACAGAAATATAACGCTCCAGGGTCAGAAAAGCAAACGGTCGTCAGCTTTGCTGGTGTAAAATGAAATGCCCCATCTTGTCGCGCTTGGTTTTCAGGTAGTGCTCGTTGACTTCGTTGGGCATGCTTTCGATCGCTATGCGCTCAACGATTTCAAGACCATAGCTTTTGAGGCCGACGATCTTCCGGGGATTGTTCGTCAACAACCGCATTTTGGTGATGCCAAGATCGGCGAGGATTTGCGCTCCGATGCCGTAGTCGCGGAGGTCGTCGCGGAATCCCAGCTCGATGTTCGCCTGCACCGTGTCGAAACCGGCATCCTGCAGATTGTAGGCCCGGAGCTTGTTCGCGAGCCCGATGCCGCGACCTTCCTGCCGCATGTACAGCAGCACGCCCCGGTTTTCACGCTCGATCATCATCATCGCCGCATTGAGCTGATCCTTGCAATCGCAGCGCAACGAGCCGAAGGTGTCGCCTGTGAGGCATTCGGAATGCACGCGCACGAGCACAGGTTCGCCGTCGTTGATCGCACCGCGAACAAGGGCGAGATGCTCCTTGTTGTCCACGAGATTGGTGTAGAGATGAAGGTTGAAATCGCCGTAGCGCGTGGGGAGATGCGCCACGATCTCCTTCTTCACAAGCTTTTCTTTCTTGACGCGATACTCTATGAGCTGATTGACGGCGATGATCTTGAGGGAAAAGCGCTGCGCGATTTCCATTAGCTCCGTCGTACGAGCCATCGTGCCGTCTTCCTTCAGAATTTCGCAGAGCACGCCCACGGGTTGAAGGCCCGCGAGACGTGTAAGATCCACCAGCGCTTCGGTGTGACCGGCGCGACGCAGTACGCCGCCGGGAACGGCTTTTAAAGGAAAAATATGTCCGGGACGCGCGAGGTCCGTAGGTTTTGTTACCGGATCGGCGAGTGCGCGTATGGTCGCGGCACGATCGGAAGCGGAGATGCCCGTGGTGGTACCGTGAACGTAGTCTACCGTCACCGTAAAATTAGTCCCGTGCAGAGCAGTGTTTCCGTCAACCATCATCCCGAGCTGCAAAGCGTTCATACGCTCCTCGGTGAGGGGGACGCACACCATGCCGCGGCCCTGGCTCACCATGAGATTGACGATCTCCGGCGTTATCTTTTCTGCCGCACAGACAAAATCGCCCTCGTTTTCGCGATCCTCGTCATCGACGACGATCAGTACCTCACCGTCTCGAATCGCTTCGATCGCTTCTTCGATGGTGTTGAATGTATATGCCATGTCGTTCGAAACCGGATTACTCGGCGCCGGCCTCGCGAGTGATTACGTTAATGGCGCTGCGGTCGAACTTGAGCTTGAGATTGTCGCCAACATCCAGCAGCACGATGGCATCTTCCACGTTGACAACTTTGCCGTGCAAGCCGCCCGAGGTGACAACCTTGTCGCCCTTCTTCAGGCTGTCGAGCATTTTTTGGCGTTCCTTGGCACGTTTTTGCTGTGGACGAAGGATCATGAAATAAAACACAACGAAAATAAGTGCGAAAAAGACGAGCGTGCTGATCATTGATTGACCACCGCCCGATCCATCCTGAGGCGCCATTGCGAGAATCGTTTCGATCACCTGAATACTCCTGTCGATCAAATGTGTGAACCGTCGTGAGTTGTCCCGGTATGATAGCGGCGTACGAACGCCTCTTTCCATTCTCCGAAACAGTCTTGTAAGATAGCATTTCGCGCGTCGCGCGTCAATTGTAAATAGAATGCCAGATTATGCAGCGAAGCGAGCTGCAGCCCCAGAATCTCGCTCGTCCTGAAAAGATTGCTGACGTAGGCCCTGGTGAATGTGGCGCAGGCGTAACACGAACAATCCGCTTCGATGGGAATGAATTCGTGAAGATAGCGTTCCTTCTTGATGCTGAACGGCCCGTCTTTCGTGAAAACCATGGCGTTCCGGCCGTTTCGCGTAGGCATGACGCAGTCGAACATATCCACACCCCGCGCGATGGATTCGACGATATTCACCGGCGTGCCAACGCCCATCAGGTAACGGGGGTGATCGGTCGGCAACCTGTCGGTTGTCGCATCGGTAATGCGATACATCACGTCCGCCGGTTCGCCGACGGCGAGTCCGCCGATCGCATAGCCGTCGAATCCCAGTTCAATGAGTCCTTGCGCGCTCTCGGCGCGCAGATCCTCGAAGATATTGCCCTGCACGATACCGAAAGCGAATTGCCGGTGTCCGTAGCGCGTGGCGCTCACTTCAATATGCCTGCGGGCGCGTTCGGCCCAGCGGAGGGTAAGAATGTTGCTCCGCCGCGCATAATCGTAGCCACAATCGGCGGGTGGACATTCGTCGAGAATCATCATGATATCGGACCCGATCGATCGCTGGATATCGATGACGCGCTCGGGTGTGAACTTGTGGTATGAGCCGTCGATATGCGACTGGAACGTTACCCCGTCGGCATCGAGCCGACGGAGTTCGGACAGCGAAAACACCTGATACCCACCGCTGTCGGTCAGAATGGGACGATCCCAATTCATGAAACTGTGCAGCCCTCCCGCTTCGTCCAGCAGATCCGTTCCGGGCCGCAGCGCGAGGTGGTAGGTGTTCGACAATATAATTTGCGCGCCTATTTCGCGCAGCTCGCGCTGCTCGACCGCTTTCACAACGCCCTGGGTTCCGACCGGCATGAATATCGGTGTTTCCACGGTTCCATGGTCGGTCTCGAAACTGCCGGCACGGGCTTTCGTGGTCGTATCGGAATGAAGCAGCGAAAAATTCATGGCGCCTGAACGACATGCTCGACCTCGCAAACGTCGGCGGGTCGAGCATGCTGTGTAAACAAGGTGGACTTATCGGCTGCGTTTTGGTTTGGAGCCCGCCGGATACGCCATGAACGGTGCGTCGGCTTTCTTCATCTTTGTGATGATGTCCGCCAGGGTGATGTTCTTCAGGAAGTCGACGTACAATTCAGTCGCCTGGCTGAATGCATCGAGCACAACGCATTTGGTCTTGATCGGACAGCTGAACATGCCGAGACAGCAATGCTTTCGGATCACGGGACCATCCACCGCTTCGATGATATCGACGAGGGTGATCTCCTTGGCATCGCGAGCAAGCATGTACCCGCCGGTCACACCGCGATGTCCGACAACGATACGCGCAGTTGAAAGCTGCTGGAAGATCTTGGCGAGATAGGTTTTGGATACGTCCTGGTCCTCGGCGATCTCGGATATCTGGACCGGGTCCTTGGTCCCCTTCGACACGAGATATCCCAGGCCATGAACCGCGTAGCCGGCTGATTTTGAGACTTGCATTGGGTTTCCTTTCGTTATTGGTGGAGACGATGAACTACAGACCTTTTATGACCCAACCGCGCCAGCCGCATTTCTGACAGCGATACGGACGCTTGTTGGTAAATTTTTTCCTTATAAATTCGCCCAGACCTTTGGAACGCGAACGGAAGAGCGAATACTCGCCGCAACCTGGGCACCCGACCGCCTTGTGACGGGACTCATGATGAAACCGCGGATTCACCTTTGTCGACATAGGGACAGACTCGGTCGGCGACATTTCGGCGATAGCGTCGAAGCCATTGTGCTTGTCTATGGCATCCGCGGATGGTGGTATCGTCGCAGGCGCCTCCTGAGCCGCCGACGTTCCATTATCGCCGGCCGCAGACTCGACGGACTCTTTTGGCTCTTTGACCTGAGACGCCCGTTTTTTCGCAGTCCTTTTTCCGTTTGCGCGGCCATGTTCGGTATCGCTGTCATGATCGATGGCCTCTCGTGATTCTTCCGCCGACGGGTGGAGAACAGGCCTCTGGACGTAGGGATAACGATCGTCCTCCAGCATGATCGAAGGAATGTCCACATCCTCTCCACTCACCGGCGGCACCTGACTGATGAGCGACACGCTGGGATAGGAGAGCCGCGATTCATCCAGCCAACCTTTCCAATCACACACGTGACACCTGAACTTGCGTTTGACGGAAAAATTTCTCCTGAACCTGTCGGTCGACGACAAGGCGTGACTTCGATGCAACGCCGGGGCGTGACACTTGGGACAGATGGCGGGAACAGGAGCGCTGCGAAGTAGCGGATTGACTGACATGAGAGGGTGCTGACTTTGGTATTGCAATTTTCTGCCCGGGAAAGCAGATTATTCATATCTTAATTCAGAATATAGTGAAAACTTCGGAAATTTCAATCGAAAAAAGATGTAAAAATCATCATAAAATGCGCAAAAAGCGGCGGGACGGTGTCCTCCCCAACATAAACCCGCTTTTGTGTTCGATTCGAAGGCTGCCTATATTTCATTTAAATATCCCAGAACCAGGCGGAACTCATGTCTGTCCTTGATCCCGACATCCAGGATACCATTTCTACAATAGAACACGGCCACGCCGAGACGCCGGAAAGTCTGCGACAGCGCCATCTCGATTTCGAGAAGGAAGCCCTGCCTCATATGGATGCACTGTACAACTTCGCGCTCCGCATGACCAGCGATCCGGACGAAGCGGATGATCTGCTCCAGGAGACCTATCTCAAGGCCTATCGCTTCTTCGACAAATTCGAAAAAGGAACGAACTGTAAAGCCTGGCTGTTTCGGATCATGAAGAACTCCTTCATCAACATCTATCGGCGCTCTTCCAAGGAACCGGACAAAGTCGATTATCACGATGTTGAAGAGTTCTATCATTCAATTCGCGCCGAATCCAGCGACCCCAACGATCTCGAGGAACGCATTTTTTCCAATATCCTCGACGACGATGTCACGATCGCCTTGGAGTCGCTGCCGGAAGAATTCCGTACGGTTGTCATTCTTTGCGATATCGAGGGTTTCACGTATGAGGAAATCGCCGATTTCGTGGAATGTCCCATCGGCACCGTGCGCTCGCGTCTGCATCGGGGCAGAAAAATGCTCCGCGCGAAATTGCTGAATTATGCTCAGGACCGCGGGTACGAAGATAAGGACAGGAGCAGAAAGCGGAAAACCGCATTGGATCCCGATGAACAGGCAGAGTAAACAGGTGACGACGCATCGCTTGTGATCGACTCCCGGAACTGCAAGGTTACCCATAAGATACGAAAGCCATGACCAACCACACGTACAACGAAATGAGCGGCGAGGAACTGCAGGAATACATCAGCGCTCTCGCGGACAAGGATGCCGCGGGCCTGACGGAAGAACAGATCAACGTGCTGCAGCACGTCGTTCACGAACGGCCGGAGCTGCTTGGCGAATACCACCTGAATATCGCCACCAAGCTTTGCCTCCTCAAACATGCACGCGCGGTGAGATGTCCCGAGACGACCTCGGAATCAATACGAAGTATCCTTTACCACGTCTACAAATCCCGGCAGGCAACACTCTGAAATCCTTGCTCGAAACAATCCACACCATACTCGTTCCGGTCGATTTTTCCGAGGCCTCTCTCCAAGCCCTGCGCATGGCCGGGAACATCGCCCGCACCTACGGCGCCACAATCCACCTCCTCCATGTGTATCAGGATGTGTTTTCCGTAATCTCGATGCGGACATTTGAACTCACCGAGGAAGTTGTAGAGCAGGCGGTTCGCCTGGAGATCAGCGGAAAATTCGACGCGCTGCTCAACGAGGTGCACCCCGACACAACCGTGCTAAGGGAGATGCGGAAAGGGGACACGGCGGACGAGATACTCGATTATGCCCAATCGCGCCACATGGATTTGATCGTGATCGCCACCAATGCGCGCACCGGCCTCGAACATTTGTTCATCGGTTCCATCGCGCAACGCATCGTACGTTCCGCCTCCTGTCCGGTGCTGACTTGCAGAGCCGGAGCCGACTCCTGATTTTCTCACTTCATCGTTCAATAAAAAAGGATACACTTATCGTGTATAGATACGCTTTTACCCTGACGTTGTGCGCCATCCTGGTTCTCGGCTGTTCGAAGACGGAGAAGCAATCCGCGCAACGCGACGCAGCGACCGTCGATTCCCTCCTGCTGCCTGGCGAGGAGCACATCGCCAACCTCCGCCAGCTCACGTTCGACGGCGAGAACGCCGAAGCCTACCTTTCCTTCGACGAGCGCATGCTCACCTTCCAGGCACGCACCGGGACCATGGAATGCGACCAGATCTTTACCATGAGCATCGACGGCGGTGCGGCGCAGCGCATCAGTTCAGGCAAGGGTCGCACGACCTGTTCCTACTGGCTTCCTGATGGGGAGAATCTGATATTTTCGTCCACCGAAGCGCACGATCCCGGCTGTCTGCCCTCCCCCGACAGAAGCAAGGGTTATGTATGGAAACTGTATCCCGAGTTCGATATCTACACGGTTCGCAAGGACGGGAGCGGCCTGAAACCGTTGTTCGCCTCTCCCGGCTACGATGCCGAGGCGACGATATCCCCGAAGGGCGATAAGATTGTCTTTACCTCCACGAAAGACGGCGATCCCGAAATCTATACGATGAACCTCGACGGCGGCGACGTGCGCAGGGTGACGAGGGGACGCGGGTATGACGGAGGCGCCTTCTTCTCCCCGGACGGCACGAAGCTCGTGTTTCGGGCAAGCAGGCCAAAGACGAAAGAGGAACTCACCGCCTACAAGGAACTCGTTTCGGAGCATCTCGTGCGGCCGACGGCACTGGAAATTTGCGTCATGAACGTGGATGGCAGCGACCTGCGTCAGCTCACCAACAACGGCAAGGCGAACTTCGCTCCCTTCATGCATCCCGACGGGAAGCGCATTATTTTCAGCTCGAACATGGACGCCGGCAATCCGAGAAATTTCGATCTGTACATGATCAACGTCGACGGCACCGGATTGACTCGCATAACCTGGTTCGAGGAATTCGACGGTTTCCCGATGTTCACCCGCGACGGGAAAAGACTTGTGTTCTGCTCCAATCGTAACAACCGCAAACCGGGCGATACGAACATCTTTATCGCCGACTGGAAAGACTGAACCGGCCGACAGGAGTAAAAAAAGCTGCCTCACGGGGCAGCTTTTTTTATTTCCGCTGAACATGCGCTGTGCTTCCGGTGGCCTGCTCAGCGGGCGAGATATCCCTGCAGGAGAATGACCGCGGCGATCTCGTCGACCTTCGCCTTGTTCTGGCGCTTCTTCTTTCCTACTCCCATATCGCGTATCGCCTGCTGTGCAAGCGACGACGTGAAGCGCTCGTCGACCAATTCGATCGGAATGGATATCGCGGCGCTCAATTGCGTGGTGAACGCTTCGACCATTCGGACGGCGGTTCCGCGCTCTCCGCTCAGCGTGAGGGGCAGTCCGACGATGATGCGTGCCACGCCGCGCTCCGAAACCAGAGACGCGATACCTGCTACGGCGGTACCGTCGTTAAGCAGGATCCCGATTCCCGATGCGATGATACCAAGTTCGTCGGAGATCGCCAATCCGATGCGACGCTCGCCAAAATCGATGGCGAGAACGCGTTCAGTTCGTGTTGAGGCTGGGGACATGTCGCTTCATCCCGGGATCCGAGCGTGAATCGCCATCCCGTTGATTGAGAACAGTTTCTGCTTCCGGGCTGAGTGGTTCGGCAAAGAAGGATTTCAGAATTTTCCCCGGTTTGAAATGGCTTTTCCGGCGGCAGGGAACGAACACGAGCGTACCCGTCCTCGGATTTCGGGCGAGGGGTTTGGCTTTGCACATTTTGACTTCGAAAACGCCAAAATCCCGAAGTTCAAGCCGCACTTCAGGATCGGCGGACATGAGCAGGCTGCGTATGGATGAAAGCACCACGTCGACGACGGCTTCGGCCTCGTGCATGCTTGATCCGAGTTCATCGGCGATGTGCTTTGAAAGATCCTTTCGCGTTAGTGTTGACACTTTGTCAGCCATCAATGACCTCCGGGCAGGTTACGACATCTCAACGTATCTCTCCGCAGAGGAGACACCTTTGACTTTTTTGAGCCGCTCGATCAATCGCTCGAGATGTCCGAGGCTTTGTACGGACACGAGGATCGAGCCATAAAAGAAAGTTTTGTCAGTCTCTATGTTCACGGTGCGAATATTGGTGTTTTGATAACTCGTCACGGCCAGGGCTATTTCATTCAATATGCCCGGACGGTCATCACCCTCGATCTTGATACCGCCGAGATAATTGAGTCCGCTGCCCTCGGGCCAACTGATTTCGATCAGCCTGTCGCGCATTGGCGAACTTTCAGTGTCGTGAAGAAGCCGCTGGATGTTCTTGCAGGTTCGCCTGTGTATCTTGATTCCACGTCCAAGGGTCACGAAGCCGATGATGTCGTCACCGGGGAGCGGGCTGCAGCAACGTGCGAAGTCGAACTCCACGTTCGACGTCTCGCCCTGGATCATCACGCCCTGTTCCGTCCGCGCGATGTCCGCGAATTCATCGAACACTTTCTGCTGATCGCGGACCGGCAGCGGGGCCTCCGCAGGTTTCTCCTCGGGCGCCAGCCACGCCTGGGCGATTTCGTCGACGGTGATTTCGTCCTTCGCGAGCGCGACGAGCATCCGCGAGAGTCCCGGGAATTTCAGGACTCTTGCGGCCTTCAGCAGCGGTGCCTCATCAAGAGGGAGTTTCAGCTTTTTCGCTTTCCGCTCCCATTTCTCGCGTCCCTTCTGCAGCACTTGTTTGGTCTGCTCATTGAGGAACCTGCGGATAGCGATTTTGGCCTTGTGAGTGACGACGGTCTGCTCCCAATCGGTGCTGATAAACTGGTTGCGCGAAGTGATGACCTCGACCTGATCGCCACTGTGGAGCTTGCGGTTCAGCGGCACGATCCGGCCGTTCACTTTGGCCCCGATCGTATGCAGGCCGACCTCCGAATGAATCTCAAAGGCGAAATCCACAGGCGTGGCACCGTTCGGCAGGACGATGAGATCGCCTTTGGGGGTAAATACGACTATTTCATCCTGATAAAGATTGCGTTTGAAATTGTCAAGCAGCTGACGGGCGCCTTCCTCGTCGCCAGCGGTGGTTTGGGGACTTTCGAGCACATCCCGCACCCATCGTACCCAGCTCTCGAATACGCTGCCCTTGGTTTGCGTGCTTTCCTTGTATGCCCAGTGCGCCGCGATTCCCTTTTCGGCGATTTCGTGCATCGTGCGCGTTCTGATCTGGACTTCCACCATTTTCCCATCCGGGCCAAGCACCGTTGTGTGGATGGATTTATAGCCATTCTGTTTCGGCAGGGCGATGTAGTTCTTGTAGCGTTCGGGGATCGGCATATACACCTCGCACACGACGGCATACGCCAGATAGCAGTCTTTATCCTCCTCCGTATCGAGGATAACGCGAATTGCGAAGAGATCGTAGATTTCGTCGAACATCTTGTTGCGGTCGACCATCTTCTTGTAAATGCTGTGCAGGTGCTTGGGGCGGCCGCTGATTTCGAATTTGAGGTTGGTTTTCCGGAGTTCGGCGGTCAGCGGTTTGCTGAAGCGCTCGATGTAATCCTCACGGTCGCGTCGTTTTTCAGCTATTTGACTCCTTATACGCCGGTATTCTTCAGGATGCAGATGTTTGAACGCGAGATCCTCGAGTTCCCATTTGATTCGTCCAAGACCGAAGCGATGCGCGAGCGGCGCATAAACATCCAGGGTTTCGCGTGCTATCCGTTGCTGTTTTGGTTCGCTCACGAATTCGAGCGTACGCATGTTGTGGAGGCGGTCGGCGAATTTCACGAGAATCACGCGAATATCGTTGACCATCGAAACCATCAGTTTGCGGTAATTTTCCGCTTTTGTGATTTCCATGCTGACGAGAATCGTGGATATCTTGGTCACGCCCTCCACGATATCCGCGATGGTGACGCCGAATTCCTGCACGATGTCGTCGTATTGATAGTCCTCGCAATCCTCGAGAACGTCATGCAGCAGCGCGGCCGCGACGGAAACATCGTCGAGCGGGATTTCCTGTGCGACGATCATGGCAACGGCATACGGATGCGTCGCGTACGGTTCTCCGGAATTTCGCCGGTGATCCTTATGCGCCCGCTGCATGAACGCGAATGCGCGTCCGATCATGTCCTCGTCTATGGTCGAGAGGTTTGTGCGGCAAACCGTGAGCAGAGCGTCGAGTTTATGGTGTTGGGTATTAGACGACGCCCCAGGGGAGCCCCTGCGAAGGGCCCCGAGGATATTTCGTTTCTTTCCGTCATCAAATAGTTTCATCACGCACCTTGGCGTCCAATATAGGCCATATTGTTCAATAATCAAGGCCGGCACCATTGACCCGTGATAAGATGGAGAGAAACCTGGAGTAGAGGAGATGTACGAATGACGAGTGACGATTTCCACCGACGTTCCCATTCCTGCCATCCTGCTTGTCCCGTGATCGCACGCTCCACTGCCGCTCCGGGGTGTGCGACAAAAATGTTTAAGAGGGCAGGCGAGAGGCGGGAAGGAGAGTTGGAGTAGCGGGGATTTTCGCGACTAGGACTGACCAGC
>CAYJMN010000076.1:0-28043 GCA_964371045.1 uncultured Chromatiales bacterium | reverse complement strand
GCAAAGAAGGAATTTGAATGGAATTAGCCAGATACCGTCGCCTCGCCGCGGCGAGTTTATGAAATCAGCCCTGTTCTAGCCGATTTCACAAGATGTCATTAGCAGGACCGCCACGCTGAGAACGTTCGTAATTGCATTGAGCGTCACATGGCGGCGACTCGAAGGGTGATTCGTTCCGTAACGCACGAGGGGAGTAGGTACCTCCCTGATGTCATAAGCAGGGCCGCCACGGTCTGATTGTTCGTACTGGCATTGTGTTTGCATGGCGGCGTCTCGAAGGGTGATTGGCTCCGTGACGCGCTCAATGACTCGAGATTGCTGCACGATACGGGTGAGCGCTTGGCACTTATGTCATAAGCAGGCTGACTACCATCTCTTCGCGCCGGTCCATTTCGGGCATGACACGTGGATGGTGTGAATACGTGCGCGGATTACACGGATGAACACGGACATGCACGGAGAAGAAATTTTCTGTCTCCAAATCCTGAGGTCTCCCGTATCCGGGTTTCAAAAACTCTTATCTGTGCTAATCCGTCTATTCCGTGTGAATCCGTGCACGAATTCAAGACGTGCGCGGATTACACGGATGAACACTGATATACACGGAGAGGAAATTATCAAACTGCCATATCCGCAAGTTTCTCGTATCCGGGTTTCAAAAAATCTTATCCGTGAAAATCCCACGGAGTAACAAGCGTGCACGTATTCTTTCTGCGCATGACATCATGAAGTGGCGAATCACCTCGCAGCGGCGAGGTGAGTTGATGAAGGCAGAAAGTGAGAATTCCGGCCCATTTTGTATGATGTCATTAGCAGGAGCATCGTCCCGCACGGCCATGACTGTCCGGATTGTCGAAGGTTTTTGAGTGAATGGTTATGGCAGGGAGGCTCGCAGATCCGCGCTATCTCTGTCGATGGACCCGGCGAAGGCCCATTTCCCCGGACGCCGTGGCTGCTTCATTGCACCTCGATTATTCGGAAGCCCTCGATCTTCTCGAGCAGTTCGCACCCGGCGGCTTGCGAGGGTGTAAGCGCTCCGTGAGGAACAACGCCTGAAAGCATCAGGTCCACCAACGCCAGCGAGGTGAGAACCGTCGTCGTGTAGCCTTCGGGAGTGATCATCCATTTTCGCAGGCGTGCTCCCGATGCGTCGCGCACTTCCCCCAGAATGTGATAGTTGCCGTCGCGGCGCTGACGCTCGCTCGGGCCGCGTGCCACGGCATGGGCAAACGTTTCCAATGCGCGCAGGAGGCGGCGGTTCAGGAAGCGGGTGATGCCGCGAATGGCGCGCATCGAGAGCGCGGCGAGGCGGCCAGTGCCCCCGAAGACTTCGATGTTTGGAATGCCTGTGCTGCGCCACGCAGATGCGAGATCGCCCCACGGGATGCTCATGCACCAGCGCTCTCCGTTGTCGAATTCCAGTAATTCGAGATGCTCGACATGACGAATTGGGACCAGCTTCCCGTCTCTGCGCAGCATTCCACCCCTGGGAAGCGCCTCCAGCGTGGCTCTCCACGTTCCCGGACTTTGGTGAATGGCGCCCGTAAACGCGAGCATGAGATGCGTCGCCTGCGGCATGTCCTTGTGGAGCGCGGCGGCGAGACAGTCTGTAGGCGTCACATCGAATCCCGCGCCCGGGAGAAGCGTCACGCCGCAGTTACGTGCGAGCGGATCGAGCGCATAGATCGCCTCGAGTACCGGAATCTCGCCGTCGATGTCAAGGTAATGCGTCCGGGTTTCAAGGCAGGCGGAAACCATTGCTTCCCATGTATGCACGAAGGGTCCGGCGCAGTTGAGAACTGCCCGCATATCAGAGATGCCTCCGAGCAGCGCCTCCCTGTCGTCCAGCGGAAACACGCGGACCTCGCAACCAAGCCTGGCGCCGAGGGCTTCGAGCGTCTCGCGATCGCGTCCCGCGAGGACAGGGCGCAACCCGCGGCGTACCGCTTCCTCCGCGATGAGCTTCCCGGTGTAGCCATTGGCGCCGTAGATCATCCACCGGGGGCGTTCCGGTTGTACATGTGCGGATTCGTCCATGGCGTCGCCTCGTGTTGTAGTACATCGCGCCTCGCGCGCTGCCGCACCTTCCACACCTGTTTCGACAAGTATCGCGGAAGAGAGAACGCCGGGCAAACTTGCTCCGGATGCGTCGCCGCACCGGTGAGGTACGTATCATCGACAAACCTGCTCACATCGCGCTGACGAAACCATATCCTTCGCATGGTGACGGACTCGACGGAACCATGCCGAAGGGAGGATAGGCGGTCAACCGATGTCAGAAATCATCAGGCGGAAATATACAAATTGTTGTGAGATGTCTTGTCACGGGGTAGGGAAGGATAATGAAGGGATTCGGTCTGAGGGGACCATAGATATTGCTTGATTCATACTTCCCTCCGCTGTTGAACGCTGTCATGATCGATGCTAACTTTAATGACCCATCAGTTACACGGTGTTACCACTCATGCAACGTTTCTCCCCGCTGAAAATCAAGGCTCTCTCTCTCCTCCTGTTCCTTCTCATTCCATTCGTTTCGGCAGTCTCCCAGCATGCGCCGACCGCTTCAAAAGAATCCGCGGGCTTGCTCGTGATCGGAGATTGGGGCACAGGCGGCGCGGGAGCGAAACGCGTCGGCAAGGCGATGACCGCCGTGTACAACACACACGGGGCGGTCGCTATGCTGAGCACCGGCGACAATTTTTATCCGTCGGGCGTAAGCGACGTCGATGATCCGCAGTGGGACCGTTCCTTCGAAAAGATGTTCCCCGCAAAGGATCTTCCCATGCCATTCTGGGCCGTGCTCGGCAATCATGATTATCGCAAGAATCCGGATGCGCAGGTGGCGTATTCCGGACGTACGCTCCGCGACGGCTCCACGACGCGCTGGCGCATGCCGGGACGCTCATGGAGCACCCGTTTCACATCTCCGGACGGAAGCGTGACCGTACGCGTGATCGGCATCGATACGCAGCAGCTCGTGGCTGACGCGACACGACGGAAGCGGCATCTCGCCTGGATCGATTCCGCGCTGGCCGCGTCAGGCGAGCAGTGGCTCATCGTCATCGGACACCATCCGGTGTACTCCCACGGACATTACGGCGACAACGCTGCGCTGAAAAAGAACCTCGCACCCATAATGGAACGGCACGGCGTCCACGCGTATCTCGACGGGCACGAGCACGACCTGCAGGTGATCAAACAGGTGAACGGAGTCCGCTATCTTATCAGCGGAGGAGGAGGCGGCAAACGCAAAACCGCGGCGGGAGAGAGGACGGAGTTCAGCGCAAGCACGCTGGGTTTCATGCGGCTCGATTGCGGCAAGCGGAGCATGACCATCGAAGTATATGACGCGGAGGCGAAGCTGCTGTACTCGACCGTTGATCCGCGTGAGAGGAAGCGCCGCTGATTTCCAGCCGCGCTTGCGTAATGCGAGAAGAGTGAACACTGCCGGGAGCGACGAAGCTCTCCACATTGTTCACTCTTCTTATTTTCAGGCTGTGCGGTGGAGGACCTGCAAAAACAGGAGCGGACCATCCGCAATACGGACCACCGCTTCAGCGTCTACCTAAAAATCCGTGCTTATGCCGAAGCCGAGGCTGTTGCTGCTGTAGTCGTACCACGCGGTATTCGATTGATTCCGCAGATATACGTATTGCAGCGATAGTTCCAGGCCGTCGAAAACGAGCCACTCGCCGGCGAGTGCCTTGGTGATTTCGATCCAGCCGCCCATGCGGTCATCCTGTCGAAGAGCGCCGGTGGAGCTTGCCGCCTCCAGATTGGCGGCGTACGCATAGTTTTTGCGCATGAAGAACGTTGCGGTCTGTATCCGCATTTCCCACGGCAGAAGTTGGGTCACGGTCAACGTCGCTTCGCTTCCTTCGTAGCTGTACGGGTCGTCGAACAACTCTTCTTCACCGATGAGATCGACGGCTCCGCCCACGAAGGCGCGTCCGCGGTTGGTAAGATTGAATCGTTGCTGCAGGCGCAGGCTCAGTCCGGTTTGTTCGCCGAGGGCTTGCCCGATGTTCAACCAGAGCCGCAGCTGACTGGTCGATGGATCGTCGTAGACAAGGTACTCGACGCCGGGGTCCATGTTGTGCTGACCCATGCCGACACCGCCGCTGCCCTGGCCGCCCCATCCGCCACCGCCTGATCCACTACCGCCTCCACCTCCACCGCGTCCATTGCCGCCACCCTCGATGCCGGTGGTACCTTTTGTCAGTGTCGCGCCGCTGCCCGTAAACTGACTGGTCGCCGGGACGCTGGTGCTGATGGTGTTGTAGTTCTTGAATCCCGCTTCCGCCTGCAAGCGTATGCTGGTGCGTGTTTCGAAGAACACCATGGTCCCAAGTGCCGCCACATGCTCGATGTAGCCGAGTTCTCCGAAATTGGGATAGGTGCGGTAGCGGCTTTGCAGCGAAGCCTGCGCGAACAGATTCTGCAGGATATAATGTTTTGCGCTCAGTGAGGCCAACGCCTGGCTGTAATCGTACATGGCGTACTCCTGCCTGTCGGTCCGCAATGCGCCTGTGACGAGAAGGGAAAGGTTGTTTCTGTCGTTTTCCCCGTACGGGAGGCCGTAGCTTCCACCGAGACTGTGGGTAGAATAAAGCCGGTCGGGAAACTGAACGAACGTCGACAGAGCACCTGTGTAGTTCACAGCCCAGTTGGCGTCTTCGGGGAAGTACCCGAGCATTACGGTCGCATCGTTGGTGGCCGCGGGTGTACGGAGCGAGGTGCTGAACATATTATCGGAGTAACCGCTCTCGTAGGACATCGTTCCGAGGAACTGCGCCGAGGCGCTTCCCGCAACGGTCAGCAGCAGGAGAAAGGTGAAAAATTGCCGCTTCATTGTTTCCCCCATCGCCGGCCTTTGTTCGTGCCTCCGGATACACAGACGCCGCAGCTCCGGTTATCGTTGATGCCGTCACCGTCCGTATCGACAAAGCGATCCCTGGCGCGTTGCCGTTGACCGCGGCGCCGGGCATCCTCCGTGGTGGTTGTTCCCTCGGATTTTTTCCTGTCGTCGATACCGTCGCCGTCGGCGTCGACAAACTGCGAGGCGCCGGGAGCTGCCGGCTGTTTGAGATCCTGGCTGCCGGTGGTCTTTTCCTTGACCGCCTCCGGTTTTTCCTGGGCCTTGAGTGCACCGGCGGGCAGGATAAACGCGAGGAGAAGATAGAGTGCGATGTATCGTAGCATGATGGCTCCAGATGGTGAACGGGTGGAGACGTACTCCACCCGTCGCGGGAAATCTTTTACTTTTTGACTGCGCCGCCGCGGCGCGGATTCGTTCCTGTTGAACTCCCGGTCACCGCGGTGTTGCCGCATGATCCGTCACGGAGACGCAGGCGCTGATGATCGCCTGTGCCGGTACCTGTGCAGGTTCCCGTTCCCTGACCTTGACCCTTGCCGCCCTTGCGGTTCTGCTTGCCGACGCCGGTCCCGGCATTGTCGCAAATTCCGTCGCCGTCTTCGTCCACGAAATTCGGACCGTGCTGGGTTGTCGTTGTTTTCGCGGTCTTCGCCTTGGGATCGTTCTGCGCCATCGCTGTCGAATTGAGGGCGAAGGTGAGCAGAACGATGGCGAGGGTAGTGAGTTGAAGGATGGTTTTCATGGTGTTCCTCTGGTGTAGTAACTGTGTCGCAACCAGGAAGTACAACTACCGTGCCAGACGCGGAATCCTCTCAAACGCATGTCCAGCGAGAGGTGCCGATCGGAGGGAGGCAAAAAATGTCGGGTTGGCCGACGCCGCACGGCAATATTTGTCGAAGTCGCGGCGTACGTTGCACGAAATCCCGGATCAATCGTCTCCGCGGATACGCGACAATTTGTATCTGAGCGTGCGCTCGGAAATATTCAGCAGGGCGGCGGCGCGCACCTGATTTCCGTCGGTTTCCTCAAGCGCTTTTTCAATCATCGCTTTTTCCAGACGATCGACGGCCGAGCCGAGATCGCCGATTTCAATGCCCATGTCGGAGGACGCCATCGCCACATGCAGGGCGTGTTGTACGTTCGGGGGAAGGTCCTGCGTCGTTATGTCGTTCTTTCTCCCGAGCACGACCGCCCGCTGGATGATGTTCTCCAACTCGCGGATATTGCCCGGATAGTCGTAGCGGAGAAGCAAGTCCATCGCTTCGCGTGAAATACCCTCGATGCGCTTGTTATTCAGCTCTGAATATTTTTTTATGAATTCCTGCACCAGCGGACCGATATCGGCCTTGCGGCCGCGCAGGGGAGGGAGAGAAATCGTGACGACATTCAGACGGTAATAGAGGTCCTCGCGGAACTGTCCATCGCGGATCATATCCTCGAGAGGGCGATTCGTCGCCGCGACGATTCTCGCATCGATGTTCAGCGTCTCGCTGCCGCCAATGCGTTCGAACTGTCCGAATTGCACGGCTCTGAGCAGCTTCACCTGAATGGGCAGCGGGATGTCTCCCGCTTCGTCGATGAACAGCGTTCCGCCATCGGCCTGTTCGAATTTCCCGATCCGCTGACGCTCGGCGCCGGTATATGCACCCTTTTCATGTCCGAAGAGTTCGCTCTCGAAGAGGGATTCCGGCAAGGCGGCGCAGTTGATGACGATGAAGGGCTTATCACGCCGGTCGCTCGCCGCATGAATGGCGCGTGCGACGAGTTCCTTGCCGGTGCCGCTCTCACCACGGATCAATACCGACGCCGTGCTCGGAGCTACGCGGGCAGCGGTATTGAGCACCTGCTCCATCTCTCCGCTTTGGGAGATGATGTTGTCGAATGATGCTTTTTCGGCCAGGCGCTCCCGGAGAGTCCGGTTTTCCGAGATGAGCTGCGATCGCTCCCGGGCTCGCTCGATTACCAGGAGCAATTCTTCGAGATCCACCGGCTTCTGCACGTAGTCGAAAGCGCCGGAGCGCATCAGCCCCACAGCGCTTTCTATTGTCCCGAAGGCCGTGATCACGATTACGGGAATGTCCGGATTGATTGCGGTAATGCGGCGCAGGACTTCCTCCCCGCTGATATCGGGCATGCGGAAATCGGTGAGTACGAGATCGACGCGCTGCCGGCGAACAGCATCGACGCCGCCGACTCCTCCTCCGGCGGTCAGAATCGAGAACCCCCGTTTTTTCAGAAATCCTGCGATGGCGTCTCTCTGCGCAGCTTCATCGTCGATAATCAGTATGGCGAAATCATTCATGGCGGATCGTCGGCTCTGTGACTGAATCGAATATGTTGGATGCAGCAAAGATCATACCGGCTCACCTGACGTAATCGGTATACGGATATTGAACGTCGCTCCGATGCCGACCTGACCGGCGACGCTAATGTCGCCGCCATGTTCGCTGACGATCTGATGGACGATGCTGAGTCCCATGCCCGAGCCGCCCGATTTCGTGGTGAAGTACAGATTGAACATGCGCTCGCGGACATCATCCGGAATTCCCGGGCCCGTATCCGCGATGGTGAGAATCGCCTGCTGCTCGACGCGGCAGAGCACGCACTTGATCATGCCATCTTTTTCTATGGCCTCGATGGCGTTCTGAAGCAGATTGAGGAGCGCCTGTTTCCATCTCCCCTTGTCCCCGAGAATTGTCACATGCGTATCCGAAATAACGACGATGCCGATATTGCGCTCCCGCGCCTGGCTCCGTACCGTTTGCACCGATTCATCGAGAAGCACATCGAGATCGACGCTTTCCAGCACAGGTTTCGGTGGACGGGAGAACTCCAGAAACTGTGCGATGATCGTGTTGACGCGCAGCACTTCGGAACGGATGGTGTCCGCGAGGACCCTGTATTCTTCCGCATCCTCGGTCGGTGTGAATTCCTTTTGAAAGCGCTGTGCGATGATGCCGATGGCGTTCAACGGATTGCGGATCTCGTGCGCGATGCCGCCGGCGAGTTCGCCCATCGCGGTGAGCTTGTCCTTGCGCTGAAGCTGTTCCAAAGCCCGGCGGTGCTCGGTGAGGTCGCGTGCGATGGCGATAAAAATATCCGGCGCTCCGTTATCATTGCGAACGGCCGATGTGCTGACGGCAAGGAGATTCGAAGCGCCGTCCCCCCGCACGGTAACTTCACGATATTCGACGGGTCCGTGCCGCGAGGATTCTCTCAGCAGGATCGCGTCATCCGGGAATATGTCGTCATAGAGCCGGCCTGTAATTTTTTGATCGCGGAGAAACAGCAGTTCGATCGCGGCCGAGTTAACGGCTGTGATCGTTCCCTGCGCATCGATCGCGACGACAGCGTCGGCGATGTTGTCGAGAATGGTATCCGTGGAGCTTCGGATTTTTCTGTGTTCGATGTTCAAAAGATTCAGACGTGCGCGCGTCATAAGGAAGATCGACACGAGCACGATGGAAAGGAACAGTCCGCCGGCCAGAAGCAGCACACGTCGCATCGATCGCTGCTGAATCTCGCGAACGCCTGTAAGCGATAATCCGATGCGTGAGATAATCGGCTCACGCTCGGACATACGGAGCACTTTCACCACTTCCAGAACCTTTATCCCTTCATAGTCGATGATGCGTGACGATGCCCTGCCCGTCTCCATCGCTGTCCGCAGAAATTCGTCCTCGCCGATGGACGCCATGCCGGCGACACCCTTGCTCGCTGTGATGATGCCCTGTTCATCCTGCAGTACGACAAAGGCGATATTCGGATTGCCGCCGATTTCCTGTACCAGACGGCCAATACCAAGGCGCTTGCGAAGCGCCAGCATGGTTGAAGAGCGAACCCCGACGACCACCGCTCCGCCTCGCTCACGAACGTTCGCCAGAATGAATAGCGTATCCCCAAGTATCGCCAATGGCATGGCCGCGTTGGAGTTCCATGCGACTTCACCGCCGATCACCGGTTCAACCAGGCTGTCAAGAAGGGCATCGTATTTGCGGATGCTTCCCCGGTTTCTTGTCGACCCCGAGACAAGCGTACCACGCCGATCGAAAACGAGTACGGCATCGAGATCGGAGACGAGAATTTCACGTGCGAGTATTTCGTCATCGATGACGGTGTGTCCGCCGATGTGGTCGATGAGTCGTGCCGAAACGATAAGCTTGTCGAGAAGCGTCTGCTCCAGTTCCTGCGTGGTGAGCAGCGTCATCTCACTCCCCTGATTCAACGTTTCGATAAGCGTTGCCGCCTCCGTGTTGACAAGATCGAGCAGTTCATCGCGGCTTTGCGTGACCTCGATCCAGACAAATACGACCAGCAGCAAACCGGTCAGGGTCATGCCCGCCGGCAGCAGGCGTGTGCGAAATGGAAGCAATCGTTGAGCAGTCATGGTCCACCGGAAGTAGAACACATTCTACGAAACTGACGGGACATATGCATGTGATCCGGCGCAACGGATGCGGATCTGGAAAATATCATCGAAATTCGCTACCATACGAAGGTGATTCAATCTTCCACGAGTATATAATGACGCATCACTCACCGTCCGTCCACAATGGTTTTCCGGCATTTGACCGCCATCATCCTTTCCTCTCTTCGTATGGTCGATCCGCCGAGTCACTGCCGGATCGATTCAATAAAAGGACGTACCCGTACCCTCCGGAACGTGTAACAATTTCGGCTTCGCGAAGCGGCGACAGCGAGTCCAATCGACAACACGCTGCTTCGGTGCATGACGGCGATTTTCAGGGCGTTGAACGACGAGCAAGCTGTTCCGATGGCGCCGTCGCGACAAGGTGACCTCATGCGCATCCTGCATCTTGTGAATAAACTCGACTTCGGAGGCATCCGGAAGCATGTAACGGAGCTTTCAGATGGAATGCGCGATTTCGGGATTCAGAGCTGGATAGCAGCCTGGACTCCCTCCGACAGCGATCTGCGCCGCCGTTCCGATTTCATGTATTTGCCACTGTACGACGAGTCGGGCGAGAAAAAATCCGTGGCGGGTTTTTATCGTTCGATCGGAATGGTGAAGGCGCTGTTACGGTCGGAGCGCATCGATATTCTTCACATGCACAGCCGTTTTGTGACGGCTGTCGGAGCCGCGGCCGTGCGTGGAAGCGGCTGCCACAGGATGTATACCGTCCATAACGATTTCCGGGATTTGCGTTTTCTCCCATGGTATCCGCCCACCATCATCGCGCCGTCAGAAGAAATTATGCGTTCCTATGTCCGGAATATCGGCGCCCGCGGCACGGCCGGGATTACCGTCGTCAGACACGGTGTTCCCGAGGTCGATCTTGAAGGTTCGTCCCCTGAAGAACGGAACGAATTTCTGTTCGTCGGTCGGCTGGAAAAGGAAAAGCGGCCTGACCTGATAATTGAGGCGTTCTCCTTGCTGCCGGAACGTGAGCGCTCCGGCGTGCTTTTGAAATTTTTCGGGCTGGGAAGGGAGGAACGCAGACTTGGAATGTTAGTGACAGAAAAACATCTCACAGGTTTTGTCCGTTTCGAAGGCCATGTACATGATCCGCAGCGACACCTGGCGCGGGCGGCGGCGCTGCTGTTCCCCTCGGATGCGCTTGACGCCATGCCCTACAGCATTCTGGAATCCAATGCTGTCGGCGTACCAGTAATAGCTTCCGATCTCCCTCAGCTTCGAGAGCTTGTAGAGCACAAGAAGACGGGGCTGCTCTTCGCCTCCGGTGACGCAGCAGCGCTTGCGGAGGCGTTGCATTATGCCATACAGCATTCTGGAGAAATGAGGGAGATGGGACTGAGGGCAAGAGCCTTCGTGCGCGAACGGCACAGCATGAAACAGATGCTTGAGAATACGCTGAGAGTGTATCGGAGCCTTCTCGCCCGCTGATGCCGCGGACATCACGGAATAAAAATGGCCGGGTTGCCCCGGCCGATGACGTGCAGACGGAATCGTTTACAGACTTTCTTCACCCGGTATCGGCCGACCCATGCTGCGATAAATATCTTCGATTTGCTGGATCTCGCCTGCGATCTTCTCATTGCCTGGCTCCAGAGCAAGCGCGTGCCTGTATTCGACGAGCGCTCTGTGGTATTTACCCTGACGCGGGGAAACAGGGCTCTCGTACTGCATGTAATCCGCGAATTCGACATACGCCTTCACCAGTGCGGCCTTGTTCACGGGACTCTGATCCTTGTCCCATGCAGACTTCGCACTCTTGACGGCATCGTCGAATTGTTGAATTTCCCCATCGATCTGTGCGAGCGTCGCGGTCGAAATATCCCGTGATGAGGCGTCGCTCTGTGCCCCGGGCGCAGCTTTGTCCTGGGCGGCGGGTTCATCCTGACGTTTTGAACATGATGTGGTAAGTATGAGAACCAGCAGGAATATCGAAAGTATGCTGTGACGCATCGTTTTGCCTCTCGGTGTGGGTGGAGAAAAAGTTCAGGTAATCTAAACGCCAGGGATGGCCGCATGGTTCACATGACGCGGAATAGTTCCTCTAACTGGATGCAATAATGATCATGAGAAAACCGTGCCGCGGCATCCTCTCTGGCGGCGATCGAAAGCACCGTCGCGAGCGCCTCATCATGGAAAAGGGTAAGAAGCGACGCAGCCAATGCGAGGTGATCCCGTACGGGAATCAGCAGCCCGGTGCGTCCATCGGATATGATGTCGGGAGTACCTGCGGAATTTGTCGCGATAATCGGGAGACAGGATGCCATGGCCTCGATGGTCACCATCCCATAGGTTTCGGAGATTGACGTCAGCACGAACGCATTCATCGCCGCGTACGCTGTTTCGACGTCATCGAGGAAAGGTCGGAAGTGAATGCGATCGGCGATGTCCAGTTCCTCGGTCATTGAGTGCAAACGTGTTCCATATCCCTGGCCTTCTCCGCGTGTATCCTCTCCAACGATCAGTGCGTGGATATCGGCTCCTTGTGTCCGAAGTTCCGCGATAGCCCGCAGCAGGTACTCCTGTCCCTTTCCATGATCGAATCGTCCGACAGTCCCGCACATCCACGCATCCAGAGGAAGTCCAAGTTGCTCTCTGGCGATGCGCGGCGGGGGGTGTTGCATAAAGCGGCGAAGTTCGATGCCGAAGGGAATGATGTGAATTCGATCGCTCGAAAGATTTGTGTTATCCCGGGTCTGCCGTGCCAGCCAGGGAAGGGGAGCGATCCACGCATCAAGCTGGCGGTATTCCCACGAGTGGAACGCGTCTTTCTTGCTTCTTCCGAATTGCATGTGCTGTATCTGGATCAGCCGTAGCGTGCCGCTACCGGCTCGTCTGGCCAGAACACCCAGATTCATGTCTCTCGGGGCATTCATCACGAGGAAGGATAATCCACGCTCTTCCAGTTCCTTCGCGAGAGCGCGGGCAGCGCCAAATGCTCCGTACCGCCTGGGTGCGCCAAGCGAGATCGTCTCCAGCCCGATCTCCGCCGCTCGTTTGAGCAGGGGTGAATTGGTTACGCAGGCGACAGCGCAATGGTGACCCCGTTCGCTCAACCAGGTAGCAATGCGGAGGACGTTGAGTTCTATTCCTCCCAAGGCCTGAGTTGTGCAAAGAAACGCTATCCCATGACGAGTTGCCATGCGCTAATATCAGGAAAATACTCGAGGTGTGGAATGGGAGGGGTAAGAAGTGAGAAGATTGTGCCCTCAGAGTCTCCAGCCGAATGTGTGGAACGTGAGTTCCTCGATATCGATGCGAAGCAGAGCCACGCCGGGAATTGCATAAATGCGAGACACCGGCATGGTCCCGCGCCAGATTTCGTATCGATGAGCAGGGAGCTGCAGATTGCTGTAAAGGATGGTCATCAACGTATCGGTGTGCGTGCACATCACTTTATAATCACCGAATCGCCTTACCGTCCCTTTTCTTACAGGATAGGGCAACGTGAACAGATGTTTCGGAATACGCGACAGATTGGTTGTATCGTCCGGGTGCAAGGCGAGATAGAACCCCAGTCCGAGTGTGTCGTTGCGAAGCAAGCTCGGGAAGGCGAAGATGGTCTGACTGCCGCCCGGTGTGTGGATGTAAGGGAGGAAAAAAAAACTCTCCTTTTCCCGGTCAAGCCGTCGCGGCGAAACAGTCCTGGGTAGGGACATCGGACGATTGGGAGGATCGACGACATACGTCCAGAATTCGGCGCCGGTCAATGGCAACAGTACCTTCGCGGTATCGGCCACGGGCGGATTGATTGTCTCATCGATGACTTTGAGCGGGGGATCAGCCGGGAAATCGCACGATGATGCGAGGAAGATAACAATGAGCGGGAGAAGATGACGCAGGCCGCGATAACGCATCAAAACCTCACCGTCATACCGTAGTGAATTCCGATTTTCGTGCTGATGTTATCCATGAAATGCGCAAGCAGCGCGGGTCCGAAATACCCTTCGATCTGGGGCCAGATGGCGATGCGCACACCGCCCGCCACTTCCGCGAGGGTTGCCGCATCGCTCCATAGGGTGGACAGCTGAACAAACGGTGCGACCTTGTGCTCTCCGGGTAGGTAGCGGATGTAGGGTCCGGCATAGCCGTAGGTCCAGGCCACCACACCACCGAAGTCGGGAATGTGTTCAACGTCGACAGTCTCGCCCGGGTATTCGTGGAACGCGTCCTGTCCGGCGACGATGCCTAGCTCCAGCCATGGCAGCAGGCGGAATCCCGCCCGGAACGCGACATGTGTAAACATGTTGCGAAGAGACCGTGACGCGTCCGCAGGGAATTGATACGAAATACCGCTTTCGATACCTACCGAGAATGGACGCCGTTCGGATATCAGAGGCATGACAGTTTGAGGCTGCGCGGCGGAAAGTGTTCGCGGTGTGGCCATGGACTGCGCGGCGATATTTTTCGTCAATGATCGCTCATCCTGGAACAGCACCTCGCCGTTGGAATTTTTAGCAACCAATGTGGCGGTGTAGCCTCCATCCGGAATCTCGCCGGCATTCCAGGCGATATCGTACGTTCCGGCTTCTCGCGGCCCTTCGTCCAGCACCTGTTCGTTCCCCTGCACGCGGATGGAGAGTCGCACAACGCTTTGTATCGGGACGGCATAGCTGATTAGCGTGCGCCCCTTGAATGGTTCAGGAAGAGTTGGAGGCAGGGCGAAATATCGCGGCGTTTCCAGCGTAAGGAGCACGGCTTCCTGCAGCGAGGCCGGAACCAAGGGTTTCCCGTCGGATGATACAGCCTCCCAGATGGGGAGATCGAATTTCAACGGGAGGTTGCCTTCAAGCTCGACTGGTCGGGAAAATACTTCGCTGCTGAGAACACGAAGCTGGTCAAGTTCTTCCGTGACCACCGCCCGTTCGAGTATGACCCGCGCACGCAAGGTGGCGCCGGCATAGGACTCCGGTATGATCGCGACGCGGAGCATATAGCGGTGTCCGGACGGATTTATCACGAGGTCTTCGGAGGTTTCACCCGCACGCGGCAAATCCAGCAGCAGACCTCCTTGAAAATTAGATGACGCACCCTCCGAGGAGGCCGGGTAGCCTCCGCCGGGAGTTATGCCGGCCTCCTTGATCAGGGTATGTGACAAATGAAGGTCGATAGGACCGCGGCGGTAGACGATCTCCTCGGCGCCCGCGCGCCTCAAGTACTCGACTGCGCAATCGAGCCGCGGGAGCGTAAGGCTGCTTCCGGTTCGGAGGATCGCCTCGTCAACTTCCCGCTTGAACAGGTTGCCACCACCAGTGACGCTGTAGCGTGAAATATCCTGCGCCGTGAGTTCGCTGCGGAACAAGGCCACACCCACCACGGGCAGGATGAAAAAAAACAGGATATGTCGAACGCTTGCAGGCATGGATTCTCTATTGAGAAATACGGTCCCGCGAAGTCAATTGTACGGTTTCAACAGATGCAAGCATGGAATTGTACTGGTCGAGATACTGGTTCACTTTCGCCTGCCGTAGTTGTTCTTTCACGGGAATCGCCTCGGCATGGGAGACATTCTCAAGCACGGGAGCAATGATCGGGACTGTAACCGTAGCATCCGATTCGCGATTGTCGGATGGAGGTGATGTGTCGACGAGATTCTCAATGTCGATGACCGGTTTTTCACGGATCACACGCGTGATGTACACCGGTCGGGTGATGTCGCGCGTCTGCACGATCGTATCGCGTTGGACGATGCGAACGGTATCGACGGCTTGCAGCGCCGTGGAGGTTGGAGGTGTGGATTCAGGCAGCAACATGAAGAGCGCGGCCGCGGCCGCGGCGGTTGCGATGGTGGATCCAAGAATGTGGGCCCAGCCAAATCTGTTCACCCGCTCGCGAGGCGGGCTTTCATGGACGGAGTGACGTTCCCGCTCGGCCTGAAGCTCATTGACGCGCAGCAGCAGGCTGTTGCGAACATCGGCGGGCACTTCGGTTTGTTCCCGAAGAGAGCGCAGCTTGAGGGAAAGCATGAGATGCGAGCGCAGGAGTTCCGCGGTTTCCGGGCGCTTGCTGCAGGCTTCGAACAGCTCTCTGTCTTGTTCGGGCGTGTTTCCGCCGCTCAGATAGCTGCTGATCAGTTCGTGTATTTGCTCATTCATGGTCGTGCAGAATCGGTTGAAGAAGTTTTTGCAATTTAACTTTTGCGCGATGAATTCGGACTTTGACGTTTGTGACGGTTGCTCCGGTGATATCCGCGATTTCCTTGAGTGAGAAGCCTTCGAATTCAGCGAGCAGCAGAGCCTCGCGGTGCTCCTCCGTCAGTTGCGCCAACCCCCATTTCAAGTGATCGGCATGGTCCAGGTTATCGACGGAGCCATGAATGGGTTGCGCGAGTTCGAAATCATCGTCTATGGCGACGGTGCGGCGGTCATCGCGCTGCCGCGACTTCAAGGCATTGAGACATTCGTTTCGTGCTATCCGGAAAAGCCAGTTCGCGATTTTGTCGGCCTCGCGAACGGTATGCAACATGGTGTATGCCTTGATGAACACCTCCTGAAGCACATCGTTGGCCTGGTCGCGATTGCCGATGACATAGATGCAATACGCCAGCACACGCCGGTCGTATTGGGCGTACATGGAATCGAAGCGCGTGCGCCTTTCGTGTTCGGTCATCGATCAATCGATGTATCTGCTCAGCAATCATTTAGTATTCGGTGAAAAATCGTTAAAATAATCACCGTGGTTGAATGACCGCCGCAGCGGAGTGAAGGTTACATTCCTGAGTCGCAATATCAATTCAAGAATAACAAAACTTTCTATTCAGCGCTAGAAAAACCGACGACTCCGATTGTTCGCCCGCAGGCATCGTTTCCACGACCCGATGCTTCCTCAGTTTCACTGCACAGTGCTCAAAATACCGTATCTTATGTCGATTATTGCAACGTTATTATGAAAAAACCACAACCTGTCCCCCCGAAGTTGCGCCGTTACGCACCGCTCATCGTTATTGGCGGCATACTGCTGTTTCTCGCACTCGTGTTTCTCATCGCTTCGCAATTTTTGCTTCCGGATCGAAGCGACGAGGTGACCAGAAGTCTCGACGAGCGAAAAAAAGGTGAAAAATCCGCCGCTATCGTGTTTCGCGACGATGCCACACTGGTATTCAGCGATGCCGCCGCCAAAGAAATTTCACGAATTTCGATTGAAATCGCGGAAACAGAGGAAACACGCACACAAGGCCTGATGGCGCGCACGAGGATGGACGAACGGCAGGGCATGCTGTTCATTTTTCCTGAGGAGGATTATCGCTCGTTCTGGATGGTGAATACTCCGCTCCCCCTCGACATTATTTATGTCAATTCAGCCAATATCATCGTCACGATTCGCCGCAATACCGTTCCCTATTCCGAAGAATCCATCCCGTCTTCAGCTCCCGCACGTTATGTGATTGAAGTGAACGCCGGCTTCTGCGACAGGCACGGGATTCTGGAGGGAGGACCCGTGTCGTGGATTCGGAAGGGGCAGTGAAGTGAACCGCGCGGTATCCCTCCCCGTCGCACTCGGTATTCTCGTGCTCATCGCAGCCGTCATCGCGGCGATTTCGTGGTTTGGAATTCCAGGAGCGTCGCGCGAACCGGATGGTCCGATGGTCTGTGAAGATGATTCGGTGTCGAGCAGTCTCACCCAATTCGGACATGCCGTAGAAGACCTGTCCCTTGTCTCGATGTCTCATTCTCCCGTCATGCTGCATGATCTCGGCGGCGAGCGATTCACCGTCGTGGTGTTCGTATCCTACACCTGCCCATGCTCCGATGGCTATGTCGGGAGGCTGAGGGATTTACGGACACGGTATGAAGCACGCGGAGTAGGCTTCGTTGCTATCCATTCCAGCGCGAACGAAGACCTCGTGGGTATGCAACGGTACATCAAACGGAAAAACTACCCATTTCCCGTATTCCGGGACGATCAGGGTGTGGCTGCGGATGCGATGAGCGCCGCGGTGACGCCAGAGGCGTTCGTATTCGATTCCGGGTGGAGATTGCAGTACCATGGTCGCATTGATGATGAAAAAAGCGGAGCATCCGTCATTCATCACACCCTTGACTCCGTACTTGATACGCTTACGGCCGGGGCTAACCTCATTACACGTGAACAACCGGCGCTCGGCTGCGCGATAGTGAGGACGCGCAATGCCGGAGTCGAATGATGAAACCTGATCAGGAATATCGAACACACACCTTCAGGAATATATTCGATGCAAGCTTTTTATAAATCCCCCATTCTCGCGTTCTTGATTCTATGCAGCGCAATTGCAACGGCGCAGGAATCAGGTCCGGTCAAGAATATTATCCTGTTCATCGGCGATGGAGCAGGTGTCGGTCACATCTCCACACTCGTGTTGGCGAATCCCGAAGCTGCTCTGTTTGAATTCCCGACTGCGGGATTTTCCATGACCCAATCGGAGTCGAATTTCGTGACCGAGTCGGCCGCGGGAGGAACGGCGCTAAGCACCGGATACAGGACAACTAATTCATTAGTCGCGATGCGTGCCGACGGCAGCCGCGTTCAAACCTTGCTTGAATTCGCACGCGAGCATGGCAAGGCCGTAGGCGTGGTCGCGACAAGTTCGGTCACGCACGCTACGCCCGCGGCATTCCTCGCGCACGTTCCGTCACGAAAACTGGAATTCGAGATTGCCGCTCAAATGGCGACCTCAGGCGCGGACGTTCTCATTGGAGGAGGGAAAAAGTGGTTTCTGCCCGCTGGCAACGGCGGACAGCGCGCGGACGGGAAGGATCTGCTCGAAGCGATGAGGATCGCGGGATATACCGTGTCCACGGATCTTGATGCGGAAACGAGCGAAGCGCGCAGGCTGATCTGGCTGACAGCCGACGATGAAATGCCGGCAGCACCCGAACGCCGACCGCGTTCGGCGGTCATGATGCAAAAGGCGCTCGACGTCCTCAAGCATAACGACAACGGTTTTGTGTTGATGGTCGAGGGTTCGCGAATCGACTGGGCCGCGCACGACAACGATTTCGCGACATTGAAAGCGGAATTGCTCGATTTTGACGAAACGATTCGCGGGGCGCTTGATTTCGCGAAAGAGGATGGAAGTACCCTTGTTGTCGTAACTGCGGATCATGAAACCGGTGGTCTGGCCCTTGTGGGTAGGAATCCGGATGGCTCGGATATGCAGGCCGCGTGGACCAGTGAGGATCACACCGGAGTCATGGCGCCGTTGTTCGCGTTCGGACCCGGCTCGGCGCGGTTTGGCGGGATTCATCGCAACGATGAAATCGGGCGCATGCTCTTTCAGCTCATAGCTCCCAAGAACTTCTGATCTATTTACGGTAGCCTAGCGTTACAAAATGCGATCCTGCCAGCTATCCCGCGCGAATGAAATATAATCGACGATGGCTGGCGCCGCCCCGAGAGCGCGCAAGCGGCTGTTGATCTGCGCCCTGTGATACGTCGAGTGATGCGTTACGTGCGTAAGGATGTCCGCGACGGAATTGCTGAACGCCTCATCCTTGGTGTTGCTGTATGTTACGATGCGGGCAAGATCCTCTTCCTCCGCGTTCGCGAGATAGCGCATGACGATCGCGTTATTTTCAAGACAGCGTTCGCGGCATTCGGTCAACGCGAGAAGGGGCCACACTTCACGCGTACGGGTATCGAAACCCTCGATGCGTAATAACCAGATATGCTCCGCCGCGAGGATGTGCGACAGCAATTCAACCAGCGCATCGTTGTTCCCCTCCGGCGCGATCGCATCGATCATTCTGATATTCGCCAGTACGTTCCACCGGAAAATTTTTCTGTAGTGTGCGGAAGTATCCATGGTCGATCTTTCTTCACGTGTTATTATGATGCAAACGCCGGACTGATTGTCGGGTAGCTCACGGAGTATTGAATTTGAGAGAAGTAATGACAACATATCAATGCCGACCATTGTACACAACCCCGGGGGTGATGTATGAATGAACCCTCATTCGGCGCCGCACCGCTTTCGTGGACAATATTGGCGGTCACGATCGGCATTAGTCTGCTTGCCCTCCGCAAGGAGAAGATGCGCGCCGACCTGTTGTTGTACCCTTGGGATATCGCCGGGAAACGGCAATATTATAGACTGCTGACGTACGGATTCGTCCATGCTGACGTTTTGCACCTGATGTTCAACATGATCGCGCTGTATTCGATATCGTTCTATCTCGAAGCCGCCATGGGCACGGCGCGATTCGCGGTGCTCTATCTCGGCAGTATGATCTTTTCGGCGGTGATCCCGTCCTGGCGGCAGCGTAAGAATCCCCTGTACAGCGCTCTCGGTGCTTCCGGAGCTGTATCCGCACTGTTTTTCAGCGGAATGCTCTATTTCCCGACAGCGAAAGTCATGCTGTTTCTCCTGCCCATCCCGCTTCCCTGGCCTGTATTCGCAATACTCTTCGTCGTGATCAGCATCATAGGAAATAAAAAGCAGTGGGGCAACATTGGGCACGACGTCCATCTGTATGGTGCGCTTTCCGGCTTGATCTTGACCATACTGCTCGATCCGGTGTCAGTGCAAATATTTTTGACCGGCCTGGGTGTACTTCTGAAAGGCGGATAGCTGTACTATTCTGTAACCGACTGCGTGCGCCGGTGTCTATATTAACGGATTCGCGCAGTACCGGACCGATCCGATACCGAATGAACATCAACGCGAACCATGTCCGCGGACTACAGCAGACATACCGACCAACAGCTCTTCGAGGCGTTCCGGTTGAACGGCAAGGAGAAGGACGCCGCGTTTCGCGAGCTGTTTTCGCGCTACGAGCGCAAGGTTTACGTGTTTTGTCTGCGGATGACGGGCGATCCCGACAACGCTTCGGATATTTTTCAGGAAACCTTCACGCGATTCTACAAGCAGACGCAGAAAGCTGAAACGGTCAGCAATATCCTGGCCTATCTTCTGACAAGCGCACGCAATGTTTTCCTGAATACGAAACGCAATATCGTTGCATGGTCGCCCTTCAACGAAGAGGAAATTGCCGATCAGGCGCCGTTGTACGAACGCAGCGAAATGCTGAACATGATCAGCTCGGCCCTGGAACTGCTGGAGCCGTCGTATCGCGAGGTCTTTATCCTGCGGTTTTATGAAGGACTTTCGTACAAGGATATTTCGGAAATGACCGGGGACTCCATTTCATCGTTGAAAATACGGTCGATGAGGGCGAAGGATCAGGTCAAATCGATACTTGCGCCGTACATCAACGATTTGATTAAATAACAGTTGTCTCAGGAAGCAGATTCACGCAATGCCCCACTCAGAATTACTTCACCGCTTTTTCGATGACGGCCTCACCGAGCCGCTCGAGGACTCGCTCTTCGGGCGGATCGCGGTTGATCCAGAGTTACGGCGGCAGTTCGTCGAGCATCTGAAGCTGCATTCCATGATACAGGAAGATGTGGCTTCCATCACGACGCCGTCGCACGTGTCACAGCAGCTTTTTGTCAACCTCGGATTAACTCCTCCGGAAGTCGTTCCCGCTCACGCCGGAACTGTATGGAAAAAACGTACCGCCGCGGCGCTTACGGCGGCCAGTGCGTTATTGGTGGAATATCGGAGCTACATAGCCACAGCGGTCGCGGCGGCAGGGATCACCGCTTTACTGTTTATGTACACGAGTCGGGATGTCGCATCAACGTCGGTTACGACACCGATAGGCAGTGAACGAACGACGCCGACTGAGGAATCGCGGGCTACCCCGGAACGTTCCGACGTATCCGAAGCCGACGCTCCGGCGACCGGGACCGCGTCCGCTGAGCATCGCGATGCGACATCCGACGCTGGTGTGCGGCACGGCGGCGGAGGCGTCCGGGTGCGGGCAAGCGGCGAGCGGGCCGGCAATTCAGTTTCCAACTCGGACTCCAGAGCATCCTTGATTTCCACTCCGTCGCGGAATTTCTCCACGCATGGAGTGGAGAACGACGCACTGCCAATACCGATGGCGATGCTCCACATTAATGACGACGATAATGCAGAGATTCCGCACGAACAAGATATCGCAACCATCCCGTATGCACCGCAATCGGGCATCGTCAAGCCCTGGCATTTTTTCAGCCCGATCCCCGGAACGTCGGTGTTGAGCAATCTGGTGGTCGAGCTGCGGCAGCAATATGGTCGATCGTACCCGGAAGTCGACCTTCCCCATAATTCCCATAAGGTTTTCGAGAACATGGCGCTGAACATCGTCTACAAGGCGACGGATCATCACGCGTTCGGGTTTGAATACGGCCGCGAGGATTTCGGGCAGGTGTATGATCGCACCATGCTGGTGCAGCAATACCGTGTACCGGACCCGAATCTGGTACAGGTCGGATCCATTCCGCCTCCGAGTACGGTTTCCGAATATCGCGAGAATCGCATGCTGGATGTGTTCGGCGCCGTATGGAAATTGTCGCTCCCCGAATATGGCATCCTCGGTAGCGTGTATCCTTACATGCGCACGTTCGTCGGTGCCACGAAACAGGGACCGTTGGGGAAAGTCCGTATAGGGCTCGAAATGTACCCCTCGAACTTTTCAATGTTTAATGTCGGCATCGAGGGCGGAATGCTTCGATATTCTGTCGAACAATCCGCATATTACAGTGCCAAACTAAATTATTCATTCGGTGTCGCCGTCGGATTCTGACAGGAGGTTTAGCATGAAAATCCTGAATATTATTGTGACCGTATTGTTGCTCTGCGCATGCTCCGACGATCCCGCCGGGCCGGAAAATCCCACACCGGTGCGTAAGCTTAGCGCAGGCGAGCAACAGGTGTCGAACTCCACATCCGCCTTTGGATGGAAATTGTTTACAACTATCGCAGCCGCGAAACCCACGAGCAACATCGTGCTGTCGCCGCTGAGCATCTCGATGGCGCTGGGCATGGTACTGAACGGCGCCGAAGGCGAGACCTGGACGCAGATCCGTGAAACACTCGAGCACGGCACCGCCGATCAGGCAGGCATCAACGCCGGTTACCGGGGTTTGATTGATGTGCTGCGCTCCATGGATCCCAGAGTGACCACCACGATCGCAAACTCGGTCTGGACACGCGAGGGATTCTCCGTACTGCCCACATTTCTCGATACCCTCCGGCTCTTTTTCGACGCGGAGGCCCGCACTCTCGATTTTGGCAGGGCGGACGCCGCCGGCATCATCAACGACTGGGTGAAAACCAATACGGGCGGGAAGATTCCCACTATCGTCGATCCGCCGATTCCGGATGAAATGGTCATGTACCTCATCAACGCCGTGTATTTCAAAGGGATGTGGAAGCATCGTTTCGATCCGGCCGCTACCGTCAACGCGACGTTCACCGATATTGATGCGAACATCAAAACCGTTCCGATGATGTCGCGGAAGGCGAAAGTACAATACATGGAAACCCAGGATTTCACAGCGGCAGACCTCCCCTACGGATGGGACCGCTACAGGATGGCCGTTATCGTTCCGAAGAATGTTGAAACATTGCACAATCTCGAAGCAACGCTGACCGGTTCCGAATTCAAATCCAGGGTGCTGGAACTCATGATTGAGGCGGAGGTGGAACTCCAGCTTCCGCGCTTCACAATCGAAGATGAGCACAGTCTCAACACGACGCTGAGCGTGCTCGGAATGCCGCGTGCATTCGTGCCCGGCGCAGCGGAGTTTACGAAAATCAATCCCGACGGAGGTCTGTTCATCAGCAGCGTCCGTCATAAAACCTTCCTTAAGGTAGACGAGGAAGGAACCGAAGCAGCGGCAGTCACCTCCGTCGGCGTCGGTGTCGTATCCATGCCCCCCACCTTGCGCGCGGATCGTCCATTTCTCTTCGTCATCCACGAGGTGAATACCGGCGCTATTCTTTTCATCGGCCGAGTCGCAAAAATCGGCAGCTGACATTTCAGTCATTATTTCCCACGGCAAACACAGACCCTCTCCCCGGCCCCTCTCCCAGTAGGGAGAGGGTAGGAAGAGGGATCGATAGTCATACCTGATTATGACATCTCCGTACTATTCAAGCTCGTCATCCTGAGTGAGCCAACCAGCGCTGCGCATCGGTCCATTTCATGGATGACACGATGTAGGTTCCATGTAACCCTTCGAGCATGCATCCTCATGTATGAAATAAATACTGAATAAAACCTCTTCCTCCCCCTCTCTTCCAAGAGAGGGGGCGAGGGGGGTGAGTTGATTGAGAACCACAGAAGCTAGGTCCGGAGGGATGAGTTTATGAGATCAGGCGGATTTAAGCCGATTTTATAAGACGTCATTAGCAGCCGCAGCAAAGGTCCAGATCGAAGCGCTGATCCAGTACGGCTGCGTCTCGAAGGATGATTCATTCCGTAACGCACTGGGAGACTCGAGAAGACCTGCTCACCAATCATATCGCTGCGGCGAGTCTGCAACCTTCGATAAGCCGCCGTGCACTCGCAGTGCTATGACCAACGATCAGACTGTGGCGGCTCCTGCTTGGGACATCAGGGAGGCACCTAGTCTCCTCGTGCGATACGGAACGAATCACCCTTCGAGACGCCGCCGTGTTCGCGCGGTGCCTAACCGAAACGTATACCCGCGGCGGCCCTCAGGGTGACGTGCTTAACAATGCGCTACGAAACCCTCATGATCGAGGGTTTTCGTATTCATCGGCGTCGTGGTAACTTTAGAGATATGATTCACCGATTCTAGAGGAAGCACTATGTATCACACTCTCGATGAATTTCTTCAGGACTGGAAGTACGAAGCGGATTCGACGCTGCGCATGTTTGATGCTCTGACCGATGCCTCGCTGTCGCAGCGGGTGTCGCCCGAGGGTCGCGATGTACGGACACTCGCGTGGCATATCGTGACATCTCTGCCCGAAATGATGCAGCGCGTGGGTTTGCAGCTGGAGGGACCAGGCGAACATGATGACGCGCCGGGCTCAGCAACTGGGATCGCTGAAGGCTACCGCACTTTGTCTTCGGTGCTCGCGGATACGATGCGCTCCGATTGGACCGACGCGACGTTGACGATCGAGCATGATATGTACGGAGAGACCTGGAGTAATGCTCGTACGCTCGGCGTGCTCGTCGTCCATCAGATTCATCATCGCGCACAGTTGACTGTTCTCATGCGACAGGCCGGTCTGCGTGTTCCGGGTATCTATGGTCCGGCGCGAGAGGAATGGGAAGCGATGGGCATGCCCACTCAGGCCTGATGTATTCGCGTTGGAAGCATAGATGAAGCATCATGATATTGCGGAGCGGTCACTCCATCTGACCGTCGGTGTGGATTCGCTGTATGTGAAACTCCTGACTCATACGTCACCCGAAATCGGGAAACACCGGCCAACCCTGGTGTTCCTGCACGAAGCGCTCGGAAGCGCGGCTCAATGGAAGAGTTTTCCTCGTGAGTTATGCCAGGTAACCGGTTGCGATGGCGTCGTGTATGACAGGGTGGGGCATGGCCAATCCTCTCCGATGCTGAAGGAGCGCGACGTGTGGTTTTATAACGATGAAGCCGAATGCGTTCTGCCTGCATTGCTGAAGGAACTCAACATTCGAAATCCGATTCTCGTGGGTCACAGCGACGGAGGGACGATAGCACTCAAATACGCATCGAGCTTCCCGGACGATGTCGCGGCGGTTGTTTCAGAGGCCGCGCATGTGATCATCGAAGACATCACATTGCAGGGGATACGGGATGCGCAGGTGTTGTATCGGGAGAAGGATCTTCGTCGCAAGCTCGCGCGCTATCACGGCGACAAGACGGATACGGTATTCTCCGCCTGGGCCGACACCTGGTTGCAGCCCGGTGTGGAAGAGTGGAACATGCTCGAAGATCTGACCGCCATTCGCTGTCCCGTACTCGTTATCCAGGGCGACGGAGACACCCACGGCACGCGCGCACAGGTGGATGCCATCATGGAAAACGTTGCCGGACCGCGTTCCCTGCTTTGGATACAGGGCTGCGGACACGTACCGCACCTTGAAGCCCGTCGTCAGGTGCTGCACAGTATTCAGGAATTCATAGAGAATTTGCCGGGGCAGCGCGGCTGAAGTGCTAAACGTGTGACGGTGCACAAAGAACGATTCAGCACAGTGACGGTGCGTCCCGGCCCTGCGCATGGGTTCAATTCGGACATGACATCTAGTCTTCAGAAATCCATAACAAACACCGTCACCTCGCCGCGGCGAGACTTCGACCTGAGCGAAGCGCCGGGCACTTCGCTGCTTATGACATCTTCGTGTGCTTACTGATCTGACCAAGGTGTGAATGAAATTTCACAGCAGGAATGGTCGAAATTAAAGACTGTAGCAGCGAACTCCCGCGGATGAATACGTGCACGGATTTTCGCGGATCCGCCTTCGCACTGATCCTCAGACACTCGTACGACTGCGCTGTCAGACTTCGGCGGACAGGTAAGACGGATTAACGCGGATATAAGTTTTTAAAACCCAGATACGAGAGACTTCAGGATTTGGAGACAGAAAATTGCTTCTCCGTGCATATCCGTGTTCATCCGTGTAATCCGCGCACGTATTCACGTCCGCCTTCGCTTTTATCCTCAAACAATCGACGGCTGCGCTGACGACCGTCTGCGGACAGGTAAAGCGTGTTTCGAAGATCAAATCGAAGCAGAGGGATATCTCGAAGGTCGAAGACTCGCCACGGCGAGGTGACGGTACTTGTTAGATGTCATACCCGAAATGGACCGGCGCGTTTTTCACTTTTGGGTTTCAATCGTGCATCTGGGGGGCAACATCTCCACGATCTCTACAGGATTCGCTTCTCCGTGATGTCATAAGCAGGATATTCCTGTTACCCGGCGATTTCTATTTCATCACCACAAAACGCCGGGCGGCGGTTTCTCCGTTCATGCTCATGCGGAGGAGATAGAGGCCGTTTGGAAGTTGCGCGGCAGGGAGAGACATCTCCGTACGGCCCGTGGAAAGCTCGCGTTGTTCGATCGAGACAGCGCGTCCAAGGGCGTCGATGATGTCCAGGGTAATAAAGCCGGCCTGCTCGGTGGAAAGGGAAACGAAGGCGTTATCCGTGACGGGAGCGGGCCACAGCTCGGAGACCTTCCAGGAAGTAGGCTGGGTGAGGGGAGTTGCGGAGGCCGCGATATCAACGGTGATTTCGAAACTCTGCTGATGTGTGCCGGCGCGGTTCGTTGCCTGAACAAGCACCACATGCGTACCGAGCTGCGTATCGTCCGGGGTCCAGGTAATGAAGCCCCAGCCGGTATCGATTACCATATTCGCTGGGGCTGAATTCAGGATGAACGTGGGATACGGCCGTGCATCCACTTCGAGGGCGTACCACCAGGGTTTATTGGGACCGGTGATTTTATTGCCGACCGGAGAGATGATGGGAACCGTGTAGACTTCGAGCGTAAACTGCTGATCGTCGCTGCCACCGTTGTTGGTCGCCCGGATGACGACATTGTGCGCACCTGCGTGGGCACGGGTAGGAGACCAGAGCACCATGCCGCGTGCCGCGTCGATGATCATACCGGCAGGCTTCTCGATCAGCGCGTATTGCGGCGGAGGACTCCCCACTGTGACAACCTGGTAGGAATACTGCTTCCCGGCGATCGCCTCGGTGACAGGCGCCGAAGTGATTCTCGGACCCGTCGCGCTGCTTTGAACCGTGATGGTAAAGGACTGCGTATCCGTGCCGGATGTATTGGATGCGGTTACTGTGACGTTTTGCGCTCCCTCCTGGCCGACAGCGGGAGTCCAGGTGATTTCACCGCTCGCGGCGTTGATGGTCATGCCGGCGGGTGAGGTAGTCAGCGCAAACGTCGGGGCCGGCGTCCCCCAGGCGGTAACGGTGTATAGATACGGTTCACCGACCCGGCCGGTGGTTCTTGGTAGAGAGGTGATCTGCGGGGAATTCCCTCCGAGACAGCGATATGCCAGGCCGGATTCGGCATGCACCAGACAATTGAGCGTATCCGTGCTTGAACCGTAGCGCATCAACCAATATTGACCCATCGGAACGAAACTGTTCTGCACCGGATTGTTCATGATTAACGCCAAAAGGACACGCGCATCCGAATGTTGCGTTATGAATGTGGCGGCGCCGCCATCCTTCGATCCCTGCAAGGCCGCGGGGGAATCCACCCAGGGCTCCACGAGTACGGTGGTGCCGAGGCTGATCGGCATATTATTTGAAAGAGTGTCAAGAGCGAGTTTGACGCCCTGGAATCCAAGTATGGTGACTTTGACTCCGACGAACCACGCGGAGGCATCCTGACTAGCGGAATAGAAACGGTAGACCCAGCCATTGGCCTTGCCGTTGTCGATATTCATCTCGAGTTTGATACCCTGGTATTCGACCCCGTAAAACATCGCGTGCGTCAGTATGGCATCCTGTGCGAAATCGCTCTGGGCGCGGGATTGTACGACGGAGAGCGGTTCCTTTACTGTGATCTCTTCGAGAAATTGCGCCTGGGTAGGTAAGGAGAGGATGAAAAATATGAGGATGTACAGCAATTGTTTCATTGTCGACTCACTTCCGGTATTGGATTGCAGTTGCGAAAAGTAGTAATCATCCAAGATAGGAAAAGAAGGGACACGGAAAGATGGAAAAATGTATCTCCATGAACGCGCATCAGCTTGGTCGAAGCAGCATTAACAAACCTCGTCATGCCGATCAGCCTGAGGCTGAGGCACCGGTCCATTTCGGGGATGACATCAGGTTGGTCCGGGCAGCGCCAGCCAACCTCGTCACCCGAGACCTCCCTCTGCTTGAATTTGAGCTTCGAAACGCACTTTTCCTGTCGGGACTCCTGCT
>CAYJMN010000075.1:0-28095 GCA_964371045.1 uncultured Chromatiales bacterium | reverse complement strand
TATCCGCAGTATGGAGTAAAAACTAAGATGAATTACTTATTCTAGCGCCTATGGGACAGGGGGGAGAGGTCGAGGCCGGAAGCGGAGAGGGGGACAGGGGGAGAGGACGGAGGGCTTTTTCTGACTTCTCTCGCATTCCCTGAATTCCGAGTTTTTTGGATCAGTTTTGGGAAAAATCATGCCATCAAAATTTCTCGCTCACGAAGCATTAATCCGCTGTAGGGAATTACGACAACGTCAGACACCAGCTGAGGCCTGTCTTTGGAACTTACTCAGGAACAAAAGGTGTGCCGGTATCAAATTCTATCGTCAATGGGCGATTTTCTATGAGGTTCCTGCTAAAGAGTCGTTCTTTATCGCGGATTTCTATTCGAGTGAACTGCGTCTCGTCATTGAGTTGGATGGCCTGATTCATGAGCGCACGGCGGAGTACGATAGAGCCAGAGATGAGATACTGAAAATTTACAAGTTGCGGGTACTGAGATTTCCGAATGAGGTTGTGTTGGAGCAGCCGGAAAAGGTTATTGAAGCAATACAGAAGCTTTCCTGACCTCTCGCCCGTAGATCAATTTAGATTTTCGAATCAGACAAGTTCAATCGCTTAGTTCCCCCCTCTCCGCAGCGGTGTAAAGCTAAGAGGCCGGAAGCGGAGAGGGGGGACAGGGGGGAGAGGTCGCGTAGTTCCCCCCTCTCCGCAGCGGCGTAAAGATAAGCGGCCGGAAGCGGAGAGGGGGGACAGGGGGCGGGGAAAGGCCAAGTTGTTTCCCCCCGCACCCCTTGGTATATTGATTTGCTAAGGATTTCTGAACACAGGAACTCATGGAACGTACGCGAAATTTCTGCATCATCGCGCATATCGATCACGGTAAATCCACATTGGCGGACCGCCTGCTGGAGCGTACCGGCACGATTACACAGCGCGATCTGATCAACAATCAGGTGCTCGACGACATGGATCTCGAGCAGGAGCGCGGCATCACGATCAAGCTCCACGCCGTGCAGATGCAGTACAAGCATACCGATGGCCTCGATTACACGCTGAACCTGATCGATACTCCGGGACATGTCGATTTTTCCTATGAAGTGTCCCGTTCTCTGAATGCGTGCGAAGGCGCCATCCTGGTGGTGGACGCCACGCAGGGCATCGAAGCGCAGACCATCTCCAACCTTTATCTCGCGATCGAAGCCGGCCTCGATATCATTCCGGTGATCAATAAAGTCGATCTTGCGAGCGCGGAGGTCGAAAAGGTCACGAACAGTATCGTCGAGCTGATCGGGTGCACACCCGAGGAAATAATACCCGCCAGCGCGAAGTCCGGCGTCGGGATCGACGAGATCCTGGCTGCGATCATCCAGCGCGTTCCACCGCCCAAGGGCGACCCCGAAGCGCCCCTCCAGGCGCTGATTTTCGATTCCGTCTTCGATTCCTATCGCGGCGCGCTGGTGTACATGCGTGTGGTGCAGGGTACGATGCGCGAGGGCGACCGCATCCGCTTCCTGTATAACGGCAAGGAGTTCGAAGTAGAAGAGGTCGGGATTCTCCGCATGAAGCGCTTCCGCACGAAGGAGCTTTCCGCAGGTAATGTGGGATACATGATCGCCGGCATCAAGACGGTTGCCGACACCAACGTGGGCGACACCATCACGACGGTGAAGAATCCGGCCACCGAGCCGCTGCCCGGATACAAGGAAGTCAAACCGATGGTGTTCTCGGGCATGTACCCGACGGTGAGCGAGGAATTCGAGGAATTGCGCGACGCGCTCGCCAAGCTCCGGCTCAACGATTCGTCCCTGATGTACGAGCCGGAAACATCCGCCGCGCTGGGTTTCGGATTCCGTGCCGGTTTCCTGGGTCTGTTGCACATGGAAATCGTGCAGGAGCGTCTCGAGCGCGAATTCGGCATGACCATCATCACGACGGTGCCGAACGTCGAGTATTACGTTATCACGAAAGCCGGCGAGCGGCTCACCATCGACAATCCCTCCATGATGCCCGACGTCGGAAAAATCGACTACATCGAGGAACCGTACATTTCCGCGCAGATCATCACGCCGGCGGAATACCTCGGCAACATCATGAAGCTGTGCATGGACCGTCGCGGCACGTACGTGAACACGCAGTATATCGATCCGACGCGCGCGGACGTGCATTACGAACTTCCGCTTTCCGAGATTATTTTCGATTTCTACGACAAACTGAAATCGGTGTCCCGCGGGTACGCGTCGTTCGATTACGAATACAAGGATTATCGCGAGTCCGATCTGGTAAAGCTGGACATTCTGCTGAATGCGGAGCCGGTGGATGCGCTGTCGAGCATCGTGCATCGATCGAAATCATACGACTGGGGCCGCAGGTATTGCCGCAAATTGAAAGATCTGATACCGAGGCAGATGTTCGAAGTCGTGATCCAGGCTGCGATCGGCAACAAGGTGATTTCGCGCGATGTGGTCAAGGCGCTGCGGAAAAACGTCACCGCCAAATGCTACGGAGGCGACATTTCGCGCAAGCGCAAACTGCTGGAGAAGCAGAAGGAAGGCAAGAAACGCATGAAGCAGGTGGGTTCGGTGGAAATACCCCAAGAGGCGTTTCTGGCCGTGCTGTCCATGGACGATTAGGGGGATTCACCGTCCCCACGCAACCAGCGCGCGCACGCAACCGTAGCATAAATTTTTCCCATATTTCGATATTCGTTGTCCGACGATCACAGGCATTGCAGAATGAAAAAATCCTTTGTTGAAACGTTGAAATCCCTCGGCTTCGCGCTCGTGGCCGTCATTATTCTCAACAGCTTCGTCCTGGCTTCGTTTCAGGTTCCTACCGGTTCGATGGAAAACACGGTCATGGCCGGTGATTTCCTTTTCGTCAACAAGTTCATCTACGGCGGCACAACACCTCCGACGATCCCCTTGATCGGCATCCTGTTCGGCAAAGAAATCGAGACGCCGTACTTCCGCATCCCGGGTTTCAAGGATCCCGAAAAAGGGGACGTAATCGTCTTTATCTTCCCCGGCTATCGGGAGGAAATCAAGGCGCACGAATTTCAGTACTATCTGAAACGCTGCGTCGCGACGGCCGGCGACACGCTGCGCGTGGTGGACAAGCAGGTGTACGTCAACGGAAAGAAATACAACAATCCCGAAGGCGTCGTTTATTCGCGTCAGCTGGAGCCCTCCGGATACGTCAGCTCGGATATTTTCCCGCGCGGCAAAAACTGGAATCGCGACAACTACGGTCCTTTGCGCATCCCCGCCGAAGGGGACGTGGTCCAGCTCACGATTGAAAATATCCAGGAATGGGCCACGTTCATTCGTCGCGAGGGGCACGAGGTCGAGGTTCGCGGACGGGACGTATTCATCGATGGACAGCAGACAGCGACGTACAAGGTCGAACGCGACTACGTGTTCGGCATGGGCGACAACCGGGATGATTCGCTCGACAGCAGGTTCTGGGGCTTCATTCCCAAAGAGAACGTGATTGGTTCGCCCATGATCGTATACTGGTCGATGGATCCGAGCATTCACAATTTCATAAAGAAAATCCGTTTCGACCGCATGTTCACCATCATCGGCTGATATGTCGGAAGACGAACTCCCCAACAGCAGCGCGAGCGGTGTTCCCGCAGGAGAAGCCAACGGGAACACGGACGGCGCAGCGGATGCTCCCGAAGCTTCCGCCTCCGAGCCAAGGCGCGGACTGTTCGGAGAATACGGTCGTGTTCTGCTCTTTGCTCTTCTGATCGCGCTGTTCCTGAAAGTATTTTTCCTCGAAGCGTTCGGCATTCCCACACCATCGATGTCGTCGACGCTGCTCGCCGGCGATTTTCTCTTCGTCAATAAATTCGTATACGGCATCCGCACGCCGCGCGCGATTCCGCTTACCGGGATCCGCATACCGCATTCGACCATCATTCCCGGTTATTCGTCACCGGCTCGCGGCGATGTGATCGTGTTTGAATATCCCGGCGATCGCGCCTCACTGGAGCAGCCGAACGTGCTGAACTACGTCAAACGCTGTATCGGACTGCCCGGGGACACTGTGGAATTGGCCGGCAAGCGGGTCATGGTCAACGGATATCGGCAAGCCGATCCGCCGACCGCGCTCTTCTCTCCACATCTGATGCAGCACGGAGATTTCGATGCGTACATTTACCCGAAGGGCAGCACATACAATCGCGACTGGTGGGGACCGGTGATCGTTCCGTTCCGCGGAATGGAAATAGAACTCACGCTTGAGAATATCGACCAGTGGAGGCTCTTCATCGAGCGCGAGGGTCACGCCGTGCGCTTCACGGCCGAGGGCGCCATTCAGGTGGACGGCAACGACGAAAATGCCTATGTCGTGGAAAGGAATTACTACTTCGTCCTTGGCGACAGTCGTGACAACAGCCAGGACAGCAGGTACTGGGGATTCGTTCCTGAGCAGAACATCATTGGAAAGGCGATGCTGATTTACTGGTCGTGGGACCCGCGCATTCCGTTGAGCAGCCCGTTCAAGCTGTTCGGCTCCGTGCGTTGGGACCGCGTTTTCAGCATCGTGCGCTGAGCATGCCCGGTCTTTACCTGCACATTCCCTTCTGCGAAACGAAGTGCATTTACTGCGACTTCTATTCCATCGAATCATTCCAGCACTACGATATTTTTCTCGATAATCTGCATGCGGAAATCGCGCTGAGGGCCGATGCAACCGACAGCGGCACGGAATTCCACAGCGTTTTTTTTGGCGGCGGCACCCCCTCGTTGCTCACCGATGTACAGCTCGGCGGAATTCTGGATTCGGTGCGGCAGCGGTTCATTCTTACCGCGGATGCGGAAATCACAATGGAATGCAATCCCGGCACGGTGGATGTGGAGAAACTGCGGGGGTATCGCGCGGCGGGCGTGAATCGGTTGAGTTTCGGCGTGCAATCCTTCCACGAGGACGATTTGCAATTCCTCAGCCGCATCCATAGCGTGGAGGAAGCGGAGCAAGCCATCCGCAATGCCCACGTCGCGGGGTTCGACAATGTGAATCTTGACCTGATGTTTTCCCTCCCCGGTCAGACTCCCGAGCGATGGATGCACAATCTCGAACGCGCGCGGACTTTGGGCACGACGCACCTGAGCTGCTACTCGCTCACCGTGGAGCAGGGCACTCCGCTCGCGACCATGGTGCGGAACAAGATGGTGTCCATGCCTCCGGACGAGAGCGACGCCGAGCTGTTCGAGACCACGATGGATACGCTTGGGGAATGGGGATTCCGGCAGTACGAAGTCTCCAACTACGCCCTGCCGGGGTACGAATGCCGGCACAACCTCACCTATTGGCGGCACGACGATTATCTGGGATTTGGTCCTTCAGCGCACAGCACCTGGGACGGCAGGCGCTGGTGGAATCTGAGCAGTCTCACCGCATACAACGAAGCGCTGTCGTTGGGCAAACTTCCCGAAGCGGGGGGCGAGCTGCTCACTCCCGAGCTCCGCCGCGCCGAGTACCTGTATCTCCGTTTGCGCAGCGAGGGCATCGATCTCCTGGAATATACCCGGTTATTCGATCGCGATCTGTACACCGACAACAGCGGCTTCATCGGGCGCTGCCTCGATGCCGGACTGCTTGAACTTTCGGACGCTCGCCTTCGACTGACGCGCAAAGGCATGCTTGTGTGCGACGAGATGTGCGCGGAGTTGGGGTGAAGTGGTGATCAAGTGATGATCGGAGCAAAATACACTAAGTAAAGAGAGCGGAGAGAGTAAAGAGAGCGGGGAGAGTTTTTTTAGCGCGTCTCGAAAAATTGGGCGAGGTTCCGCCCAATATTCTCGTTCCATATGCCAATTTACACCACTCCTGCAATGCAAGTGCCCTTTTAGAATTCTCTTCGCTCTCTTTACCCAAATGGATTCGGTTCGGATTATACATTCACGATAAAGGCACGGTATATTGTGTATTATCACGACGCAACAACCCTTTTTTTATCGTCTCGGCATGAAAATTGAGCAACAGTCCTGTTGGATAACCTGTAACCCGAAGATACGCGAGCAGTTGGTTCTCATGGGTTTTGATCAGGTAGTCTACAGCCTTGATTTCTACAATAACGCAGTCCTCAACAAGCAGATCAAGCCGATATGATTTTTGAAGGATGATCCCATCAAACTCGATATCGAATGCTTTCTGACGCTCCACTGTGTAGCCAAGTTTGATAAGCATATGATACAACAGTGATTCGTACACACGTTCGTACAGTATCGGGCCGAAGCGTCGATGGATCTGTATAGCGCAGCCTATGATGTCCTCTGTAATTTGGTTGATACAGTCCTCGTCCCACATGATGTCCTCCCTGAACAATGAAAGATACAAGACTAAACATCTGAATTGACCGAAAAACTGGCAATGCAATACGCGGTACCGGAAAATTCATGGCATTGACAGAAAAAGACCAGGAGAGATTTTCGTGCACATCTTGAATGTTTGTTCGAGGGTTGTATGATCGGAGCAGAATCCATTGAGTAAAGAGAGCGGGGAGAGTTTTTTTGGCGCTCCTCGAAAAAACTTCTCGACCTCCTTAGACATTCTTTCGAGAAGCGGCCTCAAAATCTCTCTTCGCTCTCCTCGCTCTCTCCGCTCTCTCCGCTCTCATTGAACGGCTTCTGCACAGGATCTCATAATTTAAAGCACGAGCTTGCGAGAAGCGCTCAAAAAAACTCTCTTCGCTCTCCCCGCTCTCATCGCTCTCTTTAATGAATTCGGCTCCGCTTCTCTTTTTCCTTATACAAAACTCGTCTAGTCGACGGGTACTACGCTTTGAGTTCGAATATCATGAAGCGGCTGTCGTCGGTCAGGGGCGACCAGTCGTAGCCGCCCCAGGTATTGGTGATGCGGAGTCCGGCGTCGGTGAAGCGCTGCTCGATGTCCTCGCGCTCGAATACGCGGTACCGGGGCGTGAACAGGCGTTTGCTGTGCAGGAGGCCTTCAACGTTGTATTCCTCGTAGATCTGGTAGCTGGTGCCGATATGCGTCTCCGCGTCGTAGCTCCGCGCGAGCCAGAACACCATGTGGTTCGCGTTGGGCAGCGGGTACTCGTCGACAAGCCGGAGCTGACGTCCGTCGCCGCAGGTTTGGCTGGAAGGGTGATGCAGGGTGACGATCGCGCGGCCGTCATGAGCGAGATGCGCGCGCACGCGCCCGAGCGCGGCGGTGACGTCCGAGGGCTCGGTAAGTTCCTGCAGGGACTGGAACGGGATGATGACCAGCGGAAATGTTTTAGCGAGATCGAAATCGCGCATATCGGCCTTGACCGTCTCGATCTGGAGTCCCTGGGCCTCGGCTTTCTGCCGAAGGCGCTGCAGCTGCTTCCAGGAGGAATCCACAGCCGTGACACGCGATCCCTGTTTTACCAGCGGGAGCGATACCCGACCTGTCCCGGCGGTCACTTCGAGAACTTCCGAAGCTCCCAGTCCTTCCTTTTTCCAGAATGAAATGTCGTAATCCGCGGTAACGTATACGTCGTAGAGATCGGCGATTCTGTCGTAATTGTTGACGGTGCTCATGTCGCCCCCCGGAGTTGGTTTGATGTGCCGTATTTATGTCCGATAGCTTCATCCGATATACAATCTTTTTTCTGGAATAGCAAGCAGGAGAAAACCGCTCCGAGTCTTGAGCGTTGCTTCAACAATTCGAAAGCGGTTACTTCCACACGAATCGTGTGCGTTTTGCATGTGAGAACGCTGTCCTGTTTGTCGGCAAGAGGGGCGCCGACACGAGTCGCGGGAGCCTGACATATTCACCGATTCGAGGGTTTGTCATGCCCTTTCTTCCCGTCGGTGATTTCGTTTCCGCTCACATCGGGAATCGATGTTACCGGCATCCAGGCATAGAGTGGAATGGCCATCAGGTAAAGTGCGATCGCCAGAATCGCGACCGGTGTAAATCCCCAGGTCATTCCTGTCAGCGTCGCGGCCGGCGGTGCAAGAACGGAAGCGAAGCCGTTGATCCCCCATGCCCAGGCGACCAGATGTCCCGGCCCGTGCTGGAGTCGCGACAATCCCGAGGGCATCGGGAAACCCATCAGGAATGCGAGGGGAGCGACAACGGAAATGGCGACCAGGATTCGCGGCAGGATTGGAAGACCGCCGGCCAGCCGCGTAATTGGGGACATCGCGATCGTGCAGGTTGCCGCCACGATGGCGAGAGCGACCAGCACGCTTGCAAGCCTCACCGTAGAAATATGAAAGCGTTGCGCGGTGAGGCTGCCCAGTCCGGAAAAAAAGAGGAACGTCGCGATAGTGACCGTCGCCGCGAGGATGGGAGAGCCGATCAGCTGCGTGAGCCTGGAGAGCATCGTAATCTCGAGCATCAGATATGCCAGACCGAGACAGGCGAAGTATCCGGCGGTGGGCGCCAGGGTTCGGGCACCGCAGTCCGGGCGGACGAATAACAGCGGCGCCAGTGTCAATATGAGAGCGACAAGAAAGACGCCGATTGTCGCCGCGAGTACGAACAGAAAACCGGTTTCGGCCCGCGTCAGCCATAAATCGCCGAAGACGTCTTTCAACAGATGTACGGATCCGATTTTAAAAAAATCATGAAAAAACGGCCTGTCATCCGTCGGCGGTCTGATATCGAACATCCATGCTTCGATGAACGAATCGGATTCGTCGAAGAACAGTTTCGTGGCGGCCAGGTGGTACCAGTCGCCGCTCTCACCCGGAGGCCCGACCAGACGATCCGGCCGATTGTGGAAGCGCACGGGCATCCCCGTCCACCACACACCCGTCAGATGCCTGCGCTCGACCATGCGTTCGACCTCACGCAATTGCCGCTCGGTCCACGGCGAGGTTTTGACCATGGAGCAGACCGCCAAAAAATCGCGCACGATAACGAAATGGCGTGACACATCCTTGACGCCCGCACGCCGCAGCGCTTCCGCCAGCACCGCCATGATTTTCAGGTTGTCCCTCGGCGGGTCCTGAATCCCTCGACTCACGACGAGAATTCCGTCTGGTGTCAGCCGTTTCAACGCTGCGGACATGCCCTCCACCGTCATCAGGTGATTCTGCCCAAGACCGGCCATACCACCGGTTCCGGCAGGAAGCGATTCCAGCGCCGTCAGCTGTATCAGGTCGTAGAATTCCTTCGCGTTGTCCATGAAATGTCGTGGATATGCGTTACGATACGTCACGCCCTGCAAGCGCAACACTTCGCCTCCCCGGTCACGCAGTTCGTTCCGAAGAATATCGACAACCTGAGGATAGTGATGCACCACATCGATGAGTGACGCCTGATGCCATGCTGCCAGCCAGATATTGCTGCCGCCAAGCTCGCCGGGAAGCAGAACCGTCGGACGCGGCGGAAGCAATTCATACGCCGCGCCGGAAAGCACCCCTCGAACCGCCGAGGTTTCCTCAATCGTCCCGGCATTCAGTACGCTCGCGGAAAGATGTCCGTCGAGCAGTATCGAATGCATGGGTGGCGGCGCCTCCGTACCCGAAAGGAAGGCCAGGTCGTGGAACATGTTGCTGCTGTATACGCCGATGACGCCCGTCGGACCGCTTTTTTCCGTAATGAGCCGCGCCTGATGCTGCCGCTCCAGTTGTTTTACGAAACTGTGATACTTGTATGGATCGGTGCGTATCTCGAAAGGAATGAATCCATGCACCACGGCGGTGAGTATGATTGCCGCCGTCATCACCATGGCCTTCGTACGTACCTGGATCCCCGGCGCTACGGCGGAGGCTGTGAGCGCCAGCATGCCGGTCCCCAACGCGAGCAAGGAAGTGCTCAATAGCGACAACAATACATTGACGAGCAGCGAACCCGCTGCGCTCCCCGCGAGATTGCCCGCGTACATCGTCGATATCCGATCGCCGGACATCATCAGTCCCAATCCGATGGCGGCGGCTCCCAGGAAAAAGGGAAGCAGGAGTATACACCAGTACAGCAGCCACCAGCCGACCTGCCGCATCAGCATCGCCGGGATAAAACGCGATTCGATGGGGACGAACTGCAGCAACCCTGTGCAGACGGGCATGGACACCGCCGTCGCAAGCGCGAGACCAAACAGCCACGGCATGCCATGCGGGAGAATGCTTCTGCGGAACAGATATAAAAAACTACCGCTCGCTCCAAAACCCAACAGAGCGATGCTGATCACGAGAAAAGCGAAGTGATGCCAGCCCGACACCAGCAGAACGCGCATCAACGATATTTCGAACGCCAGAACCGCTGCCGAGATAATGAAGATCAGCAGGAACCCCCCGGTATTGTCCGTACTGACGCGTGGGGAAGTATCGGCAACCTCCGTCATTTCACCCCCCGCGTGTCAGGGGAACGAAGCGCACAGGCATGATGGTACGCGACGTGCGCGATCCGTCTTCCTGTTTGGTCGCAACGACAAGACGCTGTACTTCATGCGTCCCGCCTATCGGAATGACGATGCGCCCTCCCTTTTTCAATTGTCCCCAAAGTGCCGGGGGCAGATGTCCGGCGGCGCAGGTGACGATGATGGCGTCGTACGGTCCTTGCTCGGGCCAGCCGTAGTAGCCGTCGCCATGTTTCAATCGTATGCAATCGTAGCCCTGTGCTTTCAGTATGCGGCGTGCTCGTCGGTACAGCGGTTCGATAATCTCGATGCTGTACACATGCGGCGTGATATGCGCGAGTACCGCGGCCTGATACCCCGATCCTGTACCGATTTCCAGTACCCTGTCATTCGGCGACAGCTCCAGCAATTCCGTCATCATAGCGACTATATACGGTTGTGAAATCGTCTGACCGTGACCGATGGGAAGCGGCGAATCGCTGTAGGCGTACCACTGCGATTCAGACGGAACCATCACATGACGCGGGACCGCCCGCATTGCCGCCAACACATCGGGCCGTCGAACGCTGGTCCGGCCGTCGCGTGGCGATGCGATTTGCGTGTTCACCATCTCGCGTCTATCCTTGACGCGCTCCGAAGCAGCGGGCGGATTGGGAGGGAACGGGCAGTCTTGTGTCCGTGTGAGGAATCCCGGGAAGTTTACATTCGAAGCTTGGGCGTTTTTCCATCGCACTGATCCGGGAGGATGGGCGTCGTACCGCGGACTGGATTCAGGGTCGCCGGTATAGCTCGCGGTGCGGGTGGGGACGTTCGTCTCGGCGTCCTGCCGTATCGGAGCCGTGGTTTGAACCAGCGTAGAAAGGTGTTCGATCCCGGCGTAACGAGCCGCGCCGGGTGGGCCGATTCGCTCGTTGCCGATAAGCATGTGCAATGGGTGGAATGTCCGATCGAGGTGCATCGGAAATCCGTTGGTTGAAAGCCTGGGTTCAATGGAATCAGGACACCTCAACCGCACGCAGCCGGCAGCCATCAACGACAAGGTCGCGACAAGTATGAGACGTGCTATCATCATTGTCCGGGTCCTTTTCCTATATATGCCATACTCACGGGCAGACTTTTCACCACCCGGCCGGCATACCGAAGCACCGCATCCACATAGACGCGCAGTATTGTAAATATCGCCTACAAAATCAAGGCATTCCGGTGCGGCACGGGCGGAGGCGCATTGAGTCATAAATAATCTTACCCAGGGCCTTTTCTAAAAGAGTCGTTGCCTCAAAATTGGATCGTACCCAACAATGAGGTGATACGATGACCACAAAGTCCCGGCAAGAATACATTTCGGTGATGCGTTCCCGCTACGCTCCCGCCGACAAACAGGAACGGAGCCGTCTCCTCACGGAGGTGACGCACACCTGTGGCTATTCGCGCAAGTACGCGATTTCTCTCCTCTCCCCGATTCGAGAATCGAAGAAGGTCCAGACAAAGCCGCACGCATCGCCCTCAGTTCGTGGGCGGCCGCGTCGCTACGATGATCCGTTGATTGTCGTCTTTCTTCGCCGGTTATGGCGTGAAAGCAATCTTGCCTGCGGGAAACGTCTGCATGCAATGATTCCCGATTGGTTGCCCTGGTATAATCGCCAGCCTGATGTCGTCCCACTGCCCGACTCTGTCTTGACGAGTTTGCAGAAGATTTCCGCCTCGACGATTGATCGCCTTCTGCGGCCCTATCGTCAAGGATGCGGGAAAATCGGGCTTGCCACCACCAAGCCCGTTGCGATTCTTCGCACAATGATTCCGGTAAAAACCTCGTCGTGGCAGGAAGATCATCCTGGCTTTTTCGAGATCGACACCGTAGCCCATTGCGGGACATCCACGCACGGATCCTACGCCTACACCCTGCATATGGTCGACGTCGCGACGGGATGGACCGAACAGTGGGCGCTCTGGGAACGTGGACAACTCGGTGTCGTTGCCGGGATGAAACAGGTCGAAGCCGATCTGCCTTTTCCCTTGCAGGGAATCGATTCGGATAATGGGACGGAATTCATCAATTGGCATTTTCTTCGCCTGTTCACGAAGCGACCCAACCCAGTGCCGTTCACCCGTGGACGACCGCAGCATGCCAACGACAGCGCCCATATCGAACAGAAGAACTGGTGCATTGTCCGACAATTTCTCGGCTATGATCGTTTCGATAATCCGGCAGTGATCGAACCGCTCCTCGCACTGTATCGCGGACCACTCCGTCTGATGATAAACGTGTTTCACCCGTCGGCGCGGCAAACAGAAAAAATACGGATCGGTGAAAAAATCCGTCGCTGGCATGATCCACCCAAGACGCCACTCAAACGCGTCCTTGATTCTCCGCACCTGAGCGATGAAGAGAAAAATCGGATCCGCGAGCAGTATGCGGATCTTGATCCGTTCGATTTAATGCGCCAGATTCGTGTATTGATTTCGAAGATTCATGCCTGTGCTCGATGTTCAGATCCCAACTGCAGCGCTCATCAATGAAGAACCATGGCGTATCTCGCACATAGGTGCCACAACAAGGAACTGTCCGAGAGGACCGTTGTCAAGAGTATACAAGCCAGAAAATCATGGGCTCTTGACAACGGCCCTCTCGAACAGTATTTCACTCCGAGGCACCTATGTGCGCTGTTCTCCGAGCCAACTTTCCTGAACCATGGGTACGATCGAGTTTTGACGCAACGACGATGGGTGACGAGACGCTGGGTACGATTTATTTATGACGCAATACGGGAGGGGAAGGCAACGCAAAGGCGCAAAGAGAGATTTTTAGGAGGGGAAGGCAACACAACGGCGCAAAGGCGCAAAGAGAATTTTTTGGATTGAGCCCGTTGCCTCAAAATTAAATCTTACCCAAGGTCCCTCGGCAGGTAGTGTGTGCGGTGAATGAGGAACATAGACAACGGCGCGGACCCGTCGCGGAAAAAGAGTCCACATGCCTCGTCATTGTCTGGCCGCTGCCGCGGCGGCGGCGATATGACTGGCAAAACTGATCAGGAAATTCTTTATCCCGCTTGTTTCCGAGAGTTCAGTGTACGCTCCTGTTTCGGAGGCGTGAACGGGCGACAGCAGCAACGCAGCGGAGGTGTAGAGCTTCTCCCGCATCAGTTTCTGGCACAAGAGTGCGTACCGCTGAGCATACGATGCCTGTTTGAATTCCGGAAACACGGGGAAATTGGGACTGATGTCCTTTACGCTCGACCGGGATGCCTCGCAATCCTCCAGCAACATCAGCCAGCCAAGGAACGGAGCCGGACCTTCTCCAAAGGCGCCTTCCCGATACGCAGTCCAGAGATCCGTTGCAGACCCAAGCGCCTCCTCGCATCGGTTGTTGAAATTATTGCCGAAAGAGGGACCTACCTGACTTTTCAATTCTATGGCTGCAATCAGTTTTGAATCCCTGATCACGAGCATGTCCCATATCTTGGTCGGTCGGAAATACCCGGGGAGAGTCAGCAACCGACGAGCAATCTGGATATCCGCCGATTTCAATCCGTTTTTGACTACGACACGCTTTAATAAATCAAGAAAACCATTCATATTTTTCCCGGCCGTCACACCCGCGCGTTCTCCCTGATCAATTTTTCCACTGATGCGTTGTCTTTGTCGTGCGGTCTCACGTTGCGCCCAAAAAAACTTGATCGCGGTGCGGATATGGGGTTTGTAATTCGTCAGGTGTAGACTCATGAATGAAATTCCTTGCCTATGACGCCAATAGCGGTACGATCCAATTCATCGAAGGAATACAGATCACACATAGCGCGTTCTCCCAGATCCGCGTCATCGTTGTTCGCTGCTGTGATGAGCAAGCGGCGCGTCGCCACCGGAACGTCCCGCCACATCGGGATTCGGATCCTGCGCAGGTATTGCGCCTGGAAGCGCAAATAACCCCCGCGCATTTGTGTGCTGTACGTAGAGACAAACAGCTTCGCGATTCCGGATCTCAAAACGGTTTGCAGAGCCCGCAGATCCCAATCACGGGATGTGATGTAATAAATATTGTGATGCGGGTAGAACTGTCCCGCATCGTAGACGATGTTGGCTTCACCCTTGATATCTGGAATGAGCAGCTTGGGTGTAGTTCGGAGTTCCGGGTGAATTCTGTCGATTGTTCGGTACCATCTAAAAGGGTGATGCTTCGCGCAATTGCGGTGGGATAATACAGTACGGTGCTTTTCAAAATACGCTTGCAGGAGCGGATATTCATCCAGATTTACCAGCCCGCCTTCGTCGCGAAAGGGATTGATCACACCGAGTCCTCGCCACTGAATGACGCCGGTTTCAATGTCCTTCGTCGTCACAAGAGGTAGGACCCTCTCAGCCTCCACAGGTAAATCATGTATCGCGCCAATGTACACCCTGTCGGCGCCTGTAGCGACACCAATTCCCACTTTGCAGCCGGCTTCCTCCAGCAAGGGAAATTGCCGTTCGAGTCGACGAACGACTGAAAGTTGGTCGATCGAGTGCAGCAACCAGGGCTGCTCATCTCTCACGACACCTTCCATCACAATAACGTCATTCCGAAGGGGTGGAGAGGCCGAGAGAAGCTCCATTGCGAGATTCGAGAGATTCGCGGAGGTAAGTTCCGGCTGGAGTGCGATGCGAGTTGCCTTTCGCCCGTTCGTTTTGGAAATCAGCGTAATCGCCGGATAGGCAATGACGTCCGAATGGAAGGCGGGTGTGTCCACCATATCCACAAAGCAGTCCAGATGGAATTCCTTCGCGATCATGGCACGTAAAAATTGACCGTACTTGTTCTTCATCCACCTGTCCGAACAGATGAAACACAACCTCCCACCTGCGACCAACTCTCTCAGGCCGCGCTCGATGAACGGGACGTAGAGATCGGCGCGATCATACATGGTGCTGTAATATTTCCTGTATAGATGCAGGAGTTTTGCGGGGATCGCCTCCTGTCGCAAGTACGGCGGGTTGCCCACCACATGCGTAAACCCCGAAGGGATATCGGCCAACAGAAAATCGCCTTCCACAATCCAGGCGTCAAGCAAGGAATCGGACTCAAATACGCTTAATCCGTGTTTAGAGAACAGTCCATTCAGGCGGAGCCTGGTTGTGCGAATACTGTCCGCATGCACTTCCACGGCCTGTATACATGGAGCAAGTAATGGCACGATAGTGCCATTGTTACGTTGCTTGCGGGGGACACTTTTCAGCAATCGTTCGACTATCGCAACAAAAAAGTCTCCCTCTCCAAACGATGGCTCAAGAATGCGATACGACGTCAACGGTGCATCCGTCGTGTAACCCGCCAGATCCAGAATAAAATCCACAACCTCACGCCGCGTAAACACAGCGCCCCGCTCTTCAGCATTCGCTGCCGCATAGGTTGCATGGACTGGCGCGGTATCAAACATCGGCAAACTCAATTGAAAAGACATTTCCTTAACTTTGAAAGCTACATGGAATGCCCGCTCGAAACAATTCCTGTTGTATACATCCCATCCGTCTCCCATGGCAGATCTCCATTATTAGACATACGTCTAACATAATGAACGGTATTGACTGAAACAAGAGTCTGTTTGAATAAACGGACACGCCAGCGGCGTCAATCAAAGGATTGGCAACGTTATTGTCGTGAGTTGCGTGTTGCCGGTTTACGGAAAGGATTTACTGAAAATTGTGCAATGACCCGGACACCACAATTGCTCATGGACGATCTCGCGACAGATCCCGATTACTCCCCCTCCTCCAGCGCCACGGTGATGCTGCGCCACGCCCACACATAGCGCCGGAAGCGATCACCGTCACTCTCCGAGAAATCCGGTATTCTGCGGGCGTCGAGATTGTCCTGCAGATCGAGAAGCTTGATGCGCATTGCGGCGGGATTCGTCATGACGCGGTTGATATAGACTTCCCACTCCTCCTCCACATTATTCACGGTAACCTTGCTCAGGCAATCCACAATGGCGACGATATCATCGGGGAAACCTTTCTCCTTAAGCACCTCAAGGGTCACCACACCGTCGCTGTCCTCCACCACGTCGTGCAGTATGGCGGCGGTTATCTCCACGGTGTTTCGCGCGCCCATCGCTACGCGCAGTGGATGAAGGATGTAAGGCGCGTCGTATTTGTCGACCTGGCCTTTGTGCACCGAGAGGGCGAGTTCGAGAGCGGTGTCGATCAATTCGGATGGGTGGAGCATGGCTGCGGCCTTGTGATCGTTTGGAATGAGGGAAACGAAAGTAATAATGGAGATGAGGGAAATTCGGGAATTATTGGTGTGATATGGATGCATCAGGGCGCTTTACACCAAGCATGTAGTTCCGGAATCCGTAATCGAAAGGTCCGCAATCGGGATCGCATCATTCTCCGACCACGATCCTGCTGCCTGTGACCGGGTGGCGATCGAGTTCGATGCGGTAACCGGCGCCGGAGAAAGACTCCTCATGGCTGATGATGAAGAGCTGATCGAACCAGGGGTCGGCTTCGCCGGTGAGGTCTTCGAGATGCTGGATGACGTCCGCCAGATGGAGGCGGGTTTCCTTGTCGAGATGCGTGGTGGGCTCGTCGAGGAAGCCGATGCGGCACTGCGAATACCATTTGATCAGCGCGAGCTTGACCGCGAGACTGACGCCCATGAGTTGTCCGCCGGAAAGCTCGCGTCCGCGGACGACACCAGCCGTGCCGCGCAGTTCGACGGCGTAGGTCTGTTCGTCCCAGTGCAGCCGCGAATCCTGTTCGGGCGCAAGGCGTTGATAGAGCTCGGCCGCAAAGCTCGACAGCGTGTTGACGATGCTGGCCCCGACGTTTTTCGCCAGTTCACGCACTACGTGTTGATGCACGTCGTTGGCGAAGGCGGACTCGGCGCGCGCGTGAACGAGCAACGATTCAAGCTTGAGGAAGTCCGCATGCTCTTTCCGAAGCTTCGCGACCGCGTTTTTCTGTTCATTGACGAGAGCGGAAATTCGCCCATGTTCAGAATGCACGGTTTTCTCTGCCGCCTCCGCCTGATCGAATGCGTGCTTCGCAGCGATGTATTCGTCCTCGGAGAATGTGCGCGACAGTTGTTCATCCCGGCCGGTTAATTCCAGCAGAGATTTCTCCGCCTGTGCTATTTCACGTTCTATCGCGAGCACATCCTCCTCGCGCCGGACCAGCAGCGAAGCGGTGGATTGCGCCGCAAGCCAAGCCTCGTACGCCGGACGGGATTGCTCGACGTCGGATTCCGCGCTCGCGATATGATCGTCCAGATCCGCGTGCTTAGCAAGAATCGCATGCAGCGCAGACGATGACGTCGACCACTCGGCGAGCAGCTGTGAGATTTCCTCAGTCAGGCACGATTCCTGATCTTTCAGCCTTGTCTCGTTATCGGTTGCGGTTTTCAGGGTGAGCTGCTTTTCCTCTAATTGTTTCCGCTCGTTTACGCCCTGTTCCTTCAGGGTGCTGACGGTTTTCACAGCTTCTTTCGCCTGTTTCTGAAGGCGCTTCTCGATGGCGAGCGCTTCCGACAACATCCCGTCCAGCGCTGGAACATCTGCCGCCATGCCTTCCGAAACCGAAAAGCGCTCGAACAGGAATTCGGATTCCTCGCGCAGGGTTTGGAGAAAGGGTGCGTCAAGCGGGACTTCGATCAAACGGTAGTTCAGGTTCTCGAAGGTTCTTTTCAATACACCCATGTTCGCACCCTGATCGAGCAGCGTCTTGCGCGTAGTATTCACATCCTGAACATAGGAACGCAGATCGCCGGCAAGTTGCGCACGGGTTTCAACGGACTTTCGTTCATCATCGAGACGTGCGAAATCCTCGCGCAACGATGCAATGCGCTTCTCGCGTTCGAGTAGATCCAATCCTGCCGTTTCTATGACACTGCGAGTGCTTGTCCTCTCTTGACGAACGGCTTCAAGCCTGGCATTCAGCTTCGCATTCGTCGACTCAAATCGCGTCGTGCCTTCCGCCAATCGCTGCTTTGCGGCGTCGCGGTCCTTAGCTGATTTCCTCAGTGCGTCGAGTGTTTTCCCTGCCGCAGTGTGCTGCTCGTAACCCTGCTGCGATTCGCGCACAGCGGCAGCCGCGTACTTCGCCTCATCACGCAGACTACACGCCTTTTCGTTTGCAATCACCGCGCCGTTCAATTTCTCCTGAATTCGCTGCTTTTCGGCCCGCACCTTCTGCAATTCATCCCGCACACCGGTCAGCGCATCCACTGCGGTTTTTGCGCCAGCTGAGCACCGCAGCGCCGAGGCGAGCGCGAGATCCGCAGCGGCAAGTTCCGATTCTCTCCCGATAAGAAGGGTCACCGCCGCTTCGAGGTCGGCGTCTATGCCGGAGCGCTCGTCATGTCGGATGCTCAACTCCTTTGCCTGCATCCCCTGCCATTTCGCGAACGTGGAGAATTGTTTGTCGAAATCCTGAAAATCCTCGATGCCGAGAATTTTTTCGAACAATTCGCGGCGTTCGGTTTCATTGCGCGTAAACGGTTCGTCGAAACCTCCCTGCTCGGTGCCGATGATATCGCGAAACAGTTTCTCGTCGTCGATGCGGCCTTCCCCGAGAATAAGCCGCCGAATATCGTCCTGGAATTCTTTTTTTCTGCCGGCGCTGCTTGCGATTTCCGTACCGTGCTCATCCAGTATCGTACGCTCGTAGTCGATGCTCTCGCTGCCTTTCCTTTTTCGCGAAGCGAGATCGCAACGAACAGTGAAGCGCTCTCCACCGCGCTGAAGCTTCACCTCGATACCGGCCTCGCGCTGTCCGTGTCTGATGAAGCCGGTCCGTGCGTTGCCTTCCCTGAACTTCCTGGGCCAGGCATCGAACAACGTGAGCCCCACAGCTTCGATGATGGTGGACTTCCCCGCCCCATTGCGTCCGGCGATGATATTGATCCCGTTCGTGAAGCGCAGTTCCTCATCGGCGAAGGACTTGATGTTGCGCAGCCGCAGCGTCCTGATGATCATGCGTCCGCTCCTTCCCGCCCTTCGTCGGTATCGGGCGCGACGTCCGGAGCTTCGCCTCCGGGGAGCTCGACAAAGGGCCTTACTTGCCGGCGCACATCCTCGAGAATGCCTGATGAGGGAGATTTGGCGACGCCATGCAGCTGCGTCTTGATATCGATGAGCACGGCGGCGAGTTCTTCCTCCTTGCCGTTCGCGATGCCCCTGTTACGCAAAAGGTCGCAGGCGATAACCCGTGCGCGATCGGCCACCTGTTCCAAACCGCCTTCATCAAGCAGGAGTATGCCGGGATCGGTCGTGCCGAGCACCTCATCGATCAGCACTTCGACATGCAGCGCTCCGAATTCCTGTCGCAGAAGCGCGGCCATCGCTTCCCTCGGCAGCAAAACGCGCGACATGCCCAGCGAGCCGAGCAGACGCACAATGACGATAGGCCTCTGCGCACGCACCGTTTCATCGAAGGCGGTTTCAGCCTCATGCCGAAGCAGCTCCACAACATCCTCCGGCCTCGCGGCACCGGTAATGTCCAGACGCAACGTGAAGGCCGGACGCTTGTCCGTCGCGACATGCCGCACCTGAAGATGTTGTCCCTGTCTATCCACCTGCAGTGCGCCATCCATCGGGTCGAGCGGCGTGTCGCTGATGGTTGCGTCGTAGAAGCCGCGCAGTTCAGGAGGCAGGCGGTAGTCAAGAGTGTTCACGTATTCAAGTGAACCGGGATTAAAGATCCAGCCATCCGTTTCACCACCCAGGCCGACGCGCGTGTGACGATGACCGAGCGCGAGATATCCCACACGATCCCGCAGCACCTGGATATCGTCGAAAGAGACACAGCCGTACTCAAGCATGTCGCCGGAACGCGTCACCATTACATGCGCAAGGAGGATGACCATGTCGTCCGCAGGGAGCTGGGACGCGGCTTGCGCGAGATAGTCTTCGATATTGTGCGCGATGAAGCCGATGCCCGCGATGGCGATGCCCTCGACGGGCCGCCAGATCGCGCCTCCCGGTGCGGTATCGAGAACGATGGACTGCTCTTCAAAGCGCGGACGCAGCAGGCGCAGATAGCCTTCGCTGTGCAGAAGATCGAGAGCGCCGGAGAGTTCGGTGCGCTTGCGTCGGTCGTGGTTTCCTTCGATGGCCGCGACCGGAATTCCCGCATCGCGTAGGGGCCGCAGCACTTCCATGGCGCGGCGGAGTGTTTCGTTGGATGGTTCCTGTTCATCGAACAAATCACCCGCGATGAGCACGGCATCCACACCCTGGCTGCACGCATACCCGACCACGGCGCCAAGCGCCGCGAAATAGTCGCCGTAACGCTCCGCGCTCTGGTGCGCATATTTGCCGAGATGCGCATCCGCGCAATGTAGAAATCGGAATCGCATATCCGTTGTCCCAGTCGGGCGGGAGAATGGAAAATCTAGCGCAGCATGACGCTGCGACTCGCGGTGGACGTTCCACCGATGGCGGTAAGCATGTACGCACCGGCGGGCAGGCTCGGGAGGATCAGGATGTGCCGCGCATCCACCTGTGCCGCGACCGGGGATGTAGAACGCAGCATCGTTCTGCCCAACATATCGTGCAGCGCAAACTTCACTCCGGATCCCGCCGCGTCGCTCGTCTCGATGTGCAGGACTCCGCGTGCAGGTTGGGGATACACGGCGCCGAGCGAGGGCTGTGTCCGACGATCGATTGAGCCCGTACCTGCGGCATTTTTCACAACGAAATCGATAAGGCGGGGCATGTGGTCGGATGCGGTAACGACGTCGTCGCGCCGAAGTCCATGACGCGACAACTGTCCTTCGCTCATCTCGATGGTGTTCAGCACGAGATGCTGTACGACATCCGCCACGCTGGCGGTGTACAGCACATAATCAAGCTTGCCCGGCGAATAATCGCTGCCCGTGTCGTACCAGGTATAGTTGAACAGCGATGTCGGATGCACCGGAGGCAACTCCGTCCACGCGCCGCCATTCCAATCGGGTGGAGAATCGGGTCCGTGTGTCGCATTATCCTGAATGTCGCCTGTAAGCAAGGTCGCGAGCTGCCGCTTGTCGCCGACGAGATTGAAGTCGCCAACCATGATCATCGGCGTCCCTTGCGGAAGATCGATGCGGTCGCCAGCGGTGCGCGCGTCGCGGAGGAAGGCGATCACGCCGTCCGCTTCCTGTTGACGTTTTTCGTTGGCGTTGCAGCAGCGCAAATGCGCGTTGATAACGAGGAGAGGTTTGCCGTCGGGTGTGCGGAGCAGGTAGGCGGATTCACGGTAGCTTGGTTGAATCAACCAATCGCTCTCGATGTCGAAATGCGTGACCATGATGTTGCCTGCGTCGGTTTTAAGCGCACGCCACGCGCGTCCGTCGGGAGCAACGAGCGAAGCGGCGACCATTGCCTGTACCTGCGCCGCGTTCAGTTCGAAACACTCCTGGAAGCACATCACATCCGGTTTCACGGCCTTGAGCATGCGTTCGAATATCGGTCCTCGGACGGGATCGACGAGGCCATTCTGAAGAACATTCCAGGACAGGATGCGAATGCTGCCCGGTGCGGCGGGTTCCAGCGTGCGCTCGGTCATTCGAGGCGCGGGAACGTCTCGCAAGTCAACGGTGACGCCCCCGTCCTGATCAGGCATGATGTCGCCGCCGGTTTCGTCCGCGCTAAGTACGACGCGGATGCGATTCGAAGAAAAGAGCTTGCGTCCCCCGATCTCGGTGCCGCGCCGGAAAGCCATTTCGAAACGCGACGACGTCATTGACGGCGCGGGGATATACCCGATCGCGGCGTGCTGCACCGTGGTGACGGCGGAAGCCAAACGTACCTGACCTTCGCGCTTCGCGAAATCCCACACCAGCTCGGCGCCGATTCCGGCGAACTGTACACCGGTGGATTCCGATGCGTCCGTATCCAGATACAGCTTGAGCGGATTATCCTGCTGCAGCAACAGATCCGCCTCGGTTTCAAAACTTATGTACACCCACTCGGCATCGCTGTCCACGCGAAGGGTACGGAAGTCCAGCCCTGAGGCGCCCCTGTCTCCGAGCGGATCGTTCGCCAGCACGGGCCGCGCGTCCCAATCGGCGAACTGTCCGTCGATCGCCATTTCCTGATCGGTTGACTGCGCCCTGCACGAGACGGTGAACAGAAGAAACACGAACACTACGGAAAGGGATTCCTTTAGCATGAGCGATTATCCAGAATGATTTCAGCACACCACAGAATGCCGTGATACGGAGGCCGTCGATCGCTCATCGGAGCTGGACGGCGGAACGTTCGCCGCACGGTTTAATCCTGACAAGGTAGGTAAAATTGACGTGATGGGAAATGAGCGGAAGGGATGAATGATGGACAGTGAATTTTGAAAAGCGCCTTCGCCGCATATAATCAGGATTCGCGCGCTAAACATACCCTCATGAGCGGAAATGAGCATGAAGCCGGGAGCGCGGTGAGCATCTCTCTGTCGCTCCATCCCTGTGCCCCGCTGCACAAGTCACAAAATATTCGGATATTTCATACATGAGATTCGCACGTTCGTTCATCCTGATGTTCATTATCACCAGCGCGGTGTCGCTTCAAGCGCAACTAAAAGCGCCGGCCTTTGTTTTTCGCTCGCTCGACGACAGCAGCAAATACGTTTCCAGCGACGCGCTTGAAGGCAGCGTTTATCTGGTGGATTTCTGGGCGACGTGGTGTCCACCCTGTGTTGAAGCGCTGCCGGAGTTGCAGGAGATTCGCAAGGAGTACAGCTCGCAAGGATTCACGATCGTGAGCTTGTCATTCGATGCGAGCGATGAGCGGGTGAGGCGGTTTCGACGCGACCGCTTCGCCATGCCCTGGCTGCACGGGCGGCTGGATGGCGGATTCAACGACATCATCGCGCTCTCCTTTTCACTTCAAAACATTCCCCATTACGTGCTTGTCGACCGCGACGGCTCGATCATCGCCGAGGGAAACGACATCCATGGCGAGCGACTGCGCGAGCTGCTGAAGGAGCATCTGGAATAGGGCACCGCATTTCACACCTCGTGCGTCATCCCCGATCTTCGATATCCGAACGCTTCTTCCGTTGACGAGGCTCCGCAACGGCGCAGGCATCCTTTTTCCGCTCGCGAGGAATGAAGCGAATTTCGAACTCACAATCTACCGCGTTTGCGAATTTCATGAGTGTCGCGACTGAGGGCGGTCGTTCCCGTACGGATTCGATGCGTGAAACCGCGCTTTTGGTTGTGCCCATCGCTTTGGCTACATCATCTTGCGTCATGCCCGCGCGAAGCCTGGCACGCAGTATCTCTCTGACGAGAGAGTATTCCACAGCCAGTTCCTTGTAAGCCTCCGAAAAACCCTTGCGCTCCATCGCCTTCGCAAGAAACGCCTCGTGGTCGTGCGGGATTGGACGATATTCAAGATCTGGTATTTTGCACCTCCTTGATTCTGGCTCGAGCGCGAACAAGATCGCGATTCGAGGTTTTATTATTCTTCTTTAACACGGCGTGTGACATCACGACACCGCGCTCTGTAATGAAACAATAGAATGCACGTCCCTCTCCTTCCGCATCCCTGGGACGCAGTTCAAAAAGGCTGTCTCCCATTGCGCGTGAATGGGGCATTCGTAGTTCGGGACCGAATTCCGAGAGCAATTCGATCATTCGAAGGTAATCCGCGATACTACCTGCCGGTCAATTTTCAATCACCTTCTTCACTCGTGCATCAAATTATTCGATGCGATACGGCAGTTCCGCATGTTAGCGTTTTTGCGAACTCGCGTCAAGCGCCTGTTGTGTGCCCGATGATCTGGTCATTACTACCTACGCGCTTGTCACTTCGTGGGATGACGCGGATATAGCGGATCTCCACGGAGTATCCGCACACCCGGGTGACGGCTGCATCATCCCGCCCGCACTCCATCGATTTGAGACCGTACCGAATCCAGTCGATGTTTCGGCGGGCAAGCCGCTATCCTGTTCATTAACGAAACTTCATCTGGACCTTCTACCGGGAAGCACTTCACCGGCGTTTCCCACCTCTTTCCCTTGCATGCCTTGCCCTTTCCTGATAATTTAGGGTCAACTGCTCTGAACTTTCACGGTTGAGCGGATCTGGCCTGTGGAGGAGATCTTATGATATCTTTGCTTCGCTGCTTCGCTGTCGTGGTCCTCGCGCTCACGATCTGCGGCCCATTGTCCGCACAGAAAAAAGTCTCCGTGAGCGGAACGATACTCGGCTCCGACGGCAAGCCTCTGCCCAAGTCACACGCGCATCTGACAAAACTGCCGTGGACCGACAGCAAGGAGCACAGGTACATCATCGAGACCGGGAAGGACGGCACATGGATGATGCGTGTTTATCCGGGACTGTACCGTGTCGAATTCACCGGCGTCAACCACCGTCGGACGGAAGCCGTACATGCGATGATTACAGAGGATGGCGACAACAGCTTCTCCACCAGACTCGGTGTCAATCCCTACTTCTCCGAAAGCGAGATCGACACCGTGTTCATCGTGTACGAGCATCCGAAAACCTTCGTCAGGACCTACGATCCGATGACTCCGCTGGGCGCCGGCCGCTATCGCGCCATGCTGCCGTGCTTCTCTCACACAACGACTGTCTATTACCACATCTCGGGTCTCATGCCTGACCGCTACATCAACGGCACGCAATCGCTGCGGTATATCTACGACGGCGACGGCGACTATGAGAGCTGTGTGGACTGTCCCAAGAATGCGAGCGACATGGAGATCATCCTCGACCTTGCGTTGCTGCCTGATGTCCGGAATCCCGAGGCTGCGAAGGAGTATGTTGAAGGTTCGCCGTTGCGGCACCCGGTTGCCAGAGGCGCCTCAGAGCTACTGGACGTGGTGGAGAAAAACCGGGAGAAACAGAGGAAGTATAGTCAAGAGTCTGATGCGCTGTCCGACACCATCGCATCGGGGGCTGATGGCCGACCCTGGCGGGAACCGCGCGACAATGCGTCCCGATCCTGGAAATTCATTTTCACTTCGTGGGCTGGTGTGCATTATTACTACGATAGTGTCTCGACAGCGCAGGTGCGCGCGCGATTCCATGCAGAGCGGAAGCGCGATATCGAAGCGCATCGACAGGCTTTTGAACAAGCGCGTCGCTCAGGGACGCAGGACGATATTCTTTTCGCTGCGGCGGCCACGGCAGAGTTACTGTCCCAGGTCGGCAAGGATTCCATCCAGCAGTATGCAGAACTCATAACTGAAGTGTTTACCGTTATTCCCCCGGAATCGCCAGTGTGGACTCTTACGAACGGATTCTCACTTCCCACGCGGCTGGCCGAAAACGACCACCGATCCTACCTGGCCGGGATGATCTGGAGACAAACGAGCAAGGCGGTCCGTCAGAAGGCATACACGGAACTCTTTGGTATCCTGCGCCGCTCAGGTACAGCAGCGGATTCCCTGCGGCTCAGGGTGCTGTTCGACAGCGCGATGTCTGTTTGCGTCGATGACGATTGCGGATCGTCTGCCGTCATTGAGGCGGCTCTCGGATACGCCGGATATAAACGATGGCGTCTCGATCGGTTCAGGAAAGGAACAGAACGCGGTCGCAAGATTTACGAAAGCCTGCCACCCGATACACTGGTCGGCCGCCCTATCCCCGCGTTTCGATTGCTGGCGGTGGATTCCTCACAAAGCGTGCTGACAGATGCGGATCTCCGGGGAAATCCGTACCTGTTCGTCGGCATACGCAGGGATGCACTTGGAATTATAGCAGGCGTGGAAGCGGCGATGGAAGCTGAACGCTTGTACGCCAGCCACGGACTACGCAGCGTTTGTTGCATCGACGTCCCGAATCCAGACAGGCTGAAAAGGTCAGGCTCCTTTCTCAGCTACAAGGCATACACGGCGGACAAGGACTGGGAAACGCTGCTGACGTTCAGCACCATGCGAAACCGGAATCCGTATTTTATCCTCCTCGTTGACGACAAGGGAATCGTGCGGGCCTCTACGGAGCGCTTGAACGACGAATTCCTGTTCTATACCCTGCGCGAGTTCTTCGGGGAATAGCGAGCGCTTGCAGATTGCGGAATCGTAGACGATATACGGAAATCACAGACGTGAAGGATCTCCTCAGATTATCTGTGCTCATTCGTACTATCCGTGTCATCCCGTCTTCACTCCATCGATTTGAGACCGTACCGAATCCAGTCGATGTTTCGGCGGGCAAACACTCTCAACGCCTGCGCCAACGATACCCATCCTTATTCTGAACCAGCCTGCCTATATTGCTGTTGTTCCTTGACACAGCAACAAATGGAAACGATATGGACAGACAGGATTTTGAAATAACAGCGCGCGAGACGTTCGAACTCATCCATCAAGCCATCGACACGCTCGCACTGGACGGCGTGGAGTCGTATCCGCAGGAGGAGGGGCTGAAGCTGATGTTCGACGATGCGTCATATTATGAATTCACCCTCAACGACGCCGCGATGGAAATCGATGCGTACTTCGGCGGCGAGGTCAATTCGTTTTATTGGGACGCGGTCGAGGAGCAATGGTATCGCCGCGGCGACGAATATGCCTTAGCGGCTGTACTGAGCGCCCAGCTTTCCGTACAATTGGGGCGCGACGTGGATATGTCGGAGCTTCTATGACCGACGACCCCGCGTACCCCGGGTCGATATTTTCATTGACCGATCACGATCTGTATGTGCTTACCGCGCGGCACGAGGGACGCGACAACGGGCAGATCGCCACGTGGATACTTCCGGCCACGCTGGTAGCGGATCATCCACGCATCGTGGCCGTACTGTCGCCGCAGAACTTCACACACAGTCTCATCACGCCGACGGGACGCTTCGCCATTTCCATGCTCTGCGAGGAGCAGTACGATCTCGTGCCGCGCTTCGGTCTGCACAGCGGAAGAGACGGCGACAAATTCGATGGCGTGGACATTGTTCGAACTGCTTCCGGGCTCCCGGTGCTCACCGGCGGCTGCGGGTGGGCGGACTGCGCGATTGTCAGTTCCATCGACGCCGGCGACCGCATGCTGTACTTGGCGGACATCATCGAGCAGCAAGTGTATCCGGGACGGCGTCCATTGCGCAAGCAGGCCGCGTTCGCGCTGCAGCCTGCGGACATCCGCGCGCAGCTCGAGGAAAAACACCGCAGGGACGGCGAGCGCGACCGGGCGTTGCTTCGAGATTTCCGCTAGAACGATGGTTAGGAAGCGCGGAGCGGAGAGCAGAGAGCGAAGAGCCTGTCCGCAGAAGCAAGATTTTCCGGGATATGTAGGCCTCATAAATTCGCCGCGCATGCATTCGTATGTATGGTTGCTTATCCGCATTAGCCAAGCTCGTCATCCTGAGTGTGCCTACCAGCGCCGCACACCGGTCCATTTCAAGGATGACATCTTGTCTTCAAAGTAAATAAACTCCGTCACCCTGAGCGCAGCGCCCGGTAAAGTTTTTTGGTAATCCTCGACGTTGGCGGGCGCGCAGTCGAAGGGCGGCGTTCGGTTTTCTCGGTGTTTGCAAGTACTGGCCTCAAGATGTCATTAGCAGGAGCCGCCATTGTACGGGCATTGGTCCTGGTGCTGAGTGTGCATGGCGGCGTCTCGAAGGATGATTGGTTCCGCAACGCAAGAGTAGACTCGAGAGCAAGTGTACCGGACTTCATTTCGCGGCGGCTCCTTCTTATGACATAGGTGGTCATGTTTCCGATGCTCTAATCAACACCGTCACCCTGAGTGTGCCCACCTGCACTGCGCACCGGTCCATTTCGTGGATGACATCAGGGTACGGATCCGCGCCAACCAAGCTCGTCATGCTGAGTGTGCCCACCAGCGCTGCGCACCGGTCCATTTCGGACATGACACGTGGATTGTGTGGATAT
>CAYJMN010000074.1:15591-28421 GCA_964371045.1 uncultured Chromatiales bacterium | reverse complement strand
TCGAAGTTCCGTGATTCTTCGCCCGATAGTGGGCGATTCATGAAACGCCACGTTCGGTCAGCGGAGGTCGGAACGTGGTGGATTCATGGATCTACCACTTCCCGATTGCAGATTGGACCGACACCGGAGTCGCTCCCAGGCGGCATCATTGCTCCGCATCGTGACGCGTGGCTACATTGAGCAATGTTCCACGATAAGGTAGGTGATTATGGCTTTGATGTACTCAAAGGGGATGACGATCGGCACACCAATGCCGGAATTTTCCTTAGCGGGAACAGATGGCAAACATTGGTCCAGCGCGGATTTCACCGATGCTATGGTTCTCGTTGTCGTCTTTTCCTGCAATCACTGTCCCTACGCCATTGCGAGTGAAGACCGATTGATCGCGCTGCAGCATGAGTATATGGAGCGCGGCGTGCGCTTCGTGTTGATCAATCCCAACGACGCGGATAGATATCCTGACGATGCGTTCGACCACATGGTACGCCGTTCACAGGAACATCACTTTCCTTTTCCGTATCTGCAGGACGAGACGCAAGTCGTGGCCCGGGCATACGACGCAGCATGCACACCGGATATTTTCGTTTTTGACCGCGCACGCAAACTCGCATACAACGGCCGCATCGACGACAATTGGCAAGAACCGGAGAAGGCGACACACCACGATTTGAGAACGGCAATAGAGGATACCCTCGCCGGACGTGCATTGAGCATCGAGCCCGTACCGTCCATGGGATGCTCGATCAAATGGAAATGAACACGGTACAAGGAAGCGTATCCCAGAGTTCGTAGAACCTTGCAGCGCGGTCGCAACGTTCGACGAATAATCCTGATCTTATGTTTTTCAGCGACGCTTTTTTCTGTATGACATGCGCGCGTTCCCTTCTTTTGGATAGAATTGAACCTCGCAGTGTCACGTTCGGATTGAAGTTCGTTTCGACCGCCGAAGCAGATTACTACATCTGCTATGTAGAAACAAGGACTGTAGGTCATTAAAACGGCAGATCGTTATCCTCCGATGGTGGATTCGAGTACATGGGAGCTGTGCCCGACTCGGGGTTGAAGGCTTCTCCCCACTCATGGTAAAATCCCTCCATTTCCCATTCCCAGGGTTCCAGCACCCGTTGTTCCTGTACGTCGGGAGCTTCCTTACGTTTTTTCCCTTTCCCGCGTGACGCCATCGTTTGTTTTGCTTTCGTGGATTCCACGTTAGCCGCCGTCGGCGTATTCATCCTCGTTTCCTTGACTTTTTTTTTCGTCAGATAATGCGTCGCGTACGCGCGTTCGAGGTTGTAGTCTCCACTCTTGCTGAAACGCAGTTGCCGCTTGGGTCCTTTGCCCCAACGCATGTACGCGGTGTACGAAGGCGTGAGTCCGATTTCTTTACAATACGAAGCGAAGCTCCTAAGCAGGAAATTCACACTCGAAAGATTGACCTGAATCACGCGCTCGAGAAACGGCGTTCTGCCGAAACGCCAGTCCTCGAAATCGCTTCGTTTCAGTTTCTCCATATCCATCAGCACTTCGACAAAACTGGCGACGTTGTTTTTGCGCAACACGTTGGCTATGGAAACCTTCATAGCCTTGAGCAAATCATTACGATTCATTTTTATGGAATCTGATACAACGTCGGGTTTGTGTTCGAGCTGGCGACCGATGGGTGAATAGCAGCCTGCCTACATATCGCCGAGAATCCTGATTGAATGAATGCGCGTATTAGGACGGAAATCCGAACGGGCAAGAAAAACGATGTCGGTGTCCGAAAGGTCGTCGCGCGCACCGATGAAGCCGTTTCCTTCGATCTCGAACTGCACACCGGGCAGCTCCGGCGTATCCGCGACGAAGCGGTTGCTGACGTACGTGTACCACAATGTAAGGGTCTTGAAGCTCCCGGCCAGCTGCTCCAGCGTCGTGCCGACCCGGACACTGTCACGGGTGGCGCATTCCGGCGAGGAAATCCTGATTTCATCGATGAGCGTGGAATATTCCTCTAGCTCCGGATCGTCCTTCGGCAGAATTCGCAGCAGTTCCGTGCCGTTCATCGTGACTACGTACCAGGGTTCCTCGTACTGCTCACCCTCCGCGTCGACGACAACGATTTCCTTTGAGATCGAAAGTCTCCGATCCGCAGGCGGCATGGGGATCTCTTCGCCGAGACGAAACTCGCCGACGCCCGTTTCATCAATGAGCAGAAGAGGAACGGCCATCGCGGTACTGTCCTCCAGGGCATCGCTGCGTTCAGCGCTCTCGCGTTGACATGCAGAAATGAACATCACTGCTGAAAAAAGGATGGCTATCTGTCGTATTCGATACATGGCTCGTCCATACACGTGTTGTTCCGAAACCTATCGGCTACGGCGATTAAAAACAACGATCGGTATGCGATCATCCAATCTATTTCCGCACCGAACGCTTTCTGATCAGGGCTGTTCAATCAGCCGACGGAAACTCCGGCATAGTCGATGAATCCTTTATTGATCTCTACGATTTTCCTGTGCAGCCTGTACACGCCGCCGCCTTCCCGAGTTTTGCTGGCGTCGGTATTGCCCTCGATCGTTGTGATCAATCCGCCTTCCACCTTTTCGATCAACCCGGTGTGACCGAGGCCGCCGCCATGATCGATAATGAACATCATACCCGCTTTTACAAGCGAGGGATCGTTGACGGCCTGCGATTTCAGAATACGCCGGGCGCCTTTTGACTGCGCGCGATTCCAGTGGTTTAGGCATCCTGCGGTTTTGACCATCGGATTTGAGCGGCCAAGAGAGATCGCGGCTTCGTCGAAACACCAGTACATAAACGCACAGCACCAGGCCAGGCCGGGCCGGGCTCCGGTGCGTCGGAGATACTCGCTTACTTCCGGACCCTTGTTCGAATTCTTCGGCTGCTCGCGCACTTTTTTCCTTTCCTCTCCTGCGGCGATCTGCAATACTTTCTTGAGAAATGCATCGTCGGGAACCGCACTGACAACCACGGTGCTTACACCAAACAGCGCAGCCCAGGTGATGGAGCCAACCTCACCATCCTGTTTCAACGGACGACCATCCGCATCGACATTCCGCGTCTGGAATATGCGAACAACCTCGCGCGTCCTTGGGCCGAACGATGGATCGTCGACATCAAGCTTCAGATCCGGATCACTGTTCGCACCGAGTGACTTGTTCAGCTGTTGCTTGAGGGCTTTGACGATGGCCGTGTTCTTCTCTCCAATCTTGATCACTCTTCCGGGATACTTCATGACACTTTCCTCTTTGTTGATGAATTCTGAATCTCTAAGCCGCGACGTGTCTTGTTCGCGTGAGCATACGTGTGCGATACTATTCGCCTGCAGTATCCGCGCCGCCGCCGCGGGAGTGTTTTTAAAAAAAGGCATCGGGCTCAGCACGAGATAGCGCTGTGAGGGCACCTCCTGCTCAGGTAGTCCTGATCTCACAGCGCCGAGGTGCGCGCTCGATTCAATCCACTCGATGCATATCAAGCCTGAATTTTCCCTTGAATCCTTTTTTCGAATGCAAGGGGATGAAGGGTCCATCAGCATCGGATTCCACCAGCGCGCCCTGTCGCTCACTCCAATTGTCGTCGGCATAAACGTAGCGCAGCGTCCAGGTATCTCCGTCTTTCGTGGCGCGTACCACGACGGTATTGCGGAAGAGATACTCTCCCGGAACGTGCTGGTTGAACATGAGGAAACCATCAATTTCGTAATCGGTGGTTGATACCGCCAATTCGACGCTGAACACCAACGTCGTACTGCCTTTCACGGTGATGTTTCTGGTGTTGAGAAACGTCGAAAAAAGCGTGGGATGTCTGGGCGCCTTCAGATCGGAGACTTTCCTGAACTGTAGCATCTCGTCAAAACAGCGCAGAATAGCGGAATTGGTTTCCTTCCGCCTCTCGGTCAGCTTATAGGTGAATGAACCGCGCGGAGAAACCGTGGCCTCGAAATAATAGGACGCCTTGATATCTTTCCCCGCTTGCTTTGCCTTCTCGATGGACGGTGGCAAGGGAAGCTCCTCCACTTCAAGCAGGCCGTCCACGCGCACGTTGCCAAACAGAAAGCGTACGAGATTCTGATATCCTTCCTCCGAATTGACGATGCCATACGGACCGCTATGCGTTCGATGCACGAATGCACGGGGCGCACCATGAACCGCCGCGTTTTCGATTTTCACCAGGCCATCGCTCAACTCGCCGGCAAGTTTGCGGGCAACGCCGGCGCCGGCACCGTAATCCTTATAATTCGTGCCGATCAGGCAGAAAAATCGGTCGGGATCGAATGTACCGTTCAACGAGTCGACTCTGTCGCTTTTGGCAGGAAGGCCGAGGTACCTCGCCATGGTGGGGCGGTTAAAATTGTTCAGATCCCAGATACCGAGGAATGACGGTACGTTAAAGCCCCCCATTTCAATGCCGTTGTGCGGCGTGGCGTACGTGAAGACCTTGTCAATCAGGGCCTTCGTCTCGGCCATACCGATTGCCGGATTCTGCAGGAAGGTTCGGCAAATCAGTCCTCCCATGGAATGCGCCACGAGATACACCCGGAAATCTTTCAATGCCTGGGCATCGTCGCCGCATACCTGCGCGCGCGTCTTGAGGATGAGATCGTGAAGTCCCTTGGCGGCTTCGATGATCGACGGCGCGTCTCCTCCGCCAAAATCTTCGTCGGCCTTTTCGTAGTACCGATAAATGATGAGGCTTTTCGCGGGAATGGTATCGACTATTTCGTTACCGTTGCGGTACACATCCTGGTAACCGTGCTCTTTCATGAGTCGGATGAGCGGTGATTCGAAAATGTGCCGGATCACTTTGCCGTCCCAGGCTTGCCGCATTTTCGTCGATCCGAGATTGAAGCCCATGTAGGGCGTGGAAACCGTAGCATCGATCTCCGCCTGCGTCATGGCATAACCGCGGACATAGATGATGGGAAAATACGGATGTTGTATCGTGGACATTGAACCTCCTTTATGCGATGGTCCTGATTATCGGATATATGATTCCTTTGTGCTATTTTCCATCCCACGGCGCGACGAGGTGTCGGAGCATTCAATTGTCTTGAGGACGATACGGACGCTGAACGCCTGTTGCGCGTTTGGGGTGTTGTACGTCAAATGATCGGCGATAACGAATGCAAAATAAGCTACGGAGCATTAAATACAAGCGGTTGCGTTATCACCGAAGCGTTTGATTGTGCGGATCGAGATTTTATCGCAGAGATCGCAGATGGGCAACATTGTGCGGATCGAGATTTTATCGCAGAGATCGCAGAGGGCACCGAGGGCACAGAGAGAGGTTTGAGGACGCATCTTGGAAGGTATGTTGAAGTTGACAGAGCAAGTTGATGGATTTTCTACACGATACGCTTCAGCCTCAGGTAAATGAGACATTTACAAAATATCTCTGCGCCCTCTGTACCCTCGGCGCAAAATAATCAACGATGACTTGTGATGTCACTGCACTCTGCCGCGACAGTTGAATCCTGATAATTCGCGCGTTTATTGCATCCAATGATGCAGGATGGTCCGGGAGACGGATTTCACCGTTATATTGCATACGTTCAATCCAGACACCGTTTCGATGTTGACTGTAGCACTGGCAGTCTAACATCGCGATAACCAGGTCGCATGCGTTGAATGGATCGGATTAACGCTGAATCGAACGTCATCATGGAGTCTCTATTTATGGCACAATCATCTCAGAAATTCGCCTCGGCAATGGCCCGATGCCTGGGTTGCCACCGGATTTCCAAATCAGTCGTGGATGATTTCCTGCTCTACCTTTGCGGCGAAGCTGAGGCCCTGGACGTCGAGTTCATCAAGGAGATGAAGCGGCACGACCGTCTATTGGCGCCGCTATCCGACTCACACATCGGATTCCTGACCGCCGAATATATCGCGCACAGAATTTTCCGGAAGGATGGTTTCGCCGCAGCCTATGCAGACCATCCAAAGGTGCTCGCGCGCAGCCTGGAAGAACGGGAGTATCTGGACTTCCAGATCCGGAATCCATGGAGGTTTTCATTCTGCAGCATCGATGGCTCTCCCTCCCGCGACTTCTATATGATGAAGGATGCCCTGACAGCTGAAGAATTCCTGCTTTATTCGCCCGCCACGACAAGGACGAAGCGGGACATCGGCGTCTCACGGCTCTATCTCTATCTGATCGGATGGAACGGCGAGTGCTACGCCACCTATGGACCGGTAACGTATTTCAGGAGCCTCCGCCCGGAGGATCTCCTCTACATGGCACGGCTCATGGACGACAGCGTGACCGGTCTTCAGGATGTACCGGCTTTGATTGACCGACAGCCGATACCTTTCATGCTGCTTATCAGCGGTTCAGCGAATCCGCTTGTCTACCACAAAGATCATGAGCTGCTTCATTGCACTACGGATATATGCCCCGTCGAATTCAATCCGGAACCGTTGCTGAAGGATTTTACTATCGAGATCCGGAACGATGTCGCACAGTATACACACGTCAAATTTGGAGGGATGCCGCATTTCGCGCGTTTCTTCCACGATAAAAAACGCAAGCGTCTCTTTTTAGCCTGTGCAACGCAGCATGGGCACCGCGTGCTCAGAATGGCGCTGATCGCATGCAGTGTGGACGTCCCCACGAAACCGCAAACCAGCGTCGGCATGCCGATGCGTTCCCTCATTCATGAGATCCTTGACATGAGCCCCGACCTCTCGCCGTACGACTATCTCTTCATTGAGCCGAGCACACCGAAAGAGCAGGAGGAGATGAAGCCGCTAAACGATTTTCTTTCGCACTTCATCGAAGTCTTCAATAGCGGAGAACCGTATGACCTGGCGGCCATCGCCAAGCATGCGGACATCCCGCTCGACATCGCCAAAACGATCGAACGGCAATTACGATCTAAAATGCCTCCGCCACCGCCTCGAAAGATTCGTCGTTGAACATTTCAGACATCACGATAGCGGTTCGATCACGCCAGTCATCATATTCCCCAAGGTCGTATCCGGGTATTGATTTGCTTAAATCTTCCTGTCCCCATGCAGCGCCTTCGTCCGCAATTTCTTTGCAAGCTCCAGCGCTCGCTTTATACGCGTCTCCGGTCGCTTCGCCGTATTGACGTAGAGCGCGAGTGAGCGCTGCATACCTCGCGTCATCCCGTGGAAGCGCTCCGATGCGGCGTCATCCTGTTCGAGAACTTCCGCGAATTCTTCGCAGATCTCCACAAATTCCGGGTCGGGATCTGGCTCGATCCGCACAGAAACTATATCGCCGGCTATCGCACCAATATCGCGCAGAATCGGCAGGCCAAGAACCAGCATGCGCGAGCCATCCTTGCGGTTCATTATTGCACGGCGATATGCGCGTCCGTTCAGCGTGGCGATAACGCGGCGCACCTCTAGCCTCCTGAAGGCCTCGCCAACCTTGTCCGGCAGAGGCAGGCAATGGTTGATCGTGCCTCCTTCCAACGGAAGAATTTGAGCCAGGAAATCAAAACAAAGCTTGGGCGAAGTCATGCGCGATCCATGCCATGTTCACGGACAGAGCAACCCATGTTCGTCCCGCGCCGTCCGTATCCGTTGCGGCGGGAGAGCATATCCAACGTTATTCCGCGTTGCGTTTGAGCCCCTCGGCGTCGAGGAGATCCTGCGGTCTGCCGCTCGCTTCCTTCGCCGCGATCAAATCCGGCAAGGAGATGAATTGCAACGTCCGATCGCCGATGATGACGTCGGTCCGTCGGGACCAGGCTGCTTCGAACTCGACTCCGGGAATCGACATCATGATATCGATGCGCAATGGTGGTCGGCCCATTTGATAAAAAGACTCCCCGTCCCTGAAATCTTCTTCCGAAAGATCTGTCAGGGGAGCGCCAAACTCGCGTAGGGCTGAAAATACGGCATGAGCGTTTTTCGGGTCCGTCGCAATCCACAAATCCAGATCTTTCGTATATCGAGGTTCGCTGTATTTCATCACCGCATAACCGCCGACGATGAGGTACCGGACCTCATGCTTTGAAAAAATGTTCAACAGTTCTTTGAATTCGGAACTCGTCAGCATCTTCACCTCTGAGCAGATAGTAATCGCGAATCAAATCCGCAGCCGCTTTGAAAATGGCTTCATCCCCTTGAGCCTGCCAGAATTCCACATCGAACGCACGGGTGGCGTCGCTCATTTTTTCATATCGTTCAAAAAATTTTCCTTCGGGAGTTTCCATATCGCCGACCAGTACCCGCTATTCGGAATTACATCGAAACCTGTGTCGGTCGCAGAGACACAGTGTTCAGATAATTTCCGCATCATTCGAAGCAATGTCAAGCGGGTGTCATATACTCCGTTTGGTTCTCTACGTCCGTCCCTCATGAGTTTCTTATGGCAGAGCAGAGGCGCAGGGGATTGCCGCAGGGGAGGGGAATTTAACGCAGAGACGCAAAGGCGCAAACTCTCCCAGAGGGAGAGATTTTTTCGGGAGACGCTAAACGAGCCACAGTCTCTTCCTCTCCTATGTAAAATTTCCCTCTGCATCTCTGCGCCTCTGCATCTCTGCGCCTCTGCGTCTCTGCGTTAAATTCCCCTCTTCTCCCCTGCGGCTTTCCTCTGCGTCTAAGCATAGCACCCAAATTCGAATTTTTCCCGCTTTCCCCCCTCTCCTCTCCTTTCAAGGAGAGGGGGGGCAAGGGGGGAGAGACCCATTTTCACCGCACTCCCCGAATTCCTATCTTGATATTCACTCTTGAAAATGGATCAACTATGAATACAGCGTTTATCGACTCATTGAAAAATCGGGTGCTGGTCTTCGACGGAGCGACCGGAACCAATCTGCAGACACAGGATCTCACCGCTGAAGATTTCGGCGGCGCTGAGCTGGAAGGCTGCAACGAGTATCTCGTTCTCTCCAAACCCTCGGCCGTGGAAAGGGTGCATCGCGGTTTCCTGGAAGTAGGCGCCGACATCATCGAAACGAATTCCTTCGGCTCGACCGGCATCGTGCTCGCCGAGTACGGCATCGCGCACCTGGCGTATCAACTGAACTTCGAAGCAGCCGCGATAGCCCGGCGTATGGCGGACGAGTACACAACACCCGCCAAGCCGCGCTTTGTAGCAGGCTCCATCGGACCGACGACCAAGTTGCCCTCGCTCGGACATATCGCCTTCGACGAGCTTCGCGATTCCTATATCGAGCAGATCCGGGGCCTCATCGACGGCGGCGCCGATATTCTCTGCATCGAAACCTGCCAGGATATGCTGCAGGTCAAAGCAGCGCTAGCCGCCGCCAGGATGGAATTCGATACGCGCGGGACCCGTTTGCCCGTCATCGTTTCGGTGACCCTTGAAGCCATGGGCACGATGCTCATGGGGACGGAAATCGCGGCCGCGTTAACGACTATCGATCCTTACGACATCGTGACGGTGTTCGGCATGAACTGCGCCACGGGTCCGAAGGAAATGGAGGAGAATCTCCGCTATATCTGCCGGAACTCCTCCCTCCCCGTGTTCGTCATGCCCAACGCTGGCATTCCGGAAAACATCGGTGGACACACCTGCTACAAACTCGGCCCGGACGATCTCGAGCAATACATGCGGCGCTTTGTCGAGGAACTCGGCGTGAGCATCATCGGCGGCTGCTGCGGTACGACACCGGAGCATATCGCAAAGCTGGCCGCGCTGGCCGCGTCTGCTACACCGAAAGAACGGGAGATCGACCGTACCGCGTCGGTCTCCTCCCTTTATTCTTCGGTGCCCATGCATCTCGATCCCGCTCCGCTGCTTGTGGGGGAACGTTGCAACGCCAACGGTTCGAAAAAATTCCGCGATCTCCTCCTCACCGATCGCTACGACGACATGGTGGCCATGGCGAAAGAGCAGATCCGTGAAGGCGCCCACATCCTTGATATCTGCACGGCGTACGTCGGACGAAATGAGATCCAGGATATGACGGAAGTGATCCGGCGATTCAATACGCAGGCGGCTATTCCGCTGATGATCGATTCCACAGAGACCCCCGTGATCGAAGCCGCGCTCAAACTCTATGCCGGCAAGGCCATCGTCAATTCCATCAATCTTGAGGATGGCGAGGAACGAGCCTCCTCCGTGATCGCCTTGTGCAGAATGTACGGCGCGGCGGTGGTCGCGCTTACCATCGATGAAGAGGGCATGGCGAAATCCGCGAAACGCAAATTCGAGATCGCCGCACGCATTCGCGATCTGGCGATAAATACGTTCGGACTGCGCGACGAAGATCTGATTTTCGATACACTCACCTTCACACTCGGGAGCGGCGACGAAGAATTCCGGCGCTCCGCCATCGAGACGGTGGAAGCCATTCGCATGATCAAGGAAGCCTGGCCGCGGTGCTTTACGAGCCTCGGCGTTTCCAACATCTCGTTCGGTCTCAATCCGCATTCGCGCCATGTGCTGAATTCTGTGTTCCTGCGCTATGCCTGCGAGGCCGGTTTGGACATGGCGATCGTGCATGCCGGCAAGATCATGCCGCTGTACCGCATCGACGAGAAAGGCCGTGAACTCGCAACCGATCTCGTTTTCGACAACCGGCGCTTTGAAACCGTTAGCTGAACTATCCACGCACATCACGAAATCGGAGCCTTACATACAATGAAATTCGTCACATTTGAACATAACGGCCGTCGGCTGCTTGGAGCGTTGATCGGTGATAACGTCATGGATCTCCAGGCCGCCCACACCATGCAGCGCTTCACAATGAAGGAACGCGACGATCTCCTACCCAACGAAATGCTCGCCTTCCTCGTCGGTGGCCACGCAGCCATGCAGGTCGCGAACAAGGTGCAGGCATGGTTCGTCGAGCGCGGCGCACCGGATGAAGTCGAGGGTGAGCGCATCGCCTGGCCGGTGAACGAAGTCAAGCTTCTGGCGCCTGTGCCGAAACCCACATCCATGCGCGACGGCTACGCCTTCCGGCAGCATGTGGAAGCGGCGCGCCGCAACCGCGGCGTGGAGATGATTCCCGAGTTCGATGAAATTCCGATCTTCTATTTCACCAATCATAACGCCGTGACCGGTCCGGGCGAGGTGGAGGTCATGCCGCTGCATTGCGACAAACTGGATTTCGAACTCGAATGCGCAATAGTCATTGGAAAAGAATGCCGCAATATTTCCGCAACAGAGGCGGATGACTTTATCGCCGGCTACACTGTGATGAACGACTGGAGCGCCCGCGCGCTGCAGATGCACGAGATGAAGCTCAATCTGGGACCCGCCAAAGGCAAGGACTTCGCTACCTCCATCGGACCCTGGCTGGTGACACGCGACGAACTCGCACCGCACCGCATCCCCGGCGACCTGGGCGAGCGCTACGACCTTGTCATGACCACCACGGTGAACGGCACGGAAGTCAGTCGCGGCAACATGAAGGATATGAGCTGGACCTTCGCGCAGATCATCGAACGCGCCTCGTACGGCGTGACACTCTATCCCGGCGATGTAATCGGATCGGGCACGGTGGGGACAGGCTGTTTCCTCGAACTGAACGGCTCGAAAGTGTACGACCCGGCGTGGTGGCTGAAGCCGGGCGACGTCGTCATCTGTGAAATCGATGCCCTCGGCCGTCTCGAAAACACTCTAAAGCTCGCGGAGTAGACGCATGCGGCACTTCGATCCATCGGAGCATCCCGTTCCCTTCGTACATCGCCTGCTGCTTGGCGGCGTCGCGCCGCGACCTATCGCACTGGTCGCATCGATGGATGTCGAGGGAACAATCAATCTCTCGCCGTTCAGTTTTTTCAACGCCTTCGGCGCAAACCCTCCGATCATCGTCGTATCGCCCGCCTACCGGGGCAAGGACGGAACACCGAAACACACGTTCGAGAATATCGTGGCGACGAAGGAATTCACCGTCAGCACGGTTACGTACGACATGGTGGAGCAGATCAGTCTCGCCTCATCCGATTATCCGCGCGGAGTGAATGAATTCGACAAAGCGGGATTCTCGCAGCTTCCATCCAACAAGGTCGCGCCACCGGGTGTGGCCGAGTCTCCCTTTATTATGGAGTGCCGCTTGCTGCAGCACATCGATACGGGGGCGAAACCCGCCAGCGGTAACCTGCTCGTTGCCGAAGTGCTGATGTTCCACGTACGCGAATCCGTATTCGAAGGCGAGCGCATCGACCCGCGCCGCATGGATCTTGTCGCGCGCATGGGCGGTGATTGGTACTGCCGCGCGAACGGCGCCGCGCTGTTCGAGCTGCCGAAACCTTCGGACAACGGTATCGGCATCGACGCCCTCCCCGAGCATCTGCGCACCAGTACCTTCCTCACCGGCAACGATCTGGCCAAACTCGCCGGCGTGCCGTCACTCCCCGACGTTCAGGCTATTCGCGCGCGATGGATGCAGGACCTCGAACGCGTATACGTCGATCAGCACAATGCGGACATGTTCGACGTCGAACTGCGCGCAGGCAATCCCCGCGCTGCCTTGCTGTGCGTTTTCAAGGATTGGAAGGCCGATCGTCTCGACACTGGGCACCGTACCGCGCGCCTGCTCCAATGCACCCGCGCTTTCCTCCTCGCCGGCGAACTCGCTCTCGCGTGGGAATGCGCTGTGATGAGCGAAGATCTTCCATAGTCTGATATTTCGTTCCATTTAGGATGCACCGTAACTGGGCAACCGCAGTGGATTGCAGCGCGGGACTTCTCATCGATCAAGCGGTAATCCCGCACCGGATGACGCAAAAGTGGGTGATACATGAAACGCCACATTGCGCACCCGAGATCGCAAAAGTAGGCGATTCATGAAACGCCACATTCCACTCCAAGCGTTGCAAAAGTGGGCGATTCATGAAACGCCACATTCCACACCCGAGGTCGCCAAAGTGGGCGAT
>CAYJMN010000074.1:647-15491 GCA_964371045.1 uncultured Chromatiales bacterium | reverse complement strand
GTGGGCGATTCATGAAACGCCACATTCCACACCCGAGGTCGCCAAAGTGGGCGATTCATGAAACGCCACATTCCACACCCGAGGTCGCCAAAGTGGGCGATTCATGAAACGCCACATTCCACACCCGAGGTCGCCAAAGTGGGCGATACATGAAACGCCACATTCCACTCCAGACGGTGCAAAAATGGGCCGATGGGCGATACCCGCCGTGTACTTCATCGAACTCACGCATGCCGGCGGCACGGCGCGGCGGAAGGTGATGGTGCAGCGACCCGACTGATCCGGATTATCACGCGTCGTTGATGCCGGCGATGGAGTCGGACCAAAGAATCTCCGCGTATCGCTATCCATGGGTCACGGTGAATTACTGCCCGGGATGCGCCCCTGCCGCGAGGAGAATACCGGTGCGCTTCGTACATTGGAAGCACCAATCTCGTTAATTCGGAGCTCGCCCGCATGGATACATCTCTCTCGCTGCTTCACGAAACTCTATTGAAATGGTATGGCGTGCGCCGTGGATTTATTCATGAGCTGAGCATCATCCCGCCGTCGCGCTTCAGCTTCCGCCCGACGCTGGAGATGCGCAGCGTCGCCGAGATCGTACAGCACGTCCTCGAATACACGATCATCACGGTGGAGGAACTGGTACGGCAGGACACGAATCTCCACAGGGCGAGCATGGCGCAACTCGTGAACGTCTATGCACCCAATGTTTCGCGCAACGACACGCAGGAAAAACTCACCAACCTTCTCGTCGATCAATTTCGCGATGCGGACACGCGTCTCCGCGAACTCGGCGACCTGCACATGCTGCAGCTCATCACGCGCCTCGATGGAAGCCGGGATACGCGGTTCTCTCTCCTGCAGGAAGCGATTCAGCATGAGATGTATCATCGCGGACAACTCACGGTGTATATACGTCTTCTCGGTATTGTTCCGGCGGCAACGGCCGCCAATCCAACCGGGCTTTCCGGAGCGTTCAACACGGCCGGTATCGAATAGGCGGCGCCACGCATCGCCTGCTCCGATTGTGATCACGAAATGCTGCGCCCGATGGCGGGAGGTCGTTTCGGATCCATGTTGCAGGTCTCTGATGCTGATCCTCGGCAAATCAATGCTCCGAGTATTCCCGATGGCGAGGAATTCCACACGGACCGTCTCGGGCTGCTACCTGAAATTGCAATTCCTGTAAATAATCCCTGATGCGATAACGCGCCACATGATGGATCTCCTTCCCTGGCAGCCCGAATTCAGCGAAACGGTGTGGGACGCCTCGCTCAACCAAAGGCTTGAGGCTCTCGAATACGATATCATTCTCGACGAACCGCGTTCCGCGTTACAGAATCTCGCCCTGGATGAAACGCTTCTGTACAGGGTCGCCGTGGGAAAACGAGCACCCTTGTTTCGCCTGTGGGATTGGACCGAGCGCGCCGTCATTCTCGGATCCTACCAAAGCGTGCGGAGCGAATTCGACTCCGGCGTAGCCTTGCGCGAGGGATTCGGTTTTGAGCGCCGTATCAGCGGAGGGGGCGCCATGCTCATCGAGCCCGGCAAAACCATCACCTGGTCGCTCATCGTTCCAGAGCAGGCGGTGCAGGGATTGAGCTTCCGTCAATCGTTCGCCTTTCTCGACATGTGGTGCGTACGCGCGCTTCGTTCGATGGGCATCCCCGCTACCTATCGTCCCATCAACGACATCGCCTCGCCATCAGGGAAAATCGCCGGCGCCGCGCAATGCCGCCGACGGCACACCGTGCTCCACCACGTCACGATGGCCTACGACATCGATCAGCAGTTGATGTGGGATTTGCTGCGACTCGAACAGCCGAAGTTCACCGACAAAAGCGTCGCGAGCGCCGTCAAGCGCGTCTCGCCCCTGCACGACTTCACCGATCTTTCGTATGGCGAAATTCGTCACACCCTCGCCTCCGTGTTCGCTTCCATGTACCGCACGAACCCCTCCTCCATCATCGACGATGAAGCAACGGAAACCCGCGCTCGCGTAACAGACAAATTCTCCACTCACGACTGGCGCCACCGCGTCCCCTGATCCGAACGGTCCCTGAGCGAAGTCGAAGGGCCTGAGCGAAGTCGAAGGGCTCTGCGCTCCTTGCTGTCGCTATGCGCTACGCGCTCTACGCTCCCCGCCCCAGTTGCATTTTCCCTGGAAACGGCCTACAATTGCAATAAAGTGTACAGGACAGATCCGTCATTTAATATTCTCCTTCCCACGTGGTGATTTCACCGTTATCAAGGAGCACCTATGAACACACGTCGAACGCTTGTCGCGGTTATTGCTTTCATGCTCGTCGGCTTCGGCGCCCTCATGGCGCAACAACGTCCTTCCGGGGACGCACTGCTTGGCAGCGGTTCGTTTGATGGATTCGAGCGTCCGAAGGCCTGCGCATCCTGTCACATCGATTTCTCCCGGCAATACGAGCAGGCGATGATGTCCCAGGCCTACACGCACAGTTGGGACGAAATCGAGTATTTCAAACTGGCCGTTCCGCATGGAAAAAAAGACCCGAAATTCGATCCCGTGCAGAAAGGTTGCAACGGTTGTCACGCGCCGCTGGCCTTTATTGCCGACGACGTGCCGCCTCCAAAACCTTTCACCGGTTCACGTGCCGATGAAAGCGTGTCATGCGACATCTGTCATACGATTACTGGATCGGGCGAGGAGCCGCCGTTTAATTTCAGCTTCACCATCGAACCCGGAAGGGTGAAATACGGCAATCGCGAAGGAGCGATTTCTCCCCATCACGAAACGAGGAAAAGCGCCTTCACTTCGTCCACCGAGCTGTGCGGTACCTGCCACAACGAGAAAAATCCCTTCGGAGTATGGGTCAAAAGCACCCAGCTTGAATGGAAGGAAGGCCCGTACAGCAAAGAGGGAGTGCGCTGCCAGGACTGCCACATGCCGCGCGGATCGGGACGCGTATCGAAAGTGTCCGCTGTCCAGACGGAAGTTCCGCAGCACCTCTTCATGGGCGCACACACTCCCGCGAAACTCGCTGGCGCGGTCGAACTTTCCGTGTATCCTGATATCCGCGAAATCGTGCCGGGAGAGAAAGTCGTAATCACCGTCGCAGCCTTCAATCACAAGGTGGGACATAAAATTCCGTCCGGCTCCGTCGAGGAGCGGCAACTCTGGCTCACCGTTACCGCCATCGATGCGCAAGGCCGTGTGTATCATCTGCCTGTGGATAAAAAAGGATTCGATGGTGAGGATTTCACGATTTCCTCCAACGCCCTTGCATTCCAGGATATCGGCTACATGATGGATATTCCGGACTTCAAGGGACTCCCGCGCGACGCCCTTCAATTCGAAGGCGACCGGGTATTCCGCATGGCGTATTTCGATCCCCAGGATCGCATGACCATCGCCCAGTGGAACACCGCCCGACTGGGTGTCGACTATCGCATCGGGCCTCGCGAAACGAAGCTGGAGACCTATACATGGAAGCTCCCGGATGATTTTCCTCTCGGCAAGGTCCGCGTTGTCGCCGAAATGCAGTACAGGCGACTCATCAAATCCGTAGGCGACTATCTCGGAGTACCCGAAGAAGAAATGACGCCGGAATTCATCAACCGATCCGAGACCTGGTTCGAGATCGTTGATTATTGACCGTCCCTGCATGAATCGCTCGCTGTTCTATTACCGAATCCGGAGACGAGTATCCCTGATGAAAACGAAAACACGAACCTTGCATGGAGCCGCCATGAACCACCGAACCCTCTCCGCGCTGCTGTTGCTGCTGATAGCACTGCTGCTTCTCCCCGATCAATCCTCGGCCATTCCCGCGTTCGCACGCAAATACAACGTCAGTTGCACCACCTGTCACAGCGTCGCGCCAAAGCTGAAGGAGTACGGCGAGGATTTCGCCGGAAACGCCTTTAATCTGCCCGATGCTCCTCCGCCTGCTCGCGCCTATGTCGATGCGGGCGATGATATGCTGATGCTGCATCGCTTCTTCCCGATCGCCGTGCGCTTCGACGGATACCTGCAATGGGCGGATCGTGGAAGAGGGAAATTTGATTTCCAGTCTCCGTACGGAGTGAAACTCATGAGCGGGGGTCCTATCAGCCCGCACGTCGGTTACTACATGTATTTTTTCATGAACGAGCGCGGCGAAGTCACCGGCCTTGAGGACGCCTACGTACATTTCAACGATATCTTCAACTCGGGATTCGACATCATGGTCGGACAATTCCAGGTCTGCGATCCGCTCTTCAAACGCGAACTTCGATTGACGCTTGAGGACTATGAGGTGTACAAGATGCGGCCTTTCGAATCTCGCGCCAGCCTCACCTACGATCGCGGTGTGATGGTGACATACGGTTTCGACTTTGGTCTCGACCTCACAGGCGAAGTCCTCAACGGCAACGGCATCGGTCAGGCCGGAAACAAGATCTTCGATGTTGACAACGGCAAGGCCTTTGCGTTCAGGGCCTCGCAGAGTCTCGGGCCTGTGCGCATCGGAGGATTCCTGTATGGCGCGGAGGAGGCCATATACAACGGCAACTTTTATGTCACGAATGCCGTCACGGTGTTCGGTCCGGATCTCACCATCGGCAACGATTACCTCGAATTCAATGCGCAGTACCTGCTGCGCAAGGATGATGCAATCCCCACCTTCAGCCAAGGTCGCCTCTTGAAGGCGGAATCCGAGATGAACGGCATCATGCTTGAAATGCTCTACCTCCCCGATGCCGACAAATCGATCATGACCTTCGCGGCGCTGTACAACCGCATCGAGGAAAAGGATGCCGAAATCCTGTACCACACGGCGACCGCCAGCATTGGCTACCTCCTCGCGCGCAATCTGCGGCTGATCGGCGAAGCGACCTACGACATCAAACTGGAGAAACCGAAACTTTCACTGGGCTTTATTTCGGCGTTCTAACTCCTGAGATAAAATATCCCGCCTTTTGCGATTGCTACGCGGATGGTGCGGATTGGAGCGGATAAACAGGTCCGCCACAATCCGCATCATCCACGTCCGTTTTGTCCCATTCGTCCTTTCTATCCCATCTGTCCCATCTGTCAGCAAAACCTCGCTCCGTGTACGGCCTCATTCCAAGCCGGCCATGATGACTAGCGAAACCACTTGACTCTGAATGCTGGATAGGCGATACTGTATGACAATGTCATACGGAGAAAATGCAATGAAATACGCCATAACCATCAGACTCGACGAAGACCTCGAACTTCGGCTCGATCGTGTATGCGAGCAGTCCGGTCGGACACGCAGTGATGTCGCCCGCGAAGCGCTCCGGCGTCAGCTTGCTCTCATGCAATTCGAACGCCTGCGGGAAAGGATCATGCCTTTCGCGGAAGCTCAGGGATATTTAACCGATGATGATGTCCGGAACGATATTTCGTGAAGGTATTTCTTGACACCAACGTTCTTGTAAGCGCCTTTGCTACGCGCGGCTTGTGCGCGGACGTCCTCCGTTTGGTGCTTTCCGAACATGAGTTGCTCATTTCTGGAGAGGTCCTCGCCGAACTGACAAGAGTTCTGCAAACAAAATTCGGTGTGTCCGAAGCAGTACTGAGATCAACACTGGAGTTTCTCTCCCCGTACGAGCAGAATACGAAACATCTCGTTCCTCAACTTCCTCCCGTGCGTGATCCGGCGGATGAAAAGATTCTCCGATCGGCGGTTGCAGCCGGCGCGGAAGTGCTTGTAACCAGCGACGACGACCTACTCGTCATAGCGACTTCAGTTGCGCAACTCCGCATCCTCACACCCCGCGGATTCTGGGAGATCCTTCGGCGCGAAGCGTAGTCCTTCCCATCCTTCCTGTCTCATCTGATTGTTCTCCGCCTTCTACGATTTTTTCATTTTCTCCCCATTCCCCCCTTGACATTCTCCTAACATCTTCGTAGGTTGCTCCTAATCTCTTAGGAAGCACCATGGCAAAGAAAAAACTTGAACTCTCGGCGGCCGAATGGGAAATCATGAACATCGTTTGGCATCACGCCGAGACTATGACCGTTCGCGACGTGATGGACCGCGGCTATCCCAACGATGAAAAGGCCTACACCACCGTGCAGACGCTGATGAACATTCTCGTGGACAAGGGTATGCTGCGCCGTAAAAAGAACGGCATGGTAAACATCTATTCCCCGGCTGTTCGTCGCGATGCCGTGCTCGACGCGTCGATGAACACCGTAGCGCGACGAATGTTCAGCGGTTCCTTCGGCGCCATGGCTTCGTTTCTGGTCAGTTCCAACAATCTGAGCGATGACGATATCGCCTCACTGCGTCTCCTTTTAGATGAAAAGGGAGGAGCGAAGTGATGGATACCCTGACCACGCTGCTGAACAATTACTCCAGCCCCTTCCTCTCCTGGTGGCTCCCCATGCAGGTCCAGACCGGGATATTCGTCGTGATCATCCTGGGCATCGACGCGCTGCTGCCCAACGCATCGCCGCGCTTCCGCTATGCGTTGTGGCTCACAGCGCTCGTCAAAGCCATGCTGCCGCCTGTGATTTCCCTGCCGGTGAATGATACAATCGTGTCGCAAGTATACACCTACACCACGGTTGAAATTTCGCCAGTGATGCAGCAGTCGATCGCGGGATATGTCAGCGTTGAAGCACTGCTCGTCCTTGTCGTCCTCGGCTCTTCGCTGACGCTGGCCGCAGTGGCGTTGTGGCACGCCTTGTCGTTGCATTGGCTTCTCACCGGCGCCACCGCCTTGCCTGCATCGGAGTATCCGGGCCTGCCGCCAATCTATGTCAGCGAAAACATCCCCTCGCCGCTGGCAACGGGCATATTTCGTCCACGAATCTATATCACTCCGGAAATGGCATCCTCGCCGAAGGATGTGCTGAAAGCCGTATTGCATCATGAGGCCATGCACCTGCATCGGCACGATGGCTTCGTGGTGCTGCTTCAGAGCTGCGTGCAGATAGTGTATGCGGTCAATCCGTTGATCTGGCTGCTCAACCTACGCCTGTTCCGCTATCGCGAGCAGATCTGCGACGACGAAGCGCTGCGCCGATCCGGCGTCCCGCCCCAGCGCTACGGACGCTTGCTTCTGAGTTTCGTGGATGAGAGACCTAACCGTCTATTCCAGACCGGAACGTGTTTTTACGAAACCCGCAGAGGATTCGCCGATCGCATCGCACAGCTATTCAACAATCCGGAGAACCCAGCGATGAAATGGAAGCAGTACCTCCTCGTAGTCACACTTTCGCTCGTGAGCATCCTGCTTTCCTGGAATTGCGGGGATTCGCCGAAAGAAGCGGAGGTGGGAAAGATAAGGGCATCGTTGTATGATACAACTTGGATGACTCTTCCGTATGGTGGACCCGATATCGTAGGCGGTGTCAGCGCGTTGAAGAAACGGCTGGTGTATCCCGAAGCGGCCCGCAAGAAAAAACTTGAAGGTGTTGTATTAGTCGAAGTAACAATCAAGAAGGACGGAAGCATTGACAAGCTCACACTCAAGCGATCGGTACACCCGTTACTCGACGCCGCGGCGCTCGAAGCTGTCGCAGGATTGACCTTCAAACGCGGATATCACAAGGACCGCGGCGTGATTTCAACAATGACCATCCCGATCAAATTCAAACTCAACTGAATGAGCGGAAAACTCTTGTCCACGAATTAGCGAACCAATCGGATACCATCATGAAATCTTTGTCAGTCATCCTGCTCTTTTTCGTGTTACTCGTTTCATCGAATGCCTTCGCCCAGCAGCTCACCGACGACGAAAAGTCGCTGTACACCAAGGATCTTACCACGAATCCCGAAATCGTCGGCGGTTTCGAAGCGCTCGGGAAGGCGCTTCGATATCCCACGGAAGCGGTCGAAGCCGGTGTGAGTGGAACGGTGCAGGTCACCGCGTTCATCAACGAAGACGGCGAGGTCGACGACACCGAGGTATTCAAAAGCGACAACCAGCTCCTCGATTCCGCGGCTCTCAACGCGGTGAAGCTCGTGGAATTCACCCCCGGCCACATCGACGGCACCGCCGTAAAATGCCGCGTGATCATCCCGATCAAATTCCGGCTGCAATAGCTCGACGTCGGGACATCGCAGCGTGGCGGTCCTTGCGGTATCTGCAAGTCTCTGCGGTCTCTGCAAGTTTGTGCGGATCGAGATTTTATCGCAGAGATCGCCGAGGACGTGCGACCGGACCAGCCCCTACGCGGGTTCTTCCGCGACCCGTGCCGAACCGCGACGCACGACGGCATCCACCGACAGAGGCCCCGGCCCATAGACGAAGAAAAACGCCAGCAGAAACAGCGACAGAATCGCCAGAAAAAGATCCGATCCCAGCGGAGCGAATGATCCCGTCGTTACCAGCAGTATCGTCGCGCCCAGCACGATCGGAAATTGCGCGGCAATGGCAATGCGGGTAATCAAACCAATGGCGATCAGCACGCTGTGCGCCATCTGGAAAATGATGACGTAATGCAGCAGCAGCACGGGAATGAACTCGTAATTGTTGTCGTGCAGCACCTGCATCGTGACGTCCTTGTTGACGATAAACGACAATCCCTTGAAAAACAGCACCGCCCCCAAAAGCATCCGCAGCACGTCCAGCCACTTCGGATGATGCGCATCCGCCCATCGCGACATTGAATCGAACGCTTTCATCTCTCCTCCATCTCTGGTTGATCCGGTGAATGTATATGAGCGTCAGTAGTCAGCGGCTTCTAAACCTTTGTTTTTGTTGAATATACGCAGCAACATTCCCCACCGCAACCTCCCTTGTTCAGATTTCGGGACAAGCGGGAATACAGGGCCAAGACTAAAAATAACGGAGACGATTAGCGGGTATGATTAAAACACATGCAGCTTATTATCCATAAATTCCTTCTTCTCCTCTCTTCTCCTCTCAGCGTTCTTTGCGCTCCTTGCGTTCTCTGCGGTCGCTGAATTCTTTGCGGTCTCTGCGGTCCATGCGGTCACTGCGGTCGCTGCGGACTCTGCAAGATTGTGCGGATCTCCTTTTATCGCAGAGATCGCGGAGGGCGCCGAGGGCACAGAGAGAAATTTGAGGGCGCATCTCGAAAGGTTTTCCGAGGTTGAGGGAAGAACGCTTAGCACTTTCGCGGGATACGATCGAACGTTTGTGTACTGAGACATTCTGAAAAATCTCTCCGTGCCCTCTGCGCCCTCTGTGCCCTCGGCGATAAAAATCAACGAGGACTTGCGATATCACTGAAACGTAAGATTGTGCGGCATTCTTTGCGGTCGGTATCACCCGCGCAGCATCTTCAACATTTCCCAAACCAGCGCGGGCTGCTGCCGCAGGGCCACACCGAACACGCGCCAGATCGTGCGCTTCTCCGGTTTGAGTTTCAGGAGGTTCACGGCGATGTCATCGAGCGTCTCATCGGGAAACTTGTACACCGCGCTCTTCATGCGGTGATACGTCCGGTGCTTGCCGCCCACTTCCTTGTCCCAACGGCGCGGATACCGCTGCAACAGCGAAAGATCGTCCTGCGCAAGTGCGTCCGCTATCGCTTCTCCGGCGATCATGCCGCCTATCATACCGCTGGTGATGCCGCCTCCGGACATCGGGTTGACCTGATGCGCGGCGTCGCCGACGAGTACGACATTGTCCTTCACCAGCGTGTCCAGGGTCTCGGCGCACGGAACGCCGCCCGCGATCGTTGTCAACGCGCTGGCGTTGGGGAAGCGCTTCGCCACGAAATCCTCGAGATAACGGATGGCATGACGTTTTTTTGAGGCCATGCCGCTGATGCCGACACCGACATTCGCCACACCGCGACCCTTCGGAAAGACCCACAGGTAACCCATCGGCGCTACGTCGTTGCCGAAATAAAATTCACAGACGTCGTCCTCGAGATCGATGTTGGTCAGCGTCATCTGCGCGCAGGTTTCCATGTCGCGCAGATGCGTGGTGGTGTCGATGCCGGCCCATTTACCGACGCGCGATTCTACACCATCCGCACCCACGATGATGCGGCCGAACGCCTTCCGCGCTTCGCCTTTCCATTCGTAGGTTACTCCCGCCCATCCCTTCTCGCCTGCGATCAAACCGTCCACGTAACACTTGGTCCGCACTTCCGCGCCGGCTTCGGATGCGAGCCGGGCGAGGTCGTAATCGAAAATCCTGCGTTCGAGCACGTAGCCGTATCCTCCAAGATCCGGCTCCACCATGTGGCCTGAAGGCGAGACGAGGCGAAAATGCCGTATCGTCGCGGCGATCCACCGTGGATCGATGTCCACTACCTTCCCGAGACTGCGGTTGCTTACGGCCTCGCCGCAGCGGACCGGAATACCGACATCACGATCCTTTTCCAAGACAAGAACGGAAACGCCTCCCTTCGCGGCGTACCGCGCGAGGGTGCTGCCCGCCGGACCCGCACCGACCACGATAACGTCCCAGTGTTCGGTCATGACGCTTCCTCCCGCCTCGCGGGCGCGTGGAAGAGAAACACCTCGAACGGACACGCCCACACGCACTTCGCGCAATTGGTGCAGCGCTCTTCGATGATCCTGATCGAGGCTTCCTTCAGTTCGATCGCGTCTTCTGGACATACCCCGACGCAACAGCCGCAAAAATCACAGGTGTCCGGTAGAATTTCAATCAGCAGCACGAATCATCCTTTCGTTCGGAGGGGAGAAAAAAATGGTCCACCGCCGCGGCCGCGTGACCGGTGACGTGGACCATGAAATTCTGGTCTGCGATACTGAAGATCAGCGCACGATCTGCATACGGATATGGCGTATCTCCGCCTGGCCTGTTTCCGGAGCCTCCGCTATAAGAGTCGCGATGTAAGTTCCCGCCGCAAGTCCGCTGGGACGCCAGGTCGCAGCATAGCGACCGGGTTCGTGAAGCTCGTTCACCAGCGTCTCGATCGGTTGCCCCAGAATATTGTTGACCACGAGACGAATTGCGCTGGTTTCCGCTACATCGTAATTGATGAGCGTGCCGTTTCCGTCGGAAAGGGATACGGGATTCGGGTAATTCTGCTCCAGCGCGAACACATGGGGACGCGAACGAAACTCCACGAACACCGAATTGTGGTAAGCGATGGTTCCGTCAAAATCCTGCTGCTTCAGGCGGTATTCGTAGCTTCCGTCGCGGGGCATGGTTTGATCAAAAAACAGGTACTGCGTTTCTTCACGGGTATCACCGGATCCCTTCACGAAATCAAGGGTTTCCCAGTCCATGTCGCCCGCGCCTTCCGCTATCCTGCGCTCAACGAAATAGCCGTAATTATTGGTCTCACTCGCCGTCACCCATCGAAGCGCGATTGCCTTCCCTTGCTGTGATGCGGTGAACGTCGTCAGTTCAACCGGGAAGTACAGGTTCTGGACATTCTGGATGTTGACGGGACTAAAATTCTGTTGCTGCGGGAAACCGCCTTCGAAATAATACGACAGCGCGCCGGTAGGATTATTCGCGTACACGCGGAATGAAGCGGTGCCGGGAGGAGATATCGGGAAAAAATGGAATCTGCATAATTCGGGAGGCGACGCACGGAGTATGGGATTGGAGCCGAAGTTCGGGTGGTACTGCCCGTACACGATCACGTTTGCAGCCCAGGGAATAACGCAAGCATCATCCCACCCCACGAAGTACTTGTTCGTAATGGACGTGGGGTTAGTGACGGTGAATTTCATTGAATCGAACTCGACCGCGACGGACACGGCTTCAACGTTCATAATTGGAGGCTGGATAGTCATTTTCGCCGAGATCGTCACCACGCTCGCTGTCGCGGTCAACGGATCGAGGTCAATAGCTGCGGGTGGGCTTTGCGCAAGGAGCGTTGCAGGCCATACGCAAAGCAACAAAAGCGGGATAAATCTGTAAACAGCGTTCATGTGCGATCGCCTGGTAGTGGTTGCGGAAACAAGGCTTTATATTACGCATTTTGTAGAGTCATTCGCAAGGCACGAGCGTATCCCCAATCGAGTATGGATTTTCCAATTGCAGATTGCGGAGTGCACGATTCTCTCAAGTGTCAGCCTCCGCTCTGAATTCCTCGCCTTCCCTGCGGTCGAACGAAGCAGCCCGCAAGAATGGCCGTTCATGATTCAACCGGATGGATAGGAGACATCGCTCAACGCATGAATGCCCCATTCCACTTGCGTTCATTCGCGGATATTAAAAAAGGACCGATGAAACACCGGTCCTTTCCATTAAAACGTCTTGACGACTACTTATTCAGCGCCATCTTGATGGTGCGCGAGAAGCTCAAACCGCTTTCAAGCCCCATCATATTCACCGTGGCGATATAATTGCCGCTGGGCAATGAGCCGGCATCGAAGGATGCGATATGCACGCCGGGATCCACCGTTCCGTTCACAAGCACGGCGACTTCGCGGCCGAGCATATCGGTCACGCTCAATATCACCGCGCTGCGTTCCGGTACGCTGTAGCGGATTGTCGTGGCCGGATTGAAGGGATTAGGATAATTCTGATCCATATCAAACGTGGCGGCCGCGAATCCCTCACGCTTTCCGGGAACCTCACCACTGCTTCTGAACCAGTTGAGCTTGACGGCGATGTAATCGAAATTATTGACCACGCCATTGCCGTCGGCATCCATATAGCAACCTTCCGGAGTGTTCCAGGGAATCGACGGCTGCGGTTCCCAGGCGAGGTATGCGAGCGGATTGCTTTCAGCGCCAAACTTGTAGCGCGCGGGTCCATACAACCAGGTCGAGCGCAAATTGGCTCTGTAGATGTAATCGTTCAGGGAGTTGCGATCGCCATAATTCACAACACCGTCTTTGTTCACATCACCCGGCCAGACCTCGCACAGCTGCGTACCCGGGAGGATAAAGAGTGTCGACACCTTTGTGCTGACATTCTCATAAAAGAGGCAATTGTTGTACACCGAGAATACTGCCTCCACGATGTAGTAGGCGGGAGCAAGATTGATGTTGACGATGTGCGAGCCGTTCAGCACGCCGACGGGTTTCTGCGCGACGAAGGATTCCGTGTACGCGGGTGCCTGCGAAGGATCGCCGACACGATAGAAATTCAGGGTGATCGGTACGGCATAGGCTTCGTTGAGCGGATACGACACGGTGTAATTCACCTTGATCGGGCCGGGCGTGTAATAGAAGCCCTGGAACTGATCGTTCAAATCGCTCAGCGACATGGTTACGCTTCCTCCGGGAATAAAACACCCGAAGCGGTACGTCTGACCGACGGACGGACCGAATGTCGCGTTGAAATTTGAAAAGGAAGTCGGAGTCGTTGTATTTGGCGTGGTCGTGGCCCAGGTGTTGGAAGCCTGAAGCGCGATACGGCGCTGATAATCCGCCGTGGTCGACGCGACGCCGACATATACGGTGCGCGCGGTGTTGTCGCTGCACGGTCCGTACACGAATTCGATCATTCCGGAAGTTTCATACATCTTGACCTGATACGTGAAGGTGTAAGGCGTTGGTGGTACGACGGTCCAGTAATGGACTCCGTTGAATTGTATCGTAAGCACGCGGTTCGGCGCGGCGCCGCTCACTTCCCAACGGACAGGGTTTGCGGGATCAACTTCCGAATCCATGTTGAACGGCGAAAGTACGCCAGCTCTGCCGGCGAAATTGACGTTCATGGTATTGCCGATATTCGTCGTCCCGGCGCCCAATGCGACGTAACCGTTGGTGCCGACAAAACAGGTACTGTAGTTGTTGCCGTTGAACGGGAAAGAAAATCCGAAATTGACGGGCCAGTATCCGTCATCGTAGCTCCCCACAAGTCCCGTGGTGAGGGTGCTTCCGACGATGGGGGTGTACGTCCCCGCGAACTGGGTAAAGGGCAAGGTGGACACCTGCGCGTTCGCCGTACCTGCCAGCGTCAACAGAACCATCGCCGCGGCGATGAGGATGCGAATCGGTGTATATGGTTTCATCATAACCTCCGTGAATGAAATGTTCGTGGCTCTCGCTGATGGAGAGCGCGATGGATGCCGTAGCTGGAATTCGGAAATGCTGCAAGGCAATATACCGTGAATAACATTCACACGGCTCTCTATCGTTCGCGGAAAAACGAATTCGCAGAAAATATTTCAAATTTGAATCATTATGACAGTGCAAAAATCCATACCCACTTTTTCTCGTGTCATAAATGATCGAGTCAGCTTACCAGCGCTGCGCCCCGACCCATTTCATGGATGACATCGGGTTTGGGGATATCGTAAGCAAGTACCGTCTCCCAGAGCGCAACGACCGCAGTACATTGTCAGTTCGTGCCACAGACGTTCTCGGTCTTGGAGTCGGAGGGCGGCGTTCGGATTTCTCGGTGTTTGTAGGTGCGATCCTCAAGATGTCATAAGAAGTGAGTCCACCAGCGCCGCGCACCGGTCCATTTCGTGGATGAGATAACGTTGGTTCCATGTAACCTTCGCGCATGAACTTGCATGTGTGAAATTAACACTGAATTGTACCTCTTCCTCCCCCTCTCTCGTGAGAGAGGGGGCCGGGGGGTGAGTTGTTCGAGACCCCACAGAGGCATGGTTCGTAGCGGTGAAGTTATGAAATCAGGCCTGTCCAAGTCGATTTTACCAGATGTCATAAGAAGGGGCCACCGTGGCAAAATCTCTTGTAAATGCTCTACTGTGTTCGGCGGCATCTCGAAGGTCGAAGACTCGCCGCGGCGAGATGATTCGCTCAGTAACATTCGGGGAGACTCGAGAAGACTTGTTAACCAATCACCCTTCGAGACGCAGCCGGTCTGGACCAGTGCTTCGATCTGGGCTTTTTGCGCGGCTGCTCCGCCGGGTGACGATGTTGACTAGACCATTCGGACATATGAGCACCTATGTCATAAGAAGGGGCCACCGCGGCAAAATCTCTTGTAAATGCTCTACTGTGTTCGGCGGCATCTCGAAGGTCGAAG
>CAYJMN010000074.1:0-547 GCA_964371045.1 uncultured Chromatiales bacterium | reverse complement strand
GGTGACGATGTTGACTAGACCATTCGGACATATGAGCACCTATGTCATAAGAAGGTAATTCTTCTTCCCCTCTCCGCAGTGGCGGAAAATTTGATTGCTTAGTTCCCCCCTCTCCGCAGCGGCGAAAAGATATATGTCCGGAAGCGGAGAGGGGGGAGAGGACGGCTGCGTCTCGAAGGTCGCAGATTCCTCCGGAAATGATTGGTTCCGTAACACACATGGAGACTCGAGAGCGCTTGTTGGCGAATCATTTCGCCGCGGCGAGTCTTCGACCTTCGAGAAGCCGCTACCCCACGCTCCCGGAACAGAGGAAACTCACACCCCGGCGGCCCTTCTTATGACATCAGGGAGGTACTTAGTCTCCTCGTGCGATACGGAACCAATCATCCTTCGAGACGCCGCCATACAAACGCAGTGCCATGACGAACGATCTGGCAGTTGCGGCTCCTTCTTATGACATCTTGAGCATGTCTCCGAAAGACCTAGTCAAAATCGTCACCCTGAGTGAGCCAACCAGCGCTGCGCACCGGTCCATTTCAAGGATGAC
>CAYJMN010000073.1:0-28676 GCA_964371045.1 uncultured Chromatiales bacterium | reverse complement strand
AAATGTACAAAATCGGCTGTCAGAAGTCAAGAGCTTAAGTTAGCGCCTATGGGGGTTGGGGGTGAGGGCGCACAATGTATTTCAGAATGTTGAAACGTTGGCGCAACGTCTCTACGGCAACGTCTCTCGGGCGGGCGGATCGCGGTGTCCGTGAATTGCACGGGGTTCCGTGGCAACGATGCATGCGGGGAATCGGGAATCCGGGGTTGCGTGGATTCCGGGATTGCGGGAATCCGGCGCAGGAGACGTTGCCGTGGAAACGTTGGGCCGGGGGTGAGGGCGACGAACCAATTGCCCGCGATTCATGTTGCCGATTACATGGATTTTGCTGAATTTTAAAAGATTCTACAATTCCAGGGGCGGATCGCTGTCCGATTCCAATCGGATACGTATCGGAGCATTACACACAAAGCAATGGAGCCATGGCTGATAACGGTATAGACAAATCGCTTGTCTTCGGACCCAATACCTGGCTGATCGACGAGATGTATCGGCAATACATGCAGGATCCTTCTTCTGTCGGTGAGAACTGGAAGGAATTTTTCACTGATTACTCGCCGTCAACGGTTCCTGGAGGCATGACTGCCCCGGCTTCGATCGCAGCCGTACCGCCCGCGCCTGCGCCGGTCGCGGCCGCGAAGCCTGCGACACCGGCGCTTCCCGACGGCGCGCTATTACTGCGCGGTCCGGCGGAACTGATCGTGGCGAACATGGAACGCAGCCTGACCGTGCCCACCGCTACATCGTCACGCGTGATCGCTGTCAAGCTGCTTGAGGAAAACCGCCGCCTCATCAACCGCTATCTCGAGGATATGGTCAGCGGCCGCGTCAGCTTCACGCACATCATCGCATGGGCCATCCTCAAGGCGTTGCACACGATGCCTCAAATGAGCGCCCAGTATATGATCCACGAAGGCGAACATTACAAGATCGTTCCGGAGCACATCAATCTCGGTATCGCGATCGATGTGCAGAAAAAAGACGGCACGCGGAGCCTCCTGGTGCCCAACATCAGGGCGGCGGAACAATACGATTTCGCGGGCTTCTTCGCGGCGTACAATGAACTCCTCCGCAAGGTGAACACCAACACCATTTCTCCCGACGATTTTCAGGGTACGAACGCCACGCTCACCAATCCGGGCATGATAGGAACAGCGTTTTCCGTCCCGCGTCTGATGCAAGGCCAGAGCGTGATTGTCGGCATCGGCTCCATTTCCTATCCTCCGGAATTCCAGAGCGCCGATCCGCGCACGCTCGCCATGCTCGGCATCGGCAAGAGCATGACGGTGACGAGCACCTACGATCACCGCGTGATCCAGGGCGCGGAGAGCGGCATGTTTCTCCATCTGCTCGATACGCTGCTTACCGGGGAGAAGGATTTTTATGAAGAAATCTTCGAAACACTGCATATCCCCTACCCTCCGATAAAGATGTCACGGGACAGCAATGCTGTCTTCACCGACGTGGGATCGAACGACGGAAGTATGGAGAAGCAGGCGCGTGTATTGCAGCTCGTCAACATGTACCGCGTGCGCGGGCACCTGCAGGCGTGGCTCAATCCGCTGAGCAACGAGGTGGAACGACATTCCGAACTGGATCCGGAGAATTACGGAATATCCCTGTGGGATTATGACCGGGAATTCATCACGCTGGGTTTGGCGGGACGCCAGCGTATGAAGCTTCGCGAGATCCTTGAGCTGCTGCGCGACACCTATTGTCGAACCATCGGCATTGAGTACATGCATATTCAGGACCCCGATCAGAAGCGCTGGATCCAGGAGCAGGTCGAAGGCCGGGGACGCGCGACCTGGATGGATACGAACAAGAAACTCCGCATTCTCGGCATGCTCAGCGCCGCGGAGTCGTTCGAGAAATTCCTGCATACAAAGTACGTCGGTCACAAGCGCTTCAGTCTTGAAGGCGTTGAAACGCTCATTCCCGTACTGGATGCACTGCTCGGTGAAGCCGTTGGCGGAGGTGTCACCGATGTCGTGATGGGAATGGCTCACCGTGGAAGACTTAACGTCCTCGCGAATATTCTTGGAAAAAGTTTCGAGAAAATATTTTCAGAATTCGACGGCGATATTGATCCCGATTCCATGCAGGGAACGGGCGATGTCAAGTACCATCTGGGCGCCATGGGCGTGTACACCGGAACGGAAGGCGCGCAGCTGCAGATCACGCTCGCATCAAATCCCAGTCATCTCGAAGCAGTGGATCCTGTCGTAGAGGGTATTGCGCGTGCGATGCAGGATCTGAAACGCGATTCCGAAAAACACACGGTACTGCCGGTGCTGATTCATGGTGATGCCGCCTTTGCCGGACAAGGTGTCGTTGCCGAGACGTTCAATCTCAGCATGCTGCAGGGATACAGGACGGGAGGCACCGTTCATATCGTCGCGAATAACGGCATCGGTTTCACGACTTCGCCGGAGGACGCGCGCTCGAGTCAGTACGCCACGGACGTCGCCAGAATGATTCAGGCGCCTATCTTTCATGTGAACAGCGAGGATCCCGAGGCCGCGGTGCACGTCATCGAAATCGCTCTCGCATTCCGCAACGCTTTCGAGAAAGATGTCGTGGTGGACCTCATCGGCTATCGCAGGCACGGGCACAACGAGGGCGACGACCCCTCCTACACCCAACCGTTGATGTACTCGAAAATCAAGGCCAAGCGTTCCATCCGAAAGCTGTACACCGAAGCCCTTGTAAATCGCGGAGACATCACGCTGCGCGAAGCGGAGGATGCGATGGAACAATTCCACAAATCCATCGAACGCGCTTTCGACAGCACGAGAGAAATCACCGCGCCCGAGATCAACATCGAGAATGTGTTTCGTACGATCGAGGAACATGTGGGCGAGCGCATCGACACCAGTGTCGAGCGCGCCACCCTGGACGAGATCCTCAAGGCTCTGACCACCTTTCCAACCGATTTCCAGCCGCATCCCAAGCTGAAGAGATTGATCGAGAGCCGTATCGACCTCTTGGACGGCGGTCAGCCGATCGACTGGGCCACAGGCGAAGCCTTCGCATTCGGCTCGGTGCTCCTCCAGGGCGTTCCCATCAGGCTGTCGGGACAGGACTCCCGGCGTGGAACGTTCAGTCACAGGCACTCCGTGCTGGTGGATTATCAGACCGCGAATTCCTATATACCGCTGAACAACATCCGCGCAGGCCAGGAGACGTTCATGCCCTGGGACAGCCTGCTTTCCGAATACGCCGTGCTGGGATTCGAATACGGGTACAGCGTGGTCCGTCCCGAAGCGCTTGTGATATGGGAAGCGCAGTTCGGTGATTTCGTGAACGGCGCGCAGATCATCACCGACCAGTTCATCGCCGCGGCGGAAGACAAGTGGGGACAAAAAAGCGGGCTGGTTCTGCTGCTCCCGCACGGGTATGAAGGCCAGGGTCCGGAACATTCCAGCGCCCGTCTTGAGCGTTTCCTGATTCTTTCGGCGGAAAACAACATGCGCATCACCTCGCCCACGACCTCATCGCAGTTGTTCCATTTGCTGCGCAGGCAGGCGTTGCTCAAAGATCGCAAGCCCCTTGTCGTGCTTACGCCCAAAAGCCTGCTGCGTGCCGATGTCGCCAAGAGTCCGCTGAGTGAGTTCACCGAAGGTAGCTTCAGGTTTATTTTCGACGATCCCGAAGCGCCGGCCGAGGTCAAACGCATCCTCCTTTGCACTGGCAAAGTGGCGTTCGATCTCATGGCGCATCGACGCAAGAACGATATTGCCGATACTGCGATCGTGCGCGTCGAACAGCTGTATCCATTCCCCTATGACGATCTCATGGACGTGTTCAAGCGCTACAGCCAGGCCCGCGACATCCGCTGGGTACAGGATGAACCGCGAAACATGGGCGCATGGAACTTCGTCTTCGGCAAATTGCGGGACGCTCTGCGGACCCCGTATCATTTCTCCTTCGTCGGACGCGTCCCCAGCGGCAGCCCCGCCTCCGGCAGTGGCGCCCTGCACGAAATCGAGCAGCAGAAGCTGGTGGGGGAAGCGTTTGAGTAATTTACGATGTACGATGTACGATTTACGATTTGTAGATTCGACCTCGTCATCCTGAGTGTGCCCACCAGCGCTGCGCACCGGTCCATATCTTGGATGACATCCGGTCCGGGTAGAACGTGAACAAGCACCGTCATCCTGAGCGCAGCGCCGCAGAAAATGCTCGGATTCTAGCGAAACGCTTTATCCGGCGCGCAGTCGAAGGAGCAGCGTCCGGGCTTGTACGAGTCTAACCAGTACGTACTCCTCGATGTCATTAGCAGGAGCCGCCATAGCCTGATTGTTAATCATCGCACGTCGTGAGCATGGCGGCGTCTCGAAGGATGATTCGTTCCGCAACGCAGGTAGAGACTTGGTACCTCCTCGATGTCATTAGCAGTGTGCCCACCAGCGCTGCACACCGGTCCATTTCATGGATGACATGAAAGTAGGTTCCGTGCATCCCCGTGTTCGAGAAATATGCTGAATAAAACCTCTTCCTCCCCCTCTCTTCCAAGAGGGAGCCGGGGGTCGAAGACCGCCGGTCGCAGACTCGCCGCGGCGAGGTGAGTTGTTCGAGACCAACAATGGCCGGGTCCGTGGCGGTGAGTTTATGAAATCAGGCCTATTCAAGCCGATTTTACAAGACGTCATTAGCAGGAGCCGACACAGCCTGATTGTTAATCATCGCACGTCGTGAGCATGGCGGCATCTCGAAGGAACAGCGTCCGGGCCCGTACGAAGCTGGCAAGGGCAGACTCTTCGATTTTACCTCTTGGATTCGCGTCATGCGTCAATTTACTTCATGCCTTCAGTGCAAGATCTCTTATATTAATCTCCATTCTCTCTCCGCGCCCTTTGCGCCCTCCTTGTCGTCGGTGAATATAATCAACGAGGACTTGTGTTGTCCCAGGTGGCCACATTGTGCGGATCTCCTTTTATCGCAGAGATCCGCCGCGCTACCCTCACTCCGCCCGAGACGCACACGCTCCGCGCTACGCCCTCCGCGCTCTGAGCGGAGCACTGCTGTTTGTAACTGACTCCGCCAGGCATTAAGTTTTCACGATAGCAATCGTACAATCTCTTCGCACCGGCAGTTTTGGATATTCTACCTTCCGCCCCTCACACCGCGTACCACGTGAGACTTCGGTATAAAAAAATCGATATCCATACCTGTTTCGAAATTCGAAAAGGAGACTCGTTATGCACCTTCGTGTACTGAGTGTATTGTTTTCTTTCCTGGTGTTTTCTTTACTGTGCGTATCGACATCGGCACAGCAGGTCGACTGTTCCCCGGAAGGTTTCGTTGCCGCTAGCGCTTCCTCGCAGCCCGGCTATTCACTGGAGCCAGGGATCAACGGCGTTGCCGGGCAATGGACTACGGCGCCTTCCCTGCTCACGGCTAAGTGCTACCCTTCCGCTGCCTGGTTTGATGGACACCTTTACGTGTTCGGCGGTGGGGACGCAGACCTGAAATATGATACGAAATGCTACAAGCTGAATGCCTCAACCGGGCTGTGGAGCGCTATCGCTCCATTGCCGATTCGACGAGTGATGTCTACCGTGCAAACCGTCAACGGAAAAATCTACATCATCGGTGGGCACAGCGCCCTCACTCCTACGTTCACCGTCCAGGCGCCGGTGCTTGAGTACGATCCGGTAGCGAACACCTACATCCCGAAGGCGAACACACCGAAACCCGTCTTCGGTGCCGGGTCCTTCGTTTACAATGGCCGCATCTTCGTACTCGGCGGAGGAACCACGGCATTCACAACCTCGATCGACACCATACAGATCTACGATCCCGCATCCGATCTTTGGACCGTTTCTACAACCAAAACGCCGTATCCCGCATTGACTTCGGGTGTAGCGGCCGTGGATAATACGGTGCTGTTCGTTGGAGGGGTGCGCTACAACGGCACACAGGGCACCTTCGGCGCCTGGGCCTACAAGGGTGTCATTACCGATGACAATATCGTCTGGACGCAAATCGCTGATTATCCTGATGGATCAGTCATGCGTTTTTCCGCTGGATCGGATGGCGGCAAGATGTATTTCAGCAGCGGCCACAACGCTGGGAGCCAGAACAACGGGCCTCCCTCCGGGAAAACCTTTTCCTACAATCCCGTGAGTGACACTTGGACGATGATGGATCAAAAACCCACACCAGTCTATTACTCGAGCCAGATGATCTTCGACGGCAATGAATCGTTATATATGGTGGGTGGATACGATGCCCCGAGTCATGTGACTGCCGCCGTGGAGGCGCTGAACGTGAACGCCGCCGGAGGACCGCTCGCATACTTCGCCAAATCCACTATCGACACCTGGCTCAAACTGGGCGGTAGCCGTCAGGAAAATTTTCCCCTCACCAATAACGGCAGCGCCGCACTGACCTGGGAAGCCACCGTAGTGCCAACTGCAGGAACTTGGCTATCCCTGGCAACCATGACGGGCCAAATTCCTGCAGGTGAAACTGTTGACCTTTGGGCAGTACTCAACTCGGCGGAAGGGAACGGCGTTCATGTTGGAAAAATCGCCGTGATCACCAACGATCCGGCGAAACCGATGACGGAGCTGACAATCACCTTGCATGTGCAGGCCGAAGACGTCGATGCGGATCAAAACGTGTTGATGGAGGAAGGTACCGGCACATGGTGCGGCTACTGTCCCTACGGCGCGGACAGCCTCAAGGCCGTGATCCAGCGATATCCCGGTCGGGTTCAGGGCATTTCGTATCACAGCGACACTCCGAGCGAGCCCATGCAGACTCCGTCCACGACATTCTGGAAAAACCTCATCAAGCTTAGCGGATGGCCGCAAGGGTCCGTGAATCGCGTGGTGTTCAAGGGACAATCGGCAATGGCCCTGAGTCGCGCTGCCTGGAATGCATCCATCGCCGAGGTGCTTCAGACCCGACGCAGTCCCATCAGTCTCAACGTCCTGGCCAAAACCTATCATCCGGCGAGTAAATCGACTTCGCTGACGGTCGAGATTCTTTTCCATCGCGATGTCGCCGCGCCGATTCGCCTCAATATCGCGCAGGTGCAGGATCAGATGAATTACACGCAGGTCTTCTACCCACCTGCGGGCGGAAGCACAAAGTTGTATCCCTATTACCACGATCACGTCTTGCGTCAAATGATCCCCAACGATGCGGGTGAAGTTGTTTCCGGCGGTATCCCGGTAGCGTCGCAAACTCGTGTAACGAAGACGTTTAATTTCACCTCCGTGGATTCGACGGTTGAAACGAGCCGCTTCATCATTTTCGCACACTACTACGACGGAACTACGTTCGGTGAAATTGTTCAGTCAACGGAACTGGATCTTTCAGCGTTTGTACTTGACGTTCAACCGCTGCCGGCTAACGCCTCGTTCACTCTTCACCAGAACTATCCCAACCCGTTCAATCCCTCGACCATGGTGAGCTTCGATCTGCCGACCAAAAGCGGCGTCACCCTGTCGGTTACGGATTATCTCGGTCGTGAGGTGGAGCGTCTGGTGGACGATGTGCTCGAACCCGGTCGCCACAGCATGTCCTTCGACGCCGCGTCGCTTCCTTCGGGCACATACCTCCTCATACTCCGCTCGGGCGATGTCATGCAGACCCGCAGCATGACGCTTGTGAGGTAGCGGAGTGAAAAGGCGAGAAGGTAAAAAGGTAAAAGAGTAAAAAAGGTGAAAAGGTAAGGTCCTATACCTTTTCACCTTTTTATTGTTATCACGATTCCCCGCTCTTCGCTCCCTGCTCCGGATCGTTCTTCGCATCGGAAAGCTCCTCGCAAGACGGATCAGACGCTCGAAGGCTGCCGACATTCCTCTGTCGTTGGCACTCTCCGCCATGCTCCATGCTCCATGCTCTATGCTCTTCGCTCTCTGCTCCGGACCTGTCTGCCGTTTGTTGCACGTTTATAATCCAACATGACAATTTCATTAATTTGATTTTCGGGTATTGTATCGGCCCGCGCGGTGAGCCTATCTTACATGGTGCCTTTCTGTGGAATGCACGCTGCTCCGCTTTCCCGCCCATTGCTCACTATCCGGTATCCGATATGAAGCGTTTCGTCTTACCATTGCTCTTCGCCTGTCTCCTTCCTTCCATGCTCCTCGCCCGTCACGTGACGGAAAACGAGGCAAGAATTGCGGCCGTGCGCTGGTTGCTCCTGTACGGCGGCGCGGAGGCGCCCTCCTACGAAGTGCAGGGTGTGTTCACCATTGAGGAACAAGGCGTCGTAACATACTATATCGTCAATCTTGAGCCATCGGGTGTCGTCGTCATCAGCGGAGATGACGTCGCCGTACCGGTGTTGATGTACTCATCGCAGGGACGCTACGACGGTGCAACGCTTCCCGAAGGACTTGCAGGCATGCTGAGCGAAGCATCGCGCGAAATCGCTTACGCCATCGCCGGGAAACTTGAAACTCCTGCGGAAACAGCGATCAAATGGAGCGAGCTGCTGGCCGAACAGACGAAGGGAAGGACCTACTTGGGAGGCGGAGCGCAAACGATGGCCGTCTCCCCCCTTCTGACGACGACATGGAATCAGAATACTCCGTACAACCAGGATTGTCCCACAACGGGTACCGGAGGAAGCGGCGGACATGTGTACGCGGGATGTGTCGCGACCTCCATGGCCCAGGTGATGCGCTATCACAACGCTCCCGCAGTGGGACAGGGATCCTACAGCTATGTGCATCCGGTGTATGGTCTCCAGAGCGCCGACTACGGTGCGACGACATACCAATGGTCGAGTATGCCCGCGAGCATCAACGGGGGGAGCAGCTCCTCCGCGAAAGCAGCCATAGCACAGCTGATCTATCATTGCGCGGTTTCCGTCGATATGGACTTTTCTCCAACCGGGTCCGGCGCGACTGTGCAGGATGCGCGGTATGCCCTGATTAATTATTTCCGTTACAATCCCGGTGCGTCGTATGTATCGAAGTACTCCTACTCCGCATCCGCCTGGACTTCGATCCTGACCTCCGAACTCAATAACGGCAGGCCGGTGATTTATCGGGGTTCCGCTTCGAACGGATCGAACGGCCATGCCTGGGTACTGGACGGTTTCTCCGGTTCGGACTACTTTCACATGAACTATGGCTGGGGTGGATATCTCGACGGATACTTCTATCTCAATGACATCACTCCTGGCACCAACAATTTTACCTACTATCAGGGTGCTGTTATTGGCATTGAGCCAATAACAATCGTCGCTCCAACGCTTGTTTCGCCCGCGAACCTCGCTACCGGTGTGTGCGTCACGCCAACGCTGTCGTGGAGCACGGCCTCCGGCGCGACGAATTACCACCTGCAGGTATCGACATCCTCGACATTCTCCTCCACGATGTTCGACGACGCCACGATCGCCGGCATATCGCAGGTCGTGGGACCACTTTCCATGGGAACTGTGTATTATTGGCGCGTACGGTCTATCGGGGCGGCCGGCACCAGTGCGTGGACGACGAGCAGAAGCTTCACCACGCGTAACGTGACAATTGGAGCATCGGGTCCACTGATCTTTTGTGTCGGCGGATCGGTAACCTTGACCACTGCGAGCGCGAGCGGTGTGAGTTACTCCTGGTCGCATAATGGCATACCTGTTGCCGGAGCCACTCAGGCAGTGCTGATTGTCTCCTCCTCCGGAAGCTACACCGTTGCCGTCACCCAAAACGGCTGCGTCACGACGTCCGACCCGACGTTCGTGACTGCTGTTCAACCGCCCCTCGCGACAATCGTGACCGGGAGTTCGGTCGAAGCTTGCGAGGGTTCGGCGGAAACGCTCACGGCGCTGGCCGTGCCTGGCGCCACATATCAATGGAAACGAAATGATGTCCCGATCCCTGGAGCGACAACCAGCATGTGGGCGGCGATGGACGGCGGATTGTACACCGTCGTTGTGACGCTCAACGGGTGCAGCTCGGAGTCCTCCCCGACAAACGTGACGCTGCATCCGATCGATCCCTCCGTACTGGTATGGACCGGCAGCGTGAATCGCGACTGGAACACCATCGGCAACTGGGATAATCCCTGCGCGATCCCCGGCGATGGCGATGACGTAACGATTCCGTCCGGTCCTCAAACCCCAACGTCGATTCCCTACACCTCGCTGCATAACCTGACGCTGAATAATGCCGCCGGAACGATACTCTCCGGTTCACTGCACATCAACGGAATCCTTCATCTGCAGGCCGGTACACTCGTCCTCGGATCGAACGATCTCGTTCTCACCGGTACGGCTTCCGTAACGGGCGGAGGCTCCGGAAGTCACATTATCGCGTCAGGCAGTGGTTCCATGACTCAGGAAGGTATCGGAACGGCGGGAAGAAACGGACCCGTGCTCTTCCCCGTCGGTACCGGGACAGGCTACAGTCCTCTGACTCTCACGAACAATAATACCGCCACCTGCGATTTCAGCGTGCGCGTCACACCGCGCGTACTCACCGGCGGAATCATTGGACAACCAATCAACAGTTCCGTCGTCGATCGCACCTGGCATCTGTCCGCGGGCTCGGGACAAGCAGCCGTATCGCTGACTCTGCAATGGAATCAAAGCGACGAGTTGTCGGGCTTCGATCGCGGAGTATGCAGCATCGCCCGTAACGACATCGCACAAGTGTGGGATCCCCTCCAGGCCATGGGCGCGGCCGTCGGCGGTGGTCCGTTCAACCGCGAGGTGAGCGGTCTTACGAACATCTCACAGCTCGGTCTGCCGCTCGCGATCGGAAGCGGACAGGGATTGTATCCCGTCAGATTCCTGTCATTCACCGCTGCGCGACAGCCTGATCACGTCGTTCTCATCTGGCGTACAGCTGACGAGACCAACAACCATGGCTTCATGGTCGAACGGAGCGCCGTGGGTCCCGGTGAATGGTCGGCAATAGGATTCGTTCCCGCCGAAACTTCCGACGAGACCGAGCACGGTTATTTCTGGATCGATCGGTCTGCGCCGTCTACCACTCTGCGCTATCGGCTCCGCCAGATCGATCTGGACGGCACAATCGCGCACTCCCCCATCATCGAAGTGCAGGCGTCCGGAATTCCCGTGCTCAACTCCATGAGCATGCCTTCTCCGCATCCTGTTTCGGCATCGGACAATGCCACCGTACGGATTTCGCTGGAGCGTGAAACCGCCTGTCAACTGCACATCGTCGACGCACTCGGCCGCACCGTGCGCAGTTCCGCGCTGATCGACTATCCAGCCGGGATCTCCATCCTGACGCTCGATACCCGCGGTCTTCAGCCCGGCATGTACCTCATCGTCCTCGACAATCCCCATCGCCTCCTGAGCAGACGCATCGTATTGCAGAAATGACGGCATAGGGCTGAAAATCCCGCCATCGTGAACCGCGGGTCGTGAAAGGTGAAATGGTGAATTATATCACCCTTTCACCTTTTTCCTTTTTTTCTTTTGACCTTTTTACGAAATTCACGATACGCTCTTCGTCCCGCTCTCCACATTAGCATTGTATGAAGGAGGAAAACACCATGCCGCACATCTCGCGCATCATCGTTCCGATCGATTTCTCGGAATATTCCAAAAACGCCTTCCGCTATGCCGTGGATTTCGCGCGCACGTTTTCAGCGGAACTGATCGTCGTCTATGTAGTTGAGCCGGTTATTTATCCCGCCGACTTCAGTTTCGGGCAGGTGGCCCTACCCTCGGTGGAAGTGGAACTGCAAACGCGCGGACGTCGACAGCTTGAACTGCTCATAGAAAAAGAAGTTCCAGCCGATATTAAGGCGCGGCCAATAGTCCGTTCAGGAAAGCCCTTCGTTGAAATCATCCAGACCGCGAAGGAAGAGCTGGCCGATCTGATCATCATCGCCACGCATGGTCATTCGGGCATCGAACATGTCCTGTTCGGCAGCACGGCGGAAAAAGTCGTACGGAAAGCCACGTGTCCCGTGCTTTCAATACGCAGCGCGGACAACGAATTCGTTATGCCATAATACAGACGGCCGTTACAAGCGTTTGCTGCGCTAGGAAAGGGGTTCGTCCTTCCTGCCAACGAGGAAGTAATACAGCAGAAATCCGAGACCGCCACCGAGGAATAACATTCCGATGATAACCTCCGGACTGTGTTCATGTCCCCCAACGATCTGCTGCATCGGAATCGCAATGAGCAGCGAGAGTCCGATAAGGAAGCCGGTAAGTCCCCATTTCAGGGTGCCATAACGGTTCGGTTTGCCCGCCCCCTTGTTGTACAGATATTTCAGGTCTTCCGTCACCATCCCTCGATCGATGATCGACATGCGCTCTTTATGCTTGCTGTCGAAATACTTCCATAGAATGATAGCGGCGCTGCCGAACATCATTACAGGTACGACGATATCTTCCATTACAGACTCCGATTGGTGTTACTTGTTACTGCCCTTTTTGACTACGATATTCGGGCGAGGGTTTCAACTTGAAACCCTCGCGGTCCCGTTGGAGTCAAAACAGACAGATGACAAAAACCAAGCCTACGGAACATGACGACGAAATCATTGAGCGAATCGCCCGGGGCGATCGCGATGCCTGCGCGCTTCTCCTGCACAGGTATCGAGACCGCGTCATGACCCTGTGTCTGCGCATGCTCGGCGTACACGCCGACGCGGAAGAAGCCGCGCACGACGCCTTCCTGCGGGCATTCCGGGCGCTTCCACAATTTGAAGGGCGCGCGAAATTTTCGACCTGGCTTTATAGAATAACCCACAATGTGTGTCTTACCTATCTCGCGAAACGCAAACGTATGGTCACGACGATTACTCTGGATGACGATATCGTGCATGAGGTCGAAACAGATTACCTCGAGACCGCTATCGACGAAAAGGACATGAATAGCAGAGTGATGAAGGCCATGGAGCAGTTGCGCGCTGAATATTCGACCATACTGACGCTGTTTTATCTCGAGGATCAGGGCCACGACGAAATTTCAGCCATCACCGGGCTGCCGCTCGGCACAGTGAAAAACCGCTTGCATCGGGCACGGCATGAACTCCGCGCGCTCGTTCTCGCAGCGCAGGCAGCACCGATTCACCGCAACGAGACAGTACCATGAACCATCCGAACTATACCGAACTTCAGCACTACTGCGACGGAGCCCTGCCGGAGCCCGCTCTGCTGTCCGTCCGCAGCCATCTGGACGCCTGCCCTGCATGCTCAGCGGTCGTCATGCAGGAACAGGCCATGCTTCGGGCACTGCAACGCTCGCCGTATACGGTACCCGGACCAGACTTCGAACAGCGCGTGCTCTCTCAGCTCTCCGGGCAGGGTGTTGGCGTCGCGACGGATCAGCGCTGGCTCTCGCGCTATGCGGCACTGTTCTTCGGGATGGCTACCACTCTCGCCGTCGTCCTGCTTTCGACGCTCACGGGCGGAGGCGCGACGGATGCACAACCTTCGCGACTCGAAACCGTAACCAAGCTGCTCAAACCTTTGTTGGACGCGATTCCGCTGCCCTCTCTGCGGATTGGCGATCCCTTGTCCTCCACGCACGGCGAAGCGATCCAAATATTCGCGGCGGCGCTTGGCGTGCTGATGATCCTGGCGACATTGGACCGATTCGTGCTCCAACCGCTGATCAAACCACGTTCGCGTGGATCCCGCGGTATCGCTTCGGGATCACGCGGTCAATAGAAGGTGATCCGGATTGAAAATGTGCTGCGCCGTCCGGCGTCGTCCATGCAGGTGATGCGATGCGATGTTTTTCGCGGAGTGAAAAACAACTTCCCTCCCGGGGTGCTCTGACCCGACATTTCTCCGTCAACATACCAGAACAACGTACGCACTCCCGCCACAGGTGCCGCCTGTAGGCATATTTGCTGGGCGCCTCCGCGTTCGATATAATACTCGTACTCAGGCGAAGGAGAAATGACCACGGGCTTTCCGGAGGACATGCGCACGGTACACAGCGGATTATGCGGCGGTGGTGAGGGGACGTCGACATTATTTTCACTGAACCACACCGCAAGCTCCGGATCATACACCGGGAGCCACACCCGCTCATACCCCTCCGCCGGAGCGCATTCCTGACAATAGTGCATCGTTCTGCCGGCATCCACCATGAATTCCTGCTGCAACGTGCATCGCTCCCTCGTCGAGACGTTGTCGATGGCATAATCCCATTCGAATATGGAACACTGCGGCGAAGGCAGCAGTCCGGTTTTTGCGCAGACCTCTCTTCGTACGACGTTACCGGGCCGACGCAGCCAGGCTCTCCCGCTGTTGTAATCGATCGCGTTGAAAAGATCAACGAGAAGCGGTACTGCCATCACCGCGCCGGAAAGTGTTGGCGCGCCCCTGCCGCTGAAATTGCCCATCCACACACCGATAGTGTAGCGGCTGTTCCACCCAATCGCCCAGGCGTCGCGTTTCCCGTATGACGTTCCTGTTTTCCAGGCGATACGCGGAAGCCGCGAGGCCGTCAGCAGTTCCGTGGGCATGTCGGGCCGTTTGTTGTTGGAAAGGATGTCCGACACCAGATACGCGGCTGCGGGTGTGAGAACGGATTTTCCTTCCTCAAGAGGTTCGTCACTCTTCATTCTCAAGTAGGACAATCTGCCCTCCCGGGCAAAGATGCTCGCGGCTCTGACCAGTTCCTCGAGAGTCACGCCGCATCCACCGAGGATCAAGGACAGTCCAAGTCTTTCTCGCCGCTCCTCGATGGTTCTGAATCCCAACGCCGTAAGAAACGAGACCATATCCGGGACTCCGTGCTTGGCGAGCAAGCGGACCGCCGGGATGTTGAGCGATTGAAGCAGCGCTTCCCTGACCGTCACCTCGCCGCGGTAGGTCAAATCGAAGTTCTCAGGGATGTAGCCTCCGAAATCCGTGGGAATATCGAGCAGATGCATCGACGGTGTCAACGCTCCTTCATCAAAGGCGCGCGCATAGAGCAGGGGCTTCAGCGTGCTTCCCGGGGATCGCACCGACCGCACGCCATCCACCTGGCCGTGATTCGCTGCATCGTGGAAATCGGCGGAACCGCAGTACGCCGCTACGTCCATGTTGTCGTTGCGGATGACCAGTACCGCGCCATTCGTCACTCCCTCAGGTATCACGCGCCGCACGTGATTCCTGAGAAGCTGTTCCGCAATGTCCTGTATCCCGCCGTCCAGCGTGCTGTTGACGATATCGGATTGCGAACGCTTGCGCACCGCGAGCGAAAAATGCGGCGCTTCCCCCGGTGCCGGGAAGCGCGATGCCGTCAGCTGTTCATCGTGGGCGGCATCGAGGAGGGCATCGTCAAACACGCCGCGATCGCGAAAACGTCGCACCCACAAGTTTTTTTTCTCATTAAGCACGGATGAACTGCGGTCGAGACGCAGGCGATTCGGATCGGTGGGAAGCACGGCAAGTGCAATACATTGCGCGAGGCTGAGTTTGTCCGGAGGCCGATCAAAATAAATATACGCCGCGCTCGCGACGCCTTCGATATTTCCACCCATCGGGAGATGGCTCAGATACAGCTCCATAATATCCCGCTTCGAATATCGCAGCTCAAGCTGCAGCGCCCGGATCATCTCGCGCAACTTCGAACTGTAGGTGCGCTCCGCTGGTTCGAGCATTCGCGCGACTTGCATCGTAATGGTCGATGCGCCCGAGACTCGCCTCCCGCCCCGAATGTTCGCGTACAATGCGCGTACGACGGCTACGGGATTCACACCCCGATGATAGAGGAACCAGCGATCCTCTTTCTCTAAAATCGCCTCGATCAGCTCGGGCGTGACGTGCTCGAGACGGGTCCTGAGCCGCCATGTATCGTCATCCGCGAGATATGCAGTCAGCAAACGTTCTTTGCTGTCGAACACCTGCATCGAATACCCCGGCGGTGCGGGAGGAGCAAACTGATGATCCAGCAGCACCATCAGCACCGGAAAAAGTACTGCGGCAAGCAACGGTGAACGGCTCCGGAGGAGTTTCCGGAGCCGTACAACATCAAGAGACGGCCTCATGTCAAGGCAGGTAACGCATAGGTGAAATGGAAACCATGGACGCGCCGTGCACGGAATGATATGTGCGATCATACATCGCTTCAGCTGACACCGACGGCAGAATGAACCGCCCCTGATTCACAACGCGGAGCAGATAGATAAATTCCTGCGATGACCCGCCTGCAAGCGAGGTAAACAAAATCATCCTGTCGTCCCTCACATCCATCGACGCAATCGGCATGGGGTTGACAACCGTCCAGCCCAGTGCCGTTGAAGGTTTGAGTCGTGGATTCTCGATTTCACAACCAGCGGGGATCATGTCCGTGATCACGATATTTTCAACGGATCTACCGGCACCGGCGAGACTCAGCTTGCAGACGATAAGTTGACCCTGCCGTAGCTGACCCTGACTGACCGATTGCTTTGTACGGTAATCGAAATAACTTCGCCTGATCGACATATTCTCATCTTCCTCTGGCGGGGCACCGGATGTCTTGACACCCTCAACGGACCAGGAGTAATACACATTACCCGAGCCGGAAGCCTTCAGGCTTATCCTTCCACCGCCCAGTTCCTTCTCCGTCATCCGGATATCTTTATCCTTGAATTCGCCTTTCTTCTTTCCGTTGACAAACACCTCCACTGTCAGTTTCGCCGAGGCGCTCCTCTTCGCGACTTTCCCGAGAGCGAGCATGCTAAAGGCTGTTTCCTGGGTTGAATACATCTGATCCATGCGGTCGGCAAGGTAACGGATAATGACGGGGATCTGTTTGTTCGATGGATCGTTGTCCAGCAGGATGTTCAGCATCAGGGCGTTCGCACGGATTTCGGAGTCGAAACTGCCACCGGTCTCCCGCTCGGGTCGGCTGCCCTTGAAGCCGCCTGGAAGCAGATCGTGCCAGCTGTTCCACTTGCCGCCTTGCGCGAAAGCGCCCGCGAGCAGATAATGCGTGTCCTGTGTCAACAGATGTTGACGTCCCTTGTAGTAGTTCATCGTAGAGATATCGGCACGGCCCGCCAATGCGAGCACATACAATCCGTACAGGATTTCCTTGCGGGCTTTCACTTCTACCGTGCGTCCACCCGTGGTGTACTGCGCGTAATCGAAGGTCTCGCGCTGTCTGGATTTCGCCGCGATATACTTGAGGAGACGCGAGAGTGACTGTTCCGATACCCGGTACTTCGCCTTGCGTGCTTCGAGCAGGAAATGTGCGGCATACACGCTTCCCCACCAGTTGGCCTCACTGCTGCCCGGCCAGTAACCAATGGATCCGTCGTAGACCTGCATCGATTCCACCTTCCGGATGGCTTCGTTGACGTAATACGACGGCGCTCTCGTCTGATACTGTTCCGGTGCGACGAGCTTCAACACCGACTCCAGATAGAGCTGCGGGAAAGCCCTCGATACGGTCTGCTCAAGGCAACCGTGAGGATAGCCGATCAGGTTGCGAAGTTGTTTTGCGAAGCGGACCGCAGGAAAGGCGCTGACCGTCAGCTGCATGCTGGACGTGCCCTTCAGGTAACCTCCCGGTTTCGGCAGCTCGACACTACGCCCGTTGCTGATCACGCCGCTCCGGCTTTCTACCGTGTACGGCGCTGAAGGTCTGACCGCTAATTCGAAGTGCTCACGCACCTTCGCTATACCGCTTGTAGTAAACGTGAGTGTTCCTTTGCCGGGAACATCGGATGCGCGCACCTTGAATTCTACTGCTGCTGTGCCGTTCGCCGGGACATTCACCGACACTGCGTTTTTTGACCGAAGTGCGATCGAACCCGATACCTCGAGCTTGACATTCGCGCCGCCACCTTTCGATGTCGTGTTCACGAGTGTGAGCGGAATCACCAGCGAGTCGCCTGTGGAAAGCAGTCGCGGTACCTGCGGTTCGAGTATCAGGTCGTCGGCTACCTTCATCGGCGCATCAGCCGATCCGAAACGCTCGTCGTAGTACGCCACCGCCATGAGACGGACTTCACCGTTAAACTGCGGGATTGGCAGTGATACTTTTACAATACCGCTGCCGTCGGATCTGCGAATGCCGCTCCAGTACGAGAGAAGTGAAAAACGATTGACACTGATCGGATTGATGCGTTTCTTCAGTCCGTCCTCGAACGCTCCGTCGCCGCCGGTGAGCGATGAGGACCGCACGATCTCAGGTAAAAGCAATTTGTAGAGATCGAATGGCTGAACCTGAAGCGCGCGCTTGGCGTACATCGTCGCATAGGGATCCGGAGTGACGTAATCCTTGATCTGCAGTATCCCTTCGTCAACGGCCGCGAGAGTCACATGGATATTCCGCTCCGGAGCAGTCCTGATCGTGATGGTCTGTGTGGTATTCGGCTTGACCTGTTTCGGTGCCGTGATGGTTACGGGAAGGCGGTTTTCCTTTTTCTGAACTGTCATCGATGTGAAGCCGTGTCCCACGAGAAATGGCGTAGTATTCCCCGCCTTGTGCTTGCGGAACAGCGTTGCGGTGATGTAGGCGTTGGGCATGTACTCCGACTTGATGGGAAGCTTCACCTCGACCGAACGTGTGTCGACATTCACATATTGATGATGAAGTACACCATTACGCTCGATGGTGATCAGCAGCCGACCCGCGAACGGACACATGAACAGTACTTTCGCATTCTCTCCGGGACGGTAGTGTTGCTTGTCGAATACGATATCCACCCGTCCCTCCTTGTCCACTTCGAAGGATGAGGCGGTCGACGTGGACCAGCCGTAGGCATAGAATTCGCTGGAGATGTAATCCTGTCCGCCCGCCTCCGATACGCGCAATTGGTATTTGCCGGATCGGCGCAGATTCACAGGCACGGCCGTCGGACCGTTCAGTGTCATCCTCTTCTCCCATTCGAGTACTTCGCGCTGTTCGGATGCATAAAAGTATCTGTCCGAATAATCCTTTTTGAGCACGGTCTGCCACTCGAGCCGCACGAGACGGACATCGACTTGCTCGCCGCTGCGCACCCTGTCTTCCCGGTTCACCGCCACGATGTTGAAATTCGACGTCTTGTTCACTGCGAAGTACGTTCCCGGAGATTTTATTCCGATATACACGGCATTGGGATGCACGGTGAACGCAGCGTTGCGATTGACGGTGCGTCCGGTAAGATCGAAGACGCTGACGTACATCGCGCCGTCGATCACGCCACCCGCGCGTATGTAGTCAGGCAGTGTCTGGGTGAGCCGAGCCTGTCCTTGCTCGTCAAGTACGCCTTCCAGCACTATGTTATCCAGGGGTGTGTTTGTGGTGGATGTCCCGGAAAAATCATATTCCTTGAACGTCGTGCTCCTGAACGCGCGGTGTTTGAGCTGCATGTCGGCTTCGTAACGCAGGTTCGCCGCCTTCGCACCGAAGAGGAATTCCGCATCCACATTCACAACCACTTCATCACCGGGACTGTACGTTTTCTTCACGGATGCGACGGCGACGCGGATCTTATCCGGCACGAAATCCTCAACGCTGAACGTGTACATGCCGAGAAATACATCTCCGCCAGTCCGCAGCTCCGCGCGATATTCCCCGGTTTGCGAATACACGGGCAGCTCTATCGCCTGCTCGAACGATCCCTGCCTGTTGAGCACGAGCTTGAATTCATTGAACGTACGGCCTCGCGGATTCAGAATTTTAAGAAGCACCGGTGTATCTGTGACGGGATGAAGATCGTCGGTGCGGACGATAGCGGACACAATCGCTTTTTCTCCGGGGCGGTAAATGTCCCGGTCACCATACATGAACGCGATATGCTGATGCGAATACTGTCGGAGACCACCGACATCGTAGCGCGAGGTTTCGACCAGGGCTTTTTGCAAATCGAGGAAATTGAAATCCTCCGCCGTGACCGCGGTGACGAGACGCGCGGTGAATCCGTCCGACTGTTTCTCGACATCGTTGAACACTACTACGCCGTTGCCGTCGGTTTCGCCTGAAAAGAGAGTCTGATTGTTCGTTGAAATGATATTGATTTCCACGCCGGAGACAGGGCTCGCATCGCTGATCGAATTCGCGAACACCGTGATCTGATCCCTTCCCATACGGGCGATCAGCGCAATATCACTCATCGCGACGATCTTCGAATCGGAAAGCCATCGATCCTCACTCGAACTCACTCTGACGACGTAAATCCCCTTGTGCCTTGATTTGAGCGCGCGGTCCAGATTAATGACATGCTTGCCGAGCCAGTTCCGGCTACTGCGCATCGTCGCTGTTTCATGGTACAATTCGGTGCCTAATTCTCCGACATAGTAATCCGGATTATATTCGTCTTCCGGTTCCCACCAGCTGTTCTGCGCAATGAAGTGGAGCACATTGTTGCGAAATACTTCATAGACCTCGATTTCAAGTTCGTCGATGTTCACGGCATGCACCTCGAGATTCCGCTGTCCACTGCGCATGAGATACCGGCCGCCTCTGTCGGCGAAATTGACGCCGGGACGAATATCAACGAACGACACCTGCTGACTGTACTCCTCCTGCAGCACGCCGCCGAACAAACCGGGCAACCCCTTCTTCAATGTCAGAGTCACGGATTGTTCGTTTTGAAAATCACCCTCGATGCGGAGAATATTGTCGCTCGTAAACAGGCGCAGCTCGCGCTTGGGATCGACCGTGATGAATTCCAACGCCTGCTTCTCGTCGATCGTCTGCGTTGTAGCGACCTCAACCCACCCCGTCTCACCGTCGTAGCCCGCTACCACACCGGTCACTGCGAGTTCGGTGACGGGAGGGAGATCGATCGTGAACTCTCGCGTGTCGGAGAGCGGAGCGCGCCCAAGCGTGGAGCCCAGTCCCTCGCGCACCCGGAGCGTTATGCGTTGCATCTTGTCCTTCTGCTGCACCTCCCCGATGGAAATTGCGATGACTTCAGACGATTTTTCGGAAATTATCTGCGCATCCTTAACGACTTCTCCTTCACGCAGGACCTCGAGATGCGAACGCAGCGCAACCGGATCGACAGGGTAGGTGAAATGCAGGTTGGCCTGAATCGTGACCGTGTAATATTTCCGCGGGATGTGCGTCCAGAACAGATCCGCTTTCGTCACGTCGAATTCGGGCGTGAAGAACTCATGATCCTCGAAATCACTGCTGAATTCCGTTCGAAACATCACCTTGTCAGTAACACTGGCGGAATATTTCTGCATGGGTTCGAGTGGAGTGTCCGGAGAAAAGACGAGCCGGCGGGAGGAGGTCCACTTGTACCTGCCCTTGATGGCCGGTGTGAACTGGATGTACTCGTCCGCAAGCCAGACTTGTTGTTTGTCGGGTGGCGCCAGGTCACGCGAAAACTCCACCTCGATCGTGGTCAGTAATGGAGACTCCCCATCCGGGCTGAACGATACAATTTCAACAGTATTTGACGAACTGCACCCCCACAGGGCGAAAAGTATCATGCTGAGTACGCTTGCGACGCGAAGCTGCTTCATGGACGCTCCAACCAGTGTTCTTGTAATGCTAAAGTTTCCTACGAAGCTACGGAAATTCGGTGGGAATCGACAATCCTTACCGAACCCGCAACGCCAGGGTTTCGCCTCTCTGGCACAGGTGAGGTTGCATCAGGTATTTTGAACATCGCCCTATCTTTTATTTTATTTATTCACACTTGCGTTTTATTAATGTTTGCTTGTATATTATTAAAGTTCACATTAACAATATGAAACATGCTCGATACCAACGTCATACCCACGTGGATCACCGGTCTCGAAGAGGAAGACCTGCATTTTATCAAACGCTTCATCTTATGCTCCGGCTCGCTCAAGGCGCTGGCGGATGAGTACGGTGTCAGCTATCCGACCTTGCGGATTCGTTTGGACAGACTCATGGAAAAAGTGCGGCTGATGGAAAGCATGTCGGATAGCGATCCTTTCGTCACCTCCATCAGGCTGCTTACGGTTAACGGCGACCTTTCCCCTGCGACGGCGAAGAAAATTCTATCGTCTTACAAAAAACACCAAAAGGTATAAGTACATGCACGAGCTCTGGTTCGATCCCAATCTATACGCCTGGATACCGGGCACGGCAATCGGCGTGATCGGCGGTACCCTCGGTGCGCTGACCGGTTCAATCGTCCCCTCCGGAAAACATCGCGGACTCGTTACCGGGCTATTCGTCGCGTTTATTGCGTGCTCCACCCTCCTCCTGCTCGTCGGCATTGCCGCCCTCATCGACAGGCAACCAATGGCGATCTGGGCTTCAATCGGCGGACCGGGACTGCTCGGTGTGGTGGTGGGTGTATTACTGATGCTGATGGTTCGAAGAGTATACACGACGATGGAACTCCGTCGTATGGCATCGATGGATCTCGACGCGGGACGCGGTTGACGCGCTTGAACTGAAGTTGCGGCACAACGGAGCGAACCGCCTCCATTGGAGTCTCTAACCAACATCGGAAAATCTGACGCTGTGTCGGGAATCGTCAGGTGTCGCGGCCCTTACTGCGCTGCGTCTTCGTGGAGACGGAAATTGCGCAGCACACGCTCTAGTTCCGGCCTGATTGCCTCGAACTGATCCTCGGGCGAGCTGAAGGTGAACAGATAGCCGCGATTTCCCAACGCAAGCAATCCGTGCGCGACGGTTCTCCTCATCCTGGTGCCTTCGTCGTCGCGATGCGTATAGGAATACATGATCGTCGGCATGCGATGCCCTTCAATCAGTACCTCTCCGCGTTCTTGAATGGTAAGACCGTCGAGCATGGCGTTGAGTGCTTTGACGCGAAGCCCAAGCAGCACTTCCGCACTCTGCTGAAGGGAGTAAGCGAGAAGCTGGACGTCGAATTCCACAGGACTTCCAATCGATGGCGTCATATGCACGACAACCTCGTCGCCCTTCACGCACTCCTCTATCAGCCAGGAATCCGACGGAGCCGTGACGCTGCACCGGAATTTCCGGTTTGTGTATGTGGCGCCAATGATCGCCGTCGTAAGCGAAGGGGCTGTCACGTCATCGATGAGTTCGGTGTGCGTCACGCGCACCGACAGATTACTGCGGAGGCGACGCGACTGATCGAGAATCTGATCAAGCGACGTAGCATGAAGGAGTTTGACATGCGCCGCATCGCGCAGGATACTGCCTGTCAACGGATCGACCGAGGACCAGTCTTCACTCCACACCTCCGCCCACACCTTTGTGCGCCAGCGTCCATCGACAGGCACCGCACCGAAGACGAAGCGTGCGGGGAGACCTACTGCGCGCGCGATGGCGACGAACAGCAGCGATGCATGGATGGAGGCGCCTCGCGGCACCTCCGCGATACCGGAAGCCGGCACGAGCGGGACAAACAGATCTTCGGTGAAGTCCCACTTGATCATCGACAACAGCGATCTGACAACCGCGTCCGATTTACGCTCCCAGGATTTCAGAGAAGTTGCCCGGCTGCGAACCGGTTGATTGTCGAGCGCGATCATGCTGTCGCCTTTGACATACTGAAGCAGAGTTCGATCGAACACCGGCAGATCCACCGATCCAGGATCGCGTTGGTGTTGCTCCACGGTCACTCTGATGAAGTTTCCATCCGCAGCTGAATCAGGATCCATCCTTTGACGCGCATCCTCCGGCGCGAGCACCGCCCCCACGTTCCCGTGGAGTTTGATTATCGCACGCAGGAGACGAATGTTGTCCGTGCTGCTCGCAAGTGAAACTGGTCCCGCATCCCATTCCACACCCGCCGCGATACTGCAAGGTGATGCAGTTATGCTTCTTGTTTCCACCCTCTCCCAGGAAATCGCCAGCGCAGGCAAACTGTAGCGCTGTAGAATATTGTCTCGTGAAACCAGCCAGAACTCTTTTTCCGCCAGCTTCACAATCACTTGTTCTTCGTCGGAAGCTTCCACTCGCAATTCAGCCGGAACCGCGCGATGGTCGCGCAATCTGTACACGCGCGTCGGAACCTCCGGCAGCGACCGCGCTGCGAGTTCCGGAAGCATCACATCGATGACTGCGCCAGTGCAATCCTCACGCCACCGTTCCACGCGCCCCTGTCCTAATTCCTTCGTCACGAACATCGTCCCGTCCACCACGCTGCCCTTGATCGTGACGCTGGAACCTCCGTTCCGTGTCACGGTCTCGACACTCACCGGACGCAGCGACGCATCCGCCAGACAGCTGCTGATGCTCACGAATTCCTGCACGTTTCCGTCGTATCCGACAGCCCGCCGCGTTTCACGCACCTTATATTCCAGATAGCCGTTGTCCAGTCGTTCAATGCTCACATCCACCACGCCGCACTGAACACCATTGTTCATCACGGCATATCGCTGCTGCTGCGAATACGCAAGCAGTCCCGGAAACACCAGGATACCAACCGCCAGCAATCTGACAACGACGAATATGAGCATCGATTTTCGAATATAAACCTGATGGTACAATTTTGAAATGTACCGATTTTTCAGGTATCCGGCCACACACCATTTTTTCGTTCCATTCCCGACCCTCCGATTCCCAACCCTGAAAGTTCCACAGCGTTCCATACCTTCCGGGCGACCTGTACGCCGAAGGTCGTCAGCCCAGCCGTCGATTGTCTGAGGATAAAAGCGAAGGCGGACATGAATACGTGCGCGGATGACACGGATGAACACGGATATGCACGGAGAAGAACTATTCTGTCTCCAAATCCTATAGTCTCTCGTATCGGGGTTTCAAAAACTCTTATCCGCGTTATTCCGTCTCACCTGTCCGCCGAAGTCTGACAGCGCAGCCGTACGAGTGTCTGAGGATCAGGGCGAAGGTGGATCCGCGAAAATCCGTGCACGTATTCATCCGCGGGGGTTCGCTGCCACTGTCTTTGCTTTCGACATTTCCTGCTGTGTGATTTCATCCACACCTTGGCCAGATCACTGAGCACACGAAGATGTCCTAAGCCAGCCGCGGCGGGCCGCCGCGCTGAAACGTCGCATTTCTGAAGGATTCAATCACGGCGGGGTTTCGAAGCATGACGAGGTTTGTTAACGCTGTTTCGGCCAAATGATGTCATGCCCGAAATGCACCACTGCGCAGCGCTGCCAAGCACACTCAGGTAGTTGTATTGAAAACCTTCCCTCTGGATTTGCTTTTTTTTCGCGTGCGTAAGTTTACCTGAGCGCTTCCAAACATTACCGGGAGAAACGAAGACAATCAAGCATCGAAACCAGAGTGGAACATCAGGCGCTACCCATTGAGAGACCGATGTCGAAGGTTGAATGCAAATTGAAATTGCGGTGGAACGATTCCGATAGAAGCATCCTATTTACCGCATATTCGCCGATATATTTCGATAACCGCCGAAGTTGGGTTAATAGAACGGTATCGGACCAAGGAACGGGGACTCAGCGGTCATCCAACGCAGGCAAACGTCCGGGGGTCCAGGGGGCACCGATCTCGTCGAGGCGACGCTCGATCGCGGGTATTCCCAGAGTGCTCAACTCGCGCAGACGGGTCAGTACCGGCGAAAGAGTCTGCCGCACAAGCTGCAGTTCCTTCCTGTGCCGTGGAGTCGGACTCGAAGTGGATGACCATTGCTGATACATGAGCGTCTGCATGCGCTCAACGATCGAAGGACGCTGATTTCCGTTGCGAGAGCTGATCGTCTCGTTGCCGTTCAATTGGACATCAAGATCAGTCAACGTTTTCCACATTGATCGGTACGCTTCGCGCAGTGCCGCGTCCGCGCGCGGGGCGATCTGGATCGCGCGCTCTATCGTATTCAAACGATCACGGAGATCGCGGGTGAAGCGCTGCGCTCCAAGTGCGGCCCGTTGAGCTTCCGCAATTTCGCTTTGAAATGCCACAAGCGCGGCGCGATCCGTCGCCTGGAGCGTCGTGTTCTGAAGTATGCGCGTAGTAAAGCGCATCGGTCCTGCGATTATCGCCTCGATACCGTCAACAACGCTGTTCATGGTCACCGTATAGTCCCCCGGCAGGACCGGCATGCCCGACGCCGCGTTCACGTCGGTCTCCGCGCTTACGGGACCGACAGCCGCGTGACGCAAATCCCATGTAATGCGTTGAACGCCCTTACTGACCGCTGTCCGCAGACGCCGCACCTCGCCGCCTTCGCTGTCCCGGATAATGAACACAAGTTGTGGAGCTGTTTCGAGATCCTCCGCGCGGAGTTGATTCCAATCGGGATAAGTGGGCGGAACATCGTCTTTCGTCGCTTTTTTCTCGGCCTCCTTTCTCTGTTTTTTCAGGGTGTGGAATTCCTCCTTCAGGTACCAGGTGAATGTCGTACCAAAGGGCGGATTGGGAGAGGAAAAAAACGTTTCACCCTGCGCTCCCCTGCTCTTGGCGCGTGCTGGTATGTACATCAATGCGTCACGCGCGGGAAATAGCAACGCGGCACTGTCGAGAGCTGCGGACGAGAGCGAACGAAGCGCGGAATAATCGTCCAGCACATAAAAACCCCGACCGAACGTACCCAACACGAGATCGTTCTCGCGCTTCTGTATCGCCAGATCGCGCACGGCGATGGTGGGCAGGCCGCCCTTCATCTGCGTCCAGTCCAATCCCCTGTCTGTTGAGACGAACACCCCGTACTCTGTACCGCAAAACAACAAATCAGTCGACACGTGATCCTCGGCGAGTGTGTAGACCGGACCTCCCGCAGGCAAGCCGCCAACGCATGCGCTCCAGGACGTTCCGCGGTCGATGCTCTTGAGAATGTACGGCTTGAAATCCGCGTTTTTGTGATTGTCGAATGCGAGATACACCGTGTTCTCGTCGTGCATGGAAGCCATTGCACAACTCACATAGGTGGTTTCAGGCACGCCGGGGAAACTCTCGATCTTCCGCCACGTCTCCCCTCCGTCTTCCGTCACCTGAAGCAGACCGTCATCCGTGCCGACGTAGATCAGTCCGTCGCGGAGCGGAGACTCGGTCAGCGCTACGATGTTCCCGTAGAGGGAGGTCGATGCATTTTTCGCGACAGCCTCGGGCGGCCAGATTTTTCCCATCACCGGCAGGAGATTCCTGTCGATTTGCCGCGTCAGGTCGGGACTGATCACCGTCCAGCTCTCTCCCCTGTCGTCGCTGCGGAACAGCTTGTTCGCAGCGAAGTACAGCCGCGTGTTCTTGTGCGGACTTATGAGCAGAGGAGAATCCCAATTCCAACGGTACGGTTCCTCGTCGGGGCCAGGTTGCGGTTGGATGCCCAAACGCTCACCGCTCTGTTTATCGAAGCGGACAAGTGACCCGTACTGCGCCTGCGCGTACACGATATTCGGATCCAGCGGATCCACCTGCGATTCGAAGCCGTCGCCGCCGTTGGTAAAAAACCAGTCCGCGTTGAATATACCGTTCGCGTTGATCGTACGCGAAGGTCCGCCGAGACTGTTGTTGTCCTGGGTTCCGCCATACACGAAGTAAAACGGCTCAGCGTTGTCCACTGCGACGCGATAGAATTGCGTAACCGGCAGATTCTCCTTGAAGCGCCAGGTCGCCCCTGCATCGTAGCTTTCATAGATGCCGCCATCGCCGCCGATGAGGAGGTGACGCGTATTCGACGGATTGATCCACAGTGCGTGATCGTCGACGTGACGCGCGCGATTGCCGACCGGCCGCCATGTTTTGAAACCATCCGTGCTGACCATGGTGTACGTGTCGAGCGAATATACTTTTTCGGGATCATACGGATCACAGACCAGTTCACTGTAGTATTGCGGACTCACAGGTACGTAATCTCCGCGTTTCTCCCAGCTGCCGCCTCGATTGGTTGAACGATACACACCTCCGGCCTTCTCTTCTGCCTCGATCACCGCGTAAATGTAGTCGGGATTCGCGGGTGAAATTGCGAGGCCTATCCGCCCGACGTCGCCCGTTGGCAAACCTCCTCTCAATGTATCCCAGGTCAAACCGCCGTTCTCGGATTTGAATACCTTTGCTTCAGGACCCCCATTGATCAGGGTCCAGACATGACGCCGGCGTTGATACGACGCGGCGATGAGCACCTGCGGATTCCGGGGATCCATCACCACATCCGTTACGCCGGTGTTTTCGCTGATAGTGAGTACGGCCTTCCAGGTCGCTCCCCCATCGGTGGTTTTGTACAGTCCGCGTTCACCTCCGGGACCCCACAGCGGACCTTGCGCAGCTGCGTACACGACGCGCGAATCCGAGGGATCGATGACGATTTTCCCGATATGCTCGGAGGTCTTCAATCCCATGTTTCTCCAGCTCTTCCCTCCGTCGGAGGAGCGGTATACTCCATCGCCCCAGGACACACTTCGCTGGCTGTTGTTCTCGCCGGTTCCCACCCACAGCACATGGGGATTATTCGGATCGATGGTGACGCAGCCAATGGAGAACGATGCCTGATCGTCGAAGATCGGCTCGAAGGTGATGCCGTCATTGGTGGTTTTCCACACGCCTCCACACGCCACGGCAACGTAATACTCCGCAGGATTGTCGCGCTGAACCGCCAGATCAACCACGCGTCCAGACGGCAGCGCGGGCCCGATGGAGCGAAATTTCAAACCGGAAAGCGTGGCCGAAGTCATCCCCTCCAATTTCTTGGCCTTCTGTTGCGCAGGCGCATCGTGCGAAGTGAGGAGAAGGAGCAATGCGAAAAGCAGAGCGAGGAGCGGATTCATCATAGCAGGACCTGGGTAGAAGTGGATATTCCGACGCATGGATGAGCTATCAAGATACGCGATTTTTCCAATCGATGAACCTCACCCCTCCTCGACGCTTCAGACACAGCCTTCGGAACAACACGCGCTCCCGGCAAGGGGACCAAGTGAACGACCACCGCCTAAAGGCGGTGGCTTCGAAGTACAGCTAAAGCTGGTG
>CAYJMN010000072.1:0-28759 GCA_964371045.1 uncultured Chromatiales bacterium | reverse complement strand
CACCAGCTTTAGCTGTACTTCGAAGCCACCGCCTTTAGGCGGTGGTCGTTCACTTCTCAATGGCCCGAAACAATACGTGCACACTTGCCCTCCGAGGGATTGGCGCGGATAAGAGTTTTTGTAACTCCAGCTACAACAGGTTTGTGGAAATGGAGTCTGAATATTTCTTCTCCGCACGTATCCGGGGTAATCCGGGTAATTCCCGCACGCCCCTCTTGATGTCATGCAAGAGTTTCACGGATTCTTTATCCGGTTTCGATAATTCTTCGGTGTTTTCTTCCATTTGGAACATTGCCTGATACTCGAGTACACGCAAAGATCATGAGAAGCTGCATACCGGTTCTTCCCTGCAATTGAGGGTATACACGTCCGTTGCCCATTGAAGAGGAAGCGATTGAAGCGTACATGGATTTCCTGTACCTTGCGCGTAGGATTAATTCCGATACGACACTTATGGTCAAGCGGCTCATCAGGATGAAATTGCACGTTTCGCCGCGAAGCTTGTTCTGGCTTTGCATACTGCTGCTAATCTCCGCCGGGGCTTGGACAATGTCTGGTCAAGACCTGCGTACCGGTTGCTTACCCTCCCCTTCAGCGCGGTTCATTTCGGCTGCGGATTCCGTCGCCTGCCTCGAGGCTTTCGAACGAGTCGACAGCATGGCGCAACATTTGTCGGCCGGCATGTCGCGCGAGACGATCGATGAGTACTCGGCGGCATGCACAGCGCTCCGGAAGCGCGTCGAATCGTCAATTACGGACACGCTCCATCCTCTCTACGCGGAGGCACTGGCATCCGAAGCCGAAGGACTGTGGATGACCGATAAACAGACTTCCATTCGCGTGATGGAGCGGGCGATCGCGATGTTGCGCGGACTCACACCTCCCTGTCGGAGCGCATGGGCAGGGCGTATGTACGGTAACCTGGCGTACGAGTACTATGAGCTTGGACAGCTTCGCGAAGCGGTGGATTTATATGGTGAGAGTATCCAAATTCTCACGTCACTGCAGGAGCCGCCGTTGTCGCTCACCGCATCTCAATACCTCTTTCTTGGTCTCGCGTTTCGGCGCAGCCTGATGCACGAACAGGCGGCTTCGGCGTTCGCGGAAGCGGCGCGGTGGCAGGAGCAAGCGGGCGATACCGTGAGTATGGCCGAGGCGCTGTCGTGGTATGCCGACGCACGCTTCCACCTCCACGATTTCGATGGCGCCGAAGCGAACTACCTCCGTTGCTGCGATCTTCTGCGCAGGACACGCGGCGAGCAGGCGGAAGAGACGCTGGGCGCGATGCAGGAACTCGCGACATGCTACATATTTCTCGCGAAATTCGATGATGCCCGGCGGATACTCGGCGAGGTGCAACATGCTATCAATCGTCCCGGAGCCGCTTACGATCCCATCCTCGTATCATTTGTCCATACCATGACCGCACAAGTATGTGCCGATCTGGGCCTGGATTCGGAAGCGGAATCCTGGTTCGCGGAAGCTGCGAAGATTGTGGACATGATACCGGCAAGCGAGCGGCCAATGTACAAGGCCATGGTCACGAACAATACGGCATCGTTCCTCGCCGCCCGGGATCGACAGGAGGAAGCAGCAGCACTCATAGAGCAATCGCTTCGTATCATGGACACCTCCCCCTGGCGCGATGTCGAACATTTCAAGGCGCGGGCGAACAGCAATCTCGGCTCGGTGTACTCGGAGCTAAAACGGTACAGCGAGGCGGAAACGCTCCTTGTGAATTCCGTGGCGATGTACGAGAAGGTGTTCGGGCCTGCCTCCATAGAAATGGCCGCTCCACTCAGCAACCTCGGCATGGTGTACCGCGACCAGCAACGGTACACCGAAGCGCGGGCGATCCTGAGCCGCGCCCGCGAAATCGGCGTGGCTGTGTATGGCGCGGAACACCCGCTTAGTGCACGACTGCTGCGCAATCTGGCCTCGGTGGAACTCGAGGCCCACAGCGACAGCAGCGCTCTCGCCATGCTTCGCACCTCATACGACGAACTGCTGCATTGGTACGATCCCTGGCATGTCGAAACGCTGGATTGCCTGCAGCTACTCGGCAAGCTCATCCTGCGTCACCCCGCCGAGCCGGATGCCCCGGATATCATGCGAAATCTCGTGGCTGGTACGGTACGGCGAATGCGCGATTCCTTCGAATTCGAAAGCGAAGCACGGCAATTGGACCTCTATGAACGCTTCGCAAGCAGAAATCTCGGTATCGTCGCACGTTGGGCCATGAAAACTGAAAGCGGACCCAGCGCCTCGGAAATTCTGCTTGACGCGATCACGAATTTGAAAGGCTCGATTCTTGCGGAGAACGTGCGATTCCATAGCTCCTCGCGAGGGAGGCAGCAGGAAGGCGAACTCCTCGACGCACTTCGCGGCGCACGTGAACGCTACGCATCACTCGCGACAAAAAATCCCAGCGGCGACCTCCTCGCACTGCGACAAAGACTCTCCGCGTCCATCGATTCGCTGGACGCCGCGCTGCGAAAAATAAACGGGAATTACGACAAGCAGCGGCGCATTATGGATGCCGACTGGCGTGATGCGCAACGGCTGCTTCGCAGGGACGAAGCGCTGATCGAGTACCTGATCGCGCCACCCTCCGGGAGCGACAGCGGACGGGTGCTGCTGGCCGTCGTGCTGCGTTCGAGATGCGCACCGGACGTCATCCGTCTCTGCGAAGAACAGGAACTCGAAACGGCCCTCCTGGCGACGGTGAGCGAACGCATCGTTTCACTTTTTCCTGAAAAATTTCGCATGCAGAGGTTGGCCGCGCTGATCTGGGATCCGTTGACAGAAGCGTTGAACGGCATGACCAACCTCATCATCGTACCCGACGGCGTACTGCATCGCGTGGCCTTCGCGGCGCTTGTGGTCGATACACCCGGCGACAGTCTCCGCGTGCTCGATGATATTGCGCGCATCCAGCATATAGGGAGTCTGCGGGATCTGCTTTCGCGGAGTCCGTCCTTCACACTGCGCTCCGGAGAAACCGCATCGCGTTTCTGCCTCATCGGCAATCCGGATTTTGGAGAGGATGACGGCACGCGGCGAAAGGGTCCGCACTGGTCTCCGCTACCGGGCACGGCAATGGAAATCGGACGCATCGAGGAAGTTTGCCGGCAGCACTCCGTCACAGTCGAGATCACTGAAGGCAAAGCGGCGACGGAGCATTACGTAAAAGAACTTTCCGCGTCCCCCTTCCGTGTCTTGCATATCGCAACCCACGGATTCTTTTTTCCCATTCCCCATTCCGGCGATGCCGCACCGACCTCCCCTTCGCCTGAACCGGCGCGCGGACGCGAGTCCTTTCGTATTGACGATCATCCCCTGCTGCGCTCGGGATTGATCCTCGCAGGCGCCAACAAGGCATGGAGCGGCGAGCCCGTCGCCCGCACGGAGGAGGATGGCATTCTGACCGCTCTGGAAATCAGCCGCCTCGATCTCAGTTCGACCGAGCTTGTTGTTCTGAGTGCGTGCGAAACCGCGCTCGGCGACATTCGGACCGGCGAGGGTGTGTTCGGATTGCAGCGTTCCGTTCTTTCCGCCGGTGCCGCTTCCTTACTGATGAGTTTGTGGAAAGTGCCCGACGAGCCCACCGCCGAGCTGATGGCATCGTTCTACAACGCCTGGCTCACCGGAGCGAAAAAATCAGACGCGCTGCGCCAGGCCCGTACCTCGCTCCGAACAAAGTACCCCGATCCAATGATCTGGGCCCCGTTCGTGCTGGTCGGAGAATAGGTCGCTTCGTGAATGCGATTGAATCCTGCTGATGACACTATTAAGATGTGAGTTGATCGGGAGGCCAACAAACCTCGTCACCTCGCCGCGGTATCGGTGTTTGGGAATGCTTGAAGAAAGAAATCTCATGCCCGAAATGACCCGATGCACAGCAGTCCGATAATTTCTTATCCGCGTTAATCCGCATTCATCCGTGTTCATCCGCGTACGAATTCACAGGGTACGGACGTACTCACGACTCATCGCGCTGCTGCGAGGTAACAGAAACCGGGAATGCTCGAAGAAATGGATGTCATGCCCGAAATTGCCCGGCGCGCATTGCCGGCAGGCACTTTACGTGACGCACAGGCCGGTGCATGGAAAGATCGTGCTGAGCCTGGAGATTCAACCAGAACTGCGGCGATGTATTCAATGCCTCGGAAAGCAGCCATGCCGTATCGGGTGAAATACCCCGTTTGCCTTTGATGATTTCGTTAACACGCTGGACCGGGATGCCGAGGTGATCGGCGAGTTTCTTCTGGGTGATGCCCAGCGGTTCCAGATACTCCTTGAGCAGGATGACGCCGGGATGCGTTGCCGTTCTATTTTTGGGGATCATGATATGCTCTGTCTATTCGTGATAATCGATTATTTGAACATCGCAGGCGTGAGAATTCAGCCAGCGAAACACGATGCGCCATTGCAGGTTTATCCTAATGCTGTGACAGCCCTGAAACCGACCAGATAGTGCTTCCAGCCTGTTTCCCGGCGGTGAGCGAAGATCGTCAAGCGAAACCGCGGCGTTCAGCAAATCCAGTTTCATAAGCGCAGCCTCGATGATTTGCGTCGGTAATGACCGCACCTTCGAACTCTTAATTCCTTGGAACAAATCAGCCGTAGCGTTTTCATCGAAGGATTGTATCATTTAATTAAATTAATGGATTCACGGAATCCATGCAAGACCTGGAACACTGCAGATTATAAGCTGGGCAGGAGTGCGAAAAGGTGATCATGGTTGATGCCTTCCTGGGACTCGCGATGGCGTATTTCCATCCGACCGGCGGCGGACTACCTCGCGGATCCTTCGCCGCCCTTCAGCCTGACGCCGACGTGGCTTCTTCCCTGCTGATGAGCCTGTGGAAGGTCCCTGCTCAGCCAACTACCGAGCTGATGCGATACTTCTATACTTCCTTGTTTTCCGGCATGACCACGTCCGCCGCCTCGGACGAAGCGCAACCTGGAACTGAATTCCTGCACGGCGCAGGTCCGAATCCTCTGACTGGAAGCACCAGGGTACCACGATCGTCACCCTCCGCGAATCGCTTGCGGCTGATGTTCGCATACACGATGTCCTGGGCCGCCAGATCGTGGCGAAAGCTGCGGTTCGGTATGAAGCTGGTGAGTACCACTTCCCGCTCCCGGCCACCCTGCCAGCGGGAATGTATCTACTCATTCTGATTCATGAAAGCAGCACGTAGAGCACGAAATTCCCAGGTGGTGCAGTAGGAACAGAGCGTAATTTGTCGAATCAGGTCTGCTTCTATAGCGATTTTTCCTGCATACCGTAAGAATTCCGGGAGAGCGTCGTACCACGAATGACATAAGCAGTGAACTCCATCGCTACTCCCTGCGATGATGATTGAGACGAGAAAGGCGACCATTGCTGATCGCCTTTTTGTAGCGGGGGCTGGACTTGAACCAACAACCTTCGGGTTATGAGCCCGACGAGCTACCAATTGCTCCACCCCGCGATGGATTATAAATATACAGAAGTATTCTTCAAAATGCAAGATAATTCGAAAATCACGTATTTGAACCAATATTGGCCACTAGGAATCCCTCCGTGTACACAATCCTGCAGGTCGGACGGGTAGCCGTGCTTGTTCAGGATGCGCTTTACCATGACCTGACGCGGGCACGGGCGCTTTCGCGGAGGGTTTAGTCGATGGTCAGGCTCTTGCGGACCTGGTTGATGAGTTAGGCGGCGATGTTCTGGTGCCTGAGGCTGCGCACTTCGGCGGGCAAACGGGTGTGCGGTGCTGGGCTTTTCGGGTTTTGTGGATTCTGTACAGGCTCAATGCTGTGTTGTGGGAGAATGGGACGCTCGGGATACAGTGGACGGTGCTGAAACTTCGAACTGCGTGGATAGTGCTTAAACTGCGGACTGTGTGGACACCGCTAACATTGTTCACAGTCCCGATAGATCATTATTTTCCAGCGCAAGCGCGATGCAAGGCCCATGCAGTGAGAAAACAGGATAATTTCAACCTATGTAAAAGAGTAACCGGTCATTTTCCCTGCGTGCTATCCGAGCTTTTTTATATGATCCCCTGAAACCGATTGCCGCTATTGACACCAACTCAGGAAATGCCGATATATCCAACCTGACACTTCGACATTATTGAAGAGAGACATGAAAAAACTCCTCCTACCTGCACTCATTCTTATCACGATAGGACTCATCGCGCACTTCACAAGTAAGGATGGGGCTCACTCCCCTGCTGCGTCATCCTCCGTGAAAGAAACAGCCACCGCGCAGCCAGGCGATGAGGAGATTGAGCGGGCATTCGGCTCCCGCAGTAGCGGCGTTCAGGTGGAAGGTATGGGCGAAGTGCTGAAGGTGCTGAGCGATGACATCCAGGGAAGTCGTCACCAGCGCTTCATTGTGCGACTGAAATCCGGCCGGACAATTCTGATCGCGCACAATATCGATCTCGCTCCCCGGGTACCTTCGTTGCACACGGGAGCGACCGTTTCGTTCAGAGGGGTGTATGAATGGAATCGCAACGGGGGCACGGTGCACTGGACGCATCATGATCCGGATGGCAAGCACAGGGCAGGCTGGATCAGATATGACGGGCGCATGTATCGGTGAGCTGCGTTGGCGAACCCGCCCTGCTCATAGTTCCGCCACGAAGAACTACAACAAGGCGATCAGCCAGGGTCACCCGCTTCGTCTTCAACGATCAAAAAAATGAGGGACGAGAGTGATCAAGGCCCACCCGCCTTCTCCCCAGAGGACGTCGTCGAAACATCAGGCTGACATACTCACGTTCAGCCTCGCAACGCGGATCGGATAGCGGCGGAAGGAGTCAAAGAGCATTTCGAATCGCCTCACGAGTCAACTCGCAGTCGCGAAGAATCCTCCTGAAAAGCCCGCTGCCGATTGTTTCGCCGCGATGCAGAGGAATCACCGTACACCGACCATCTGGATGCTATAGAAAATGGTGGCTCCCCTTGATCCGTACGACCTCAAAACCGAATGCGCTCAGAGCTTTAATGAGTCTCGTGCCCGTCAGTGCAGGGAAATCGCTCATTGGTTAACCGCGATCCTCTGGACACCGATAAATTCATTCATAACCGGTTTCTCCACCTCCAGACATAGTAAAATCGCCTCCCTTGTTCGCTTCATCAAAACGTCAAGGGATTTTGCTTGCGTATGACAACCCCGTAGTGCCGGGACTGAGGCGATGAAATAACCGTCTTCGTCCTTTTCAATGACGACATTAAATTCTGTTTTCATATTCTGTCTCCATATTCGGGAGTACTTGAGCGAGTCACGGCTCATCGCGCACCCGCAGTTAATGCTCGACGAGCGAAATATCGCAGCGTGTGAGAAGTTAACGATGCAAATCGCCATGCGCAACCGATCCCGGGATCAGTAGAAGGCAATCAGTAGAAGTATCGATAACACTCATAAACCGTGGCTGAAGACGATCAACCTGTGAATCCATAATCGAATTGCGGTATCCCCTGCGTATGCGGAGATTCATCATTCCAGGGGTCACTGGAATGTTCTACGAACGAAGCTTCCTTTGATTGGCTGAGGTGTTCAACTGATGCGCCGCGGGGTCAGGAGCCATCCCGCGTCACAGATTCGGCTCGGCGAATGACAAAAACGCGATCAGCAATGGTCGCCTTTTCTGTTGAATAGAAAAATCCATGTCTCTCAGCAACATCGGTGCTGTCCGTGTATCGTTTCTTCATGAGGATACGCAGAGCTGTTGCGGCGAAGCGCAGTTTAGTTTCTGCGAAATTCCCATGAACCGGGTGGGAAGCCAGGTGATGCCGATTTGGCGGATTGTGACAGATTGCGCGTATGCTTCCGTAAACCTGGTTGTTTATTTCTTTGCCGTCCGCTACTGCCTCCTCACGAGGCGGAAACCGATGCTGTTGGTCCTGGTTTCGGGAAGGCCGTAATACCGAAACGCGGAGCGGCAGGTCCAGGCGAGATCGTTCCAACCGCTGCCCCGGAGAACGCGATAGCTCCCGGAGTTCGGCCCGAGCGGATCCTGCGCGTCGCCGTAGCTATAGTAGTTCAGTTCGAACCAGTCCCAGCACCATTCATACACATTTCCATGCATGTCGTAGAGGCCGAACGCGTTGGGCGCTTTCTGTGCGACCTGATGTGTCGCGCTTGCCGCATTGCCGCTGTACCATCCAGCGTTATCAAGCGCGGGATCGACTGGCGAGGATTGGGGGTGCGTCAGGTTGCCCGTGTAGAAATCGGTGGATGTCCCTCCGCGGCATGCGTATTCCCATTCCGCTTCGGTGGGAAGGCGATAACCACTCGCGGTAAAGTCGCAGACGATATCCGCACCACTGCCAGAGTAGCATGGAGTGAATCCGTCCTGCCGGGAAAGCTCGTTGCAGAACGCAACCGCATCGTACCAGTTCACCCGTTCCACTGGACGATCAAGTCCCGGGAACTGGCTCGGATTCCCAAACATCACGAATTCATATTGCGCCTGCGTCACCTCCGTCCGGCCCATCAGGAATGGGCGGGAAATGGTAACCTGATGGACGGGTTTTTCTTCAATCAGACCGTCGGGATGGTTCGTTATATTGCCCATACGAAAGCTTCCGGCAGGAATCAACACCATATCCCCGATATACAATGTTCGCGCATCCGCAGTCGCGCGTAACAAGCAAACATCGCTGGGGGTATCGGCCGTTTTCCATGCATACTTCAGACCGATCGCCTCTTCTTCTATCGGCAACCAGGTTGCGCCGGCGTCGGTAGAGTACTCCAGCCGCACCTTCTCTTCAGGCATTACACCATCCCATACCAGATCCTCATCGCCGCCGACGATGAATTGCTCGCCTCCGTTCGGCCGGATAACCTTGATTCTGACCGTCGTATCCTTTTTACCAGGCCATCCTGCATCCGCATACATCGTCATACCCAGACATGCATTTCCAGCTATGGTGAACCTGCAATACTTTTTGTTCGAATCCACTGGCGCGTATTCCACAGTCAATGTCCGGCTTTGCCCAGCAGTCAACGTGAAGGGCGGAACGGCCCCTCCGTAATCGATGATCCGGAATAGTAGATTACTCGGCGTTATCCTGTCGATGCGGATTTCGCCGAACCGGGCGGTGATCGTGACCTGCTGCTGCGGTAACGTCCCGGGCTGCACCTCGCCGAAATGCAGCGAACGCGAAGGAGAGTATGCGAGCTGCGACAAGGATTCCTCCGGGAGATGATACATCGCGGTCGCCATCGCGCCGATACCTGGCAACGTCACTTCCAGCGAGCGATCCCGATCACACCCGTCACTGATCCACTCCAGTGTGCATGGATCTCCACCCTGAGCGGTCTGCAGGATGCGGCGATAGATCTCTTCGGCCTCAGTCGCTGTGGTGACGTTCTCGAACCACTGCCCGCCTGTTCCCGTGCAAATATTTTTCACGTGCTGCGGAACCTTCATGCCCAACATGACACCGAATATCGTGACCTTCTGACGCAACGCCTCGTTGAGAATGTCGTTTTCGCGCGGCATGGAACACTGGCCGTCGGAGAGAAATACCACGATCCTCTTGCTTCGGGCATGTTTCGTCACTTCGAGAGCGCCTGCGGGAGGCGTCAGAAGAGCCGCAGTGTAATTCGTTCCATCGCTGGCCTGAAGCGAGGTGACAACGTTGAGCAAGGCAGACCGGTCGATGGTGAAATCCTGATTCAGGTACGATGAGTTGTTGAATGAGGTGACCGCGCATTCCGAAGGCCCCAATATCAATGCCTCGATCCATGCCCTCGCGGCGGTCTGTGCCATGGCCAACCGTTCCCTGGCCATTGAGCCCGATATGTCGATTGTCAGCACCGAAGAAAGTGCTACCGGAGGATTCACCGGCGGACAGGAAACGTGCGTCACCACGCGGACGATGCCGTTTTCACGCACCTGGAAATCCGAAGGCGACAATGCAGTGATCTGCGCTCCTGAGGCATCAAATGCGAAGAATTTCGCTTTCATCAACGGAAATGCCGTTGCATCAATATCGTAAATCACGAGAGTCTGACCATGCGCAGGCACGGACATCACGAAAATCGCAAGCATGATAATCATTCCGCAGCGCGAATATGATGGGTGCAGCGGGATGCACACTTCTGAAGCTATCCGTGCGGAATGTCTCATTTCACCACCTCCATCAGTTTGAGGTAACGCCGCGCCGGTGTTTGCAGAACATAGACATAGGTCCCGGAAGCCATCTCGGAAGCATCGAAAGAAACGCTGTACTTCCCTGCTTCGACGATGCCGTCCACCAGCACCGCCATCGTTCGCCCGAGGAAGTCCAGCACACACAGACGCGCAGGTCCGTTCTCTATGACTTCATACTCAATGACTGTCGTAGCATTGAATGGATTCGGTCGGTTCTGACGCAGACCCGCCACGCCTGTAGCCTGAAACAGCCGCTCGCCTCCTTCATGGCAGATATCCGTAAGAAGGAAGTAACCCGGTATTTCCGTAACGGCGATATTCCCGCCTACAGCAAAGGAATGCTCCAGACGCAGCGGCGTCCCCTCCGCGTCGCCAAGTGTGGCGATGAAGCGGAGATTCGTCAGAGCGCCACGAGCATCGGGCTGCACCGGGAGATTGTCGAGGAGTATCGTGCGTTCTCCTTTGGCGATTTTTCCTTGAGGAGTGTCCCCTATAGGCGAAAGCAGCGTTGAGTTGAAGCGCAGCTCGGAGTAGAATCCCGTCGTACCGCTCGATACAAGATTCTGCTGCTCAAGCAGGTACACGGGGATGTGCACAAGTTCGCCGACGCGCGCGCGTATCGTGTCAATGCCCAACACGGCCATGCCTGCAAGAGTGATTCCGCGACCGAACAAATGCATTACGGCTGGAGAATTCACGCCGTCGTGGTAGAAGCCGACACTGCCGCTCGTACCTCCACTCCTGGTCGGCGAAAAGCGAAGGTCCATGCTGCGCGATTCACCAGGTCCAAGCGTAAAGGCGCCGCCACCGCTGAGGACCGAAAATTGCGTCATGTCAGGACCGAGCTGCGCGGTACCCGATATGGAAAGTGGGCCGGACCCGATATTCTTCACGACGGCGGTGACGGTGGTATCCTTCGCAGTACCGACGAATACGTCGCCGAAATCAACCAGCGTGGTAAGAATTTCAATGCGGGGCAGCACTCCTTCACCGCGGATGGACTGAAGCATTTCTCCGATCTGCGTCCGTACAACGACGCTCGCGGTTTTCACTCCGATGGAAGTTGGCGAGAATCGGAACTCCACTTCTTTCGATTCAGCCGGTGCGAGTTCGAACGGAGGCAAGCCCGACACGATGTCGAACATCGCGGCATCGCCACCCGAGATGGAAATCGCATCGATGCTGATGACGACGCGCCCAGTGTTGCTCAGAAAACCCGTCACCACGGAATCCCGAATGTCATTAACGACAACCTTTCCCATGTCGATATCAATCGCCGAAGCCGACGGTCTCACGATAGACCAGAGACTGTCCGACACATCACTTACCTGAGCTTGAGAGCTGCTCGCGCTCATGATTAGCAGCACCAGCATGTTACAAAAGATCGTCGCGTGTGACTTGCGCAAACGATAACCCGTCCGCGTTGTATCGGTGCATGCTGTAATCAATGGAACCTCCTCTTTTCGTTGGGCGCGTTACTAGTTACACGTGAAATCCTCTGAATTCGGGCAGGCAGCATGTCAGAGCCGCGCGGTCAATGATAGGACCTGACGACTCTGAATCCGTAGACGGAACTCGGGTTTTCAGGCCGGCGATGGCTCCGCTCCGCCGAACGACAACCCATAGCTCCATCCATCCAAGAACCGCCGCGTTGCACACGGTACTGGCCTTCGGTGGGCCCCCGCGGATCCGAAACCGGGGTTGAAGCATAATCACCGTACCGATCCCAACACCATTCGCATACATTGCCGTGCATGTCGTAAAGACCAAAGGCGTTGGGTTTCTTTTGACCAACCTGATGTGTGCTGTCTCCTGCATTGCCCTCGTACCATCCAGCCTGGACCATGGACGGGTCGAGCGGAACAGCTTCAGGTTGCGTCATGTTGCCGGTATAGAAATCCGTTTCCGCGCCACCCCTGCAGGCATACTCCCATTCCGCTTCGGTCGGCAGGCGGTAACCGTTCGCCGAGAAATCGCAAACGATGTCGTTCCCGCTTCCTGTGTAGCAAGGTGTCAAGCCTTCCCGGATTGAAAACGCATTGCAGAAGGCCACAGCATCGTACCAGGTCACCATATCCACGGGACGATCACCGCCCGAAAATCTGCTCGGGTTGGCACCCATCACTGTTTCGTATTGCGCCTGTGTCACCTCCGTGCGCCCGATCAGGAACGGTCGCGTGAGAGTAACGTCGTGTACGGGAACCTCATCACTGTCTCCTGAAGGATGGAAGGTAAGATTTCCTATGCGGAAGGTCCCTGCCGGAATCAACGCCAATTGCGCACTGTCGTATGCATTTCCATTCGGAGTCAAAGGGATGCCGTCCTCTGAACATCCGACGCAAACAATGAGCATGCCCAGCAGCGCCAGTTTGCGAACGTACGTCGCAGGAAATACAACTCCGTTTCTTACGATCATTGAATTCCTCACTTGTAGTAACCGCATGAAGAACAAACTGCTACATCGTCCTGACCACGCGAAATCCTATTACGGATAAACCCGTAAAGGAATCGTAGCTACTTCGGGAAGCGGAGCGGCTGCGCATCGCATCGGAGCCCCAAGACCCACCTCGAATGACCCGTAGTGTACCTACGGATGATCCAGTCGGATTCTCCGCTGGACTCGAATTATAATAGTGTATTTGCCACCAATCCCAGCACCACTCGGCGACATTCCCATGCATATCATAGAGTCCGAAAGCATTTGCTTCCTTCTCGCCAACAGGATGGGTCGTAGCCCCGGCGTTTCCGCCGAACCATCCCAGTCTGTCAAGCGCCGGATCGACGGGATCCCGTTTGGGGTGCGTCATATTACCGGTACAGAAATCCGTTTCCGCCCCACCCCTGCAAGCATATTCCCATTCCGCTTCGGTCGGCAGCCTGTAACCGTTCGCCGTGAAATCGCAAACGACAGCATTGCCACTCCCGGAATAGCAGCGAACAAGTCCCTCCTTCTCTGACCGTCTGTTGCAGTACACTATCGCATCAACCCAGCGCACCATTTCCACAGGCCGGGTATAGCCCCGAAACATGCCCGGATTGATATTGAGCACCGCGATATATTGCTCCTGCGTCACCTCGGTGCTGCTCATTAAAAACGGACGCGTGATGGTGACGAGATGAACGGGCAGCTCGCTCGTGTCTCCATCCGGATTCTTCATGATGTTGCCCATACGGAAGCTTCCGGCGGGGATCAGCATCATGCGTGTGCTGTCGTACCCATTCCCCTTCGGCGTTACGGGGATGGTGTCGTCGTTCTTCGAACACCCGAGCATCGCGAGGAGCAGGCAGAGCATCGCGGCGCCGGGGAGAGACGTCACCCGAAATATCGCTTTCGCTCTTTTCATGACTGTGCCCCAATTGGATTTCGTGCATGGATCTGCGAAGGTTTGTCCGACCGAGATGCACGCACGTTTGATCGCGGAATTGTCGCCAACCGATCATGAACCTTCACAGGACACGCCGAAAGCACGATGGAGATCACGCGGGCACGAGCCTCCTCCGTCAATCCGCTTTTATCGTTCCGTACAAAAGTATACATTTTTCCGGATAGCATCATGTTGATGTCTGATTATTGGGAATGTGGAAGAATCACGCCGACATCGCGCATCCAATAATTCCTCACGACACGGAAACCGATACGATTGTCGATTCTCTCCGGTCTGTTTCCGAACTTCGTCGAGGACCGACAGTACCGTGAATAGATGCTCCATTCTCTACCCCGGATTACCCGATACCCTTCGCCCACCGTGTCAGGGTGAGCGGTCCGACAATTGATTTTGGGAGATCTGATCGTGTGTGCATGGCGAATGAATGGACAGCTCAACATTTCCATAGACAGTATACCATATTTATGCAGGTTTTTCTCCTTTAATAAAACTCAAAAACTTTCCAACGTCGATTTTATCGAGCGATCTATTTTTCTTCAGTGTACGAAAGCGAAATAAGGGTTCCTGCTATCAGGCAGTCAGGGATTCCGCAACGGTGCGCGGAAGCCGTCCGCAGCGCCGGGGTGACGACAGTTTGGGGCGGCGGGCGGCCTCCACAAGCCGGCAGTGCAGGAGGTAATTGGAAGCGTAATGGAAACGGCGGCAAAACGCATGCGATTTCAGCAATTATGGAATACTACTGTAAATAATTGACCGATAATACGCAACCCATAATCCGATACATTCCGGGTTTCAATCCTGCCTAAGGAAGCACGGAGGGCTTTTATGCTTGCTGAAGTCGCATGGCGGAGCTTGATGACATCGATGCTCATCGCTTCAATATTCCGGACATTCGGAACGCCAACGACCGGACCAGCTTCCGCTCCAATAGTTGATAAGCCGTTGTTCAGCGCGATACACACTGCGGATTTGGCGGATCTCCGCAGATTATATGCGGGATTCCTTGCCGGTCGGTGCTATCCGTGAATCGTTTTTTCATGAGGATACAGGGACCTATCGCGGCGAAGCGCAGTTTAGTTTCTGCGAAATTCCCATGAACCGGGTGCGAAGCCAGGTGACGCCGATTTGGCGGATATCCACTGCTTCTCTGTTCCATTCCAGGACATCGGTGCTCTCCGAAGAGGGACATTCGCGACAGGTGCACCGATGAAGATGTCACAAAAGGTGTTTAAGTGCTCAATAGTTCTTATGTTTGTCAAACGCCGGTGCAAGCTCCGGGCGAGGAATATTGACCATCATCGGGTTCAGTAGAATTCGGACAGAATTCGGATACAATAAGGATACAAAGCGGGTGAAATCTTTTTTCAGAAAAGCGTTGATAACGCAAGGAGGCATTTCATGAGAACGGTTATCTGCATTCTGTCGAGCATTGTAGTATTGTCATTTCAGGCCCTCGCGCAACAAAAAGATGTTACGGGCTGCAAAGACCATCCACTCTTCACCCGCATGCCCGATTCATGGATTCATAACTGTACGGAGAAGGAATTCGACGCGTATTCGTTCAAAACCGCGCAGGGAAAGACCACGCAGGTGGAAGGCCGTTACTGGTTGCTCAGTTATTATCCGCAGGCCGCCGCCAAATCCAAACCGAGCGAACTCCAGATCCTACGGAATTTCGAAAATGCCATAAAGAAACTCGGCGGGTCCGTTCTTTACAGCGAGAAATCGAAGGAAACCCTGAAGCTGACAAAAGACGGCAAGGAGATCTGGGTGGAAGTCACAGCGGAATTCACCGGCAAGTACGGGCTGAAGATCATCGAGCGGCAGGAGATGGCGCAGGATATCGTCGCCAACGCCGGAGTTTTTTCAGATGAATTGAAAGCGACCGGCCATACCGCGGTGTACGGGATTTTCTTCGACACAGGCAAATCCGAGCTGAAACCGGAGTCGGAGCAGGCCATCGGCGAGATCGCCAAACTCCTGAGCAGCGATACCGGGTTGAAGGTGTATGTAGTCGGTCACACCGACAATGTGGGTGGACTTGAATCCAACATGAAGCTCTCGCAGGACCGGGCTGCTGCTGTCGTGACGGCACTGGTCGCTAAACATGGAATCAGCGGCGCGCGTCTGACACCCTACGGCGCCGGCCCCTACTGCCCGGTCGCTTCGAACGACACCGACGATGGAAAGGCAAAGAACCGCCGGGTGGAGTTGGTGAAGCAGTAAGGAACGTAGGATTTCCGTGATTCGCTGAAGAATACGATACGCGGATACCACTGATAAAGCGAACAAGGATCGGATACGTGCTTGTTCAAGCATACTGAGCGTTGCGCCAGGTTCTTAGCCCTGGATCTGCGTATTATCACAAACGGACCGGGCACCGGCGCCACGGCGCGTAATGTCTCCGTTCCTCTTCCGCCCCGACTGTGACAGCCGCGCATCGTTTTTTTCGGGAAGATCCGCCGTAGCCATGTCATCCGCGCATGTTTCCTTAATCCGTCCCGTGCGTCAGGATTTGACGCACTATTGTTATGGTTTTCCGCGAACAGTAAGGGTGGCGCACGCCCGAAATGAATCCCCTGCGACGAGCGCTTCCAGTCCAACTCCGTCAGGAGCGAGGGTGTAGCCAATGCTCTCTTGCGCTTTCTGCCGACCTGACACTCTTCGCCGGACCTGCCCGGACGATTCCCATCGCATGCCCAATGCCCCCGACAGCCGGTATCTCTATAGGCGGTGACGCCTATAGAAATAGGAGCCACCACCTATGTTTTCGTTGCAATTGAATCGTCACTTTACCGGTGCAACAACCTCACGTCATGCCTATTCCAGTTCCCTGTGTCGCGCGGGCCTATTGTCTGTGTGTCGGGGCTTCGGATAATGGCTTCCAGGTCCAGCGGGCGGGTTCAGGAGCGTCGACTGGAAGCTCGAGGCGGTGATGGAATGCACCGCGACTCCATGAAACAACATTCCCACACCGCGGTGTGGGAATGATCGTTTTACTACGCAGCGGAGATGCAATCGTCGCTATCGCTTCTTCGCCATAATTGCAAGGATCTCCTCACAAATCAGGCTTGAGGAGCGGCGGCGAGTTTGCCGAGATCGCGATCCATCAAATAGATGCCGCGTCCATCGTACGCGACGAGATTGATCTTGTCGAGAATAGACGAGAACAAGCTCTCCTCTTCGTGCTGCTCGCCGACGTACCACTGCAGGAAATGCAGCGAGGAATAATCCTTCTCCTCGTACGCGAGGGCGACAAGCTCGTTGATCTTGCTCGTCACTAAACGCTCATGCACAAGAATCCGTTCGAAAATATCAAGCAGAGACTCGTATTCCTGCTTCGGTTTCTCCATGGCATCAATCACGGCCAGATTTCCGGTTTCACCGAGGTACGTGAACAGCTTCATCATATGCATGCGCTCTTCTTCCGAATGCGCTTTCAGGAATGAAGCCGAACCGTCGAAGCCTTTCCACGAGCACCACGCGGCCATCTGCAGGTACAGGTTCGAGGATTCAAATTCGATGGTGACCTGCTCGTTGAGCTTCTGTATCATCGTCGTGCTCAGCATGTTGCTCTCCTATTTGCAATTAAACTTTTGTGAAATTCAGACTCAAGTACTCCTAACAGCAAGCAACTGAAATTCGTTTCCCGGGAGTGAATCGGGCGCATCCTTCGCTCCGCGCCTTGCGCTACGCGCTCAGCTCCACGAAGAGTTCATTGCAGACAAGCACAGCATCCGCCACGGGAACGATGCGACGTTCGCCCGTCGAACGCACCTTGATCTCGATGTTACCGTCCACGAGATGTTTTTCACCAACGATAACATTGATCGGCATACCGAGGAGATCCGCGTCCTTGAACTTGAATCCGGGACTCACGCCAATCCGATCGTCGAAGAGCACTTCGAATCCGGCCTTCTCAAGTATTTCGTGCAAGGCATCGGCATTCGTGCGCACGAGATCGCTTTCCATTTTCACACCGGTGAGATGGATGTGGAACGGCGCGATGGATGGGTGCCAGCAAATGCCGTCCTTATCGTGCCGCTGCTCGATGTGACACGCGACGATGCGCTCCACACCGATGCCATAGCTGCCCATGATGATAGGATGTTCCTGCCCCTTGTCGTCGAGGAAGGTGGCCTTGAGCGTCTCGCTGTACTTTGTGCCAAGCTTGAAGATATGTCCAACCTCGATCGCCTTTTTCACGCTGAGCGGCAGGCCCTTCAACGGGTCGGGCTCGCCTTCGACCACGGTACGGAGATCGTGGTAAGCGGAGATGTTCGCATCGCGATCGATATCGATGTTGCGATAATGGAAGCCGTTTTCGTTCGCGCCGCTCACCATCCCGTTGGCATGCGCGATGCGAAGGTCGGCGATTTGCGGTAGCGCGGATTTCAGCTGCATAGGTCCGATGGATCCGCTGTCGGCACCGGTTAGAGCGGCTAGTTCGGTGTCGTGGGCGGGACGGACGTTGTTGGCCTTTAACGCGGTCTGCAGTTTGGCTTCGTTGAGCTGGTCGTTGCCGCACATGAAGATGAGATACGGTTGTTCATCCGCGAAATACACAAGCGATTTTGCGCAGCGCTCCTCGGGAATGCCGTATTGTTCCACGAGATCGTCGATGGTTTTGGCGGTCGGCGTCGCGAATTTCTCCGCCTCGGGATTGTCGTCCACGCGTCCAATCGGAGGAATGCCGGACGAAGCCACTTCGATGTTCGCCGCGTAACCGCTTTCGAGGTTAAATGCGCAGAGGTCCTCACCGGCGTCCGATTCCACCATGAACTCCTGCGACCCGCTGCCGCCCATGGCGCCGCTCGAAGCGCCGACCACAAAGAAACGCAGCCCGCAGCGCGCATAGATGCGGTTGTACGCATCGTAATGCTTCGCGTAGGCGGCATCGAGTCCTTCCCAGGAATTATCGAGCGAATACGCGTCCTTCATCAGGAATTGTCTGCTGCGGATTACGCCCGATTTAGGCCGCGGTTCGTTACGAAACTTTGTCTGTATCTGGTACCAGATCTGCGGCAGATCGCGATAGGAGTGCACGAACGCCTGCGCGATATGCGTAATGATTTCCTCGTGCGTGGGCGCAAGCACCAGGTCGCGGTTCTTGATATGGAACATCGTATCCCCGAAGGCTTCCACGCGTCCGGTTTCTTCCCAAATCTCCTTCGGATTCAGCGCCGGCAGATGCATCTCTACCCCTCCTATGCCATCCATTTCCTCCCGGATGATCTGCATGACCTTTTTCCAGACACGATAGCCCAGCGGCAGTATCGAATATATGCCTGAGGATAATCCGCGGATCATGCCCGCACGGAGCATGAGCTGATGACTGGAAATTACGGCTTCCGCCGGTACTTCTTTCAGGGTAGGGATGAAGTAATTTGATAGGCGCATGAAAGTAATTCGTTGTATTACAAGCGGTTATATGATGTTCAATTCAGGTGTATCTATTAAATATACGACTTACCCGGCAGGCAAGCAAAGGGTGCGGAAAGCAACGTTTCAATTTCATTGGCTGCACGCTGGTGCATTTCGTGTATAACATCAAGGTTCCGGTCCGTGTCATCCAAGCTCGGCATGCTGAGTGTACCTGCCATCGCTGCGCACCGGTCCATGTCGTGGATGACATCCGGTCTTCGGAGATCGTAACCAAGCACCGTCATCCTGAGCGCAGCGCCGCGGGAAAGGCTCCGATCATAGGGAAACTCTTTATCCGGCGCGCAGTCGTCCTTCGACACGCCACCGGGTGATGTTCAATCTTAGAATCTGAACTTATTTCGGGGTGGCGGCTCAGGAGAGCAGCGTATGGGCTTGTACGAAGCTGGCAAGTCCAGACTCTTCGATGTCGGTACTTGCGAAAACAGTGAAAGCTGAACGTAGGCCCTTCGACTCCACGACCGGAAACGTCGGTGCCTCATACTCACTCTGTGCCGCGGTCGTTGCGCTGCTCATGACATCGAGCAGTCCGAACTGGCTAGACTCGTAGAAGCCCGGACGTGCGTCTCCTGAGCCGCCACCGCGAAATAAGCTCAGTTTCAGATTCAACATCAGCCGGCGGCACCTCGAAGGTCGAAGACTCGTCGCGGAGGGGAAAAGAGAAGTGCCGTCCCTGCGGGACTGAGAGAGGGTGCGGTGCTGGGCGCGTGAACCCCACACTTACGTGAGGGGATTACGGAAGTATCGCCCTGCGGGCTGAGGAACTCGTTTTTCCTCATCCTCAACGCCCCTCCCGCAGCGCTGCGCTGCTCGTGACAACTTGGGATTTGGACTTGCGAACACCGAGAAAGCCGAACGCCGCTCCTTCCCCGCAGTAGCGGGGTGCCCGTGAGAAGCCGTGCATTTGCCCAACGTTTTGCGACGGGCACTCCGCTGCTCATGACATCGAGCAGTCCGAACTGTCTAGATTCGTAGAAGCCCGGACGTGCGTCTCCTGAGCCGCCACCGCGAAATAAGCTCAGTTTCAGATTCAACATCAGCCGGCGGCACCTCGAAGGTCGAAGACTCGTCGCGGAGGGGAAAAGAGAAGTGCCGTCCCTGCGGGACTGAGAGAGGGTGCGGTGCTGGGCGCGTGAACCCCACACTTACGTGAGGGGATTACGGAAGTGTCGCCCTGCGGGCTGAGGAACTCGTTTTTCCTCATCCTCAGCGGCCCTCCCGCAGCGCTGCGCTGTTCGTGACAACATGGAGTCGGTACTTATGAACACCGTAGAAGACCGGATGCCGTGCTTTTCCGCGGTAGCGGAACGCCGGGAAACGCATTTCTCAATGATCCGAGCATTTTCTCCGGCGCTGCGCTCAGCATGACGGTACTTTTTTACATTTAAACCATGTCACACTCGATATAAACCGGAGCGCAGCGAAGGTTACCCGACTCAGGGTGACGGTGTTTTTTAACGAAATAATCCAAGCCAATGTCATCCATGAAATGGACCGGCGCGCAGCGCTGGTTTACTCTTGAATCCTAAAATCGGAATTTGCCTTATTTCCCCTATTTCTAATTTGTCCTGAACCAATTCCGTAGCCGATGATGTTACGAAGTGATAATCATCCGAGGCATTCATGATTCACTACATATCACTCTTTATTCTTTTGCTGTCGATTACCCCGCGGTTGCTGCAAGCACAGTGTTCGGACGCGGGAGCGTGCGCCCTCGGCGCGGGACCGCATGAACCGCCAGACGACGAACACGCCAATGTCCTCAGCGTCCGCTACGCGTATGGCATCAGCGGTAAAGCGGATGACCTCCGTTTTCACTCCGTGTTTCTGGAGGGCGACATGAGGCTCTTTACAGATTCGAGACTCCACGCGCGAATCCCCTGGACGAGCGTCGAGGGTCCGCTCGGCACCGCCAGCGGTATCGGGGATTTGACCTTGATCTGGAATCAGCGGTTATGGAGTGATGACGCCATGCAATTGCGCGCACAAGCCGGTGTGAAAATGGCGACCGGCGAGGTAAATGCCGACGGACTCCCACAGGCATATCAAACGGGACTCGGGACGAACGATCTGTTGTTCGGATTGAGCTTCGCTGTTTCTCCGTGGAATTTCGCCGTGGTGTATCAATACTCCAGAGGACGTAGCGATAATACCGATACCCGACTTCGCCGCGGCGACGACCTGCTCGGAAGGGCCGGCTATTCGCTGCAGCTCGCCGATTCGGAGTTCGGACTCGAAATTCTTGCGATCAAACGCTTTTCCGAGTCAAGCGCCCTTGTCAGTGGTATCGACCCGCTATTTTCGGGTAATGATTTCTTCATCAATGTACCGGACAGCGATCAACTTCAGGTTAATATCGCGGGTTCCGCAACGACTCTGCTTGCAGACAATGTCCGCCTGCTGGCGCTCGCGGTTGTTCCGATGATGAAGCGTGACGTGAATATCGATGGACTGACCCGGGCGCATACGCTATCGGTGGGAGCAAGCTATTCGTTCTAACCGCTCGCCGACACGCGATGCAAGTTGTTTCGCTAGTTCAAGGCGATAGACGGTATCTGGCAACGCCGGCCAGGCCATCTATGGGATTCGCTGCTGCAACGGAGGTCGTTCGGGTCAAGGAGTCGTGAACTGCTTCATCCATTGCCAGTGCCGTTCGGGGCCGTTCATCCAGTGATTTGTTCCGTTGGGATACTGATGGGCAAGGCCCTTCACCATCACGATATTGAAACTGCGATTTTCGCCGGGAGTGGTTGAGGGAAATGTGGCGATGATCGCTGTGTTCGTATCACCGGATAGCGTGTAGTCCGTGGAAAAATCGAATGTGCTGGTATGACTCTGTATCACACTCTGGAAATAAGAGAAATTCAGTCCGGATTCGAAGACCCCCAGCGGCACTGCTGATGAAAAAAATCGATCATCCTCATTGCCAAGCTGAAATACGACGGGAATATTACGTTTCGGAGTGTAGGTTGCGCTACCACCTGATGAACCTGCGTTCTCGACGACCGCTGCAAGGACGTCGCTCATCTCTACAGCACAACGGAAGGCCATCTGTCCGCCGTTCGAAAATCCGCAAAGATAGATGCGTTTCTCATCGACGGAGAAGGTCTCCTTCAGTTCGGTAATAATCTGCCGGAGAAATTTGATATCATCGCGCGGCGTTTCACCGGTGCAATATTCAAACGATCCCGGGTAACACGTCCATTTTGTTGTATTGACTGTTTTGCCATCGTCAATCACACAATACCTCCAGGATGAGGGAAAGACAGTGATAATATTCTCGGCTTCGCCAAGCTCCTTCCACCCGGAAATGTTATAGAATTTCTCACCGTCTCCGCTCGTACCGTGCAGCATGAACACCACGGGACGCGCACTCGTCCCATCATACGCGACGGGGACATGCACGTAGTATTCTCTGGTATCCCCGTCAACAGTCGTGGTGTATCTGTTTTTTCCGATTTCGTACTCTTTCGGGTTGGCCGGAGTGGTGTCATCCTCCGAGCAACCTGGTAGAAGCACCAGACACAGCAACATAATTATAGAAAAGTATTTCATCATCTATCTCCTTTCGCTTATATATATCTGTCGGGACGAATGTCGATCGTTTCAAATTTACCGCAGCGTATCGCTGACGATGGTCTATGTTGTCGCAGTGATCGAATGCCGGAACGCACGATATCAGCCTGGTTCAAGAGCGAAACACCGCGGCACATCTCCTGGTGCGGTCCATGGTTGTCGCAATGTGATGACGGTATGCCAGGCATGCGAGCCCCCGGATACGGCGGTTCAACGTATGGCAAGGGGCAACGATTACCCTCGACTCGGGAGCGTCGGGAGCACCGGTACACGATCCGGCGTGACAACAATCGACCTGCGTTCGGGAACGTGCTGAATTGACTGGAAGGAACTTAGGAATTTTCAGAACATAAGTCAAGGAATATTTTTCTGTGTGGTTTGGATACGCATTCCGTTTTTACGAGCCGGTTTCCGCTCCCACGGTCATGTTTCCACATCGGGCGGTACGAAAGAGGCCGGCCGCGAAGCCGCCCCAGGTGTCAGTGAAAGGCGATCCTGCGGGACGATCACGGCGCCATCGTTGCGGCAGCCAGTTCTCGTATCGCGGCAACGTCTTTGAGAGAGGTGATGGGCAGACGGATACCCCTTCCTTCCGCGTAGGGACGCGCGGCATCGATCAAATCGTACAACTTTTGCGGCAGACCGGGAGTGCGCGCGGCTCCCACCGCCTTCTCCCCAAGCACGATGGCTGCAAGAAAATGTCCGTGTTGCGGTATGAGATACACGACGATACCATCCTTGCGTTTGAGGCGGAGGGTCCAGCCGATTTTGGCGCCTCCATAATTCCATACTTCGTCAATCGGCGCATGGTCGGCGAAAATGTCGTTGATGAGGTGCCGCCAAAAGTTTAGCGTGACGCCGAGAATTCCGGGCAGGTCGGCAGGTTCCGGACAGTGCTGTTTGTCGTTGAAGGGATTGAGCGCCAAAGCTGCCTCCTGCTCCTCGCAGTAGCGGTACACCTAGAAAACCAACACCCTGTCGGCTTCCATCGTGGCTTCGGCCAGAGCGTCCATGGTACTGGGTTCGGCGCCGTCAAGTATCTCGCTGACGGCTATACCACGTGCCTCCATGCAGCTCCCGCAGAGCATCACGCGTCCGTTCATGAGGAGCAGACGGAGCATGCGTTCAATGTTGATGTAGCCGTTTGGCGTCTTCTGGCCTGTTTTCGCTCCGAGCACGGCATCGGCCAGCAGGAATACGGTCACCTCGCATTCGCGGTTAATCAGCGAGGTTGCGAGCCGCAGGCCGTTGTACAACCGTTCGGTACCGTACGGCGGATCATTGACGATGATGAGAGCTTTCATGGGATGTTACTCCTTATTGCGACCATGCGGATGTTGCACCATTTCACGTTTGTGTACGCAATATACAAGAGGTTTGGAAAATCCCTCGAAGGTCCGGCATTGTTCCACTATAACATGCATTGCCGAACTCGATGCGGGTGGACCTGAAAGTAACGCGGAGATGCGGATCGGCATGGCGCATGTCATGCAGGTCCGGCAGCTCCGCGTGATTCGGGATATGGCGTGGCGCAAGATCCTCCAGTCAAGGAACGGGTGCGGATCGCGCCGCTGGCGGGGAATTCGTTTAAGCGATCGCGATACGTTCCTTATTCAGGAGAAGCCACTCTTCAAAAGATTGTAGAGCCGGGTTCAGCTCACGGCTGTGTTCGATGCTCCGTACGCCGCAGTAATACTCGTTGCAATCGCGCTTGAACTGAAACATGTTCCCCACATCATCCGCGCCTGGAAAATCGAATCCGCGGTAGACATCCGCCGGTACATTGTTATAGCGAATTTCCTGCCCCAATGCGGAGCCAAGCTTGGCCGCCATCTCGTACACGGTAGGCTGATCGCCCGAGATTCCAACCGTTTTTCCGATGTACTCGGGTCCACGTTTGAAAATGCCATAGGCGCATTTGCCGATATCCTCCGCTGCAATGCCGGGCAGCTTGGCGTCGCCCATAGGCATGGTGATCCCGGCCACACCGTCCGGGCCTTTCACCGGGCCCATGCCGAAGTAAATGAGATTTTCCCAGTAAAACGCCGTCAGCAGAAAGGTGGTTGGCACCCCGCGATCTGTAAATTCGCGGTTGGCTTCGCCTTTGGCATCGAAATGCGGAACCTTATACTTCCCCATCAGCGTCGGCATGCTGTCACTCTCCAGGGGAATCCAGTTCCGGGAATCCTCGAGTGTTGACCAGATCACGTGCTGCAATCCCGCCGATTTGGCTGCTTCAGCCATGTTCGCCGCCTGCGCCAGCTCCTTTTCGGGAGAATAGTGCTCCCAGTAATTGGTGACACAATAGGCGCCATACGCGCCATCGAAGGCACGTTTCAGGCTTTCGACATCGTCGAGATCGGCCTCTACCACCTCGGCTCCGGCACGACGCAAGTCCTTAGCCTTGTCCGAGTCTACTTTCCGTGTGATCGCGCGAACGCGGAAAGGACTCTCCGGATCATTGAGAATGCTGCGTGCGAGTCCACCACCCTGGGCCCCGGTTGCGCCGACGACGGCGATTATTTGCTTTGTGCTCATGAGTATCTCCTTGTATTTATGTGAATGGAAAAATCAGAGAGACAGTTAGTTGCCCAACAGATGACAACCGGGTAGAGAAATACTTTCGATGAAGTTCCTTTCGCCATCACCACCTGACTCCGTGCTACGCCAGTATGCAACGGCCTGCCGATAATCTCCTGTCGGCGTCAGGGAGGCGATGATCCACTGAAAAGTGAGCCTCAGACCGGGGACAGCCATAAATAGGATGTGTCGTATCCGCAATATCGGGTGAATTCTATTTTCAGTCAAGTGCTTTTAAAATTACTGAAACGGATACAATGAGCTTGGGCGTCCGTCTCTTCTCATGAGCGAGATTTTTCTCAACATATCACGCGGCCTGTTGCATCCGGAACAATTGACCGATATATTCGGATAGTCATTATCCTATTTCCCAAACAAAACCCGCCGAGTCCCTCATCGCGGTTTTTGGAATCGTGTACTTCAATGCAGGAGAACTATATGCAGTTTCGCCAACGCTCTTCTTTGTGTCATGCCGTCATGGCACTTCTTTTCGTCACGCTCGGCCTGGCCTTGCCTGAGAACGCTAACGCCCAATGCGGCGAGTTGATCGTCAATGGAGATTTCGAGGCAGGCAACACGGGCTTCTCATCGGGATACACGCACAGCCCTGTGTTCCCTCCCGGCCTTCTGCCTGCGTCAGTGTATGCAGTGGTCGCCAACCCGAACACACTGCACTCCGGTTTTTTTGGTAATGACCACACGAGCGGAAGCGGCCTCTTTCTGGCCCTCAACGGCACCACAGTCGCCAACAGAACAGTGTGGGAGCAAACGGTGTCCGTACTGCCAGGCACCAACTATGCATTCTCGGCATGGATCAATACGTTGATCTCGTTCGATGGCAACCGCGCGAATCTGGTGCTCGAAATTAATGGCAGCCCCGTCGGACCCTCGCACCTGGCGCCGTTGAATTACTTCATCTGGAACAACTTCGCCAGGACTTGGAACTCCGGAATAGCTACTTCGGCGATCATCAGAATCTACAATCTGAGTCTCGCCGCCGGCGGCAACGATTTTGGTCTCGACGATATTTCGTTCATGAAGATTGACGAGACCCCTCCCGTGATCACTACGACATCCTACACCATCTGGCCGCCGAATCATGAGTACTGGTGGCTGACAAGCCCGATGTTCGCGACTTCCGTCACCGATGACTGCGATAACTCACCTGTCGTGGTCATCACCTCTGTTTGGAGTGATGAAGTCGAAGACGCTATCGGCAACGGCGACGGCGCGACGTACGACGACATCCTCATCGGGGGTGTATGCGAGTCCGTGATACTGCGTGCGGAACGCCAGGGAGGCGGAAACGGTCGAGTGTACACGATTGAAATCAAGGCCACCGATGCTTCCGGCAATTCGTCCACAGCAACGGCGACAGTGAGTGTGCCGCACAATTCGACGGGGAGCGCTGTGGATGACGGCGCCCTTGCCGGCTACACGGTGAACGGTCCCTGCAGTGCCGCACCGAAGTCCCGTGCACCCAGGATTTCAAGCGAAGGATTCTCGCTAGAGCAGAATTATCCGAATCCCTTCAATCCCAGCACGACCCTGACCTATACAATCCCCGTCGAGGGTCATGTGAAGTTGCGCGTATACGACATGAACGGCACCGAGGTAGCGACAGTGCTCAATGGCAGCGAGACCGCCGGTGCGCACAGCATATCCTTCAACGCGGCATCGCTTCCGAGCGGTCTGTATCTCTACCGCCTCGAGTCCAACGGCGTGGTGATGCAGCGGATCATGCAGCTCGTGAAATAATCGGGGATCGCGAACACGCAACAAGATCGTCTTTATGAAAAACGCCGGGCAATCCCGGCGTTTTTCTTTTATTCGCGCATATCCGAGTTCATCCGTGTCATCCGTGGACGAATACGTACGCGGATTTTCGCGGATGGAAACGGATTGGCGCGGATCCACCTACGCCTTGATCCTCAGATAATTGTTTGGCTGCGCTGACACGCTTCGGCGGACAGGTAAGAGTTTTTTTGCAATCCCGTACCCAATGCATTTGCGGATATGAAGTCAAAGACTTTTTTATCCGCGTACATCCGCAATAATCCGCGTAAATCCGCGCACGTCGTTATCCGGCGTACGTCTTTACAGGTTGACAATATTTGTGGCATGCGATATCTTGCGGACGTCTGCAACAAAGGATTTTCACCACCGAAGCACGACAGGAGGTTGCGATGGCTTTCGAAAAAATCGGAAAGGCCGACATCCGTTCGAAGACGCGGCGCTGGTTCGAAATTTCGCTGATCGTCACGCTACTTTTAATTAGCGGCGCGTTCAAGTTTTTTCCTTCCCTCGAGCAGGAACGAATCGTGATCGAGGCCTCGGATGAGCTTATCAGGGTGCAGGATATCGACAATACCCGACAGCAAAACCAACCTCCCCCGCCGCCGCGGCCACCCATTCCCATTATAGTTGAGAGCGATGAAACGATTCCCGACATAGACATCATGCCCGACTTCGATCCGAAAGGGCCCGTGCCACCCCCGAAGCCGCCCCCGGTAAAGGAGTTGGGAGACGAAGATGAAGATGAATTTGTGCCCGTCGAGGACCCGCCCGAGATCATCGGTGGAATGAACGCCATCATGAAAAACCTCGTCTACCCCGATCTCGCCGTTCGCGCAGGTATTGAGGGTACCGTCACCGTGCTCGCATACGTGAATAAGGAAGGCGTCGTGACCAGGACCACGGTGCTACGCGGCATCGGCGGCGGTTGCGACGAGGCTGCGATGGAAGCAGTGAAAAAAGTGCGATTCAAACCTGCCGAGCAGCGCGGGAAACCCGTGAACGTAAAAGTCTCGGTGCCGGTCAAATTTCGACTGAAGTAACGTTTCATCCGGTCTTTGACGTGCTTTGAGAAAAAAGAATTCGTCACCTCGCCGCGGCGAGTCTGCGACCTGAGTCAAGTAGCCATCGCTGCGCACCGGTCCATTTCGTGGGTGACATAAGGTTGGTTTCAGCAGCGTTAATCAAGCTCGTCATCCTGAGTGAGCCCACCAGCGCTGCGCACCGGGCCATTTCATTTGTGACATCAGGATTTCGTAGCACATAGCCAAGCACGTCACCCTGAGTGAGCCAACCAGCGCTGCGCACCGGTCCATTTCTTGGGTGACATCTATCCGCCGAGTTCATAATTTTCCCATTTGGTGAAACTATGGAATCTGGCCTGTTTAAGCCGATTTTACAAGATGTCATTAGCAGGGCCGCCGCGGGAATACCTTTCGGTTATGCACTGCGTGAACACGGCGGCGACTCGAAGGGTGATTGGTTTCGTAACCCATGATCAAGCTCGAACATCCTAGTCTTCATCTGATGTCATAAGCAGGACCGCCACGGTCTGATCGTTCGTCCCAGCACTGTGTTTGCATGGCAGCTCCGCTACCGCAGAGAAGGTCGAAGACTCGCCGCGGCGGGATGATTCGTGAGTAAGTACCCACGATCCTCAATGTGTGTCGCATGAACCAATTTCTACGTCGCGGCGCAATCGGTCATTTTTCTGCGCTCAACCACAGCATCTTGACTGAAATGGTTATCCACGTCCGCTGCCCTCTCCCCTGCCCCCATAGGCGCTAACTTAAGCAGGTTCCGACCAGAGGTTCT
>CAYJMN010000071.1:5038-29931 GCA_964371045.1 uncultured Chromatiales bacterium | reverse complement strand
CAACGTCAGAGCATCACCTTAAGATCTTGCTGCGGTGGCTCCTGCTAATGACATCATTAAGGAAGCGAGTCTCATTGTGCATTACGGAGCCAATCACCCTTCGAGACGCCGCCGACCAAAGCTCGCGGAACCAGTGATACACACACCGCGGCGGCCCTCAGGGTGACGGCGTTTGCTTAGCGTCGCCATAATCCGATGTCATCCATGAAATGGACCGGTGCGCAGCGCTGGTGGGCACACTCAGCATGACGAGCTTGGTTGTCGCAAAGGGCCCGACGACCTCAGAATCGGAGTTGTATTCCAATGCCGGTGTTCGTGGGCAGGAGGGAGAGTTCGCTGACGTCATCGACGTCGAAGCTGTACAGATGGGCATCCACGAAGGCGTCGGCGATCTGGAAGAGATACGCGATGAAGAGCCACCATGCATACGTATCCCGCCGGTCCCTGTAGAATTCCCGAAATTGTTTCCATCGCAGATTGCCTGAAGGCAATTCCTCCGTGATCGTAGCCGCGTATCGGTCACTGTACTCCGAGTAGCGCTGGTGTTCCTGGACGACGCCGTAGATCAGAAATCCTGTCACGCCGAGGACGATGGGCACCTTCCAGTACGCTTCATTATAGAATTGTCCCAGTCCAGGTAGTAGGGCCGACCGTATGACCGCACCAAGAGGGGATTTCACGTTGCTGTCAGGCTCCACCTCGATCCCGCTAACCGTGAGGAGACTGTCCCCTTGTTCCTGCGCATGGCAGGGAAGGAGCAAGAACGGGAGCAAGACTATGATGAATGTGAACTTCGGCATGTTTTTTAACTTACTTCCGGTCCCTTCGAAAAACAATGCACGAATGCGCGTCGGTACGCATACCGGTCTCGCACCCGACCGGCAATGCGCATCGATTTCGCCATATACGTACATGCCGCGTTTCAGTACATTGCATGGACGTTCCCGGTAGTGTACTTTTCCTTGTTTACTCCACGATGGACAATCACAGTATGATCATTCAACGCATCGCAGTCCTGTTCGGCGGACGCTCCGGTGAGCACGAGGTATCTCTGGTATCGGCTGAATCGGTGATGAACGCGCTCGATCCGCTTTGCTACGACATCATACCGGTCGGCATCGACAAACGCGGACGGTGGTGGACCGGAGCAGGCGCCCTGGAACTTTTACGCACAGGCGCGGGAGACTGTACACCATGTACCCTCGCGCCGGAGCCTGGCCGCGGTCTTCTGTTGTTCGACGAAGCGGGGGCGCATACCCTCCCGATCGACGTGATGTTTCCGGTTCTGCACGGCACGTATGGCGAGGACGGCAGCATGCAGGGCTTGTTCGAGCTTGCAAATATTGCCTATGTGGGCGCAGGCGTCGCCGCTTCGGCGGTGGCCATGGATAAAGTGCTGCAAAAACGGCTGCACCGTGAGGCAGGACTGCCCATAGCGCCATTCCTGTCCTTCAGTTCGTCGCAGGTCAGACTCAACGCTTCCGAACTGGCTCCCAGAATCATTGAGACGTTGGGTGTACCGCTCTTCGTTAAACCGCCCAATCTTGGTTCAAGCGTGGGTATCAGCAAGGCGCGCACGGTGGAGGAACTCGTCACCGCGATGTTGCTCGCCGCGGAGTACGATACCCAGGTGCTTGTTGAACATGCCGTTCCTGAGGCCAGGGAGATCGAGGTCGCTGTTCTGGGTAACGAGCACCCCGTAGCGAGCATCCCCGGTGAAGTTGTGCCCGGTAACGAATTTTATGATTACGACGCGAAATATGTGGACGGCAATTCGCTTCTTCACATCCCGGCCGATCTGGATACCGAAACTGTTGAACGTGTAAGGAACATGGCTGTGGATGCGTTCACGGCGCTTGCGTGCGAGGGTATGGCGCGTGTCGATTTTCTGCTCTCGCGCAGCACCGGAGAATTGGTGGTGAACGAGGTGAACACCATTCCCGGCTTCACCTCGATCAGCATGTATCCCAAACTGTTCGAAGCCACGGGATTACCGTATGCGGAATTGCTGGATCGACTGATCGAATTGGCGGGTGAGCGGCATTCGCGTACATCCGGATTACGGCGCGATTACACACCGAAAACAGAGTGGTATCGTCGGAATGGCTGATATCAACTCGGCGGAATTCTGGGATGAGGCGTATCGGGCTGAACTGGACGGCTGGGATATGGGTACTGCGACACCGGTCTTTGTCGACCTGCTGAATCGTCACGGACGCGATTTCACCGCGATAGGGGGACCGGACTATTCCCGCCGCCCTGTCGCACCGAAGGCTGCGTTGCCATGCTGCGGACGCGGATACGACGCTGCGCTGTTCGCCGATCACGGCTTTGATGTAACGGCCATCGATTTCAGCGCCGAAGCCCTGGAACACCTCAGGGATCACACAATAACGCGCCCCGCGCTTCGTACGGTGCAGGCGGATCTGTTTTCGCTCGATGCGGATTTCGATGGCGCGTTCGACCTGATCGTCGAATATACCTGCGTCTGCGCCATCGATCCTGCGAGACGTCCTGAATTGGTCGAGGTCATGAACCGCATACTCGTTCCCGGTGGACACGTCATGCTTCTGCTGTTTCCGGTGGATGGGCGTCCGGGCGGACCTCCATTCGCCATCGATGTCGACGAATGGAAGACGTTGATGTGGCCGTATTTCGATCTGACCTGGGACGTCGTACCCACGACGTCGGTCAAACCGCGCCGCGACCGGGAACGACTGATGATGTGGCGCAAGCGCGACGCAGTGGGAGTGACTGTATGACGTTGAGAAAACTGGCGCATGAGGAGATCGTCCGGAAACCTGTCGAGGAGCTTGGCCTGCAGGACAGGCATCCGTTGGTGATCGTGGTCGACAATGTTCGGAGCCTGTACAACGTCGGATCGATGTTCCGCACATGCGATGGCGCGCTGGTTCAGAAGCTGTACCTTTGCGGCTACACTCCGTACCCGCCTCGAAAGGAGATCTCGAAAACCGCTCTGAGCGCGACGGAAAGCGTGCCTTGGGAATTCGTGTACGATATCACCGTCGTGCTTGATCGACTGAAGCGAGAGGGAATGACGATCGCCGCGCTTGAACATACGAACGAAAGTATTTCCTGCTTCGATCTGCGGCCGGAGAATTTTCCCCTCGCCGTTGTAGTCGGCAATGAAATCGCAGGTGTATCGGATGAGGTGCTGCCCTACTGCGATATGGCCATCGAGCTTCCCATGCACGGTGTGAAACAATCCCTCAACGTCGCCGTGGCGACAGGAATTCTCTGCTACGAATGTCTGCGTGTCCTGACAACGGATACATTCTGACCTCGAAGCGCGGGCGGTACAGGGCACGTGCGTGTGCAGGGTACTACGTTTACCCCTTGGAAAAATACATTTTGGCGTCTATATTATTTGTGTACACCCATTCACCAGAAGGAGCAACCTATGAAGAAAATCCTCAGCCTCGCTACAGTGTTCGCCCTTTCGCTCACACTGTTCGTCGCTAATGCTCAGGAACAGCCGCAAGCCAAGACAAAGGTAAAGTCAAGCTGCTGCGCGAGTTCCTCCAAGGCCAGCAAGGTCAGCAAGACCGCAGACTGCGACACTGATGTCAAGGCAGCCAAGTCCGCCGACTGTGGAACTGACGTCAAGATGACCAAGTCCGGCGACTGCGGCACACATGTCAAGACCAGCAAGAAAATGGCTTCGACGCATGATTGTGGCGACAAGTGTTCGGACGAATGCAAAATGGCCCATAACACCAGCAAGAAAGTGGAAAAGGCCGAGACCAGCAAAAACTGATCTTCGTCTCACATTATAGATGCGAAAAACCCGCCAACCGGCGGGTTTTTCGCTTTCGGTGTGACCGGTCCATTTCGTGGATGACATGAGTTTATAGCGACGCCAGCAAACCTCGTCACCCTGAGTGAGCCCACCAGCGCTGCGCACCGGTCCATTTCTTGGGTGACATCTATCCGCCGAGTTCATAATTTTCCCATTTGGTGAAACTATGGAATCTGGCCTGTTTAAGCCGATTTTACAAGATGTCATTAGCAGGGCCGCCGCGCCGTGAGTATCCATGGTTCCGTGAGTTTATGACGGCGGCGTCTCGAAGGGTGATTGCTTCCGTCCAGCACGAGGAGACTAGGTACCTCCTCGATGCCATCGGCAGGTGATTGGCCTCTTCATGATGACATACTCAGATCGAATCAGCAAACCTCCACGAAGGAATACGTCCGCGGATTTTCGCGGATAAACACGGATTGGCGCGGATAAGAAGCTTATTAGGGTTCGTCTTCGGCAAACCTGTACTGGTCATACAAAAAATGGAAGCGTGTCAAATCTCGGGATGATGTAACGAAAAATGCAGAAATCGGTCGGATCTGAAGTGTAAGCTCTTATCCGCGTCCATCCGCATTAATTAATCCGCGAAAATCCGCGTTCGTATTCTCACTCAGGGTCGCAGACTCGCTGCGGCGAGATGATTCGTTCCGCAACGCACGAGCAAATTAGGTACCTCCTCGATGTCATAGGCAGGTGATTGGCCTCTTCATGACGGCATACGCAGATGGAATCAGCAAACCTCCACGAAGGAATACGTACGCGGATTTTCGCGGATAAACACGGATTGGCGCGGATAAGAAGCTTATTAGAGTTCGTCTTCGGCAAACCTGTACTGGTCATACAAAAAATGGAAGCGTGTCAAATCTCGGGATGATGTAACGAAAAATGCAGAAATCGGTCGGATCTGAAGTTTAAAAACTCTTATCCGCGTCCATCCGCAATAATCCGCGAAAATCCGCGTTCGTATTCTCACTCAGGGTCGCAGACTCGCCGCGGCGAGATGACGAGCTTGGCCATTAATCCAGAGAGTGGTTCTCCGCCCATTGTTCACCCCTCAATAGCTGAATTTCCCGAGTTTCGTCTTTCCCCGGAATATCCAGTAAATCGCGACGGTGTAGCTCAGCACGAACGGCATGCCGAGGAAGGCGATCCACATCATGATGCCAAGCGTTTTTTGCGACGACGCCGCATTGTAGATCGTGAGGCTCCAATCGGGATTCAGGCTGGACACGATCATGTTCGGGAAAAGGGAGAATCCGAAAAGAAACGTCAGCGCGGCGATAGAGCAGCAGGAGGAAATGAATGCGTAAAACGGCTTCCCGAGATAGATGGCGCGCGGGATGTTCGCGATGGCCAGAACGTTCAGAAGAACCACCACCCATGCCCAGGGAATGTTCCGGAAATTCTTCACCGCGCTCGGAAGCGTGACCAGCGTGGCCATCGTGGTGAACATGTACAACACCAGGAAGATGCCGAAGGTTGTCCACATCCACCTGTGTATGCGCTGCTGCAGCTCGCCCTCGGTTTTCAGATACAGATAAATCGTGCCGTGCATGGCGAATGTTGCGACGGCGAAGACGCCGGTCAACAGGGAAAAGGGATTCAGCATCGAGAGCACCGTCCCCTGCGACTCCATATCAGCGCCGATGGGCAAGCCTATCATCATATTGCCGACAGCGACACCGAACAGCAGCGTCGCGACCATGCTGGCGAAGGCGAAACTCCCGTCCCACATCGCACGCCACCAGCGCATCTCCTGCTTGCTGCGGAACTCCATCGAGACGGCGCGGAAAATCAGGGCGAACAAGAGGAACATGAACGGCAGATAAAATCCGGAAAAGGCGGTCGCGTACGCGTTGGGGAATGCCGCGAACAACGCGCCACCGAACGTCACCAACCAGACCTCGTTGCCGTCCCAGAGAGGACCGATCGAGTTCATGAAAATCCGGCGGTCGTTATCGCTTCTCGCGAAAAGATGCACTATGCCGACACCCAGATCGAAGCCGTCGAGAACCGCGTACCCCGTGAGCAGAATACCCAGCAGAACGAACCAGAAAATATTCAGATCCATGTTACCTCGTCTCCTTTCCGTCGGGCCCGCCACCGTGTTCGTCATCGTGCGTCAGCGAGGGTCCGCCATGATCCGCGAGAGCCGACATGGCGTCAAGGAACGGCCGCTTTTCGCCGACGGTGATCGGAGCAACTTCCTCGGGACCGTGCTTGATCTTGTCGTTCATGATGTACAGCCAGATGGCCAGGAGAAAAAGATAGATCAGGGTGAATAGAATAATGGAGGTCAGCACTTCCTCGGCTTTCACGGATTTGGACAGTGCGTCGCTGGTGCGCAGGAGTCCATATACGATCCACGGCTGACGTCCGACCTCGGCCGCGACCCAGCCGGCCTGGTTTGCGATATAGGGTCCTATGATTGCGACAACGAATACCCACATCAGCCAGCGTTTTTCAAACAGCGTTCCTCTCCATCGCAGAAAAGACGCGAACAGCGTGATTCCGATGAAGAACATCCCCAACGCGACCATCAGGTGATACATCTGGAAGGGAATCATGAGCGGAGGCCAGTCTTCGCGCGGAATCTGGTCGAGGCCCTTCACCGGTTCACTGAAATCGTTGTGCAGCAGAAAACTCAACCCTCCGGGAATGCCGACGCCAAACCGGACGACCTGCTCCTCTTCATCTGGAAGGCCGAACAGATACATCGTACCCGGGCCGGTCTTGAAATGTCCCTCGAATGCGGCAAGCTTCGCCGGCTGCGTCCTTGATACGGTGTTCGCTTGCGTATGGCCCGACACCAGCGCCGCCAGCGCCGCGATTGTGCCGATAACGAGGGCTATCGTGAACGATTTCTTTGATATTTCGATATGCCGGCCGCGGAGGATGTAGTACGCGGTGATGCTCATCACAAAGAACGCACCGAGTATCCAGCATCCAATGAGCGTGTGCGTCAGCCGGTCCACGCTAGACGGATTGAACACCATTGCCCAGAAATCGGTGATCTCCGCACGTGCGGTCAGACCCTCACCGACGATGTGGAAGCCGGTGGGCGTCTGCATCCACGAATTCGCGACCACGATCCACACAGCCGAGAACATCGATCCGAGCGAGACCATGAGGGTCGAGAAGAAATGCATTCTGGGTGATACGCGGTCCCAGCCGAACACCAGGATCGCGAGGAAGCCGGATTCCAGAAAGAACGCGAACACGCCCTCCGCCGCCAACGGCGACCCGAAGACGTCCCCGACGTAGCGCGAATACGTCGCCCAATTTGTACCGAACTGAAATTCCATGACGATGCCCGTCGCCACGCCCATGGCGAAAACGACGGCGAAGATCTTCGTCCAGAACCGGGCCATGGTTTCGTACTGCCGGTTCTTCGTCTTGAGGAACATACCTTCCATCACGACCATGATCACCCCGAGTCCGATCGACAGCGGCGGGAAAAGGTAGTGAAACATGATGGTGAGCGCGAACTGGATTCGCGAGAGAAAGAGAACGTCAAGTTCCATAAGAGTCGGCCTTTCAATGAGGTGCTGCGATTGAGTAATGTACAAAAGCCGTGATTACAGGAAAAATCGGCGACGTCCTTTAAAGAACGCGTTCTCTGAAGTCAAGATGTCGTTCCCGATGGAGTAACGTACCGCAAATACCTTGACTTTCAATGAGACCCTGTGTAATTTGTATTTCGTATTACTACGAAATAAGAAATGAATACAATTACGACACCCGAAACAACGATTACCGACAGACAGAAGCAACTCGCGAGATATGCACGGGCGATGGGCCACCCAATTCGGGTGTACATCGTCGAACTCCTTTCCCGGCAAGCTTGCTGTTACAGCGGAGATTTGGCCGAAATACTGCCCATCGCGCGGAGTACGCTGTCGCAGCATCTCAGCGAACTCAAGGACGCAGGATTGATACAGGGCGAAATTACAGCGCCCAGGATCAAATACTGTCTCAACCGTGCGGCCTGGGAAGAAATGCGTGAACTGTTCGGTGATCTTCTGGAAGAACGGAACGTTTTCCTCTCAACAATACATACCGGAGAAGCACATGGACGTTAAAATATTAGGAACTGGCTGTCCGAAATGCAGGACGCTTGAACAGTCGGTCCGCAACGTCGTCGCGAAAAACAATATCGATGCTACCATCACCAAAGTGGAGGACATCGTGGACATCATGAACTTCGGCGTCATGATGACGCCGGCGCTGGTTATCGACGGAGCCATCGTGCTCAAAGGCCGCGTTCCCAACGAAGAAGAACTCACAACACTTCTTAAACGATAATGTGTACCGCCATGAAAACCGCATTGACTCTTCTTCTGCTCATGAGCATTCTGACGCTTTCCCCGTCGATGCATGCGCAGAAAACAAAAACAAAGGCCGGCAAATCTGTTCAGAACACCGTTCAGGTCATGTACTTCTACGGCGAACGTCGCTGCGCCACGTGCAAGGCGATAGAAAAAGTGGCGATGGAAACAATCAAGGATCAATACGGCAGCTCGAAACGCGTCATGTTCAAGGGCATCAATCACGAAGAAGAAACGAATGCGGCACTGGTGGAGAAATACCAGATCGCCGGCTCGTCGCTGATCGTGCAGGGTCCCGGGAAAGACTTCAAGGATCTTACTGTCGAGGCATTCCAGTTTGCGAGAAATGATCCCGGTAAAATGCAATCGCTCCTGATCGCAACCGTGGACGGGTTCCTCAAGTAAGCAATGGAATATCTTCAGCAGCTTCTCGATTCCACGCAGCTCCCCATCCTGTCGGCCTTTCTGCTGGGCCTGATGACTGCTATCAGCCCCTGTCCACTCGCGACGAACATCACCGCGATTGGCTACATCAGCAGGGATATCGAAGATCGACGGCGGGTGTTTCTCAACGGACTGGTATATACGTTTGGCCGTGCGTTTTCCTATACAGCGCTCGGTGTCGTGATCTACTTTGGAGCGAGTACCTTCGATGTGTCGCGCTTTATGCAGGGCTGGGGCGAACGGTTGCTCGGACCCATGCTCATTCTCGTCGGCGTGGTCATGCTCGATATTATCCCGCTGCGTCTGCCCGGTGGCGGAAAGCTGACGGAACGCGTCGGTGAGAAGATAAAGGGATTCCCTGGAGTATTTCTGCTTGGTGCGCTTTTCGCCCTCGCATTCTGTCCATACAGCGGTGTGCTGTATTTCGTCATGCTCATCCCCATGACGGTGGCGGAAGCGAATGGCCTCTATTTGCCTGCGGTGTTCGCGGTTGGAACCGGACTCCCGGTCATTATGGCGGCGTGGCTGATAGCGTTTACCGTGCGCGGTATCGCCGGATTCTACAAAAAGGTGAAGACCTTCGAATACTGGTTCCGTCGCGTGGTTGCGGTGCTCTTCATCGCGGCGGGCGTGTATTTCATCATTCAATTTATCTGAGCGGCGCGTCCCTGCATCGATTGGTCCGCTAATTTGGAATCGGGATCGTCTTCGTTGAAAGGTCGTCAATCGGCTGGAGTCACACCCTGGCGCAATAATCAGGAGCATCCCACCGAAGGGCGAAACGCACCACTGTCGTTATCAAAGGAATAGAAATTCCCATGTCTATGAAGAACGAATGGAAAGCACTGGCCTGGATGCTGGCGGCTTTTCTCGCGGCGTATTTCTTGCCAGTGGGGCAAGCGCGCTTCGATAACGCGGTGTACGAAGCGCTGGAATTGCTGCGATGGTATGCGCAGGAGCACGTGCTGCTCTGTCTGGTCCCGGCGTTCTTCATCGCGGGCGTTATTTCCGTGTTCGTCAGCCAGGCATCGGTTATGAAATATTTCGGCGCGAATGCGGTCAAATGGAAAGCCTACCTGATTTCTTCGATGTCGGGCACAATTCTCGCGGTATGCAGCTGTACGATTCTCCCGCTGTTCTCCAGCATTCACAAGCGCGGCGCGGGTCTTGGACCGGCGATCGCGTTCCTCTATTCGGGACCGGCCATCAACATTCTGGCCATCATTCTCACCGCCCGCATCCTGGGTTGGGAACTCGGCCTGGCCCGGGTCGTCGGCGCGGTTTCGTTCAGCATCGTGATCGGTCTGGCCATGGCGTTCATATTCAGGAAGGAGGAGCGTGAGAAAGCTGAAGCGCAAATGAACATCGAATCGCCGCCCGAAGTCCGTCCGCTATGGCAGACGTCGTTACATTTTTTCGTGCTGGTGGGGATACTCGTTTTCGCGAACTGGGGCAAACCGGGAGGTGATGCCGGTCTGTTCAGTCTTGTGTTTTACTACAAATGGTGGATCACCGGTGCGTTCGCGATAGCCTCCGCATGGATTCTCCACCGTGTCCTCGGCATCAAGCTGACGTGGGTGGTGTCGGCCGTGCTTCCGGTTGTGGTGCTGGCCGTTCTGTTTCCGCGACAGCCGCTTATCGCCTTCGTCGTCGGAACGATCGGCCTGAGTCTTCTTACGGGATTCACTCCCGGTGAGCCGCGTGAATGGCTGGAATCGAGCTGGGATTTCGCGAAACAGATTCTGCCGCTCCTCGCGATGGGTGTGATCGCCGCGGGATTGCTGCTAGGAAATGCGGGAGGCGAAGGTCTTATTCCGAATGCGTGGATACAGGCGCTGGTCGGCGGCAATTCCTTCGGCGCCAACCTGTTCGCCTCGGTGTTCGGTGCGTTCATGTATTTCGCGACACTGACCGAGGTGCCGATTCTTCAGGGTCTGTTGTCCAGCGGCATGGGCCAGGGTCCCGCACTGGCGCTGCTCCTCGCGGGACCGGCACTTTCACTGCCGAACATGCTCGTTATCCGAAGCGTCATGGGGACGAAGAAAACGCTAATCTATGTTTCGCTTGTCATAGTCATGGCGACAATCAGTGGCATGCTATTCGGAGCGATCACGTGATCCGCCGCGCCGCGATACCGATTTTATTGGTGTTCTTCGCAGTGTGGACGATCGGCGCCTGTTCCAGAGGCGAGGATCTCTCACACTCACCGGAAGGGCTTCCCATACTATCCGCCGCGGCGGTCGACAGCTTTAGCACAGCCGGCGGTGTAGCATTGATCGAATTCGGAGGCAAACACTGCGGCCCCTGTAAAACCATGCGAGGAATATTGCGGGATTACATCGCCGTGAACGCCGATCTGCGCGTGGCCTGCGTGTACTGGGAGACCGATCCCGAGGCATTCAAGCGGTTTTCCGTGGGTAGCGTCCCCGCGCAACTCGTGTTTGATGCTTCAGGGAAGGAGATCGCCCGGCATGTGGGTGTGTGGGAAAAGTCGGATCTTAACCAAGCGATAGAGTCTGCACACCTGCTGGATCGAGCTGTTGTACGGTGAGATAGCCCACATAATTCATTCGAATAATCAAATTTACCTCAAATATACCCGGCAACCGGGCGAATATGGATCTTCGTTTGACAAGCTCATTGGAATTTCCCATATTCCTCTCACGTGATGAAGCATGGCACTGCTGAGTCCACTCATGCATCTGAATAGGAGTGGTGGGGCGGTTCCGACGCGGTCCGATTAACCGGAGAATATGATTCGGCATGCAGCGTATCGAGAATAATAGGGAATCCATCAATGAACTCAAGTATCGGAGATATGGCAAGATCACCTGTCAAGTTTCCTCATCGTTTCGACTTCTTCGAGTTTTTCGCGGGGGGAGGGATGGCCAGACTTGGATTGGGATCTAACTGGAATTGTGTATTCGCAAACGATTTCGATCCGAAAAAGGAAGTGTGCTATAGGGCAAATTTTAACAACGCCCCGGAATTTCTTTCCGGAGATATCCGAGGTATTTCCGCCGCGCAGCTCCCTGGCAAGGCAATGCTCGCTTGGGCCTCCTTTCCCTGTCAGGATTTGAGTCTGGCCGGAAACGGCGCAGGCCTTTCAGGAAAGCGGAGCGGAATATTTTGGTCCTTCTGGGAATTGATGCTGTCATTACGGGATGAAGGTCGAATCCCACCGATTATTGTTTTGGAAAACGTAGCCGGGCTGATAACCTCCCATAACGGTGCAGACCTGGCCGCACTCATCACAACACTGGTGAATGCCGGTTACCGTGTAGGCGCGGTTGTGGTCGATGGCGCACTTTTTGTCGCTCAATCGCGACCACGACTTTTTATTATAGCTGTTGACCAAAGCATAGACATTCCGGAAGACGTCTGCAGCCATTCTCCGCATCCAATGTGGCATCCGAAATCTCTTCAGTATATGGTTCGCGGTATGCAATATGAAAACCGCGAGGCCTGGATTTGGTGGAGATTGCCCATTCCGATACAGCAACCTCCCAAGTTTGATGAGATAATTGAAGTCGATCCCGTTGGGGTTGAATGGCATTCACCGATTGAGACTGAACGATTGCTTGCTATGATGTCCGCGGTCAACCTCGACAAAGTGCGAGCAATGCACAAATCAGGCTTGCGACACGTCGGCACGATTTATAAAAGGACGCGGGATCGCGCTCAACGAGCGGAGGTCCGATTCGACGGGATCAGCGGGTGTCTCCGCACGCCGGCGGGAGGGTCCAGCCGACAGATAATTATCTTTGTCGAGGGCGACATCATACGATCCCGACTGATTTCTCCACGCGAGACCGCGCGATTGATGGGATTACCGGAGAGTTACACCCTGCCATCGCGATACAATGACGCATATCATCTGACCGGCGATGGTGTCGTTGTACCCGCCGTTTCATGGATCGAAATCAATATCCTTCGACCCTTGGCCAATTCGAACAAATCGTATGCGGAACGTGGATTTCCATTGGAGAAAAAGCTTGCCTGACTATCCGATCATCCCGTGCAAGAGCCGGAAAGACTGGTCACGAATCGTAGAACAGTATTCCGAGTCTATGAAAGAAGCTGCGCACACCATCGGCGATCATGGGATGAACAAACAAGAATTTCAGGAATCAGGTTTGTTCAAAAGTGCTATCGAACGCATCCGCGGTCAGCAGGCAGCGTCAACGCATGAAAAATATGCCTTTATTGAGGCAATTCTTGAACACCTCAAAAATCAACACGCCATCGACTCCTACAAATTTGTTGATGGGAAGGAACGGCATGACCTTGAGGTGTATTTCGAGGATGGAAGGCTTTGCTGCATCGAGGCAAAAGGGTGTCTGGATGGGAATAACACCAATATCTTTGTGCGACCCCAAAATGCCGATGAGTTTGTGATGTGGTCTCTGTGTCAAAATCCCGGGGCTGATCCAAGGCATAATGCCTGGAGCGGGATTCATACACGACTTGGTGCTGAAATCGTTGCAAATGGCAAGCGAGTGGATGGCCTATTGATCTGGGATATGCTTTGCGGTACAATGGCTAGACCGTGCCCAAAACTAACGGGCCGCACCAAACGGGGACAAACAATTGGAGCAAAGGTTGTACCGCCTCCTTGCATCTATTTATTTCCTCGGACAGTTCCGGATGCCCGCAATAATCCCAATCCACCTGTATGGGAATTGGGGCAGGTTCGTTTTCTTCAGGCGCTCGCAAAGATATTCCGGGTAAAACCTCAAGAAGTTGTCGGGATTAGTCTTGAAGTACGCATGCACGAAGCCGAGGTGGAGCGACGAACAACATTCAATGCAGGTGGGGTCCAACTTCACCAAAGCGACTGGACGACAATCAGGAGAGCGAGGTAGCGAAGTGGACTCGCTGACCCGCGACCAAAGACGCCTACCCATTGCCACCGTGAAGAGCAAGGATGCCAGGCCCTGTCTCATCGTATTCAGCTTTGCATCACGTAACATTTATTTCGACCTTTTCACCTTCAGTCATTATTGTGGCGAAGGAGGTGCGGTTGGTATGCCTCGGCCGTTCTGGAATTGTAACAATGGAAATGGATCATGAAGGTTCTGCTGTTCGGTGCGAGTGGAATGGTCGGTCAGGGAGTCCTGCGCGAGTGCCTCCAGGATGCTGGAGTGAAGGAGGTGCTGGCTGTGGGCCGCACGCCCACCGGTCTCACGCACCGGAAATTAAGGGAACTGGTGCACGGGGATTTGCTGAACTACCGGACAGTCGAACACGAATTGGTGGGCTACGACGCATGCTGTTTCTGTCTCGGCGCCACTGCCGCCGGAAGAAACGAAATGGAATACGCCGCGATCAATCACGATATCCCAGTTGCCGTCGGCGCGACGCTTGCCCGGCTGAATCCCGGTATGACGTTCATCTACGTATCCGGTGCAGGCACGGACAGCACGGAGCGGGGCCGCAGCATGTGGGCACGCGTAAAGGGCAGGACCGAAAACGAACTGTTGGGCATGACTCTCAACGCCTTCATGTTCCGGCCTGCATTGATCCAACCTATGCACGGCGAAATATCCAGAACGCCGATATACCGCATCTTCATTATCGCTTTCAAACCTCTGTTTCCTTTGTTGCGGAAACTCTTTCCCGGTTTCGTCACCACGACAGAGTGCATCGGCCTCGCCATGCTCAACATCGCACGAAACGGCAACACCAAACGGATACTGGAGAGCCGGGATATCAACAATGCCGCCTGACTCGCTGTTCAGCACGGAAACGGCTTCAGGTTGTTCGACAATATCAGCAGTGCCAAAGCTTGGCGACTATACCGGTGGTTTTCAACCCGGTGCGTAATTCTGACGGACGCCGCGAAACGACACGGCTCTTTATGTTCGCATCAATTGACAAGGTGGAAAAGATGAAATCATTCAGAAGTATCCTCGCGTTGTGCATCGTGCTCGCAGTAATCGGCTGTGACGCATCTAAAACCCCGAAGGGAGAATCCGTGCAAGAAAAAACGTCTGCTTCGGATTGGCGGCAAGAATTCGACATGGCAAGTCGCGATCTTGTATCCACAGGGACAAATCCGTATTTCATACTGGAGCCGGACTTTGAACTTGTGTTCGAAAGCAAGGACGAGAAGCTCGTCATTACCGTTCTTCATGACACGGTGGAGGTCGGTGGTATTATGACGCGTGTCGTTGAAGAACGAGAGTGGGAAAACGGTGAGTTGAAAGAGGTGTCACGGAATTTTTTCGCGATCGACAAGAATACCCGGGACGTGTTCTATTTCGGTGAAGCTGTCGACGATTACACGGATGGAAAAATCACAGGGCATAGCGGTGGGTGGCGAGCGGACGATGCGAATGCCAAGCCAGGGCTGATTATGCCGGGCGCCCCGACGGCGGGCATGAAGTATTACCAGGAGATTGCGCCTGGTATAGCCATGGACCGTGCCGAGGTCATCAGCCTCGGCGGGAACTTCGAAACGCCGGCAGGAGCCTTCGATTCATGTCTGAAGATACAGGAAGGTTCCGCACTCAAGACTGGCGAGAAGGAATTTAAAATGTACGCCCGGGGTGTCGGACTGCTTCAGGACGAAGATATGCTCCTGGTGAAGTATGGATTCATCAGGAAATAGTTGGCGACAGACCTTTCGGAATGTTGTATACATCCTGCCCGGTATCGCGATGCTGATGCTGAAGTAGCGATGCTGCGGTCCGCTGGCTGAGGTGCTGCATGACTACGGCGGCAATTTCGGTGTTTCGTTCTCTGTCTATTTCCTCGCATCGATAGCGGTATCCCGTTTCTACCCAGTGACGCCGATGCAGCCCGGCTCATCCGGCACCGCCTCGCCGCGGCTGCGCTGCTGTGCGTGGAGGCGTTCGAGCTGCTCAACGGCTTCGGGCTGATGTCGAATGTCTATGACCCGATCGACCTGCTGGTCAACGCGGCGGGTGTCGCTGCCGCGCTGTGCATCGATAGCTGCTCTGCGAAGCGTCGCCTGCGGATAACTTGCTCTTGATACAGGAATTTGATAGGTTGCCCCTGATGTCATCGCCGAATCCTTTCGTACGGCGCCTTCGGGTGAGGCGCGTATGCGGGGACATCGACAGCACCTTAATGGATGGAGGAGAAGTCATGAGAGGAGTGAGAATGATTCCGAAAGCCGCGGTAGTTTTGGGTTTGTTACTGAGTATCGCCATTTCTACTGCTGTTTCACAGCCTGTACTCAATGTGAGTCACGTCCTTGTCACCTGGCCGAGGATCGAACTCAACGTGGCCCTCGAGTGCGGCGGCGCCCCCGCCTACGCTGTGAACAAACAGGATTATCGCCTGAAAGAGAACGGGAAAGACATCCCCAATTTCACACTCTGGTGTCCCGATACTTCAATTCATTGTGCGATTTCCACAGCGTTGGTGTTCGACTGTTCAGGGTCCATGGACGGAACCGGACTGGCGGGCGCAAAACAGGCGGGACATGCGTTTGTGGATAAAATGGACGGTGTGATCGACGAAGCAACAGTCATTTTTTTCAATTCAACGGTCACGACCTATCAGCAGATGACGTCCATCAAACCGATGCTTCATAGTGCTGTGGATGCATTGTTCGCGAGCGGTGGTACAGCCGTGTGGGACGCCGCATACGCCGGCGTTGTTGAGCTGATCAATAACGGGGTGAATCAATGTCGCGGGGTGGTCCTGTTGGCGGATGGCAACGACAACGCCTCCACGATACAAGTGAGTGTTGTAATCGCACTCGCGCGGCGTTACAACATTCCGGTGTACACCGTACTTCTTGGCAGCCCCTCAAGCACCGTCGAATTCGAACAACTGTCGCTGCAGACAGGAGGTAAATATTTTCAGACTCCGAATGCCGGACAGCTCGCAACGATATTCGAACAGATCTACGATCTCATGCGCGCGCAACTCATCAATTGCCGCATCAGATATGAATCGGAGTGTCCCGACGGCTCCGCGAGGACAGTAGAGCTGGAAATCCTGAATACCTGCGGCGGAAGCGATACGGCTTCGGCTGTTTACACCGCTCCGGTCGATTCAAGCAGCTTCGCGAATATCGATATTTCACTCGGGAAATCGGCGGGATTGCGCAACAGCGAGGTTCGCATGCCCGTGGATCTGGTCACACCTCTTGCGGGGAATACGCTGCATCCCTTCGGTTTCAGGATCATCTACGATACGACGCGCCTGGAACTCACCGGCGCCGAGGCGCTCGCGGGATCGCTCTACGACGGCGCCGCTTTCACCATTACCCGCGTCGCGGGAGGAGCGATCATCGAAACTGCGGAAAACCGCGCAGTGACGGGCTCCGGCAACATGTTCGATCTCATCTTCCACACAAACCCGGTCGACACCGGCTGCGCCGATGTGCGGGGCGGCGCGTCGTGGTTCACCGACGGCTGCATGATACCGCGGCTGAACAATACGACCCTGTGTATTTTTGCTGATATGCCGATCGTAAGCTGCGGTGGTCTCGCAGCACCTACGCTGGCGTGGGACAAAGGTACCGGGAAATACTCGCCGGAGCAGTTCCCGCTCACAATCCGCCTGACGAATAATGGAGGCGTCGACGCGCAGCTCAGCCACGTACGCATCGAGTATGTGAAAAACGATTGGACGCTGCTCGCTCCCGTCAGTGACACCATCTTCCTTCCCACCGCCCTTATCGGACCGGGTTTGTACAGTGACGTAGGTTGGGATATCGCCCCCCGCCCAAGGGGAAACCGCAAGAATTCCCGCCTTTGTGTCATCGCCACGTTCGCCAATCACAACGAGGTTTCCTGCTGCGTGGATATCTCGATACCGCAAGCGTATCCGCGGCTGGTATGCGATCTCAACGTGCCCGGGATCGCCGTTGACACATTTGCTCAACAGTACGTTTCCATGCCCTTCATTGCGACGCTGTCGCTGACGAATGATGGCGGCTGGGAGACGGATACCGTGTGGGCTACGATTGACTTGCCTGCGGATCTGGAGCTTGCGGTGCCGGACGCTCCCTCGTCGTTTACAAAGACCACGGCGCCTGTGCGTATAGCGCCGAGTTCGATGGGCCAGGTGTCCTGGAGGGTGCAGCATCCCCGCACAGCTACCGCCAAGCGCTATACCATCACCGTAACCGCTGTTTCTTCGAACACCGACACACTCAGGTGTTCCGAGGATGTGCTCATTCCGGCGATGCCCGAGGTATTCCCGGTTACGATTCCATTCAACGCTGCGCATGCGTTCTGTGAAGGCGGATCAGTCGTGCTCGACGCCGGTTCCGGCTACCTTTGGTATCGGTGGAATACCGGCCAAACGGTCCAGAGCATCACCGTCACAACGACCGGGGCGTATTATTGCGTGATGATGATGTCCGACGGCCGCCTCTTCGCTACGGATACCGTCGCGATCACGGTCTATCCGCAGCCCGCAGCACCCATAATCACCCGCAATGGCGATGTATTGTCAAGTACACCGGCCTTCAGATACCAATGGTTCAAGGATGGCCCCGCCGTTCCGGGTGCAACCGGACAGTCGCTCCAGTTGACGGCTCCGGGTAGTTACCGTGTGCGAATTGAATCACCTGACAGTTGTATCGCGTATTCCGAGCCGTTCGAGGTAACCGTCCTCTCCGCCGTCATGCCTGCGTATGTGCGAAGTTTCGATGTGTGGCCTGAACCCAACGACGGCCATGTACGTGTGCGGCTGCGCACCGATTTCCCGGTTCGGACCTCCATCGTTGTTCGTTCCATACTGGGTCAGGAACTCACGCGCTATGAGAGCGCGACCAGTTCGACGGAATACAGCCAGGACATCGATCTCGGTACAGCCGCGGCGGGAGTGTATTTCCTGCACGTCACCAGCGGGGGCGCAACCTTTGTGCGCGCTGTTGTGCGGAGTGGACGCTGACGCTGGCATTGATGGCAGACGCTCTGCGCTTCCTTGCAGGCACGGAGGACACCGTGGGGCACGAAGAGCACGAAGGTCCAATGTATGCTCCTTCAACAGCCGCTCGTGCAATAGTCGAGACAAAATAGAACGCGCTCGGAGGCATCGTTTTGCCCGCAGGACAATAACAGGATGCGTGAATCCGTGCTCCCAATGTTGGCGCTTCAATTTGAGCGTAACCATTTTCCCCGCGCAACCCGACTGTCGTGATGACGCAAGATCTTCCACAACATGCATTTCGGACGAAGGTGGAGAGGCAATGAAACAACTTCGATTACTCCCGATCGCGACGGCAATTTGGCTGCTCTATTCGATTGTCGCTGGCGGCACCGCCTTCTCGCAGCCTGTGCTGACCTTGACGCAGACGCATGTCGCCTGGCCGCAAGTATCGGTCAGGTTCAGGACGGAATGTAACGGTGCCCTGGAGATCAACAAAAATGTGAGCGATTACCGGGTTCGTGAGAATGGGAAGGTGATCGCGAATTTCTTGCTCGGGCCCCCCGCCACCATTCTGAATATGCCGATTTCAGCGGCGCTGGTGTTCGATTGCTCCAGCTCAATGGCCGGCACCGGTATGGTGGGAGCGATGAACGCAGGACATGCCTTCGTGGAAAAAATGGATGGACTCATCGATGAAGCTGCAATCATATCGTTCGGTTCCAATGTGACCGTGTGCAGACCGATGACCACCACCAAATCCTTGCTTCATTCCGGCGTGGACGCGCTGCTTGCGAACGGCATCCGCCAACTATGGGATGGCGCCTATGCGGGTCTCATTGAATTGATCAATGACGGGATAAATCAGATCCGCTTCATGGTCGTGCTCGCCGGCGGTGCGGATAACTCTCCATCTCGTACACCCGCGGAGATTATCGCTCTTGCGAAGCGACATCAACTGCGCGTGTTCAGCGTCGTTCTGGGAAATGCGTCAGGCGCGGTCGATATGGAACGTCTTGCGGTGGAGACGGGAGGGGAATATTTCCAGACACAGGATGCGAGCCAACTCGTTCCGATCTTTGAAGAAATCTTCGAGCATGTGCGGAAGATGACGATTGATGGTGAACTGGTTTACGATTCGGAATGCCCCGACGGCGGGAACAGAACCATGGAGCTTGAGATCGCGAATATCTGCGGCGACGTCGCGATGGCCTCATTCGACTTCACGGCACTCATGGATTCAAGCGAATTCACCACCATTGATATGTCACTGGGACAGGCGATAGGACTGAAAGATTCCGATGTCCGCATGCCCGTGAATCAGGTCACCACTCTTGCGGGAAACACGCTTCATCCCTTTGGTTTCCGGATCATCTACGATACAACACGTCTGGAACTTACCGGTGCCGAGGGTCCACCGGGATCGCTGTACGAAGGAGCGGCATTTACCGTGACGCCCTTCCCAGGCGGCGCGACGGTCGAGACCGCCGAGAGTCGGCGGGCGACAGGTCCCGGCAGGATGTTCGATCTGATATTCCGCACGAACGCGCAAGACACCGGTTGCGTCGATGTGGACGGAGACGCCTCCTGGTTCACAGGCGGCTGCATGATTCCCCGGCTGAACAATACAACACTATGCGTATTTCGCCAGATGCCCGTGATGAGCTGCACCGTGCTTCCTCCGCCCCTGCTAAGTTGGGACAAGGATCGTGGCAGATACGAACCGGATGGCTTTCCGATCGTGGCGTATTTACTAAACAGCGGCAGCGTTGAAGCACGGCTGCTTCATATCCGCATTGAGTATTCGAAATTGGATTTTACGTTGGGTTCCCCATTGAAGGATACGGTCTTTTTTCCCTCGAGGCTTATCGGACCTGGTGAAACTCCCGAGTTCTCGTGGCGCATTGTTCCAAGAATGGGGGGTACCCTCAGGAACCGCCGGGTTTGCATCGTCGCGGCATTCTCAAACCATACCGAGGTGTCCCGCTGTGTGGATGTTCTCATTCCGCCTGCTACGGCACACCTGTCTTGCGTACTCACCACCCCGGTCGTGGCGGGCGACACAATCAACGGGACCTACAACCCGATGCCATTCACCGCTTCGCTCTCGGTGAAAAACGAGGCCGGCTGGGAAGCCGTGCCGGTATCGGCAATCATTGAATTGCCCGGTGACCTTGAGCTTGCGCCTCCGGATGACCCCGGTGCCTTCACAAAGCTCACATCTCCGATAAATCTGTATGTGGGTGGCATTCCTGGCACCGCGTCATGGAGCATATCGCACCCCCTTAGTCGTATCGACAGGGATTACACGCTGCGTGTCCGGACTTTCGCACCGAACAGCGATACCTGCACGTGTGAATCCTCGGTACACATCCCTGGGTTGCCCGAAGTCTCTGTCGCGAAACTCACCGCCAGCGGACCTCTCGTATTCTGCTATGGGGATTCCGTCGTGCTCGATGCCGGCGGCGATCGGCAATGGTACAGGTGGAATATCGGCTACACCGGGCGGCGTCTCACGGTAACCGAAAGCGGGCTCTATTACTGTTGGTCGATGGCCGCCGACGGCCGCTACAGCGTGACGGATACGGTTCGGGTTACGGTCCATCCCCTGCCGGATACCCGGTGCATCGATCGCTTTCGAGATGTTCTGGTCTGCAATATCGCGGCGCATGCATATCAATGGTTCAAGGACGACCAGGAACTGCCGGGAGAAATCCTCCAGACCTTATCGTTGACTTCGATCGGGACGTATCGGGTGCATGTCACAACGCAGGCGGGATGCACAACCATGTCCGATCCGTTCGTCGTGTCAGCTATCTCCGCAGTGATTCCGGCGCATGTCCGCAGCTTCGATGTGTGGCCCGATCCCAACGACGGACGCCTGCGCGTCCGGCTTCGCACCGAAATTCCTGTTCGCACCTCACTGATCGTGCGCAACATACTCGGACAAGAAGTCGCACGACATGATAGCCCCTCCGGCACGACCGACTACGCGCAGGACATCGATTTGAGTGCATCACCGGCAGGGGTGTACTTCCTGTTTGTCACAAGCGGCGATGCCACGTTCGTACGTCCCGTCGTTCGCAGGTAGAGTGAAAGGGTGTACATACTCACGCGTTGGAAATGCGAGCGTCCCCCCGCTCCGCTCTCCACGCGAATTCCGGCGATCTTGAGCATTCTGATTTTATCGCCAAAATGAACAAATTGAGGTTTGACACAACTTTCATACGGGGGATTTTTCTCCATGGCAGGACCATACACGCATATAACCATTGCGCATGGCGCGATGCTCGACGACAGGTTGTCGGATCGTCTCTCGCAAACACTGAGCCGCAAAGCCGGTCACGTGTACATCGGGGCCCTCGCGCCCGACTCACCTTTTGCCGCAATGGACGCCGCGTGGACCGACACGTATCATCGCCGCGATACGGGACGATTTCTCCAATCTTGTCTGTCGGAACTCAAGAAGCGACGCGTGGGCGAAGAATACCCCACCGATGCGCTTGAGAGTATTGAGGCATGGATTTTCGGGTATGCGTCGCACCTGGTCATAGATACGTTTCTGCATCCGGTCAACGCGTCTACGATCGGGATGACGAAAGGAGGGCTCGACACGGTACGACACAGGGAATGCGAGATGACACAGGACACCATGCTGGTTTCGGAGATTCACGTCAGCGGCACGGAGATCCCCACCGGCGCTTACGGTGTAACCCTGCGTGAGGCCCTGGACTCTCCCGAATTCGATGATATGATCGAATTCTGGGAAGCTCTTCAGGATCAGGTCTACGGCGATACAGCACCAGAAACAGGCCCGCGGCTATGGATTGAGTCGTTCGTCGAATTGATCGAACTTCTCGAGAGCGGTCATGCGGTCCAGCATTTTACGCGACATATCCATAGCGACGCGGGTGGTCATGTGCGATATGTCAATGCCGATACACTGCGGAACGACAGACCCGATCTGGTTGCCGATTTTTACGAGCATGTACATCTGCCCGATGGCTCGATCGTGAATTTTCGAACAGGTGTCTTTCCCAAGGCGATCAATGCGGTCGTCGGACTTTGGGATCTCATGGATGACATGCTGTCCGTCGATGAAGAGGTCGAAATCAGCTTTAATTCCTGGGATCTGGATCTCGGGATCGACGTGAACAGCGGGGAAACAGTCTTCTGGCGGGAATAATGTTGCCGGGATGAAGTTCCTGCCTAAGGCGGATCCGGTGGGCTATCGAATTGTCAATGGTTGGTCATAGAAATGAGTCGCAGGAGCGGCGTTTCGAAAACAACGGCGGATTCAATACGATTGAATCCGCCGCTTCGTCGAAACGAGTGAATACACCGGGTTATTTCGCGGAGAATTTCAGAACACGGGGCTTCACAAGTCGTTCATAGTCCTTGTACTTCATCCGTACCAGTTCCCGGTGCGTTCCGGCGTTGAAAGCGATATCTTCGTCCTCTGCCAGTGCGACCGCGGCGTAGACGGGCAGATTGTAGAGATTCCCGAACGGCGGCATCGCGCCTAATTCGCATTGCGGAAACAGGTCGCGGAATTCCGCTTCCGTCGCAAGTTCGATTTTCCCCGCTCCCGCAGCAACTTCCATGGCGTCAAAGTCGACATGGCGCGATGCAGGCAGGACAGCCATCGCCATATTTCCATCAATCTTCACCATCACGGTTTTCGCCAACTCCTTGCCCGGAATATGCGCGTGCGCGGCGATTTCCTGTGCGGTAAACGCTGGTGAGTGCGAAATCACCACGTATCGTACAGCCTCCCGATCCAGAAATTCCTTCAATCGTTGAACCGGCATGGGGCCCTCCATTAAAAGCTGATTTGTATCGCAGTCGTGAGAAACACATGCATAACCGGTTTGAACAAGTCAGCCGGTGATGCCGTCCATCGCGCCAATAGTATTGCTTCGTCGGCGCATTGTAACTATTCCTGTCGAAAAAGGCAAGCAGATTCCAACTGGCGAATACGCCTGCCGGTGGATCTAGGGTAAGATTCTTGTTGAGGCAACGCGATCTTCGGACCGTGGGGCCCGTCCCCGTTGACCGTTTTTTGGCTTGTCTGATTCCGCAGTATTTTTATACATTTCCGGTCTCATTGTATCACTAATTCAGGGAGAATTAGAATGAAAAGACTAAAAGGACTCAGTACGCGGCGTGTGCGGGGCTACGACTACTCCCAACCGGGAGTGCATCATGTCGTTCTCGAAACCAAGGGTGACGCCGAAATCCTCGGAAAGTGTACCGAAGGCATCACGACGCTCAGCGATGTAGGCCGGGCATTTCTGGATGTGCTCGGCATGGCGCTGCAAAATTTTTCGTGCGTCCGCATCGAAGGCATCAACATCCGGCCTTCCGCCGTGGATCTCAAGATCGTCATCACCGACTGGCGGAATCGTCACGAAGTCCCGGCGATCGGAACCGATGAATGGAACTACTACCGACGCGTCATGACGCTGCCGATGTTTATGGGTTATCTGAAGATGAACAGCGGGCTTCGCATCAATACTCTTCGCGGCACGGCGGGAGGGGTTGTATGGACGCGGCGCTACAGGGCGAGGGTGTTGACGGATGAGGAAGAAAGCCAGCGTCTGACAGTGGAGCTTGATGAGAAATGGAGCCATGTGGTTGTCATGCCAAAACAGCGCAGCAAGGAGCAGCGGAACTCGTCGTTGACGGAAGTGCTGGCGCTGCGGTTCGATGCTGCCGGGAGCGGGTCCGGGCGGTCGGATGCTTTAGGCGTGGACTCGGAAATGTTACGGGATACGATGTTTCTCGGGCGTGTGCTGCTTCTGACGGGTACGCAGAGGGTTGCGCGGAACATGAAGACCTTACGTTCGGGGAAAACCGTTGCGGGCGGAGTCGGAGGAATGGCGGCCAGGAACGGCCCATCGATCCGGTCGGTCGGACAGGACCAGATTTTCCTGACGCGATAGGTCAGAGTCGAAGTGATTCACTGACGCAGTACGAACGTTCCGTGGAACGGGTACTCCGGGCTCAGAGCCCTTCCGGTGGTTGAGCGTAGCCGCCCTTCGACTTCGCTCAGGGGGCGCTCAGGGCCCTTCCGGTGGTTGAGCGTAGCCGCCCTTCGACTTCGCTCAGGGGGCGCTCAGGGCCCTTCCGGTGGTTGAGCGTAGCCGAAATCGGGCGAAGCATGGGAGGGGGATTGAAATTCGGATGACGGAGGCGTCTGTTGAGAGGGTAGTGGGTTCGGGGAGGTTGATACAGAATCGAATTTCACCGACATCGGATGAGCGGAGGGCGATTTCAGGGGAATAACGGCGGAATGTGGGCGTTTCATGTATCGCCGCAGTTGATCCTGTTTCACAACAAGTGGGCGATTCATGTATCGCCGCGGTTGCATCCCGATTCATGACGAGTGGGCGTTTCATGTATCGCCGCAGTTGATCCTGTTTCACAACAAGTGGGCGATT
>CAYJMN010000071.1:0-4938 GCA_964371045.1 uncultured Chromatiales bacterium | reverse complement strand
CATGTATCGCCCACGCGCTTCCCAAACCGCCGACGATCCTGTGCCCCCATCATTCTTCTCCTTAAAAATTCCTCTTTGCGCCTTTGCACCTTTGCGTTAACTTCTTCCTCGTTATCATGCCCTTCGATACCATCTGCTTCCGATGTTGCGACCAATGTACGTCTTCGGATCGCGGCGACGTCATTCTAATCGCTACACGGACATTTCCTCCAAGCTACCTTGGTATTCATAGCTCAGGGTAGAATGTATTTATGATGCAATGCAGGGCGAGACGAGATGCGTGCCAAGACCTGAGCGAACGAAGCACGAAACCAGATATCTCCTCCAGACAGGACCGGAATAGCTGTTTTAAAATCATCTCATCAAAATCCCGTACATTGACTCGGATGCTTCGATTATTCACCATGAGTTGACCGCAACACGATGATAGCATGTCACACCTCCTTTGTCGATGGTGAGCCATGGCTGTGGCTGGAAGAGGGGAACCGCGCCGCCTTCGATTCCTCATCGGCCACTACCGCCGCTTCCGTTCACACCTTTGATCCGAAACGCGACGACTTCAGTCGGACACTGGAAAGCATCGTCGCGGGGATGTTCCTCTCGAGAAAGAATACATCCCGTCTGGTGGCGTGGCTGCCGACCTCGCATGGAGTCCCCCTCCCATCATCCCCGTTAATGGGCACCGCCGCCGACGAAACGATCGATGGGTTGTCGGCCGTGAAGGTGACCGCGAGGCGTCTTACCTTCGATGAGCTTGCGCAGCTCACGCAGGCCCTTGTCGGAAATTCAGATAATTTCCCCGGCATCCTACCCGGCGCTTCAATGAAGTGGTGCGCGTCACTGCTGCACATAGCCATCGCCACCGTCATCGCGCAGCGCTTCCTTCCGGGAGTAGCTGCGCGAAACGGACGCTGGGAAGCGCAATGGTATCCAATTCCTGACGAACACGACGCTACCGCGCTCCGTACGCTTGCGACAACCATGCCGTCTTCATGCCGCTGCCTCTCCAGGCCCGGTGTACCACCGCCCGATCATCCTCCGACCGAAATCCTCAATCCCATATTCGAGGCCATCGTCGATTATATAGTCCGATCCTCCAGCGATACGGACCATCCGGCAGGTGATAAAAAACGCCGCACGCGTGCTCGCGCCGACAGCATGCACGATGCCTGGCTCCGAGCGCTTGTTGGCGACGATCATGTCATCCATTGGTCCGGCTATGCGGATATCGAGGAGTTCGCTACGCAACTGGAACAATGGCGGCGTCCCGTCGAAGTCATCGCCGCCGCGCCGTTCAGATTCTGCTTCAGACTGATGGAGCCGGAGGAATTCGACCGCGGACTACGTTCACCCAGGGTCGACACATGGAAGCTCGAATATCTCGTCAGCCCGAAAGAGGACCCGAGTCTCCTGATTCCGCTTGCCGAGGTATGGAAAACGCGGGGCCCCGCTGCGCAACAGTTGCAACGCTATGGCGCCCGGCACACGGAATATGTGTTGATGGCGCTTGGACAGGCATCCGGACTCGTTCCTGCCGTAGCCCGCAGCCTCCGAACAGCGAAGCCGGCCTACGTCGCCTTGTCGACCGAAGAAGCATTTTCCCTGCTCAGCGACAGCGCGGAATTGTTGCGCAATGCCGGATTTCAACTTCTGCTTCCGTCCTGGTGGACGGGGAAGGGCAGCGCGAAGCGCATCAGCTTGAATGCCTCGATGAAGTCCAACGGAAAGGACGGGCTCGGCGCATTTTCCATGGATGCGCTGGTGAATTTCAACCTTCATGCCGCGCTGGGCGACGACACGCTCGACGTCGAGGAGTTGCGCCGTCTCGCCTCTCTCAAATCTTCGCTGGTCAAAATTCGCGGGCAGTGGGTCCAGGTGGATCAGAGCAGCCTCACCGCGGCGCTGCGTGTGCTCGAATCCGGACGCGTGGTGTCCGTAACCGCCCGCGACGCGCTGGCGTTGGGCTTGGGCGCGGGCAGAACGATCGGGAAGATCCATGTCGATTCCGCGACGCTCACTGGCTGGCTGAAGGACACGCTTGACGCGCTGACGAATCCGTCGGAGTTCGAACTGTTCGCTCCGCCGTCGAAATTCAACGGGGAGCTTCGTCCCTATCAACAGCGGGGATATTCCTGGCTCGCGATGCTCAGTCGTCTGGGTCTGGGCGCATGTCTCGCGGATGATATGGGACTGGGGAAAACCATTCAGACCCTCGTGCTCATGCAACGTGCCAGGGAGTCCGGAGAGAGGCGTCCGGTTCTCCTCGTCTGTCCGACGTCGGTCGTCAACAACTGGAGAAAGGAAGCCGAGCGATTCGCGCCTGATCTTCCCGTGCTGATTCATCATGGAGCAGACCGACGCCGTGCGAAGGCGTTCGAGAAAGCCGCGGCGAAAAGCGCGGTCGTGGTGTCGAGCTACGGATTGCTGTACCGTGATCAGCTAACGTTCGGGAATGTGCAGTGGGCGGGCATCGTGCTCGACGAAGCCCAGAACATCAAGAACGCGGATACGAAGCAATCGCAGGCCGCCCGTTCATTGAAGGCCGCATGGCGTGTGGCCCTGACCGGAACTCCCGTGGAAAATTCGGTCGCCGATCTCTGGTCGATGATGGAGTTTCTCAATCCCGGTTGGCTGGGCCCCCGCAAAACGTTTCGCGATCAATACACGCTTCCAATCCAGCGCTATGGGGATACCGACGCCGCGGAACGACTGAAAACTCTGACCGGTCCGTTCATTCTCCGGCGCTTGAAGACGGACAAGAGCATTATATCCGATTTACCGGATAAAATTATCCAAAAGGAGTATTGCACGCTGACGCGCGAGCAGGCCACACTGTATCAGGCGGTGATAGACACCGTGGCGGGCACGCTGAATACCGACGACGACATGTCCAGAAGAGGTGCGATGCTCGCCGCGCTCCTTCGCCTCAAACAGGTCTGCAATCATCCCGCCCAGTATCTCGCGGATAGTTCCTCTCTGAGCGATCGTTCCGGGAAGCTCGCCCGGCTTATCGACATCCTCGCCGAGACGCGCAGCCGCGGCGAGCGGACACTGGTGTTCTCGCAGTTCGCGGAAATGGGCGCCCTCCTGCAGCAAGCGGTGGAGGAGCGCTTCGGCGAGGAGGTCCTCTTCCTTCACGGCAGCCTTTCGAGGAAGCGCCGCGATGCGATGGTGGACCGCTTTCAGAGCGACGAAGCGGCACCGCACGTCTTTATCCTCTCACTCAAGGCGGGTGGAACCGGCCTCACGCTCACGCGCGCAAATCACGTCATCCATTACGATCGATGGTGGAATCCGGCGGTCGAGCAGCAAGCCACGGATAGAGCGTTCAGAATCGGACAAAAGCGGAACGTCCAGGTTCACACCTTCATCGTCGCGGGCACGCTCGAAGAACGGATCGATGCGATTCTTGAAAAAAAACAGGTCATAGCGGATCGCGTGGTCGGTTCCGGTGAGCAGTGGCTCACCGAATTGTCGAACAAGGATTTCCTCGAATTGATCAGTCTCTCGAATGAAGCGGTAGGAGATTAAGCATGTCCGTAGCCAAAACATTTCAATTCGGAGCGAAAGCAGCGGCGATAAAGGAAATATCGATGCTGAAAAAAAAGAAATCGGCGAAGAAAAAAACCGCGACGAAAAAGAAGGCGACCGCAAGCACCAACACGGTGAAAAAAAATAAACCGGCACTGAAGAAAAAAGTCGCGGATACACCAGCTCCGGCAACGACCACACAACGGAAAATCTCCACCCGGGCGCCCAAGCTCCCTATTCCCCAATACGACGAGCACGTGATCGACGAGAATCTTCTTGTCGACCAGAATGAGGATTCCTGGGACGATGACGAGGATTACGATGAAGACCGTTACTATGATGGCTACGGATTCTCCGACGACGACGAGGACGATGAGGATTGGGATGATGACGATGAGATGGACGATGAGGACGAGGACGAGGACGAGGTTGACGCTGACGATGACGGATTTCAAGCGGGTTCATCGGGTGGCATGCACTATAATCATGACGGCTGGTGGCATTACGAGCCCGCCGCGCCGATCGCCGTACGCGGAGGCATCAAGGCACGGAGCGTCCGCGGCGCTTTCGCTGTACGCTGGTGGGGCAAGCGCTGGATAGATACACTGGAGAGTTTCCACATCGGCGCCAGACTGACGCGGGGAAAAAGCTATGCGCGCAGCGGTCAGGTATCGTCCCTTCAGATCGGCGGCGGCAATGTGCGGGCGCTCGTTCAGGGTACGAGAAAAACGCCCTACGCCATCACGATACGCCTCCGGGCCTTCACTCCCGAGGAATGGACGAAAATTCTCCGGAAGCTCCGCTCCGAACCGATCCACGCCGTCCGCTTGCTCAATGGAGAAATGCCCGAGGAACTTGAGGATCTGGTCAAAAAAACCGGCGTACCGCTTTTCCCGGAGCGCCATGCCGACCTCGTTACCGACTGCTCCTGCCCCGATTATTCGAATCCCTGCAAGCATATCGCGGCGGTGTACTACATCCTTGCCGAAGCGCTCGACGACGATCCCTTCCTGCTTCTTCGCATGCGTGGGATGGACCGCGACCAGTTGCTGAATATGCTCAAAGGGCCGACGTCGACAACCGCCGCATCGCCGCGCACCGTCGCACCGTCACCTCTTCCAGTTGAACCAGCGTCATTTTGGGAATGGAATCCGGCCAAGGAGATCCTTATCTTGCCGGCCACACCGATCCACGTGAACGCCGCTCTTCCCAAACGCTTGGGTGCGATCCCTTTCTGGCGATCATCCATTCCCTTTCTCGAATCGATGGAAGCAGTCTACGAAACCGCCTCCCTCGCCGCCGCCGACTGGGTCACGGAGGACACCCCCGCCGAGTGAAAGCGCAGAGCGCAGAGAGCTAAGAGCTAAGAGCTAAGAGCTAAGAGCTAAGAGCTAAGAGCTAAGAGCT
>CAYJMN010000070.1:0-29944 GCA_964371045.1 uncultured Chromatiales bacterium | reverse complement strand
TGTCACCCACGAAATGGACCGGTGCGCAGCGCTGGTGGGCACACTCAGGATGACGAGCTTGATCACGCGCGTAAGAAAGCCACATGTCACCCATGAAATGGCCCGATACGCAGCGCTGGTAGGCACAATCAGGATGACGGTGTTTATTTCGGACAGAAAAAATGTCATCCCCGAAATAGCCCGGGGCAGTGGAATGCATTTCACCGAAAAAAAAAGAGCGAAAAGGATGAAACCTCTTCGCTCTCCGCGCTCTGCAGCGTGCGCTTCTATTGCCAGCTGTTCAACTCCCACTTCTCGCCGTTAAGCTGATAGGTGGTGATCATCAGGTTGAGCAGGGTGCTCACCTGATGGAGCAGAATGCGACCCGAAGGATCGTCGCTGTACCAGACGTGCACGGTGACGACCGACTCGCCACCGAGAATGGTCACGATATTCGAAAGTTCGACATGCCAGAGCTTGATCGTCTTGCCGTTCACGACAACGGTTTCCGTGCGGTCGATGTACTTCGCCTTGATCCTCACGTTGGCGGAGACCAATCCAAGCGGGATGTCGATACCGCCTGCCGCGGTGATGTCCCACTCGGATCCCGGTGCCGCGGGGGTTCCGGGCGCGCTGTTAAAGTAGCCTACGACCGCCCATTCCGGCGCGGGTAGTTCAGGCATCTGAATCGGGAAACCGCCTTCGATCACACCTTCGATGAACTTGCGCACAAACTTGGTCGCGAATCCATACAGTTCGAGATTACCGTTTGCGTCGACACGCCCGATCAGCGTATCCTTATCACCGGATGCATCAGTGTCGATGACGCGCCACCAATCGCTCTTACCTCCCATCGGCTGGCCGTTGCCCTGCTCGACGGTGGAGGTTACGGTGCTTTTCGACGCGGGCAGTTTCTCGTTCGCTTCATCGAGATCCCATACATCGTAGGTAAACCCGGCACCGGCGCGGAAGGAATAGTTGAATACGCCCTCTGCGGCCTTGATCACCGAAAGTACAACGCGATTGGATGCATTGCCGGCCGCGTCGTACGCCTTGGCCGTAATGCTGTTCACACCGGGCAGAAGAGCCGATACATCAAGAACGGTCTTCCATGGAGCGGCCGCCAACGTCGCGGCCGGAGTCGTTTGTGTATTAATGAAAAGTTCGATTTTCACGACTCCCACATTGTCACTCGCTGTGAGTTCCACGCCAAGCGTGTCGCCTGTAAAATGATAATCGTTCACCGGTTTGATGAACATCACGGAAGGTTTTTCGGTGTCGCCGGTGGGCGGTTCGGTTGATTCGTCGCTGCATGCGGTAAGCAACAGTATTGGAAGGAATGCGGTCAGGAAAAATTTCTTCACGATGGGTATCTCCTCGATTGACGATGACGTAGTGATGTCGCGTGTTTCGGATGCGGTTGGTCGCGTCCCGTGTGCGAAAATTGTGTTTTTCAACGAAACACCAAGATACGCACTGTCTGCGAAAATGTTCCGGTCGTCAGCTGTACGAAATAGGCGCCGGCCGGAAGATTCCTGGCACTGAACGTAGTCCGATGCTCTCCTGCGTTCATTAATCCGTCCACAAGACGGGCGATACGCACACCGGCGCTGTTGCAGACGTCGAGCTGTACGTGCCGCGGGACATCGAGACGAAAACGCAGCATGCTTTCCGTCTGGCCGCTACCGAGCGGATTCGGATACGCGGGGTACAGATGCACGGCCATTGGAACGCCAGGAGACCGCGCCGTCAGCAGCGGTGAATTCCGCAGTCGTTGCACAATGCCTGCCTTGGTGACAACCCAGCCACGAGCCGAATCCGCGAACACCGCGGCCTGCACGGGTCCCGACGGAACAAGCGCGGTGCTCATCCATGTCTGTCCTTTCGTCTTCGTGACCCAGGCATGCGTGTCGTTGACGATCCACACCGCCGAGGGTTCGGTCGTAGATGCTACCTGCGCGTTGCGCTGTCCGCTCATCGGATAGAATGCGGCGCGCCAGCCGTTGCCGCCGTCGGTGGTGCGGCGTATGACTCCGCTCATGTCGTCCACGCAAAATCCGGCAAGCGCATCCACGAAGGCCATGCCGGAGATATTCTGCGCGCTGACGACGGTGGGCGACCATGTAGCGCCACCATCGGCCGTGCGAAAGACTTCCGGTCCACCCGGCGATGGACGTGAATAATTTGACGAGGCGAACCAGGCGCTGTCGGCGTCATGCATCACCAGCGTATTGTCCAGAAGCTGCCGGGCGCTCACATTTCCGACCACGCTCCATTCCTCGCCACCGTCGCTGCTGGCATAGATAACCGCGAAGTCCCGTCTGTCAGGATCGCCTGTGATCGCCAATCCTTGGTTCTCGTCCGCGAAGCGCAGATTAGCGAACGAGGCATTGACTTCCTGCACGCGCACCGACCACGTGACGCCGCCGTCGGTCGTGCGGAGGATCCTGCCGTCGCGCGTTCCCGCCACTGCCCGTTGCGCGTCGAAAGCGTGCAGGGACGCGACGGACGCGCTGCCGCCCGGCAAGCGGCGTTCGGTCCAATTCCTGCCGCCATCCTCCGAACGCATGACTATGGCGCTGTCCCGGGCTATCCAGAGACTGCCGTCGGAAGCCAGGACCATCGAGGTCACCAATGTCGCCATCGGCTCCGATTGCACAATTTCCCAATCGACGCCTGATTGCGTTCGCGTAGCGATGGTGAAGACCTGTCGTGTGCCGCCCTCGCTGTTTTCCGCTTCGAGAGTAAATCGTCCTTCGCCATCCGCTACCCAGCGAATGATTCCTATGATCGGATCTATCGTCGCGCCAACAGGCGCATCGATCAAACGGAAATGCGCGGAGGGAAATGCCGTCACGACGGGAGCGTAGACGAACATACCGCCCTGCTCCAGCGCGGATGTATCCGGCAGCGAAACGAACACCGGCGCCGATGCCGCAAGCTGCGTCCATTGCACGTCGTACATTCCGCGACCATGAGAGATGGCGCGCAGAGTTCCTGTATGCGTATTGTAGCGCAGTTTGAAAATGGGCACTGAGGGCATGCCGCTGCCGAAGCGCTGCCATGTCGCGCCAGTGTCCTCCGAAATAAACACGCCGATTTCGCTGCCGATGAGAAGTTTTCCATCAAGCTGAAGGATGTCGTTGACGGGGACGTCGGGGAGCGTTCCGTTGATGTCGTACCATGTCGCGCCGCCGTCGCTGCTGCGCCATACTTTCGGCACACCGTAACGGCTGTAGGTCGCGTACATCACGCCGGCTTCGTAGCTGCGTACACTGCTGCAGTAAGCGAAAGGAAGGGTTCCGTCGGGAACGCGGGTGAAGTTGTTTCCACCGTTGGTGGAAATCGTGATGCCGCCGCCACTGCTGCCCGCCATCACGACGTTGCCGTCGTACGGCGCCACGAAAATGGTTGAAATGTAATAGCAGGAATTCGCCGAACCCAGCGGGCACTGCGCGATCTGCTTCCATAGTCTCGCGCCGTTCGTACTTTTATACAGATTCGAGGTTCCGAGATACAGCACGTCCGGATTGGAAGGATCCAGCGCGTAGTCGATGTAGAACAGCGCGCGATCCATCCCGAGGCCGTTCTGCATGCGCGTCCATGTGGCGCCGAAATCGTCGGAGCGGAAAAACTTGAGTGTCTCGCGGGTGGTGTACATCACGTTGGGATGGCGGGGATCGATTGCCCCGTTTCCTCCATCGCCGTACAGCACCTGATCGAACAGCGGCGCGGATTGCGACAGCAGTGTGCCGTTATCCTGCGTCCCGCCAAACAGAACAGCGTCCGTGGATGGATGCATCGCTCCGCCGATAAATTGCGAGATGGAGAGTCCGAAATCGCGTTTCTCCCATACCAGACCGTCCTGCCTGCCGATGAAAAATCCGCCGTCGTTGCCGAGATAAACGATGGATGGATCGTCGCGATTGAATTCGATCGCATGTTGATCTACGTGAACAATGCCGCCATAGCCCTGATCGGTTACCCGCGTCCAGCTCACCCCTCCGTCCGTGGTGTAGATGAGCTTCACTCCGCCCGCGTACACGATGTCCGGATTGACGGGATGAACACCCATGATATTGTCGTACCAGCCCTGCGATACCATATAGTCGAAGGGGACGGTCAGTTTGCTCCAGGTGGTGCCGGCATCCACGGTTTTGTACACGCCAAGAAGAGGCGTGCGGTCGCTGCCGCTCAATTCCGAAACACCAAGATACACGACGTCGGGCTGCGCGTCGCAGATACCGATGCTGGTGCGGCCCATCAGGGTGTCGTTCACTCCCGGCAGATCCAGCTTGAACCAGGTATCGCCGCCGTCGGTGGTTTTGAAGACGCCGAAACGCGAAGCCGTGCGACCTTCATTTACAGCACTCGATACCGTGTACAGGATGTCCGGATCTTTTACATTGATGACGATGTCGTTCATCCGTCCGTCCAGAGCCAGAGCCCAGGTGGCGCCTGCATCCATACTGCGCCAGATGCCGAGGTGCGCCGGGTCCCGGAAGCCGTCGGGAATGGCGGCGAACAGGATATCGGGATTCAGGGGATTGATCACGATGTCGCTTGCGCGTCCGTATGGAGGCAAGGTGCCGGCGCCGACCTCGAACCACGTGTCGCCGCCGTCGGTGCTCTTGAACATTCCGCCGCCATCGAAGGTGTTGAGCGCGTAACTCGCCTCACCGGTCCCGGCGTAAATGATGTTGGTGTCGATGGGATTGATCACGATGGCGCCCATGGCTTGCGTGGGAAACGTTTCGGACACGCTGCGCCAGCTGTTTCCTTCGTCCTGCGTGCGCCACACGCCGCCGCCGGCGGCGCCGATGAAGATGGTGCGGGGATTTTCAGGATTGACGGCGACAGTGAGAATGCGACCGCCGATATTGAAAGGACCGACGTTGCGCCATTCGAACGTCTGCCGCGTACCGTTTTTCCCGGCGGGAGCGAACAGCGGCAGCTTTTCCTGCGCCTCGCGCCAAGCCTTCACCCGGGCGCCCTGCGGGATCTCGCCACCGGGAAATGTCAGCCTGTCGTGGTTCCAGGCTGCTCGCGCTCCGGGCTTGTCGACAATGCGAAACGCTTCGTCGCCATCGATCTGTTGCGCCGCGAGGTCAAGGGCGCTCATGCACAGAACCGCGACGCACAAAACGGCCGTGATCCGTGATATTTTGATAAGGGAAGTTTGCAACATGTTCTGGCTCCGATAAAACGTGGAGAAGAAAACAGATCAACGCGCAAGCACGACGCGGCGGGAGTGGGTTCTCCCCTGAGCGCGCAGTGTGACGAAATACACTCCGTCGCTGAATCCGTCGGGTTTCCAGGCGGCGAAATGTTCACCCGCCGGGAACAGCGCATCGGCAATGACGGCGACTTCCTTGCCGGCGCTGTTCACGATCGCGATACGCGCCGCCGCCGGAGCGGAAAGCCCGAAGGGAAGCTGCACAGCGTCGGTTTGCGATCCGAGGGGATTAGGCCAGGGTGCATGAAGACGAACGTCGGAGGGCGATGGCGTATCGGCGACGGAGACGATGAAGGGATCGCGCGTGAGTTCCTGCACGATGCCGTTCCGCGAAACGGCCCAGCCGTGAATGGAGTCGGCGAACACCGTGCCTGCCATCGCACCCGCTGGGACGAGAGTGGTTTTCGTCCACGTGAGCCCGAGATCGCGGGAGGCCCAGGCATGGTCGTCGCTCAACACCCACACCGTGCGGCTTGCCGCGTCGGCGTGCATGGATATCAGCCTCTCGCCGTTCATCGGATAGGAGGTGGTAATCCAACGTTGACCGCCGCTTGTGGATTTTTTTATGCTGCGCGTCATTTCATCGATACTCCAACCGTACTGGGCATCGACGAACACCATGTCGGAAACGTAGACGATACCGGCGCCGAAAGATTTCGGCTCCCAGCTCTGGCCGCCATCCGTCGTGCGGAGAAGTCCGGCGTCATCCTGCTCGTAATAATTCGAGGAGGCAAAACAGCCGATATTTCTGTCCGCGAAGGCCATGGTGTTGTACATCGGCACCCGGGCCTGAACGCGCGTGCTTCGCGACCACGTTTCGCCGCCGCTGTTTGTGAGAAAAACATCCGCCGAATCGTTCGCACCCTGGCTTACGGTTATGCCGTTCTGGACATCCCAGAAATGAATGTTGGCGAAGCGCGAGTCGATGCCGTACAACAGATTCCGCCATGTGGCGCCGCCGTCCGTGGTCTTCCAGATATGACCGCTGCCGGTATTCATCAAGCTCTGCGGCCCTCCGGTACCGACGTACGCGACGTCTTTATCGAAGGCGAACACGCTGATGACGGAAACGTCCGTGTTGGGCAGCTGCGCATGCAGCCAGTTCCGTCCACCGTCCGTCGATCGCGAAACCCAGGCGGTGTCGCGCGCAAGCCAGAGCGATTTGTCCGCTGCGATGAATACGTGGTTCACCGCGCTGTTCATGGGTTGCGATGAAACGATCTCCCAATCCGTCACGACGACGTCGTTCGTGGCGAGCGTGAAATCCTGTGTCACGCTCCCCGCAGTGTTCGATGCTTCGATGCTGAAAAATGCGGAAAGATCGCCTCCGTTCCAGCGCACTACGCCGAGCCCAGGATCGATCGTGGCGCCTTGCGGTGCCTGAAGCAGCCTGAAACTCGGTCTCGGTGTGCCGTGGACGACCGGCGCATACACCCAGGGCTGTCCGTTGTTGAGGGTGGATGTCTCGGGGGTAGAGACGAAGCGCGGGGCTTCGGGCGTCATCGCCGTCCATTGCGCGTCGTACATGCCGCGTCCGTGTGTGATGGCGCGCAGTACGCCCGTCTCGGGTTGATACAGCAGCCGCTGCACGGACAACGCGGGCAAGCCCGTCCCGAGCCGCTGCCAGGTCACGCCGTCGTCTTCCGTAATGAATGCGCCCAACTCGGTGCCGATGACGACCGCTCCGTCCAGTTCGATAACGTCGTAGGTGGGGACGTCCGGGAGATTTCCGTTGATGTCCGTCCAGTTGCGGCCGTAATCCACGGATTTCCACACCTTGGATACGCCGTAGCCGCTGAAGGTGGCGTAGGCGATACCGGGACGGAACGTGCGATAGGCGCTGCACGAGGATACCGGAAGCTGGCCGTTCGTCACCTGCCAGGTTGTCCCGCCGTCTTGCGAGATGGCAGTCTGTCCCGGGCCGGCGGCGAGTATGAGATTCGCATCATACGGTGCGATGCTCACGGCGGTGATGTAGTAACATCCGCCGGTCGGGGCATTGAACAAACAGAGCTGCCGTTGATCCCAGGTTTTGCCGCCGTTACTGCTGCGATACATGCGATAGGTACCGAGGAAGAGACGCTCGGGATTTTTTCTATCCATGTCGTAGGCGATGTAGAACAGCGAACCCTCGTTCGGCAGGTTGCCGTTGGCCCAGGTCCAGGTCCGTCCAAAATCCTCCGAGCGCCAGATCTTGAGCCGCTCCTGGGTCGTGTACATGTTGTTCGGCTTTTCGGGATGGATGAATCCGTGCCCGCCGTCACCGTAGAGGGAAAGGTTGAAAAGGATTTGTCGTTCCGAAATAAGCGTCCCGTTGTCCTGCGTTCCGCCAAAGGCGAAGGCGTCGTTGCCCGGATACATGTCGCCGCCGATAAACTGCGTGATGGACATGCCGAGGTCGCGCTTTTCGAGCGTTTTCCCTTCATTGGTCAGAAAATACAATCCGCCGTCGTTGCCTACATACACGCGGTCCGGATCGAGTGGATCGAATTCGATTTCATGCTGATCGACATGGAGAATGCCGCCAGCGAGCTGGTCGGCGACGCGTTCCCAGTTTGCTCCGCCGTCGGAGGAACGGATCAGCTTCACGCCACCCGCATACACGATATCCGGATTTGCGGGATTCACGCCGATGATGTTGTCGAACCAACCCTGGGACACCATATAATCGAAGGGCACCGCAAGTCTGGCCCACGTCGCGCCGCCGTCGGTGGTCTTGAATACGCCGAGCAACGGCGTGCGTCCCGTGCCGACGATGTGCGACACTCCCAGATACAGCACATCCGGCTGCGTGGCGCAGATACCGATGCCCGTGCGGCCGATAGTCTCAGCCGGAATACCGATGTCCAGCTTGTTCCAGGTGTCGCCGCCGTCGGTGGATTTGTAGAGTCCCTGATTCGCCGGCGCGCCGCCTCCCGTGAAAATGATGCTCGATATCGTATAGAGGTTGGAGGGATTGACCGGATCGATGACGATGTCGGTGGGACGTCCTGGAAGCACGAGCTGCCAGGTCGCGCCGGCGTCCTTTGTGCGCCAGACGCCCTGCTGCCCCGCGTCGCGCACGCCGTCGGGCACGGCGGCGTAGAGGATGGAGGGATCGAGCGGATTGATGGCCATGTCGCTGATGTTGGCGAAATCCGGCAGCGTACCTGCGCCGATCTCAAGCCAGCTCTGACCGCCGTCCGTGCTTTTGAACATCCCTGCGCCGTCGAAGGAAAGGCTGCCGAAGCTCGCATCGCCGGTACCCGCATACACGATGTTGGTATCGATGGGATCGACGACGAGCGTACCCATCGCCTGCGTTGGAAAGTCGTCGGATATCGCCCGCCAGTTCAGTCCCGCATCATACGAGCGCCACACCCCGCCGTTCGCCGCCGCAGCGTACATGGTGGCGGGACGTTTCGGATTGAGCGTCAGGCCGAAAATGCGTCCGCCTACATTGAAGGGACCGATGTTATTCCATTCCAGTTCGCGCATTGTCCCTCCCTTAGCGGGGGAGCGGAACAGCGGCATATCCTGCATCCGGCGGTAGGCCTTCTCGCGGGCGCCTTCAGGAATTACACCCGAGGGCCACGCCATGCGATTGTAGAAATATTCCGCACGGGCGCGCGCATTTTCCTTCAAGGTCTCGCGTTCTCCGTCGCCAGGCATGTGAATCAGCGGATTCTGCGCTTGCGCGACAGCCGGCGGCACAAGGAATAACAGGAAAAGGGAGACTGAAATCATTCTCCGACTGCGCATAACTACCTCGCGATTGTATTCAACGTTCGATAAGCCGTCTCGGGAATAGTGGGAAGGGACGAGCAAAGACAAACTACGCACCTCCCCGCCGAATGTCAATGAAATCCGCCGTGACCTGAAAGGGAAGGACCGCGATTAGTGCATCGGCAGCGGAATGAACGGCCACGTTAGAGCGCATCACTGAGCTTTCCCTGCAACGCGTCTCCTGAAAAGCAAAAACGCATAGAGAGAATCCATGCGTTTTGTCCGTGATGTGGGATCGTTCGGAGTCAGCCTTCTGCTTCGTTCTCCACGGTGACTGTACGTGTTTCGACGTCGATGTGCACGCGAATAGTGTTGGGTCGGCAGCACACCTGGCAATCCTCCGTGAATTGCTGGTCCTCGCCCGCCGATAGATCAACGGAAATTTCATTCACTTCGAAGCACCAGGCACATTTGAACGTCTTCCGCATGACGGAGGTCCTTCAGATTTTCCTCAAGTTCTTTGCCGGAAAAGTAGGTGAAGCGTGGATGAATGTCAAGCCCGGAGCAACGGGCGGGCGGGAATCGTTAATCGCGCGTTAATCGGGAATCGTGAACCGGGGGGGAGGAATCGTGAAAGGTGAAAAGTGAAAGGAACGCGGAGAGCCCCGCCCACCGAAGCCATCGCACAGAACTGAAATCCATGCGGAATACAGTAGGGAAAGAGAGTAAAGAGAATAAAGAGAGTAAGGAGGAAAATGTATAAGACATATCTCCTTACCCTCCTCACTCTCTTTCTTTACTGGCTTCAGCGCCAAACGTAATCATACCATATCGATATCCGGTAGCTCTGCTCGAGGGCTTTTGGGGGCAGGCGCGCGGTACGCTTTGCCATCCGCACTTTGCTGATAAGATCCACATTTCGACCTGCGCGTGCGCGATACGCTACCCGCCTGCGATACACAGGCTTCTCGATATCCGGTGATTCGGACGCGCAGTTGTTGTACTGGTCTGCGGTGGTTAAGCAGAGGCGCGGCCGCGCCTCTCTACGGCCTCACCATCACCGCCCTCACCGCTTGCCCCGCTCCTGACGACAATCGCAGGAAATACATCCCGGCGGACATGCGGTGCGCGGAAGGGATGAAGCGGAGGACACGGTCCTGTTCTGGCATGGCACCTTCGTGGAGTAGCGCGGTTTCTCGTCCGAGGGCGTCATGGATGGTGAGACGTACGTACTCGCCCGGGGGTACATTGATGCTGATACGTGCTTCGGCATTCACTGGCACCGGCTGCGGCCAGACGGGACCGAGGCCGAAGGTCGTGGCGATGGCCGATGGCGCCACGCCGACAAGGCCAGTGATTTCGTAGGTTACGGCGATATCCTTCGGCAAATTCGGGACCTGCCCCGCAATGCTGAGGGCGGTGGCGTAGAGGCCGATGGGCAGCGCGGTGGTGGTGGGCTGCACGGCGATGCGGGCGGCATGATCGCCGCTTACGGGATCGGCATCGAGCCACCACTGGCCGCCTTGAGCCGTCCAGGGCATGGAGAGCCCGCCGCCTGTCCAGAGATCGACGTACTGCGCGGCGGGAATCGGATCGTTCTGCTCGGCCTCGAAATGCAGATGCAACGGTGTGAAAACGATGCCGTTCGATGCCGTGGCGATAACATGCACGCGATGTTCGCAACCCGCAACGCTGCCCTGCTCATCGCTTCGCCAGGTAAAGCTAAGTGGATATGTGCCCGTGTCCGAGAGCGCGGCGGTTGTTTTGAGCGACCACCAGCGGGTGATGCTGTTGTTGGGCAGCAGGTCGCCGAAGTCTACGGTCGCGGTGCCGCTGGCGAGTTCGAATTCCGGAGGCAGGATTATCGTGGCCGCGCAGTTGTGGAGTGCGACGGTGCCGGTGTTGGTGGCGGTGTAGGAGATTTCGAAGGGCTCGGGGATGATCCGTTCGTAGAAGGGGTCGATGTGGAGGGAATCATGACCAGAGACAACGCAGTGCGTTGTCTGTACATGGGGCCATGCTTCGATATCGATTTTGGCATTGCATTCCTTCCATTCGGCTTGCTCAAGGGAGCGATAGCGGATGGTGATGTCCTGTGATGCCATGAGGGTGTCGGGGAGGGGGCGCAGCAGCCATTTCAGTTGCGCGGTGTTATTGCTGTCGATGGAGGCGAGGGTCTTGATCGCGGTCTCGCCGGTCGCGAGTTCGAAACGCGGCGCATTTGCGAGATCGATCTCCGCTTCGATCTGTGTTTCTTCCGTATCGAGGATGTTGCGCAGGTCCAGCGTGACCGGTACGGGATCGGGTTCGTAACGCAGCTCATCGCGGATGAAGCGTACCGTGTCCGGCGCGGTGATGTCGCAGAGGAGTCCGTCGATGCCGGGGATATGCGTGTCGTGCGTGCAGACCGAGAGCACGCTGTCGTTTGATCCGTAGGCGGTGACATCGAATCGGGCGGTGCGTTCCTGGCGCAATGCGAGGGGACGCAGACGCCATTGTCTGTTGATGTTGCCGCTTGGCGCCACCGTGCCGCCGGGTTGCGAGAGCGGATCGAGCGGGAGGACTCCGGCGGTTGGGGAGATGGTGAGATCGATGCGATCCACCAGCTCCGGGATCAGACCGGCGTTGCGCAGCGCGTAATCAAGTGTCAACTCAATTCGTGCTTCGACCTCCGCTGCGCTCAATGCGGCGGGAGCGGTGATCGAGCACAACAGATCGCTGGTCAAGGGCAGGAGCACGATGTTCCTGGTGCATTCACTCCAATCGCGGATCCCGCCGCAGCGGTAGCGCACGGTGACGGGCACGACGGTGGGTCGCGTGGGCGTTTGCGCCAGTTCCAATTGCCAGCGGGCGTCGCGCACGCCGCCGGGCATGACAAAGCCGAGAAATTTGCGCAGCGTGTCGCCCGGCCACATGCGCAGGTGCGTCACGCCGGCGAGACTCAATTCCACCTCCGCGTCGCCAACCAATGTGTCGAGCACGTTGCTGAGCAGGATGCGCGTGTAGATGTCGGGCGGTACGAGTTCGCCGCTTTTGAGTATGCGTACGGTGTCGGGACCCTGCAACGCGCAGCGCAACGGCGGGATGGCGGGAACGGGGATATTCTCTGCGCAAGCGGTGATGCTTCCCTTTTCATCCATAACGACCATCTCCGCGAGCAGGGTACGCGGATCAACCCGTTTGCCGGGTACGACGCTCCAACTAACGGGCCAACTGTCGCCGGGAGCGAGCACAGGCCAGGTGCGCAGACTGTCGCCTGGTGGATCGATATGGCTGCCGATTTTGCCAAGGCGCAGCGCCACCGTACCCGGTCCCGCGGGAGCCGTGCCCGTATTCGTAATGACGCCGGATACATTGATAACAGGAGGTATAAATCCACGTTCATCCTCGCTGAGACGCAACGTGTCTGTAACAACAACGTCGCAGACCAGCGTGATCTCGCTGTCCTTGCGCTTGACGTAGAGCGGGATATCCGACCAGGCAAAAGAGGTGAGACAACTCTCCAACGCGCTGGAGAGTTGATACTCGTGTGTAAACTTCACGTGGAGAATCAGATCCCGTAGTCCGGCCCAACCGCCGAGCTTCGCGGTGTCGAGGCGCACCTTCCACGAGACCAGGGCCATGCCGCCGGGGGGTATCGTTGTCGGCACGGGCTGTTTGGTGGCTGGCTCCCCCTCCACGAGCACGAGCCCGCGCGGTAGTTCGATGGTGCTTCGCGCATTGATGGCAGAGCGGCGATCATCGCGGTTGCGCAATTCCACTGCGAGCGTGAATTCATAATGCGATATGTACCGCCGCACCGAATCAACCACGATCGTGTCCGGGATGAGCGGTCGGGTAACCAGGAGATCCTCGCCGCAGAGCGGGAAATATTGACGGGAAAAATAGGTATTCACGGTTCCGAATGGATCGCCTCCGGGAATACTTCTCTGGAAACCGTTGTACCGTTTGACGTTCGTTATGGCCCAGCCGATGGAATGCATATATCCGGCGGAATCGAACGTCAAATTGTACTTCATTGTGGCGAGGGGGTAGCGAAACGATGTTTTCATGGTTGCCGATGAAGGATCGATCAGAAGCATGAAATTCCACGTCCCGAGGTAGGTAGGTTCCCCGGCCGCGGTATCGGAAAACGCAGGTGGATTGATGATCGGATAATCCGGAGACCGCGTCCCGCCGACGACCAGCACCTCACCGCACGGGGTGAGCTTGATGATGGTTGGGATATCGGGGAGCGCCCCACCCCAGTACGAGGAATACAGCACCTGCCCATCCGGCTTGAATCCCGCCACGATCATATCGCTTTCGTTCGAGAAATCAAATTCACGCCTTGATGGATCCCCTCCATAGTTGTTCTGAAAGGGACGGTATAGGGGAAAATCATCGGAATGCGTGATTGCCGCGATGTACGTGTCTCCACCAGGCGAAACGCAAATGGATTGTCGCTCCTTATCGGACACATCGGAATCTATGTAGCTACCGCCCAGAAACGTCGCATAGACGAGGGACGTCCCATCCGGGGTAAATCTCGCGACGACCATATCGCCAAAATGTCCTGTCCCGCTATAGTTTGGCTGAAAGGCGTTCCTGGTCGGGAAAGCGCCGGTGGAGCGGCCAATAATGGACGCGAACCCCGCGGTATCCGCCGCGACATCCCACACCCTCGTTCCCGCGGGGAGATAGGTGCAATACACGACGGAGTCACATCCCGGGCTGAGCTTCATGAGAAAACCATGGGGAGATTCATGCGTTGCGCTCGTGTCCATGAACACCCCGGGCCTGACATACACCAGCGAGTCGGCCGTTTCTCCGCTGATATACACATGATCATCGAGTCCGATAGTAATGTGGTGCGATAACTCATACCAACCTCGAAATGCCAACGTACTCCCATACGCCCGTCGTCCGGTCGTATCGAAGCGGGTGAGGAAGTTGATATACCTCTCACCCATTTCACCGAACGGTGCTTCCCATGGATAGTCGTGTTCCAGCGCATCCGGGGTGGGAGGGTAGTACTGCGTTCGCAAGGATGAATTTCCGTAGCGCACGTGTTGAGCAATGATCACCTGATTATTCAGGATACCGATTGGATGACAAAAACTATGAGGAAGAACCGAGATGGAGTCCGATTGGATGCCGTAGTACGTCAGATAATCCGGCGTCGTTCCATCGCAGCGGAGTCGCCCGAAGTACCCCACGCCTCGGTTAGTAATGTGAGGCCCTATTCTGGATTCCCTCTGATACGCATTCGGAGTGGACGGGAGATCCGAAGTGGAGACACCTCCCGCGATTGTGAGTCTCCCATAGATATCTACATTGAGCGATTCCATACCGAACGCACCGTCGTCGGCGCCATTAAAAAAACTACGGTATTCCGTCCAATAATAGGTGCTGTCGGTCGGGATGCGGTCCGGGATGCGAAAACGCAATGAATCGCCGGTGACAACGGGTGTTTGCCCCGCGTCGGTCCCCCCTCGCCAATGCATCTCCGCTTGCAAATGTTTGACCGCGTCATCCTCGCCCTCGAAACGGAAACGTGGCGCCTCGGCGGAGCCCATCGCCTGTGTTATCACCTGCCGCATTCCCGTGCCGTCGGTCCTGAAATGCAGGTCCACCCCATCCCACACGTCGCGATAGACGATCCCCCGCGAACACCCGACATCTTCCCTCCAGGTGCTGCTGTCGCCGTCGTAGAAATGCATCATCGTTTCGGACTTATCCACCGCCTCAATGCGCATGGTGGGTGACGGATCGATGAAACGCATGATCACATAATCATATTGTTCTCTATCGTCACCCACCTGAATACTCGTCGCTACCTCAAGAGGTATTCGCGCATCCTCATGCTTCTCCCTTTTCACCAGAAACATCACGCCGTCGTCCAGAAACACGACGCGGTTCTCGGCCGGAAGCATCATAAAGCGAACGTATGCGGGCCACTGCCCGGCGTTGCGCACAAATTGAATGGGGAAGCGGAATCGCGTGGTGCTGTCCGCTGGGTTCGCGGAGAGTGTGACCGTTGCAGCGAAAAGAAAAAGCATTAGAAGAGCGGGAACATCCGACCTGCCCGAAGTCCAATGTCCCAATGCAAAGGTGCGTGTTGAATTTTTCAAGATCATACTTCCTCAGGCCACACGTGCGGGAAACGTATTCGAGTATTTATAAGCTATCCGCGAACGTCACATTTTTTCCGTTCGTCATGGCAAACGGGCTCATCCATGCACGGAGTCAGGGCGCTTGGCGTCGGTATCGCACGCAGTGAGATGTCTTCGCTTTCGGCATTCGTCGAACGTTGAAGAAACAGGCGAATGACACTGCACGCTCGCCCTGGGGCCGTGTCCCGAAATAGGGCCGTAACGTTTCGTACCGGCAATAATAGTAGATTCCTGTCTGATTGTCAATTCTTCAAATCTCCGCTGAGATATTTCGGAATGCGGGATTCGGACGGAACCACCCGCTCAAGCCATTGCACGGAGCTGAAATCCGTGCGGAATCCAGTAGGGAAAGAGAGTAAAGAGAATAAAGAAAGCAACGAGGAAAATGTATGAGACGTACCTCCTTACCCTCTTTACTCTCCTCACTCTCTTTCTTTACTGGCTTCAGCGCCAAACGTAATCATCCCATATCGATATCCGGTAGCTCTGCGCGAGGGCTTCGGGGGGCAGGCGTGCTACGAGCCCCGCCCGCCGAAGCCATAGCAAGGCGCTGAAATCCATGCGGAATACAGTAGGGAAAGAGAGTAAAGAGAATAAAGAGAATAAGGAGGAAAATGTATAAGACATATCTCCTTACCCTCTTCACTCTCCTCGCTCTCTTTCTTTACTGGCTTCAGCGCCAAACGTAATCATCCCATATCGATATCCGGTAGCTCTGCGCGAGGGCTTCGGGGGGCAGGCGCGCTACGCTCCGCGTTCTACGCTCTGCGCTCCGGGCTCCTGTGTCTGTCAATCCAGTACCCCCAGACGACCAGAAGCCATTGAAGTTGCCCGATCCAGGCGATGGCTTCGACGCTGGAGGGAGGGTCGCCGAATAGATTCCCCATGTGAATGGCGAGGAGGAAGAGGATGAGTCCCCACAAACCCCAACGACCGACGGTATCCAACGCGGTTGTGCGGCGGAGGTACAACCAGACGCCGGCGGCGAATATGGTCAACTCGATCAATACGGTGAGTGCGAGCGAAGACCATACGTTCATCCCGAGCAGCATACCGCCGGGATACACGGGCAGATCGGGCTGATGGACGATGAGATCCAGTACCCAGTGGCTGACCACCAGTACGGCGAGCAGTATCGCACCCCTGCGGTTCCTGCGCAGCAGAAAATACAAACCACCGATCAACAGGCCCCACCCGGCGACCGCAAGCAGACTGTGTGAAATGGGATAGTGATCGAATACCAGAGGTGTGACTTCCGTGGCACCTGGCAGTATGCTTACGCGCTCAATGCCCAGCAACAGCAGTGTGGGCCAGAGCAAGTCGATGAATTGCGCGGCAAGAAACAACGTACCCAGTGAAATTTTCGGTGCGATGGACTTCGCGCCAAAACCTATGCCGAAATGACCGATGAACATGTGAGCAACCTATCTTGAATTTCCGGAACGGATTTCATGCTACGAAGACACTTCGGAAAAGATGCGCGGAGCCCGCCTGTCTCGCCGAAGTCTTTGAGCATTGTTGGCGGAAGACACCTGAGCATTGTTGGCGACGACGAGGGACGATTTCGGAATTTCGGTTTGCGGAGAATGGTTAATCGGGAATCGAGAATCGTCAACTGTGCCGTATGCGGACGAAGGATCGAAGAACCAGGAGCCTGGAGCCGTGATCCGGAAATTGAGAGCAGGTGAAGGAATACGCTTCACGATTGGCAATACATTTCCGGAATGCACACGCTACGCGCTCCGCGTTCCGCGCTCCGCGCGTTCCTGGGGTTACGCCGCTTCGGAATACTTATTTTTGTGGTCCGGGGTGATGCTGTCGGCGGCTCCCCCCAGGCTGGGATGGAGGATCGCTTTTGGATTACGCATGCGGATTTGTGCGGAGCCCTGCGCCCTGCCCTCCGCGCCCAGCTCCCGGGTCAGAGAAGAAACCGGAAGGTCACCGCGCAGGCGTCGTTGGTTGCGCTATTTTCTATCTGGAGTTCCGCATCCATCACTTTCAGGAAATGAGGTAGCAGCGCGAGCACGAAATCCCTTTCGACCTCGAGGTGGAGCATCGCCTCTTTCGTGAGCGACGGAATCCAGCGCGAGGTGTCCGGTAGCTGTACAAGGTTGGTGAACAGGAGTTCAACCACAAACCAGCCTTCTTCGGTTTTGCGCTCGCACTGGACGGCGAGACCGGATGCCGGATTGATATGCGGACAGAGTAGCTCAAGGATCAGGCGCATTACATCCCGAAGCTTCACGAGATCCAGCCTGATGCGATGCTCGGGGATGGACCCGATATCCTTCGGTAATGTCAACCCCTGGCATGTTTCAAAGGTATCAACCGTTTCAAGCAGATGTCGCACCAGCTCTGCGGCGGCATGATCCGACATGTCGAACACGACATCCTCCATTGTACGAAGCTCCACCTCCGTCAATTCCTGTACATCGCTGAGCAGACCCTCCGCTCCCTCGTGGGCGGTTTCGACATAGTCGAGTATTTCCTCTTTTTCAGCCGTCTTGTCGGCGAGAATAAGATGGAGAAAACCCATCACCGTGGTGAGCTGCATGCGAAAGCGAAAACTCTGTTCGCGAATGGAACGTTGCTTGTCCAGATTCACGCGATCCGTGATCATTCCCGCCAGGTCGAGTTGCAGGTTTTTGCGCGTGATTTCCTGCTCCGCGAACACATGAGCCGTGGAATCGCGTCCGATTCCGTACATCAAGCCATCCGCTTTGGAGACGGTGATGCTCCAGTCGATCCAGTGGAGCGATCCCTGTTTGGCGACATGACGGACGGAAATCGAGATCGGATTTTCGTCCACAGCCGTTTCAAGTGCGTGCGTGAAGCGGGGACGATCGGGAGCAAAGATGAATTCGCTGTGTTTGCGCCCGATCATTTCCTGGGCGGTGTACCCCAGGATGCGCGCGCTGGCCGGATTCATCGATCGCCACACGCCATCGCTGTCCAAGGAACCGATGAGATCGAGCGAAGAATCGACGATGCGGCGTTGGGCGCGCGTCATATTCTCCGCAAGGGTTACGGCACGCCCTCTGCTCGTTACGAGCGAGAACACGAAGCCAAACAGGAGCAGCGTGAAGACGCTACCGCCGATCATCACCCAGGTTGGTATGCTGGTGTCCGCAACGTCCCGCAACGAAGGCTTCGAACGGGAAACGATGGTCCAGGAATGGTTGGCGAAATGCAGGTGAATCTGTTGCTCCATAATGGGATCGCGCGGCGTGACTTCCGAATACAACAGATGTTCGGGGTCGGGAGAAAGTCCATCATACACGGACAGTGCGACCAGCGAGGAATCCGCCTCTCGCTTCACGGCTTTGCGAATGAACGAATCACTGTGGATTTCAATCATGACGACACCGATGAAGGCGTCGATACGCTGCTTTTCGGAGGTTGGGGAACTGCCTGGGCGATAGAGCGGCGCAAAAAGACAGAATCCCTCGATCCCGTCAGCGAGCGTCAGCACCGGAGTCGCAGTGATATTCCCCCGTCGGCGGGCTGCGGCGACAGCCTCCCTGCGAACCGGATCGGAGGCGAGATCGTAGCCCAGCTGAGCGCGATTTTCGCTGAAAGGGACCAGATACTCCAATGGAAAATACTCCTCCCGTTTCGTTGAGGGTGTAATCGCAAAGGAGAGATATTCCAATCCTTGATTCCTCGCATACAACTCGTACCCCTCCTTTTCGCGGTTGGAGATCCGCGGGGCATAAGCGATGGTTTTGATGCTTTTGCGCATGTTCGCGGGAACCGCGGCGAACAGTTCGAACACATCGCGTACCACCTGAACATTGCCGTCGTAGAAACCCACCAGATTCTGCAGAGTCCCGCTGTGCTCATCGATCGAAGCGTTGAGTTTGTTGATGACCGCGACGTTTTGAGCATCGAACACGGACTGGAGCTTTGCGTCCACCTGATTATTTGCATACCTACCGGCCGCGAAGGTCAGCGCCAGACCTACGAGCAGAAGCAGGAACGCCGGCCAGGTGCTCCGCAATTCCGACCGCGGTCCGGATCGCTTTACATTGTTCGTCGATGGCGAAATCACGGTCGGATGTGTTCCTGAATCTGGGAAATGAAGATACCCGGATTGATGGGCTTGGCGATATGATCAGTGAACCCATGTCGCAACAATCTATCCCTGTCGCCCGGATTTGCGAGCGCGGTGACGGCCAGAACGTTCAGATCCTTTCCGTGAGGGAGCGTGCGGATGAAGGAAAGAACTTCTTCTCCATGCATTCCCGGCAGCATGATATCGCACAGCACGATAACCGGATCATTGTCGCGTAACCATTCACACGCCGCTTCGCCGGTTTCAAACGTAGCGACTTCGTACCCCGCCTTTCGGAGAATGATGGAGAGTAATTTCGTGATGGAACCGATGTCCTCTATAACGACAATGGTGTTTGGATGTTTGATAACGCTCATGGAGTGCCTGTATCTCGTTGGTTTGAAAATGAGTTCTCAAGTATGAAAACCGTCAATGGGTCCACGATTTCTGCGGGATAAACCCTCAGCCAAAATAAACGCCACCACGGTCGATAGCAGACTGAAGACCAGACCCCCGCCGAGAATCATGCCGGGGAGATCGTCGTGAATGCCGTCATCGAAGTTCGATCCTGCGCGAAATTCCACCTGCCATCGCTTGTCGGCGATCCGCAGCGTGCCTGTGTACACATCCGGGCCATCGGTTGCTGCGCCTGCACGATGTAGCAGACCGGAACTGCCGGACGAATCCGGATCAAGGATGACGAATGAAATCCGCGATGAATCGTAGGAAAACACAAGCGCGGCGCGGATCAATGGCGCAAGGTCGATCTGCACGAAGCACACCCCGGAAATTTTCGCGATCGGTGCTGCGCTATCCGGGCGCGCCGGGTACACAGGGATGACTCCAATAACGGCCGTATCGCCTGAAGCGGAAAGATGAAGCGGACCGGAAAGCGTCGCGCGCCTTGATGAAATCGCGGAGCGTATGGCTGTATGGAGACGATCGTCGGAGCCGATATCCCACCCGATAAGAGCAGTGTTCGGAAGAGTGGGGACAACGTTCTCGATGGGATAATACTCATCGCGTTGGCCGGCGGGGGCGATACGAAAAACCGGGGTGATCACCTGACGGGCGTACTTCACATATTCCGGCAGTTGCGCGTACGTCAATCTCGGCGCGAAACCCACCGCGCGGATGCCAGGAGTGTTTTCCCAGGGAATCGCTACGTACAGCTCGAACACGTCGGGAATGACCTCCACATAATTGGAGAATACGCGCTGCAGTGTTGTAAGCAGCTTGACAACCTGGGCGAACTGGCCATCCAGTCTTGTAAGAATCGCCTCGCTTTCCAGGACAAAGGTGCGATGGCGGCTGTCCGTATTCACACGTGACGCGACAACCCATGCCGCCGAGGTAAACAACAGCGTCACTATGAGCACGAAAAGCGTCACGAACGTTTTCATAAAAGTATGTCGCCGCTGAAATCGACTATTACCGCGTAATATACACATTCCGATGAATAATTATCAGTTAGCAACATCGGTTTTGGCATGGCGCGTGCTCCTATGGACCAATGACACGAAGTTCAACACGATTGTTCTGCCTGCGTCCATCGGCAGTACGATTGCTGGCGGCGGGCCGACGCGAGCCAAATGCCTGCACTTGAATGCGTTCGCGAGGAATATCCTCCTTGAGCAGATAGCGCAACACGAGGTCCGCACGTTCCTGCGAACGCCGCTGATTCTCTTCGAGCGTACCGAAGTTATCCGAATGCCCGTCGACCTGGATGATGTACCCGGCGGATGCGCGTGCATTCCTGATGATCTGGTCGATGCGCGTCTGAGCGGCTGCGTCAAGACTCCGCGCTCCCGCAGGCACCAGCACGTTCGCGGATGCCGTGGTGCTGCCGATTGAAGGATCGGGAACGTCCGGAGCGCGGAATACCGTACTGTCGATGGCCGGCGGCGTCGGCGCGATTATCTGACCCTGTCCGCGCGTACCGCGCCTCAGGGTAACCTCTCCACGATTGTTTTTTCTGCGTCCTTCAGCGCTGGTATTGGACTCGACAGGTCTGCGCGAGCCGAAACTCTGCACCTGGATGTTTCGACGCGGCATGCCGCCCTTCAACAGATAGTCCAGAATTTTCGCGGCGCGATCACCGGATCGCCGTTGATTCGTCTGGAAGTCGCCGAAGTTGTCGGAATGTCCCTCAACGCTCACGGAGTAGCGATCGAGATCGCGCGTGGTCCGCAGCAGTCGATCGAGCCAGGCCTTTGTCGTGCTGTCGAGATCCCGGCGCGACAGATCGATCGGCAATCGCTGTGTTATGTCGAATGGCACGGGCACGAAAGCAATGGCAGCGGTGTCGCGCGGTACCGCGTCCGGTGGCTCGGCGATTGTATCCGCTTTCGTGATGGGCGGGAGCACGATGATGGCGGAATCCGGAAGGCGCTCGATACGGCTGGGGTCGACGATCTCGGGTTTCGGCCGCACCTCCGGTTTGCCCCGCAGGTAGAAGTTCAGGTTCTCGACGAGATCTCCGAACTCCTTGCTCTCCAGCGTGAATTCCCTCGTCAACGGCTCGACGGTGTACCCAAGCGTCCGTGCTTTGGCGGTATCGATCCTGACCTCGTAGCTTCCCGGGTGGAGACCGAAATGCGAGAATGTTCCGTCGGAATAGGTCGCGACATTTTCTTCTTTTGTGGCACGGTCCAGGCGCTTGAAATAGACGCGCATGCCGCGTACGCCCACGGTGTCGCCGTCACTCACCCTGCTGACGCTTCCCTGCACCTCCCCACCCTGATACACCGGCAGATACACAGGTTTGAATTGATTCGGGTCAGCGACGATGTCGATGTTTTTGTAATTCGAGACCCAGACCGGATCCGCGAAGCTGGCCGGATCCACCGTGATGCGGTAGCTGTCGTATTGATCGAGATTGACGAAGCGTGCCTCGTTGTCATCGCTGGAGCGGAAACGCTGCCCACGATCCATGCGGGCCATCATCGGCGTACCGAGCAAGGTTTCGCCGTCGTTGTACAGGTCATCGGCGTTTTCATCAAGGAAGGGCAGCAAGGTCACCGCCGAGCGGTCGGTCCAGGGCTGATCATTGAAGAGAAGCTCTCCCGCGCCGCGATCATACCCAATCGTGCCGTAGGCACGCTGTTGCACGATCCAGGCGCCATTCGCGGTTTGGTAGTCTCCGCGTGATTCCAGGGATGCTTCCGGGAGACGCCAATGCACGCTCACCTGTAGCTGTGAGTAACCCCGCTGCAACTGTGCGTACCAGGTCGCGGTCGCATACATATTGCTTGACAGATGCGAATAGATTGAGGCGCGAGCAGCGGTAAAATTTTTCACTTCATAATTGTAGCTGATGCCGGCGTTGACCGTCATGCCCGGTAACAACTGATAAAAAACAGTCAAATTTTGTTCGATGTCCGTGTAATCGGCGAGCTTGCTCCATCGCGCTTGTGTTGTCACCTGCGCCGAGAAAAATCCTGATCCAAGATTGAGTATGGAAAAAAGGTTGGTATTATCCACCCGGCCAATCTGCTGATGTTGACCGTACACGGAAAACCAGCTTCGAATAGGCATGAATCCTACAGGGACGGACAATCCGAGTCGGTAATCACTGCGGGGCTCGCCTGGATTATATAGCGGGTGTGTGTTGAAGTGCTGATACGACCCCCGAACACTGATATTGTTCATCGATTCCCAGGATGCCGACGCAGCAGTCACTGCGTCTACAAGGGTGGATGCATCGAGCCAGAGATTATCGATAAGCCGGGAGCTGAAAAAGAGAGCAGGGTGCATCCTGTCGCCTGCGTGGCGCTGCATTTGCACGCCTGCTCCAACTGTCACATGCTTTCCGAGTCCCAACGAAGCAAAGCCCTCGGCGAGGCCTGATCCAGGCCGGTTTTGCAGTTCGCCTGCGCACACCTTGTACTGCACCTCGCCTGCGGGAAGGGTGCCGAAGGGGATATCGATGCGCAACACCTCTTCTTGTATGAGACCGGCAGGGCTGCTGCGTCGAAGGGTGTAAAGATTCGCCCCATACAGCAACGGGAGGTCCAGCGTGACGCTGCCAGTGGTCTCAACGCGGATAACATCCATGAGCCGATTTCCCTTGTACAGCTCAATTTCATCACCGGCGAAGGCCTGCAATTCGACACGGTAATTTTCGAACTCCCGTCGGAGGGTGTACCAGTTGGAGTTTATCGTCGCGCCGCGGAGACTCTGACGCAGCCCGAGATCGCTGGACAACCATCCAACGATCGCCTGACGGAACCATGGTCCCTCGTCGGCCGTGTAGCGCCAGCGCCAGGGCATTCTGTTCCAATCCACTCGCGTTTCGCTGTTCGCGTTGAAGGTCCCGCTGATGTCGCCGCCAAGCAACTCCGCGCCCGCGCGTGCGACGACAGAGCCCGAGTTGCCGGCGATGCTGTTCCTCACCGCGCCGAGCTGCCAATCCAGCGTGCCACCCGAGAGCAGCCGGCGATCACGGCCAAGCGTCAAGTCGGCGGGGGGAAGCTGAACTTCGGAAATCATACTGCGTGATCGTACCCGATTGAGTGCCGCCTGAACCGGGAAGATCAATGACGAGCGGATACGCACCAGGAGATGAACAGGATCGAAATCCAGTGTGATGCCGAAGGCTCGTTGATAGAGTTCCGTTGCAAGAAAAATGTCCGAGTAGAGAATCAGCGCATTGTCTTCCGAGAGGGTGTATCGCGCCATGCCTACGTTGAGCATCGCGGAGTTTGGATCGATGATGTAGCGTGTGTCGGGATTGATGAAGAAGCCACTGATGCGGGTTCCATCCACGGATGGCTCGGCATTGATCTGAAGGAAGGCGAAAAGTTCAAGGACCGGAATATACAGGACGGTATCCCGCTGCAAAGCGATGATATCCATTTCGCCGACACCCGCCAGAGAGAGGCGCACGACAATTTCGGGTGGGGCCGATGCTTCCGTCGAAATGTTTCCCGCACCGGCGAGTGCATCGCTCCGAGCGCCCGACTGTCCTGTCTGCCCCATCGTCGTCGATGCGAGGAGAGGCAGGAGAAGCAGGCAACAGGCGCAACGGATGACATTCATATCACGGCAATTTAAACTCCACCGTGTAAGTCTTCGGCAAAACAAGCAGGGCATCGGCCCCCAGATCCGGGCGTTCCGTATCGAACTTGATTGTTGCCTTGTAGAGTCCTGGCGGCATGTCCGAGCCGGGTATATCGAAACGCCGACGCAACATGGTAAAGACGGCGAGTTCCACTTTTATTGAAAATACCTCCTTGCCACCCGAATCCCGAATCGAAAGTGTGAGATTCCCGAGGTATGCCGAGTTCCCGAGCGGCTGCAGGTCGACATTAAACAAAACGATTCCGGCATCCCGGGTAATGACGGTATTCATAAGTTTGACGTCCGCAAACGCCTCGCCCTTGCGGTAGCTGATCGGAATAATGGTACGTACGTTGTATTTCTGGCTGGCTGAAATCACATCATCCCCACCAGCGTCTCTGGTATCGACTTCCTCGGATGTAATCGCGAGACGGGACCAGTACTCGCCGTTGCTTAAACCATTAGGCGGACGCGCGATGAAACGCACCGTGCGCGTCTCTCCCGGAAGCAGAGTAAATCGCTTGGGATTGATCTGTACCCATGCAGCGCAGGATTTGGCGTTATGCACATCGTTCTCGTCAATGAATACCTCGATTTTGCCATCCGGATCGGATCGTATGAAGCCGTAATACAGATCGAGACGGACATCTACCGATTTAGAGGAGGCGGAGCTGATGGTGATGGATCCCGAGCGATTTTTATCGCTGAGATAGACGGCGGTAGGGCCTACGCGGATACTTGCCATGAGCGGCGGTGAGGCGGCGGACAGCAGGAATACGACGCTTATGATGGGCAGGCGAAAGCGAAGCATGGCAGGGCGTTGATGAGTGGAAGAAGAACTTCGTCAACAAGAAAATACGGACAACGAGGGACGAATAAAAGAACGGCCTGGCGCATGGCCAGGCCGTTCCAACATCGGTGAGATCGATTAGTTGCCGGTATAAGCGACTGTAATCGTTCCAGTGCCTGTAAACGCACCGCTCATCGCGGTCGTGGGAGCGACCTGTCCGCCAAGGTACACCGTGGCCTTGCTATTCGTGCCGTCGAGGTATTGCGTATCGGAAGCGGATGTCGGGTCCCAGCCGGAGCCGCCAGAGGGGGCCCCCGTGCCGGTTACGATTTCTGCATCGTTGGAGGCATACGTCACCGGCAAGGGGCCGCCGGTTCCGGTCATCGACGTGTGGTTCGAGAAGGCCACCGTGACTTCACGCGAAGCCGCGCCAGTGATCGTAAACTTCGCCGCGGTCGGAGTAGCACCAGCCGTGTAGGTCGGGATCCCACCCACGGAATTGTGCTGGGTTGAAGCCTGGAACACATTGCCGAAGTTCAGGTTCACGTCCGTGACGACGGTTAGCTGCGTCAACACGTTTGCGCTGATCGTGAATGTCGTTGAGACGGGAGTCGATTGCGCAAATCCGTTCGCGTACGGCAGAACGGCGAGGATGGCGGCGAGGAGGAGAATTTTTTTCATAGCAGGCGCCTTGAATATTGATGAAGTGAGAATTTTCATTCCGCGAACATTCGGTCGATATGCACGAATGTTTTTCACAAGAAAGCTACCTGCAAGGCCGAGCCGTAACAATAGCAAGCGCATTACAAGTTGATTACAACTTGCTGAACAGTCTGTAAGGCGATCGTAAGGTGTTTGTAATAAAGGGAGAAAAGCGAGGTTAGACGTGGAAAAAGCAAAATGGAGATAAATAGCCCTAAAGCTGGAATACTGGCCTTGGCGGGCTCGAACAGGCAAAAACACTGAGTTCCGTCGCGTCGCCGGGACGGAGGCGATCAGAGGTGCTGCATCATCACGGCGCGGAGTTGGCTCCATTGGAAGGGTTTGGACACGTAATCGTTGCAGCCTGCTTCGAGGCTGCGCTTTCGGTCCTCGGGAAACGCGTGCGCGGTAAGCGCGATGATGGGGATGGCGGGCTCCCTGCCGGCGACCCGGATTCGGCGCGTGATCTGCAGTCCGTCGTCGCCGTTGCGAAGCGAAAGATCCATGAGAATGAGATCGATGTGCTGATTGGTCAGTATTTCCCAAACCTGCTCGCTGGTGGCGGCGATGGAAACGTCGAATTCCTTAGAAAGTAAGATGCTCATGTACTTCTGACTTTGCTCGTCATCTTCGACGACGAGCACGGACTTTCTCTCATCCGTCATGATAAGCTCCAATACATTATTCGTTTCGGGACTCGGCAAGGCGGTGGTAATATATCATGCCATTGCGTAAGATGCGAACACGATAGCACTCTCAGGTTGTCGATCGTGCGCTCGGGAGGTTGATGGTAAGGACGGTTCCTTCACCCTTGACGCTGCGGATATTGATCGCGCCATCAAGGGCAGACACATAGACGAGAGCGATGGTGAGGCCGAGGCCTATTCCTTCATACGCTCTCGTATACCCCATGTCTTCCTGCATGTAAGGCTCAAACACGCTCTCGATGTTTTCGGGGTCGATGCCGATGCCGGTATCGCTCACCTCGAGACAAATCCAGGGTTCGGCTCTGAATATGCGAATGGAAATGTCTCCCTGTTCAGTGAACTTCACGGCGTTGTCCAGCACATGATCGATCGCCTTACGGAGGAGTTCCTGGTCGCTATCGATAAGGATCTCGCCTACTTCATTCAGAATTTGAACAATGAGCTTTTTCTCTATCGCGGCCGGTTGAATACATTCCGCCCGCTCGGCCACAAGCACATCGAAACGAAATACACCGTATACCGGCTTGAGATCTCCCGCCTGGTAGCGCGAAATATTTATCACCGAATCTACAGTGCTGATCAACCGGTGACTGGCTTCCGTGATGGCACGGTCGTATTCGTTGGATTCTTTGGTGTCCTTGCCGATGAGGAGATTGTTGAGGAGGCCCACGTACCCAAGGATGATGTTCAGCGGAGTGCGGATTTCGTGCGACATGTTGGATATGAAAGCCTGCCGGATTTTGTCACCGCGCTCGGCCCTGTCTCTGGATTCGATGAGCTGCTGCTCGGTAAGCCGTCGCTGTATCGCAGCGCCCAGTGTCCCGGCGCAAACACTCATGGCTTCGATTTCGGCCATGAGCCAAGGACGGCGTTCGGAAAACACATCGAAGCGCAGTGCGCCATACCAGACGTCTCCGGTAAACACCGGCAGTACAGCGATGCTGTGGAGTTCGTCCTCACCGAGCAGCATTCTTTCGGGTAGCGACAGGTGGGCGACAACGTCGGCGATGGCGGCGCCGGATGCAAGCCGTTCATACCAGCGGGCGAGAGCCGCGTCCAGGCGAAGATCGGAACTCGTGCTCCGGAATGGGCTGTAGACGTTGCTAATCCATTCGCTATGTCGTTGGAGAATGGCGGTACCATCCTCCTTTGAAACTATTTTATACAACACGACCCGGTCGACCGTGGCCGACGTGCCGAACGTATCGAGCACCCCATTCAGGACAGGCTCCCAATCGCCTGCGCGAAGGAATCGCGTCGCCGCGAAGCCGGCGGCGTGAATCAGAGCTTCACTGTGCCGCTTGAGTTCCTCGTGCTGCCTGCGTTCCGTGACGTCGCGTATCGTGACCATGGTTGCAGGTGTCCCCTGATAGCGGATCTGCGAAGCGGCGAACTCGGCGGTTTTCAATGCGCCGTCTTTACATACCATGCGAGCTTCATAAATTGGAGGTGGACCTTCGCCGGTGAATCGGGTCTGCATCATCCGGAAGATGCGCCGTCTGTCTTCTTCATGAATCAGGGAGAAGGGATCGCTTGCGAGAATCTCCGCGTTGGTGTAGCCCATGAGCGTAGAAGCACGATCATTCACGAACAATACCGAAAGACCGTCAATGATAAGGATCGCGTCATAACTCTTCTCCACGACGGCACGATGAAGCATTTCACTTTCCCGGAGCGCATCCTGCGCGAACACGCGAGCAAGAATTCCGCCAAGCATAGATGCGATGGCCGCGAGTTCGTGCTGAACGTCCGTATCGAAATTCATCGATGTCAAGGAAGCGACAACAATGACCGCGTTGCCTTGGCCCGAGTCGACAACAGGCAGGATCCCAACCGTATTGATTCCGAGAGGCGAGAGGATGGCGTCTTGAGCTTGCTCCCGCAGCGCGCTTCGTTCAAGAAAGAGAGGAGACAATGATGCCCGGACCTCATCGAAAAAAGTCATCAGCATATCATCCGTTTTCGCGGCGGTGAAATCCTCAACGAAACCTCTGAAACCGAGCGGTCGCAAACCGTCTTCGCCGTGCAGGAACATCGCTGCGACCTCGACCGACTCGATGTGCAGCAGACCGGCAAGTACAATGTCGGCCATCTCCTGCATGCTTGTGCATTTGCCGACACGCTCCGCGATGCGCCGGTGAATTCGGTTGAGGTCGGCCATGCGGTGCTCGCGCGTAATGTCCTTCACTGTCCCGATTGCCGCTACACGATTCTGAAATTCTATGCGTCCCACACTCATCAGAACCTGGAGACGGTTTCCTTCGCGATTGCGCAAACGAAACTCATAGGATGCATCGACCTCTTCGCCCGCCATCCGTTTGCGGTAGTTCTCGATGACGAACCGCTCATCTTCCGGTGCGATGAATTCGCGCATGCTGAGTCCAGTGATTTCATCCGGCGTATACCCCAGCATTCCGGCGAACGCCTTGTTAGCGAAGACGAATTTGGAATCGATGACGATGAACACGCCATCCTGACTGTTCTCGACCAGAATCCGGTATTTCTCCTCGGAGCTGACCAGGTCCGCAGGCGGTGGGACGTGTTCTCCTGCGGGAGCCAGTGAGCCTTGAAGCATGTTACCAACCGGGAAGAGCGAGAGAAGAACGCGCCGGGAGTGCATCCCTTCCGCAGTTTCAAGCAGCGTATGCTCGGGTTCGTTATGTTCGCTCACGCGGCGCAGCATGCTTTCCAGTTGCGCATGCTCGGAAGGGTCGAGGAATTGCGATATATGAAAAGGTTTGGTCGAGGATTTCAGGCCCCCGCCCATCAGCAATTCAATACCTGGTCCGAATTTTGTGACGATTCCATCCATGGATGCCGTGAATCCACCCATGAGAAACCGCGAGGAGGTGGACGCAGTCATGGATGCTCGGTACCGCGCGATGGAATGCAGCACCGCGCGCTCAAGCTGTTCGCTTCGAACTGCGTCTTTCTGCAGCACATCCTGCGCTCCCGCCAGAATCGCTTCAATAGCGAGTGCATCGGTTACCGATCCGGAAAGAACAACGATAGGGAGAGATGGGGCGAGTTCGCGGATCGCGTGAAGTGTTTCCACTCCGGAGCTGTCCGGCAGGTTCAAATCGAGCAGCATGACGTCGAAAGGCGACCCGTCCAACGCGGCGCGGGCCTCGTTCAACGAGGCCGCCCGGTCAAAGGTCAGGCGAAGATTTCCGGATTGTTGGAGCATCCCCGCACCGAGATGAGCCTCCAGATCCTGATCCTCGACCAGCAATATGCGGACGTCCGAAAGTTCAGACATTATAAATCCACTGCTACGTCACAAGTGGTGGCAACTCTGCTCCACCGTTGCGTTCAGTTGGAGCCACGTTGGAAAACTATGGAGAACAGCATGCAGCTTCCTCCGGTGTTTGCCTATGAAAACAAATTGTAAGAGAAACATAGGAAATAAAACGTCGTGATCACAACGCGAGAAAAGGGTGAGCACGAATTCATCCCGATCGTCCAGGAGAAATTTATTTAGTTGAATCATCCCGCGCAATGGCGGGAAGGTACCTGCGGTCCCTGGTCTTCGAAACGGACAACCTTGCGGTATCG
>CAYJMN010000069.1:0-30489 GCA_964371045.1 uncultured Chromatiales bacterium | reverse complement strand
CTCGAAGGGTGATTCGCTAGCAAGTCTTCTCGAGTCCCCTGGAGCGTAACGGAACCAATCATCCTTCGAGACGCCGCCATGTGACACTCAATGCAATTACGAACGATCACAGCGTGGCGGCTCCTCAGGATGACGTACTTGGCTAATGCGGATAAGCATTTCCTATTTCATCCATGAAATAAACTGGTGCGCAGCGCTGGTTACCTGACTCAGTGTGACGATTTTTTATTAGTTACTCCTCTAACTTTATGTCACGCTCAATATAAACCGGCGTCAGCCTCAGGCTGAATGGTTACCTGACTCAGGACAGGGAGCGGGTACTGGCTGACAACAGTGGAATCGTGGGAAGGGGAGGCGCGGATCAGCGGGAGATCTGCGCAACTTGCACATCGAAAAGATCGCGACAAGTCAGCAATAAAAAATACGAACCGGACGGGAGGCGCTCGGATTTGAATTGGCAGGAATGCTTGCCGTCTGGGAGCTGTTCGTCGAGCAGCACCGCGGTGATACGCCCTTGCGCATCGACAACCTGGACTCGCGCCTTTCCGGGCACGGGGAGTGAGAAACGCACGACGGTCGACGTGGAGAAGGTCGGTGGAGAGCATTCTTCAAACAGAAGAATACGCTCGCGTTCGGGACCGGCGAAGGTTAGCGGAGTTTCGGGACGCATGGCCGCCATGATTGCAGGAACGAAATCCGTACCGTCCCATAGCAGAAAATGCGCGATAGCATGGTCATCGATCTGTTCGAGGCGTAAATCTTTCGCGGCCGCCATGAAGTTGATCAGTTTATCGTTTCCTTCCTGGCTCAGCGCAGGACCGATCACTGCCTGGTTGCGCGCGAACCATTCGATGAAAATTCGGATCGCCCCGGCCTTCCATTCTTCAGCACTGGAATCGATCCGCGACTGCAGCAAGGCAAGCGCCGGTTTCGAACGGAGACTGACGCGTTGAGCTTCGCCAAGGATGCGACGATTGTTTTCAAAGGCGAACTCCAGCTTTGAACGGTAATCCATCGCGCGTCTGTAATCTCTTTCGTCCCTGGACTTGACAAAATTGGCCGAGTATGTCGTCATCCGCTCAAGAAGATCACGTGACTGTTTGCGCAGGGCTTCGAGCCTCGAAAGGTCGGCTTGCTTCAGGGATGCGTCGAATTGATGCTTCCAATTCAGCATCACTGGTTGGACGCTCCTTGTCAGATAGGAGGTTATCTCGGTTTTGAGCGCGTGAACGACATCTTCCGCTTTCCGTCCGGATTGTGCGACGGCTGGTACACCGGCCTGGAGCACAAAGAGGAAGAACATCGAGTGAAGGAGCAGCATATGACGTGGGAATCCTGACATGATTCTGAAGATGGCATGACGGAAACTATCGTAGGAATGTACAATGAAGCCGCTTTGTCGAGCAAGCACAATCGCTGTCCCTGATCTGCACACGCATTGCATCATATATAAGGTTAGCGAGAGCCCTTCGGAAATCACGTCGTTGCTTCATAATTGTGTTACCGACAACACGAGGTACGATTCATGGCACGGTTGCATGCTGCCATCGCCCCACGAAAAACGCGGTCACGATTCACCGGCAGGCTGCTTCCGTGGACGATCGAAGTGCAGGAGCAGGAAGGCCGCGCAGTACAGTCCTGCGCCAGCCATCAGCGCGATCCGCATCCCATATTCGAAGGCGGTCAGCAGCACGAGACTGCTCCCCAACACCGCACCGACGCCATTCACCGCCAGCGCCCAGTCGATCATCCCTCCGATGCGAACACCAGCCTTCGGGAACGGCATGCCCATGAAAAATGACAGCGGCAGCAGGAGCACGACCGCGACAGCGGATCGCCCGGCCAGGGGGAGTGTCGCGAGCGCGGTCGTTAGATGTATTGAGAGCAACGCTTCGGCAAGGAGGAAGCTGACGAGCAGCAGAAAGGCGACGGAGTCGCTCACGCGTCGTGACCAAAGACTGCCGAAGCCGGAACCCACGAGCATCGTCACCATCACGAGCCCCGCGCTGGTCACAGTGGAGCCGAGAAACAGCGCGTATTTCTGTATGAGCATGATCTCGACCGCCATATACGCCATGCCGATGAAGAGGAAGTAATACCACGCAACTCCGGGCAGGCGCGGACCTCCCTTCAGCAGCCGCGGGAGCAGGGTGAGCGGGAGCAGCAACAGTGCCGCGGCCGCCACGATAAGGCACATGATTCTCGCGATCGGGAAACCCAACATCTCGCGGATACCGATACTCCGGAGCATGTCGAAATCGATGATGTCCCACATACCCAACTGCGCGATGTAAGGTTTGTCGTCCGTGCAGGGAGCGAGGTTGAAAAGTACCGTGTCCGAGGCGCTTCGCCACCCGTCCATGACGATGCGGGCGATCAAACCCGGGGAGCGCGACGGATCCGACGGCCAGACAAGCTGTATATCACCGGCGACGGCGGGTGAAATCGCTCCGACGGCGTTCAGCCGCACCGTGTCGTCGAGCGGCTGTTTCGACATCAGCAGAATCTGCCTGCGCATGCGGGGGAGGTTGTACACCGCGATATGTGCTTCGGGATTTGGTATCCCCTCGGAGCGCAAGGCGTCGAGCGCCTCGCTGACGAGCCTCGGAACGTACACCTGGTGTTCCATCATCAGGAAGCCGCGTGGAGAAAGCGCATTCCAATAATCGACGAACGCGTCGGTGGTGAAGAGATAATTCTCCGCCATCGCGAACGCTCCGGAAGCAAGCGCCGCGAAGGTGTTCGAACTCAACGAATACATCAGGTCAAAATAGCCTTTGTGTCCGCGCACGTAGACCCGCGCATCGTCAGTCACCACATGCACGCGCGGATCGTTGTAGATGCCGCCCGAAAAATCGCGAAGCACGCCGCTCTTCATCATGTCGTTGATATGTCCGACAACCTCGACCGCGTGAATCTCGGTCGCGCCATTCTGCAATGCCTGCAGCACATCCACACCGCCGCCTGCGCCGATGGACAGAAAACGGCACGAGTCCATCCGCGCCATCAACCACGACACGTCGATACCGAACTCGAAGGCCAGGCTGTCCGGCCGCCGCCAGTTCCCGTCGAATCGATACACGGGGCTGTTCGCCGCATTGTCGATCTCGATGCCTTTGCTGTCGGCTGAATAATCGTACACCTTCACTTTCGCCATGGCGTCCCAATGCACATAACTTATCGGCGCCCGTTGTTCACGCTCCATGCGGAGCAGCACGCCGGAGTTGATTGCGAGCGGTACGCTCGCCACGATGACGAGGACGGGAAGAACACGCCTCCAACCGCGGAGGTCCAACAACGCGGCGATAAGCACCGGAATGGCGGCGACCGATGCCGCCACCGGAGTACCGAGGATATTCATCAATGGAATCGCAAGCAAAACACCGGCGCCGGCGCCGAGGAGATCGGCCATGTACATGCGTGGCAGCGCGGGCGGATCGATGCGGAACATCACCGCGAGGGAGGCGCCACCGGCGATGAAGGCGGAGGAAAGGACGAGAATCACCAGCACGACGTCCACGACGCTCGACCATCGGAGAAAAAGATGCGAAAGATCCACGTCGAGGAGAAACACGGCGGGAGGGCTGGCCATGGCGAACAGACCTGTCAGCAGAAAGCCGACGCCTGCGGATTGCGCCCTGCGCAGCATAGGAATCATGCGCGTCAACAGCGCGCCGATGCCGATGCCGAGCACTGCGCTCGAGAGGATGAGAAAGGCGAAGGAATAAAGAAATTCCGCCGAGAAAATGCGCGTCCAGATCAACTCGATGGACAGCAGCGTGACGGAAAGGAGAGCTATCGGCAGGGCGCGGCGTGAAAACATGCGGTACTCCCGGAAGGCTGGAGGGTGCGAGGCCGGATGAATGCTGTGCGCCGGGGCGCCCTGGATTCCAGCCGGTGGTATGTGCGTATCGATGGAAACGACTTCAATGTCGAGCTATTTTACCTTGAACATGAATGTCGCGGTACCGATCTGATCCGTCTGCGTCGCATGCGATGGAAGGACGTTGAACTTCCAGCCCCGCATGGCGTCCAATGCCGCGCGTTCGTAGGCCGGCTCGCCTTTCTGGATGACGGTCATGCCGTACATGCTGCCGTCGGGACGCACCCGAAAACGCACCGACACCTGCGCGTCGCGGGTCGAACCCGGTGGAAATGCCGGCAGCGATCCGGCGATGCGGTTGCGTGAGATGCCGCCGTCCCACTGTATGTTCGCGGACGAGCGCGGCGTAGCGCTCAGGCTGCCCGGATCAGCTGTGATGGCACGGTCCGTGCCGCTGCCTGCGCCGGTGACGTTGTCCGAACTATGCCGGGATGTTGCGAGCCCCTGCTCACGCGATTCGCGTTGCGTGATGTCGCCGGTGGTCGCGCCGCTGCTCCGTTCCTGCTTGCCGCCGCCGTAATCGCTGAAATCCACGGGATCGCTGCCTGCGCGAAGCTGTCGCGGAGGTACGGTGGTGGACGGGGCGCTACGTTCGGTTCCCGTCTGCCGGGCTGCGGTTTGCTTCGAAGGCGCCTGCCGGGCTGCGGGCTGCGCTGCTGTCGTCGTCTGCGTTCTGCGAGGCGTTGAGGTCACCGTCGTCGACTGCCGCGGCTGCACACGCGCGACGGATTCGAAATTGCGTTGCTCCGGTTGCATGAGTTGGGGCTCGAGCAAGGTGATCTCAAGATCCGGCGGAATGCGTCCAATATCCGTGAACACCGCCCAGAAGAGCATGATCAGCAGGAGCAATGCATGCAATCCGAGCGATGCGGCCCAGCTTTTCGCATCAACGCTGTTCACTGTCATTTCCATCCTGTAGCATGGTTGAAACAAAGAATCGAGTGGCGCCCGCACCTTTGGCTTCGTCCATGACGAAGACGGCGCGTTCGAGCGCCACATCGCGATCGCTCGACAGCACGATCACCTGCTTGTCCGGATCTGTGACTGCGGCCCGCAACGCGGAGCGGAAATCCTCGCGCGTGACTTCCACGTTATTCAAAAACATCCGCCCATCGTTCAGTAGCGAAACCACCACCTGCTGCTGCTCGGATGCCGTCGTGTTGCGTGCCTGCGGCAGCGTGACCTTGATGCCTTCGGTGATGATGAACGAGGACGTGAGCAGGAAGAAGATCAGCAGGAGCAGCACGATATCGGTCAGCGACGAATAGCTGAATACCGACAGCGGCTTGTTCGTGGTCGAAAGCTCGATTTTCATAAGGGACGCCCCTGCGCCTGCGCCTCGCGTGCCATCTGCGCCCTCTTCGCGGCGATTTGCGCCTTGCGCTGTTCGCTCTGCGCGATGTCAAGAAAATCGTTGCAACTCGTCTCCGTTTCGAAAACGAAACGCGTCACGCGATTGAGAAGATAATTGTACATGAAATACGCCGGAATACCGACGATCAAACCGAACGCCGTGGTCAACAGCGCTTCCCAGATGCCTGAAGCGAGAATCTGCGGATTTACCAGTCCTTCGTTCACTTCGATAACCCGGAACGCCGAGATCATGCCGGTCACCGTTCCAAGAAAACCGAGAAGCGGGGCGATGCCCGCGACGGATGCGAGCAGTCCCAGACCGCGCTCGAGTTTATATACCTCCATCCGCGCGGCGCTCTCGACGGCGTCTTTCACGTCCTGATGCGAACCTTTCATCTTCAGCAATCCTGCGCGCAGAATTGTCGACAGCGGCGTACTTGCTTCCGAACACAGCGATAGCGCCGCCGAAATATCGCCCTTGCTGAGCACGGACCGGATCTGCAGGATAAATTTTCCTCCGTCGCTTTTCACCCTGGACAGGGTGATCAGCTTCTGAATAATCAGATACGTCGCAAGCAGTGATGAGGCGAGAATGAACCACATGATTATTCCGCCCTTGAGGAAAAGATCGAACACTGTCATCGAGGTCTCCATTGGTTATCGTGTGTCGTCGAAATGTCAGCTATGCGTCACGCGGGATAAAAGGAGCGCTCCGGTCGGAGCATCCACGCCAGGCAATTCATGTACGGGATCGTCGGTAAGGATATAGTACAAAATAATGGCGATCAGTATAGCGGTCAGCACAATGGCCACGAGCGCAAGCGACCGGTTGCTCTTATTTTCCGGTGGGTTGTAGAGTTGATCGCGGTTTCTGAAAAAACTGTCGTCGTCTTCAAAATCTTCATGTTCCCGTTCTTCCGCAACACCTTTTTCGGGGACTGCCTGGCTGTCTTTCAGGACCGGCAGCGGCTGTCCGGTATGCATTTCTTGAACGGACAGCAGATCCGATGCGCTGCGCTCGCTCTGCGGGGGAGCGTCACTCACGGGATAGCCGCGGGGATCGACCGTCGTTTCGTCCGGAGGTGCGCCTGCGGGGTGGTCATCAAAAAAATCTTCGATGTCCGATTCCTGTTCCGGCGCCGTTTCCGATGGTTCGAATGCGAGTTCTACTTCTTTTCCAGCCTCCGCCTGCATCTCTTCGAGCAACTCCGATAGGGAGGGATCGTTCTCCCACTCCGCGGGCGCAGAAAATTCCGGCTCTTCTGGAATGAGGACGGGAATGTCCGCGTCCTGTGTCGGCCCCTGGCGCGGGTTACGGACGGTGGGCTCATCCGACCATCCGGCGCGTGCTGTAACCTCGGATACGATTTCAGCGATGTCGACCATGTCGAGATCGGTGAAAAGAGGGACGTGCAATTCCTGTGGCGGCAGGATGTAGCGTTGTCCATAGCTCCAGACGCCGACGCCTTTAGCCGTTTTGATCGGCTGGAGATAGCGGACGGCGACCAGCTCTCCGTTTTCCGAAATTTCGGGCTCCCACACCCCCAGGTTGCCTATCTCCACCGATTCGCCGTTGCGCAACATGGATTTTGCCACGTCAAAAAACGCGTGAAGGAACACCCGCGTACTGTGTATCGGCGCGTCGAGTCTGCCTGCGAGTACTGTGACAAGCTCGTCACGCGTCATCGTGTCCCTCCTCGCCGGATTTCAACAGCGATGGATGCACAGTGAATTCCGCGTCGCCATCCTTGAGCCTGAACGTCCCGAACGTCATCAATTCCACGCTGTCTCCGTCGGCAAGCGATTGCGCTACGAGCGAGTCGAGTTCGCTGGCGAAACGCGTGAGATCCTCCACCGTGATGGGGATTCTCCAGGCGATGCGTTGAATGATATCCGCAGTTTTCGCCATGTCACATCCTTATCGTTACGCCGCCCATCATAAAAAATGGACGTTCCCGATACCCGCGCCACCGCTGATAATCGTGATCGAGCATGTTCGAGAATCGCAGAAACAGAGCGATGTTCCGCAGTAGCCGGTATTCCATCTCGAGACCAACGAGCATCCATGCCGGTATGTCGCCTTCCTGCGTGAACTGCTCGCCGGCCAACTGCGCATGCGCCTGCACGCTAAGGCCGAACGGGAAATCGTGCGCCACCATGGTCCGCACTTCCAGATTGGGCAGGTATGGGACCGCGTCGTCAAGCTCGTCATCCTTCGACGAACGCACGACGGCATTCAACTGGATGCGTGTGCGTTTACTGAAACGATGATGCAGTTCAGCCTGCACGCTGAATATCGACGTCCACGCACCGTAACGCAGTTCCCATTGCTGCCGCACCGGGTCGGGCAGGAGATCGAAGCGAGGCCAGGAGGACGTGGACAAATATTCGAGAAAAATCCGGCCGGAGGTGAAGCGCCTGTTGTCGAAGGCGATACCCGAACTGAACAGGATGGGAACGTCCGTATGACGAAGCTCCGATGCGATCATGAGAAATGGATTGAGCCGGCGGAATTCATCGAACGTGCGTTCTCGCACTTCCGGTTCGAACGCAACCCATCCCGTGTAATCGTCGTGTAGACGGAGTGAAAGCCGTACCTGGGGATACAGACGAACATTCGCAGCCTGATTGCTGCCCCTGTGCACGATCATGTTCAGGCCGCCGTCCAGCCAAAGATTGTCACTGAAGCCAAATCGTCCGGATGCGCCTGTCAGTAAATACAGGGGACTCGAGGCGTCGTCAGCGTTGTGCTTCAATCCGCTGAAATGCAGCTGTGCGTTTGTGCGGACCGGTATACCATAGACCTCATGGCGACTTGCGAAATCCACGCCGAACCTCTGTTCCACCTGCTGGTACGTTTCAAGAGGCAGAGTGTCGCGTACGGACATGTGCTCCTCGAGCGAGGACGACGCGAAGAACATGGAAAGTTCATGATCGAACACGGTGTTTTTTCTCGACACGACACCACCACGAAGCAGCAAACGCTCGCCGCTGCGTTGAAAATCGAGAGGCGGAATCTGCGCCTGTAGTTTGTCGGCGTACAGTCCGTAGCGCTTACCCTGAATTTCGAAATCTCCTTCCAGACGCGATGCGGCGAAGAGCGGATGGATATCTCTCGGCAGATAGACGCCGCCGGAGGCGCGAAGCTGCGCGTGCTTGTAATCGGCGAGCCGGACATGACCGCGGCTTTGCTCGAAGTCGCCATCGACGGCTATGTCGCCGTTTTCGAATCGATCCGCGTACCAGGCCTCTACCGACGGTGTGTAAAACGTTCCGTAACCGATCCGTAAACCTGCGACATTTTGAATACCCTGCAATGCGGTCAGACCTAATGGAAGACGCGTCGGACTCGTACCCATGAACCGCGGTTCGCGCACTCCTCGTCCGGCACGGGAGGTGAGACTGCGCGCATCGGGTTCTCCGATGCCTCCCTTCCTGTCGTCGGTGAAACTGGCGACATCGCTTCCGGTGATGACGTATTCAGGGAGATGGAGCGCGGGCAAAACGTCCGCGGCACGCCGCGTTTCGGGTTTGAAATCCCTGGGCGGCGGCAGGGGCTTGTCCTGCGCGATCAATCCGGCACTCGCGGCGAACAGCAGCGAGAACAGAGTGAGGCGGATGAGGGTCATCGCAGAACCTCCAGCTTTCTGGAGGCCTCGGCGGCTTCATCGCTTCCAGCGAAGTCAGTAGTCAACTTCCGGTACGTCGAGCGTGCCTTGTCGACCGTTCCGTGCTCTTCGTACACTTTGCCAAGGCGGAGCAACGCCCTCGCCGTCCACGGCATGGCGTCGGGAAACACGTAATTGACGCGCAGCAGGGCTTCCTCGGCCGCTTCGACGCGTCCGGCGCCTGCGAGCAGCTCACCCTTGCGGAACTGCGCCTCCGCTCCCGCCACGTCGGTCCTGCTCGTGGCGACCTTGTCCAGCCGCAGCAGGGCGTCGTCGAGACGACCTTCGTCCGCGTCGAGCAGCGAGAGTTCGATTTCGGACAGGACCGCATGCACATCCTGCGGCTGCGCTGCGCGGGATGCCTCGAAGTCCGCGCGTGCTTCGGTGAATTTCTTTTCGCTGCGATGAATGAGTCCCCGCCGATACAGCGCTCTCGCCTTATGTTGACGAGCCCTGGGATGCGCCAGAAGCTGTTCGCAATGGGTTAGCGCCTGGCTCCGGTCCTGGAGTTGCGTACAGGTTTCCATGAGTTCGAACAGCGCTTCCGCCGCCTGCTCCGATGCGGGATCGATCGAGAGCGCTTCGACCAGGGTTTTTTTCGAGTCCTCAAGATCTCCGTTCACACGATACGCACGGCCCAATAGAACATGGGCTTCCTGCCGGTTCTGGCCGGCGGGAAACGCGGCGATGAAACGCTGAAGCAGGGGAATGGCGCGTGGTGCGTCGAGCTGCGTGGCGGCGTCGCGCGCCTCGGTAAAGGCCACGTTTTCCGCTCCGCTGCCGACGGGATTCGCGGCAAGCCAATCGGCTTTCACACGATCCGCTTCGGCATTCTGTCCTCGCATGCGCAGCGTCTGCGCCAGTCCGTCGAGGGCGTCGCTCACCAGACGCGAATCGGGGTGTTCTTCCAACACGCGACGGTAGGCCTGCTCGGCCTTGACGTATTCACCTTTGTTGTAATGACAATCCGCAAGCGAATATTTGGCCTGCGGAAGAAGCGGACTTGCCGGCCAGGTGTTGATGAGCTTGGTGAATTCGCCTATCGCAACGTCGTAATCGCGGCTCTGGAAATACATCCAGGCGAGGCTGAACTGCGCCTTGTCCGCATACTCGGAGTCGGCATAGCGCGCGAGCATGCCCCGCAGCGTGGAAATGGCGCTGGGCGTGTTGCCCGCGCGATGCTCGGAGGAGGCGAGTTGGAGCAGAGCGTATCCGGCGAGCGCGTTGCCGGGATACATGCGGGCGGTGTAACGGTAGGTTTTTGCGGCCTCATCGAAGCGCTTCTGTGCATATTGGGCGTCACCCAAACGAACGTTGGCGTCCACATCGTGCTTTCCTGTCCGATACTCCGTCGTGAGCCGCTTGAACACCTGCTCCGCCTCGGCGAAATCCTGCATGCGGAAATGCGACCAGCCGAGTCCGTACAGTACGTCCTGCGTGGTAGCGGAATCCTGGGTGGACGCAAGCGCCTGATTGTAGACGATAACGGCATCCTCGAATTCCTCATTTTTGAAATGCGATTCTCCCAGCCAGGCCAATCCTTCTGTCTTGAATGCGTGTTCAGGGAAACGTTGGAGATAATTCTTCAGGACGATGATGGCTTCGGGATAACGTCCGGCCTTGTGCAGACTGAAGCCCTGGCGGAATAGCGCCTTTGCCAGGATATCCTGCGAAGCTTTTTCCGCGGAGGCGGCGGAACCGTACGCATCGGCGGCTTCAGCGGGTTGGTTCAGCTTGAGTCGCGTTTCACCCAGCATGAACCACGCGTCGGCCAGGATCTCGCTGCCGGGGAAAGCGGTCGTCACGGTGCGAAAATGCGTTTCTGCTTTCACGAATTGCTGTTCGTTGAAATCCGCCATCCCAAGTTCAAGATGGGCGTTGTCGGCGTAGCCGCCGTCGGGCTTTTTCGCGACGATTTCACGGAACACCACGCGTGCGGCATCGAGTTGTCCATTCAGCCGCAGGGCTACACCCTTGCGGAAACTTGCCGCCTCCGCGATTTCGCCTTCCTTTTGCGACAAGGCGTCGAAGGTGGAAATCGCATCGGAGTATTTGTTTTGTTCGATCTGTGTCCATCCAAGAGCATACTGCACCTGACGAGCGCGGGCATTGTCCGGATACGCCTGAAGGAAGGATTGGTACAGTCCCTCGGCTTCCGGATGGTTGCCAAGCTTGTACCGGGACTCCGCGCGGAGAAAGAGCCGTTCCGCCGCGTTGTCGGGATCGGGACTGTCGCTAAGCGATTCCAGCCATGTCAGCGCTCCCTGATATTCCCCGAGCTGAAAGAGGCATGCCCCTTTCCTCGTATAAACGCTCGGACGCAGCGCGCTCTCGGGAAACAGCTTCAGAAATTCCTCATACACCGCCAATGCTTCGTCGTATTTCCCTTGTTTCTCTCTCACAAAACCGGTCGAAAAAAAAGCGTAATCGCGGATTCGTCCTTCCGGATAATGCTCGTATGAAATACGGTAGTAACGCATGGCGTCCTCGTACTGCGCCATTCTGAACGCGGATTCTCCGGCCCAATATGCGGCCTCGTGCGCGAGATTTCCACGCGGCCAGGTGCGCACGACGGTGGAAAACTGCTCGAAGGCCTTGGGATAATTCGCCTGCCTGTAATAAACCTCACCTTCGCGGAATCCCGCATCGTCCGCCAGCTTGCTGTCATGGTACTCTTTCTGGAAGCGTCCGAACGACAGCGCGGCGTCGCTCAAGGACTTGCTCTGATAAAGGCATTCGGCAATGTAGTATTCGGCGTCGACGCGCAAATTCCCCTCAGGATACTCGGTCACGAACTGCCGAAACTTCGTAAGCGCCATCTGATACGATCCATCGTTGAACAATCCCAAAGCAAAAGCATACTCCTGCTCCTCGCGGAGGGAGCCCGGTTGGGCGATAGCGGATGAAAATGCAAGGGTGAGGAAAAGGAACAGCAGGAAAAATGGTCGTACCATGATGGGCTCGGTTGTGAGCGAATAGGGGGCGACTTAAAGTGATACTCTAGCTGGATCACTTAACTATGACAAATTATCTATCTCTGCGGCAAGTGTCAAGGGAGAAACGGGATAAAGTGAAGATAGTAAGGCGATTTCCCCGGCACGCTCTTTGACCTTTCACCCACATGCAGTAGCTTGCTGTCATCCTTTCCACCCTGTTTCGGTTCACCATGACTGCAAACCGCCCCCAGTTTCATCTCCAGGACACCCTCGATCTCTTCCGCGAGGCCATCGAATTCGTCAATCGACGCATCATAAACCGCACCGCCGTCATCGATCAGATTTTCGCGGCCCTCTTGATGCAGGAGCACGCCCTCGTGCAGAGCCGTACGGGCGCCGCGAAATCGCTGCTGGTGAATCAGATTTTCGCGACCTTCGGAGGCGCGGCGATATTCAAGGTCCAGGCTTCCAAGGAACAGCAGCCCGATACCTATTTCGGCGCCCTCGATATCGAGGAGCTGAAAAAGGGACGCATCGTCCACAATACCTCGAATTCGCTTGTGGAAAGCGAATTCGGCTTTATCGACGAGATTTTTGATGCGAACGACTATACGCTCCGCGCGCTGCTCACCACGCTCAACGAACGCGCGCTGATTCTCGGAGCGCAATACGTTCCCGCCCGGGTCCATACCGTCATCGCCGCCACAAATTACCTGCGCGTGAGTGAAATCACCGAGGCGCTGCTGGACCGGTTCATTTTCAAAGCTCTCTTCATTCCGGCCAAGGAGCCCTACGTCCAGTACCAGATCGCCCAGCGCTATCTCCAGCACCACGGCCGACCCACCCCCCCCGACCGCCTGATTCCCTATGCGGACCTCAAGCGCACCTCCACCATCATCCGCGGCGAAGATCCGGTGCACTCGATCCATATCCCTTTGCACGTTATCTTTTTCGCGAATTCCGTAGTCCGGTACTTCGAGGTGCAGCGCAACCGGCTGATCAAGGAGCGTCCGCACGAGCATCCGCACCTCAAGGATTTCTACATCTCGCCGCGCACCTATTCCCGCGCGATGGACATGCTTCGCGTGCTCGCTTTCCTGCAAGGACGCATGGAAGTCATACCCGAGGACGTGGAGAAGCTCTGGTATCTTTACACCGTCGTAGGCATCCGCGACGAGGAAGAATTGTTCCGCAAATGCTACACGACCATCTACAAGCAGCTCGGTTCCTCCCGCGCGTTCGATCAAATTCAGAAACTGCTCGAATTCCAGGAATTCATCGAACTCATCAAGGGCGACAGGTCGCTGCTAGAGCGTCCCATCAGCGAGATAGAGGGCAGTCCCGTCCGCCGTACGATCATGGAATGGGCGAAAGAAACCCTCGGCATCACCGACGCGACCGTGGAGCAAAACCGCCGCCTGCTCGAAGCATATCACAAATCCTTTGATCCACTCACCGAAGAAATTTCGGATTTCAAGAAAAAGCAGGAACGCGATATCATCGAATTGTTCACCCCCACGCCGCATATTTGGACGTGAGGAAGGGTAAAGGGTAAAGGGTAAAGAGGTAAAGAGGTAAAGAGTAAAGAGGTAAAGAGTAAAGAGGCAAAGAGTAAAGAGGTAAAGAGTAAAGAGGTAAAGAGTAAAGAGGCAAAGAGTAAAGAGGCAAAGAGTAAAGAGGCAAAGAGTAAAGAGGTAAAGAGTAAAGAGGCAAAGAGTAAAGAGGCAAAGAGTAAAGAGGTAAAGAGTGAATAATGAAATGTGATGATGCAGATGGAGGACAACGGATTCCAGCCTCTTCACCATTCACCCTCTACCTCTCCTAAAAAGTAAAAAGACAGCCGTAGGACAAATTCCAACCTCTTTACTCTTCACCCTTCACCCTTTACCTTCTTTATAAATCGTCAATCGTCAATCAAAAATCGTAAATTCCCTTGCCATCCGCGTACGAACATTTTTTCGACATCATGCAGGACCTCGGGTTCTTCGAGCATATTTACGAAGAACTGCCCGAGGATTTTACGGCGGTGTTCGAAATCGCGCGCATTCTGGAGAATGAGGATAGTCCGTTGACTCAACTCCTTCGTCCGGTGCTGAAGCTGCAATCTCCGGAAGGACGGAGGACGATGGCGGAGGAACATCATGAACTCCAGGTGTTCGTGACCGATGAAGAGGAATTCGAGGCCGGCTTGATCCGCACGCCGCAGCATCTGCCGCGCATCTATAATTACCAGTGGCTGCTTCCCGAAGAGGTGTTCTGGCACCGCCTGGCGAAAAAGGAGCTGTGGGTCCCCTATGCCCGGGCACCGCGATACCACGCCGTGGATCCCGACGCCGACGACTATCGTCCCGACGGACGCAAGCAGAAGCTCTACGTCCTGCTGGACACATCCAGCTCCATGGCCATGCACAACCGCATCAATCTCGCCAAGGCGGTGGTGTACCATTTCCTGAAAAACAACATGAAGGAGCTTGGATACATCAACTTCCGGACCTTCGATACGAAGATAGGGGAGCTGCACGAAGCGAAAGACGGCGCGGGTTTCCGTGCGCTGATCAGCCACGTGATGCGCCTACATGCACTGGGCAACGGCACGGCGATGGCGCGTGCGATTACACAGGCCGTGGAGGATATCAACGGTCTGCCACAGCTTTCCGGAACGGAGATCCTCATCATCACGGACGGCGCCTGCGCGCTCAACGAAGCAGAAATTCGCACCATGCTGGGCGGCCGCATCGTGATCAACACGATCAAGATCGGCAAGGTGCGCCTGTATGCCTCGCGCAGTTATATCCACGACCGCCTGTTCGAGGAGGACACGGATCAGCACCGCGTCCTGGACAGGCTGCAGAAACGGCAGGGCGAACTGCGCTATCAGTTCGAGCATGCCCAGAGCGCGCAGCTCAAGCGGCGATACGAGGAATCGTTAAAAGCGATCCAGGCCGAAATCGACAGGCAGGTCGACGCCATGACCGAGGAAATCACCGTCGGCTACGGTCACGAACTCGAGCGGTTGTCCGAGTTCTTCATTTCGCTCGAAGACATCGATCTTCCGGGATTATTTTCCTTCCGTGAGGAGCAGCTGGACGACCTCCGCGGTCTGCTCCGGCAGATAACCCGCGAACTCGACCTGCACTGCTCGCTCGAGCAGCTCCGCAAGCTCGCTCTCCTGGTCGATCACATCAACGTGCTCATCAAGAACACCACCGATCCTGAACTCAAGCGCCGTTTCGAGGAGCTGCGGGCCGAGGTCGCCGGAAAGTTGACGGGCTGCATCGAGGAACAGATCGAGCGCAGCGGGGGAGGAGTGTTTCGCTCCCTCACCGCCGCCGACCGCCAGGATCTGGAGTTTCTCCTCTCCTCCGGCGCCAGCCTCCATCTCGGCCTCTGGCGCGACTTCATCTGGAAGCTTTTGGGACGGTTGAGAAAAATGGTGGGAACAGGGAAGTAGGGAGAGGGGGGATGGGCGGTATTGCGGGCGATAACAACTATAAGAATTGGCGATTTCGAAGCACTCATTTCCCATTCTGCAACGAATCACTTTGATCTATCATTTGGAAATCATAATTGTAGCTGTGACCCGCTATCAATCCGTATATCAGCCCAACAATTGCACCTGCTCCTCCTCCAAGTATTAAGCCGATTTCGACCCAATTTTCTCCAATTTCCCCTGTATGAGAACCAAAAGCAAAGTGAGCGACCATGAGTGCAGCACCAGCAACCAGGCCAATTCCCAAACCTTCCAACCCTCCGACAAGACGGTTCTTGAGAACGATTCTCTTGATTCGTTGCGTGGCCACGCTGGTTTGTTTTGTTGTACTTGCATCGAGCCATGCGACAGAATCGTTGGATACCATTACCCCCTTCGCGGAAATTTCTCCACCATCCTTCAGTTCGATTATGGTCTCCCGTCCCCCTAACTCCTCATTCATCTCCCGGCAGCTAAACTCGGCGTCAGGCTTGCCTGTTGAACTTACCGTGTATGAGGACGAACAGCCGCTAAAGAAAATCGCGAGGCCAAAAAGCATTCCAGTCAGTATTAAGCCCGGTGGGGGAAAAAGATGTTTCATATTTATCTCCTTTTGTGGAGGGAATTGGCCCATAACTCACTTATATATATGAATTCATCATACAATACATGCTGAAATGCGGGGATATGTATGACATGTGTTGGACAATACACGACTCAGGAAACGGCATGAGTACTTCCTTGACGCTCTGAGGATTGCTTCAGTGCTCTTGTACTGCTGTCTGAACAAATCAATCACAAAATGATTTGTAGAGGTGCTTTATGGATAAATTTCAAGGAGTATACATCGTAGGGTTACTAATGTCAAGTAAAAAAATCGTAATACGTCTTTGCTGCCGGGAAACAGATTTCTGAACCTCAGATTTCTAATCATCTGCTCATAGCTGCTTGCGTGCTGTTTTTTCTGGAAATCTCGGCGCTTTACCATGATTCGCACGTTTGTTGCCTGTCTCTCAGATCTTGGCCTGAGGCAAACTGTGCCAGGCAGCGTCACATGCGAGCTTCGCAACATGGAGAAAACGCTACCCCAAAAGTGGTCGATAATAGTATGCCGATTGCGGCTGCCCAGCCATTACGAAGAATTGCTCAATGCCAAACAGTCCGAAATCTTCAGGCAGGTCAGCGCCATGACCGAGGAAATCACCGTCGGCTACGGTCACGAACTCGAGCGGTTGTCCGAGTTCTTCATTTCGCTCGAAGACATCGATCTTCCGGGATTATTTTCCTTCCGTGAGGAGCAGCTGGACGACCTCCGCGGTCTGCTCCGGCAGATAACCCGCGAACTCGACCTGCACTGCTCGCTCGAGCAGCTCCGCAAGCTCGCTCTCCTGGTCGATCACATCAACGTGCTCATCAAGAACACCACCGATCCTGAACTCAAGCGCCGTTTCGAGGAGCTGCGGGCCGAGGTCGCCGGAAAGTTGACGGGCTGCATCGAGGAACAGATCGAGCGCAGCGGGGGAGGAGTGTTTCGCTCCCTCACCGCCGCCGACCGCCAGGATCTGGAGTTTCTCCTCTCCTCCGGCGCCAGCCTCCATCTCGGCCTCTGGCGCGACTTCATCTGGAAAATGTTAGGATGGTTGAGAAAAATGGTGGGATCCGCGAAATAGGAGTGCTACGATAGCCGACGATAGTCTGTGAGGAGGGATACGCGGAAAAAATATGAAGGTGAGGAGGTTTATACCTTCTCACCTTATTTTTGTAATTAATCCCACCGGAGCGTCACTCTATTTGAATCGGTTCGGATTCTGAAATCGGAGTAGCCGGACGAGATCACTTAAGGGTCTGACAAACCGTTCTGGATTACAACATTCGCCGTTTATACGGCTACCTGATGATTGTAGCGGATAGACAAATCGTCAATCGTCAATCAAAGATCGTACATCACGTCACCGCACCAACACCATCTTCCCCTGCCGCACTTCCGCGCCCGCCTGCAGTCGATACAAGTACATACCGGCGGACAAGCGCTCCGCATGCAGTACTGCGGAATGGATACCGCGATCCAACCGGCCTTCCTTGAGCACCGCGATCTCACGACCGAGCATGTCGTGGACGGTCAAGCGCACTTCGCGGGCATCGGGGAGCTTGAAGGTGAAGGATGTGAGTGTGGAGAAGGGATTGGGATAGTTGCTTCCGATTTCGATTGTCGAGGGGATGACGCGGTCGAGCAGAGATTGTGCGTGCGCCTTGGGAGATGAGGGCCGAGCGGTATGCGTCAATCCGCTGTAGAGCTTCGGATACAATTCGAACAAGCTCCGGTAACGGGCACTGTTGCCGAGCAATGCTTTCGCGCTGTCCAGTGCCTGTAATCCGCGTACATAGCCGCCTTCGTATGCCAGCGGGTGAATCACCGCTTTGCGCAGCAACGCGCGGGTACACAGCGCTGGACTACCGGCAAAGCTGTACGAATCGAGGATGTCCGCCGCGTCGGTGAACAGACTGTCCTCCGCAGCCATGTCCACGGCCAGAAGCTTGCTGCCCATGTCGGGACGAGAGAGCAGGGCGGTGTACAGCGTATCGCGAAGGTCCTGCAAACCGTACTGCCTGGTCCAGTGCGCGATTTCCGCCAGGTCTACAAGTGTCGGTGCAACGCTTCGTGAGTTGAGCGCGGATGAGAGAACGTTGCGCATCGTTTGCGTCTGATTCCGTGCCGATGCTTCTCGTACGTCACTGCGCCAGTCGCGTGTGATGCTGCCTCCGGCCGTTTTCGAGAACTGTCCGTCACCGCCGGTAAAGGGCACGGGATCGTACGGCAGCGGATCGTCGGTGCTGTTCTGCCCGGTACCAGTGGTTTTCGGGATGGGCCAAATGTTCTGCGTCATGCCGTGCGACCAATACACCGAGTCGGCCCACAGCGAGAGCCCGCTGTTGTTGTTGATGATGTGATAGCCGGGATCAATGTTCTCGACGTGCACGGAGTTGCGCTTGCACGCCGAGAAGCCGAGGTCGATGGTCGCATCGCCGCTGACTTCCAGCGCGATGGTACCGGACCGGATGCGGTTCAATCCGGGTTCCAGCCACGAACCCCATACCTGCGTGGTTGCGAGGTCGGCACCGACGATGCCGCTGTATTGATCGTACAGCCGTGTGCCAGTCATGACGATGCTGCTTGCAGAATTGAGAATACCCACGCCGGTGTTCGACGGGGTAAGCGCGAAGGCCGAGTCCCCGGCCAGCGTCACCTCAGCGCCGTACCAGGCTGCGAGATATACCCCGCTGTCGGGCACTTCGGCGATGGTCCCGGCACTGCTGATGGTACCCCCAAGCGCGTTGAGCACAGCGCAGGTGTCGCAACTGAAGGTAAAGGTTGTGGCCTCGTCAAGTGTCAGCGTCGAGCCCGGGCCCGCGCCCCCGCGTCCTCCCGTTACCGTGCACGCATCGGTGAGCGTCACGCTGCCGCCGTTGCGTGCGAATATGCCTTCCCAATGTTCTTCCGCGTCCTCGCAACTGAATTGCGTGTTGGAGGCGTGAAGCATGCCTTCAACGTAGAGGCCTTTGCTAGCAGAAAACTGCAAGTCCTGACCTACCATTTCGATTGATGCCGAAGAATTTACGTGGAGGTTGCCTGGGATAAACAGTGTTCCACCTCCGACCCAGTATGCGGATATCGGGCGTACTTGATACAACGCTGCTGCTCCAGGACGGAAGTAATCGGTAAATCCATTCGCGTTTGTTTCGTCATCTGGATCGTCGGATGCCTGGAATATCCATCCATCACTGGTGAGCTGATTTGTGACCCACCAATGCGTGACCGTTTCCCCAAGCGTTCCGAGTTTTACGGTAATGTGTCGCTGACCAACCGGTTGATCGGTACCTTCATGCGAGAGACCATCGTACGTGCGACCATTGACGACGAACAGATACCGCGCATTCGCTGGTACATTCTCGGGAGGTTGGCTTGGGTTCTGTGTGAATTCGCCCACTGTGACATACGTCGAGTTTTGCGGGTCAATACCAGAAGCCACATCCAACCGCTGTCCGATCACACCTGAAACCAGAGACGTCGACCCGTTCTGGTTTTGCCACTGTATGCCTCGTTCCCAAATCAAGTGTCGGGCCATGAATGAGCCGATCGGATTAAGGAAATTGGCAATGTACATCCGCGTCGAGTCCCATTTGTTTTCACCGTTCCAGTCGTGCTCACGTGGAAGAGTTTCGACACCCATATCTCCGAGGAAGCCCATCGACCCCATATCCTCATCGAAATCGGATGTCCAGGGTACAGTCGGATTGGGTAAAATGCGATCCTCCACATCCATGTTTACTGTGGGAGCGAATGGCGACGAGGAAAACTGCCAAAACATGACGCCTTTGGCGCCGAGCGCCAGCACCGAATTGCACTGATAACGGAGTTCGGACGCGCTCGGTTCGCGGTTCGGCACGCCATCATACCAACCCGGGGGAGGATTGTTCGTCATAAGGTTGCTGTGATTCTGTATGAACGGTATCCAGGCGCCAGCGGGATTGTACTGACTCCGTGTTTCGAGATTCAGTCGCAACAGATTCCACATGCCGGAAAAACCGTCGCCACCACCCTGATGGTAAAGTGCGTTATAATAGTTGTTCCTTGTCGTCGTCGCCAGTGTCGGTCGTGGGTCGCTGGTGAGCAATGGATAGTGGTAGATGCCCGAAACAAACTCGGTGGAGATGACCGGCGTGATGTCGGTGTTTGTTTCCGAGCCTTGTGGGATATACAGTTCGACTTGACCTCCGCTTTCTTCAGCCAACAAACGCGAGAGCAGGAATGTGGTCCAATACGTACCGTTGCTGAACGACTGTTCCGGACCGGCAAGAAAACGTAATCCTGGCATCGGATTGCTCGTCTCTCCGTCGTCGGAGCAAATCGATGCAAGACGGTGCTCCATTGCGGCGCGGTGCAAACTGTGGTCAACTGCGGGAGTATTGGGAGGTATTGCAGGCAAATGGAGGGTTGAATCATTGTCGGATTGCCATAAGCCAAATGTCGCCGGATTCGTCAGACAAATCGCGTCAACACGCACCCTGACATCATCATCGCCATAGCTCAGACTGATATCGAAGTCCCCTCTGATGTCGAGTAGCGTACTTTCGCTGTAATCCATTCTCGTACTACCGCCCACAGCCTCACTGCGCCACCATGGGGTGGCCTGGTTTCCGTGCACCCCTTGCGTGACGTAAAGTATCCTGTCATTCGCACCGGCTTGCTGGAGTTCAATCTCACCAAGTACATACTCGCGGATATCCGTGATCTGTGTTCTGGATCCCGTGGGCCCTTCCCACAGTCGCGATCCGTGAAGGGGCAACCTGATCCGCTGCGTGCTGTTGTCGGATGGATCGGTATACCAGATGTCGACATTCAACACCGGTGTATCGTCGTCGTTCGGCAAGGGATTGACGCCTCCGACAAGTGGTTTCAGGATTACCGATACCTGATACATTCCGGACACCCTGTGGGAATCCGCCGAGGTCCAATTACGGTAGACGGACAGTTCACGCATACGATTTACTGTGACACCACTGATCGTGCCCGCGTTACCATCCATGATCACGCAGTTGCTACCACCGGTTCGCTGCAGGAGCGTAGTGCTGCAAGGATTATCATCAATCGGAAATAAAAGGAAGTCGCCGTCGTCGGCTGTCGAATAGCTGCCTCGCGAAACAAAATCGTCGGCCGATTCGGGATGCAGCATGACGCGCTCGCCCCTGAAGCGACCGCTCAGCCGGCCATCGAAAATGCAGGCTCTCAGGTTCTGGTCGTCCGCGGCTTCGCAAACCTCGAGAACAGCATTATTCTCCCATTGATTATGTTCCGGTTCGCGGACGACGTGATCGAACAACGGATGCTCCGTATCGATAGAGACACCGACGAGGTTGAGCCCAAGCTCGCCTGCCAGTTCGATCGTTTGTTCAGAGAGGCAATTTAGAACGGTTCGTTCGGGGGGGGGGGTTATCAGGCAACATGCCAGATACAGACTGACATATCCTGATTTGAGGATTCCAATGTGGTGAGACGTTGAAAGCACCGATCCAGAAATCCGGATCGGGGGGTACCGTCTGTGCGGATGCGACGCTACAGACGACCATAATGAGAAATAGCAAGTGCTTCATTATGTCCTCCGGGATTTTAGAATACCGTGAATATTTGTTGACTAATGACGGACTTCTGGCGTACCGTTAGCCGATACGTTCCTGGTTGCAATCCATCAACAGGCAGTTGAAGAATCATCGAAGACGAATCGAAGCGCAATTCTCTGCTCTGGACACGTCGTCCAAGCAGATCATGCAGTTCCAGAAAGGCAGAACCGGTATGGAATCCGGACAAGTCAAGATTGCGCGTGTCGGTGTGCCGGGAGGGATTCGGGAACACAGATAGCTGCGGCGGCTGTGGTACGGAAAGCTCAATAGCGTGCGTCAGCATCTTCTTCGAGCCAGCGTAGATTTGAAAAACGTGATCTAATCGTTGATTCGTCGAACGTCCTTCTCCGAGCAATATCACATCATCAAAGCCGTCGCCATTGACGTCTCCGATATCGTACGATCCTGGCAGAACGTGATCCTCGCTGTCTATCGTCCCGAAACGTCCAGTCGGCTGATCGGCGAGCCCGGTGCGTGTTTGTGGTGAGAGATAGTACAGCACCCCGTCGCGCACGAAATACGTGGACCATCCGATCATCAGATCGCGTGTGCCGTCACCGTTCATATCGCCGACAGGGCAAATGATCCTCGGGAATAGCAGCCCGTTCCATGCAGGCCAGGCGTTGGGGATAGAATCGTTGGGGAGTATTACGTCCGGTAGATCGTGTGATCCGAGAAAGACCAGTACATCTCCGTACTCGCGATGCGGCCACATGTCGACGATATCATCGATCCCGTCGTTGTTGACATCGTAGATGTTGCTCAAGAATGGTTCCGGCGACCAGCCCGTATCGTTGCGCAGCACACGGGAGGGAGCATCGGCGTGGCCTTCCGCATTACCGAGATACAGGTCCCACCAGTATACGCGCCGTATGTTTCCGTCAAGAGCGTTTCCATTGACGAGTATGTCGTCAAATCCGTCGCCGTTGATATCTGCGATCATCACATCATATGGCCAGTTTGGTCCGGGATCGCTCAAATCCATCGTATACGAAAGGGTTGTGGGTGGTCGCGTTTCAAATCCCGCTCCACCGAGAAGCAGTCCATGTTCCATTCGATAAGCAACTAGATCCAATTTTGTAAACAGAAGATCGGTGTGACCATCACCGTTGAAATCGAGTGTTTGAAGTGATTGCCGGTGATCCAAGTCTGACCACTGCGTCCATCCTGCCCAAGACCCCCCCGAGTCACCATGAAGCTCGATGTCTGGTATTGGATTAAACCAAGGTGAGCGGTCCATCTGCAGGAATATTCGGATCTGTCCTTGTCCATCTCGATCCATCGCCGTGTTTGACCACTTTATCGCATTTGCGATATCGAGTCGACCGTCATTATTGAAGTCCGCCGAGAGCAGCGAACTCCCGCCACCCAGCAGGATGATCGCCGGATCGTAGCTGAATGGGACGCCGCCGAAAAACACGAAGGTCGTATCGGTTGCCGAAGACACGGCGAAATCGTCGTACCCGTCCCCGTTTACATCGCCGAGCGCGCAACTCCAGCGGGCGAAGCCGGGGTGCTCCCTGTGCAGTACTTCCTGCCAGAGCTGGATCGGATAGCTAGGGATATCCGCCGTCTCGTGCCAATCACCTCCGGTATCAAACGGCGATTGCGCAAGCGCGGACCAGACAGGCAGCAGTAGGATGCAGAACGCGAGCATCGGAGCGCAACAGCACGGCGTGCCGCGTGCGACAGCGGAAGGAAGCGATACCATGACTACCTCCTTGTTGTGTGAGAGAGAGTTTCCGCCCCTCCGGGCGGTGTGATGCGGTTATGTTGTAAATCATTTGTTCGTATGACACATCAAACCTCGAAAAATTCCCCAATTGCAAAAAAAAATAGAACGTCACCGCCTGCTGACACAGGTCACACAGCACGATATGGATCCAGGCCGGAAACTCTCTTGTTGCGACTGACACATCAATTGTCGGAAAATTACGGAAATGAGAAATGAATTGTGCAAAGGCTTCCGAGGAGAGCAAAAGCGAGAGCAGGTCCGCTCGTTTCATGATGTGCAATCCTGTGTTTGAAGGTTCGTTATTGAATCACAAGGTTCTGCCTCGACAGGGACTAACCCTGGCGCAGCGTCAGGACATAGACTCCCGCAGATAGTGCCGGGAGCTGAATGCTCGCGCCCGGCGATTAACTGCGTACGAGGCAATCTATGGAGAAACGTTTGCGACCAAGCACGTCGACGATCTCGACGCAGGCCGGGCCGTCGCGAAAGCCGGTGGTGCGGATATCCAACCGCAGGCGGCTGGCGATCAAAGGATTGGGCGACAGATAAAGTTGTCACGAGGCTAGCGAGACAACTGTATTGACGTCGGTTCGCAACTGCGGCGCACCAAGCCAGAGCTGGAAGCGATTCGCAAGACCGTGCTTCCTTCCTCTCCCCCGTGTCGATATGTCATCGAAGCCGCCGCTGTTGAAGTCCGCCGAGGCCACGCCCGATCCACCGCCGAGCACCCTGAACGCCGGATCATGGCTGAACTCCGCCCCGCCGAGAAAAATGTACGTCGTATCCGTCCGCGACGAAATGGCGAAGTCGTCGTACCCGTCGTCGTTGATATCGCCCAAGGGGCAGGAAAACCAGGCGAAATATGTCAAATCCGGCCGGTAGACTTCCTGCCATTTCTTAACATGCCATGGCGGCAGGTCGGCGGTCTTGCCCAAGCCCTCCCGCAAGGGTTGGGCCATCAACCCCGATGGCGCCAACGAGGCAAGCAGTAGCAGCATTACTGCCACCAGCAGCTTCCGCATTGCACGCGGCCACCCCCGTGTGCGGGCCGTGAATAGAAAAACACTTTTTACCATGCTAGCCTCCTTGTGTTTTTGAGTACCATCGTTGCAGCCTTGCGTCGGCTGTAAATCGCATTCCATTCGCAATTGGTAGACACATAAACCACGGAAAAATTCCCATCGCAAAAAAAATCGCAGCCCTCTTGGGGGACAAATCGAACAACACGAAATGGAATCAGGGCGGATAATCTCTTGAGTATGAATAACACATTGGATGTCGGAAAGTTACCGAAAATGAGGAGCGGAGAAAACAACGCAAAGACGCAGGGGTACAGAGACGCAGAGAGGAGACGTCGATGCCAACGACCCTGCTGATGACGCAGACCGACTTGAGCGACATCCACGAACTGGATCAACAGGAAAAACTCCTCTGCGTCTCTGCGCCTTTGCGTCTCTGCGTTGAATTCTTCTCCCCTGCGTCTTTCCTGGCGATAACAACGGATATCGCGACTCCACAATATCCCCAAACACGGAAGAGCGAAAACACGCCATGAAAACATGATTTTTGCTTTTTACCGAAAAACCTCTATCTTTAAGGCTGTACATATATGTGGATTTTATTCGATCTGTGAGCGATGAAGGACACGCGAAAAACAACAATGGGCATGATGTCTGAGGCGATGCGGGATTTGCTCCCGTACACCAACCTCGGCTGGCAGCTTGCCGCCACCATGGCGTTGTTTTGCGGCGCGGGCTACCTCCTCGACAATTGGTTGGGGACCGGCAACCTGCTCCTGATCGTGTTCGCGGTGTTTGGAATCGCTCTGGGTCTTTATACAGTCATTAAATCGGTCAATCAACTTCAGGAGAAGAGGAAAACACCCTCACCATGATTACTATCGTCAGGAACCAGCTCACCAAGGTGAAAATCGAATTCGCGCTGCTCGCGCTTCTTTCGGTGCTTTTTGTCTCATTTTCAGTCCTTCGCGGCAATCCGGAGCGCTTCGGCGCGGATTTGCTAGCAGGTTGTATTTTAAGCGTCACCAATGCATTTTTGGGATACGTGTTCATTGAAAGAGCATTCCGCTTCAACGGTAACATGTTCATGATTTTTTCTCTCGGCGGAATGGTACTGCGGTTTTTCCTCATGCTTGCATCGATCGCGGTATTCCTCGTCACCACCACCGTGAACACGCTCGAATTCGTCGGTTCCTTCATGGCCTTCTATACGGTGTTCCTTATCGCGGAAGTCCTGTACATCAATCGGAAGACCGACCAGATCAAACTTCGGACAGCGCTCTCCAGGTAGCAGGATTAACTCGCGGTAATACCATAAGCATGATCAATCGTCACAGTCTGTTCAGGAAATTCGCACATTTCATCGCCGCGTTGGCGATTGTATGTTCTCCTGTCATGCATGCCTCTCCCGAAAGTGTCTCGCACGACACGTCGGCGATGCACGATACACTTCATGCGCAGGAGCCTGCAAAGGGTCACGGCACGGAGCATCTTACTCCGAACGAGGAGATGATGCGCGTTCTCGAACACAAGGTCGAGAACACGCCGTATATCCACGAATACCCGTTCCCTGAACTGCATTTCCCCGACGACTGGAAAATCAATGTGGCCGGGGTCTCCATCGATATGTCGCCGAACCGGCATGTGGTGTACATGTGGTTCTCGATGATCCTGACCATCGTGCTCGTATGGCTCGCGGCCCGTCAGAATCGAAAGAGGATAATTCCGAAGGGATACGGCAACATGATAGAATCGCTGGTGGTGTTCGTACGCGACGAAGTGGCCCATCCTTTTCTGCACGATGCAACGGAACGCTACCTGCCACTGCTGCTTTCCTTTTTCTTTTTCATAACGACGATGAATTTCGTCGGCCTGCTGCCTTTCGGCGCGGCCTCGACGGGCAACATCAATATCACCGCCGGACTGGCGTTGATCACCTTCTCGTTCATGATCTTCGGCGGAATGCGACACAACGGCGCAATCGGATTCTGGAGAGGACTGATCCCGGGCGGTGTGCCCGTACTGCTCATTCCACTCATGTTCCTGATCGAGCTGATGGGCTTGCTCACCAAGCCGTTCGCCCTGGCTATTCGTCTCTTCGCGAACATGCTGTCGGGCGCGCTGGTGATAGGCGCGTTTTACGCACTGATTTTCGGCATGGACACCATATTTGTCGCGCCGCTCTCGCTGGCGTTTCTCCTGTTCATGTCCCTGCTCAAGATCTTCGTCTGCCTCCTGCAGGCGTACATTTTCACGATGCTGTCGGCGTTCTTCATCAGCATGTCGGTGCATCAGCATCATTGAGTCATGATTTCGAAACTACGTCTTATTTTATTTCAACTCGGAGGTTTTCAATGGAATTAGCCTGGTTAGCAGCCGGAATTGGCGCCGCCATCGTTGTGGTGGGTGCGGGTCTTGGCATTGGTAAACTCGCCGCCGCGGCGATGGAAGCGATCGGTCGCCAGCCCGAAGCCGTCAACGATCTTCGTGGCGCGATGATCATCATGGCCGCGCTTATCGAAGGTATCGCGCTGTTCGCGGTGGTCGTTTGTCTGCTTCTCGCACTGAAGTCATAATCCGGCTCCATCAACCGACCACTGGTCGCGCACGAAGTATCGAGGTAACGCATGGATAAATTGCTTGCTCTTGAACCCGGGATGCTGATCTGGACGTTCATCACGTTCGCTCTGCTTCTGTGGATTCTCAAGAAAATCGCGTGGAAACCGCTGCTCTCCGCTCTCGAAGGACGCGAACACCATATCGCATCCGACCTCGAGAAAGCGGAACATGCGAGAAAGGAAGCGGAACGCCTTCTCGCCGAACACCGTCAATTGATTGAACACGCCGAACGCGACGCCCGCAAACTCATCGAAGAAACCAAACAGATGGCCGAAACGCTGAAGCAGGGCATCGTCGACAGCGCCAACGAGCAATCGCGGCAAATGATCACGCAGGCTCGTTCCGAAATTCAGCGTGAAAAAGATACCGCCATCGTGCAATTGCGCGAAGAAGTGGCCGACCTGGCGATCCGCGCCGCGGGGAAAATCCTGGGCGAGGAGCTTGACGTCAACAAGCACAAGAAAATGGTCGATGATTTCATCGCGAACCTTCCCAATAATTAGCATGTCCATGCGGAGCAGCAGATGAGTTCCCCCCGCGTCGCATCGCGTTACGCCCTCGCCATCCTCGACTCCCGGCCGGAGGATCTTCCTCTCGACACGCTGCTGCAGGATTTGATGGACGTGCGCGCATCCGTCACCGCGTCGAGCGAACTCAGGCAGTTCTTCAAATCGCCGATCATCTCCCGGAAGCATAAAACCGACGGTACCAGCACGCTGTTCGACGGAAAGGTCAGCCCTTTTACGGTCGGCGCTCTGCTGCTCCTGGTCGAAAACAACCGTGAAAATCTGATCCTTGAAATAATCGACGCGGTCTTCGATCTGCATCGCAAACGCGAAGGCATCGTAGCCTCGCGCATCGTCAGTGCTGTGGAACTTTCGGAAGAGGAGCGCGGTCGTCTCATCGCCGCCTTGCGGAAGCTCTCCGGGAAAAACATCGAGGCCGAGTATGCGACCGATCCCGCCATCATGGGTGGGGTGATCGTCCGGCTCGACGACAGGATTTTCGACGGCAGTGTGCGCCGTCAGCTGCAGCGCCTGCGCACCCGGTTCATCAGCGGCTCCTGATTCAAGTTCGAAAACATTCGCAAGAAGAAGAGAATACACAATGGCTGAAGTACGTCCCGACGAAGTATCGGCAATACTCCGCAAACAACTGAGCGGCTTCGAAAGCGAAATCGACGTGTACGAGGTGGGCACGGTCTTGCAGGTGGGCGACAACGTCGCACGCGTGTACGGACTGCGCAATTGCCTCGCCGGCGAACTCATCGAATTCCCGAACGACATTTTCGGCATGGCGCTGAACCTCGAAGAGGACAATGTCGGCTGCGTGCTCTTCGGTGACGCCACCGGAGTGAAGGAAGGCGACATAGTGAAACGCACCGGCAGGGTCGCATCCATGCCTGTAGGTGAATCGCTGCTCGGCCGCGTGATCGATCCGCTGGGTCGCCCGTTGGACGGACGCGGCGTAATCACCACGGACAGCGTGATGCCGATCGAGCGCAAGGCCCTCGGCGTGCTACAGCGTCAGCCGGTGAAAGAGCCCTTGCAGACCGGTCTCAAGTCCATCGATTCGATGATACCCATCGGCCGCGGTCAGCGCGAATTGATCATTGGCGATCGTCAGACGGGCAAGACCGCGATCGCACTCGACGCGATCATCAATCAGAAATACACGCATTCGGAAGAGGCGGCCCGCCGCGGTGTCGATCCGGTGTTCTGCATCTATGTCGCCATCGGACAAAAGGCCAGCACCGTGCGCAACGTGCAGGCCAAGCTCGAAGAAATGGGTGCGATGACGTACACGACCATCATCATGGCCGACGCCAACACGCCCGCGCCACTGCAGTACATCGCTCCGTATTCGGGCGCAACGCTCGGCGAGTTTTTCCGCGACAGCGGCAGGCACGCGCTGGTGGTGTACGACGATCTGTCTAAACAGGCGGTAGCATATCGCGAACTCTCCCTGCTGCTGCGTCGTCCCCCGGGCCGCGAAGCGTATCCCGGCGATGTATTTTATCTGCATTCACGTTTGCTCGAGCGCGCATCCAAGCTCAGTGACGAACTTGGCGGCGGCAGTCTCACGGCGCTTCCCATTATCGAAACCCAGGCGGGCGACGTCTCGGCATACATCCCCACCAACGTGATTTCGATTACCGATGGCCAGATTTATCTCGAATCGAGTCTGTTCAACGCGGGTCAGCGTCCCGCCGTCAACGTCGGAATTTCCGTTTCGCGCGTCGGCGGCAACGCGCAGATCAAGGCGATGAAGCAGATCGCCGGCTCGCTACGGCTGGATCTCGCGCAGTATCGCGAACTCGAAGCCTTCGCAAAATTCGGTTCGGATCTCGACAAGGCCACGCAGCAGCAGCTGCGCCGCGGTTCGCACATGCTCGAACTTCTCAAGCAGCTCCAATACGAGCCAATGACGGTGCAGGAACAGGTGGCCAGCGTGTTCGCCGCCGTGAACGGGTTCATCGACGATCTCCCGCTGGAGGAAGTGGCGCGTTTCGAGAAAGAGTACCTCGAATTCCTGAAAACGCGTCATCCGGAAATCGTCAACGAGATCGCCGACGAGAAAAAAATTAGCGACGATCTCCAGGAACGCATGAAGGCCATTCTGACGGAATTCAGCGCATCGTTCGCTGTTTCAATGACTTCCAACGGATAATTCATGGCGAATCTTCGGGAAATACGCAGCCGTATCTCCGGTGTGCGGAACACGAGCAAGATCACGCAGGCGATGAAGCTTGTGGCGGCGGCCAGATTGCGGCGGGCGCAGGATGCCATCGTGGCGGCCAGGCCTTACGCGCGAAGCATGAACGAACTCGTATCGCACATGCTTGCCCGTGTGGATCGCTCGACACTGCCGATCACCATGGAGAGGGAAAACGACGGTTCGGTATTGATCGTGATCGTCACCGCCGATCGTGGTTTGTGCGGCGCGTTCAACACGAACATCATTCGTGCGGCCACGCAGCGTATCCACGGTCATTGGAAGGAAAAATACGAGCAGGGCAAGGTTTCGCTGCTGTGTATCGGGCGCAGGGGATTCCTGCACTTTTCGAAACGCGGGTACAAGATCCTCGACAAACATCTCGGTCTGGTCAGTTCCGCAGGTTTCACCGATGCGACGTTGATAATGAACGACGTGCTCCAGCGTTATCTTTCGGGTGAATTCGACGTCGTGGAGGTCGTGTACAACGAGTTCAAATCCGTTGTGCAGCAGCGACTCCGCGAAGAGCAGCTGTTGCCGTTGCCGCAGGAAGAAATCTCCGAGGCCAGCCGCTACAAGCAGTTCGTGGATTACATCTTCGAACCCTCCGAAGTCGAACTCATGGAACAACTTATCCCGAAACACCTCAATTTCCAGCTCTTCCGTATCCTTCTCGAGTCCAACGTCTCCGAGCAGGGCGCCCGCATGACGGCCATGGATTCCGCGACCACGAACGCCAAGGAATTGATTCACAATCTCCAGCTGGCGTACAACAGCGCCCGCCAGGCCAGCATCACCACCGAGATCCTCGAAATCGTGAGTGGAGCGAATGCGCTGAAGGGGTAGGGAGCTAAGAGCTAAGAGCTGAGAGCTGAGAGCTGAGAGCTGAGAGCTGAGAGCTGAGAGCTGAGAGCT
>CAYJMN010000068.1:0-31446 GCA_964371045.1 uncultured Chromatiales bacterium | reverse complement strand
CACCCACGAAATGGACCGGTGCGCAGCGCTGGTGGGCACACTCAGGATGACGAGCCTGGCTAACGTGCGCAAGTAACCAACCTATCATCCATGATTTGGACCGATGCGCAATCGTCCCCCCAGTTTTTGCCTTTGATCGCGGTTCTGGCTACATTGCTCCGAAATAGTCGGGTGTCCCGTTTTGCTTCATCAGGGGAGGAATGACTCGACGCACGGTTGAATCGCTTGCAATGAGGAGGAACCTGTCATGCACTGCATTTCCATAGCCGCACAAAGCAGTGTGAATTCGACTATCGCTGACGTCACCGTTGCACAGGCTATGAGTTCTGGAGCGCACCGCCAACCCTCTGTCTCAGCCAGCCGGGGGAGGTCTGCTCTTCCTTTTGCCATTGCGGTGGTGCTGCTCACTGCGCTTGCTTCGCTTGCGAGCGGACAGGCGTACGAACGCGTGTATCCCGACCACGACGTCGCCATAGCGCGCGCCACGATACACTGGAACGGCGACACGGTGTTCATCCCTTCGTGGGATGGGTTGATTATGCGTTCGGTGGACGCGGGAAGAACGTGGGAGGATTTGCGGCCTGCGGGGCGTAACTGGTGTTTCTACAATTCAGCAAAAACCTCGCACGGGATTTTTCTCCTTGGCGAACCGACCTTCTGGGCGGATACAACGCTTGCTCCGGGACATCTCGCAGCATTGCTGAAATATGATCCATGGAAGAATTCACTCGACATCGTGTCCATCCCGGTACTGCCGGGGTCATATTCCAATACGTCCAATTACGTGACGTACTACGATATCACTGCGCGCAACGAGGCACTCTTCCTCAGTCAGGCGGGGGCTCGGCCCGGTACGAGTATCCATCGTTCGATGGACGGAGGAAAAAACTGGGACCCCATCCCTCTTCCGGATTCGACCTACGTCCCTCGGAAATGGCTGCTGTCCTGTTTCGACAGCACGCACCTCGCAGCAAATTGTTATAACGTGCTGCAAATCACTACGGATGCAGGCACTACCTGGAATGCCAAAGCGGGGCTCATGCCGTCCATATCAGAACTATTTCGTGCGAATTACGACTGGCTCTCGGCAGATGAGTTCGTGACGAACACAAAAGATGGCGATATCAAAAGAACCACCGACGGGGGCGACACCTGGACGCACCTATGCTACCCTCCATTTCAGCAGGTCAGGCAGTTTATCGCAACTTCCGGTGGACGCGGATACGTGCTGGCGGAACAAAAGCTGTACAGGACCGACGACGGCTTTTCAACGTTCATCAATCTGCTGCCGGATGAATATTTCAGTTATATATCGGTCCAGGGTCGCGATACCATCGTAGCCACACAGGACAACGATAATATATCGATCAGTCACGATGGAGGTGTGAGCTGGGAAATCAGTCGCAGGAATCCGCTTCACATTGAAACAATGCGCATGGCTTCCGCTGATCACGGCGTCATCTACGTAAAGGACTACGACAGCGGAACAAACGGCTATTACAGAACGACGGACGGCTGGCGCACGATGGAATACGTCATGGACGAAGACGCCCCCGGATACTTGACGTGCCTGATCCATCCGATAACGAATACGCTCTGGTACCGCGTACAATCTTCCGTCGTTGAGAGTGTGCCTATCGTTACGCGTTCCACCGATGCAGGCAGAACATGGACGGAGACGCTGAGGCGGAGTGATCTTCCTGATTTGCGTCTGGACAAAGGCATCGATGTCGTGACGATTACGGATACGAATTATGTGGGCATGATTATTGAGAAAAAGCTGTACTACAGCTCCGACCAAGGCGAGCAATGGAACACGCTGCCGCTGCCGGTCACAGGTGATGACTATTATCGCATTCATCTATCTCCCGGGAAGGCCTCCTGGCTGATGATCAAGAAGCCCCGAAGCGGACCGGAGGCCGACATCGACAGCCTATTGTATAGCAGTGGCGATTGGACGCAATGGCAGGCAGCGCTGGTCGAACCCGATTCGTTTTCTTATAAGTACAGTTATTTCCACGAGCTGCACGTCACCGAAAGCGGCAAGGTGTACATTCACGCGGAGAAATATCGAGACGGCGGCAACCTGGAGTACGTCTTTCATTCCGACGATAACGGGCAGACGTGGGGCGCGTGGCCCGGTGCCCGGGGGACGAGATTTGACTCGTATAGCCCCATCATCTACTTCGATGACGGCAGTTCCATTTCCAATAGCGCAAGCACAGGACTTTTTGGAAGATCGACGGCGGGTACAGAGCTCAGGCGCAGCATCGACGGCTGGAAAACCTCATACGTCGAAGATTATCGTTATCTGGGCACATCGGCGGAGACGCTGGTGAAGGCCGGGAAGAGCACCGTTTATCTGAAGGGTTACGATACAATTCTCCGCAATTCCAGCAGTGGAGTGAATAGTGTGCGCGAGCGGCCCGCCGTGCCGTCTGGGTTGAGTGTCGGTTCGCCCTATCCACATCCCGTAGTGCGAGGCGGAGTTGCATACATTCCCATCGAATTCGGTACTACCACGCATCGTGTGCTTCGTGTTACCCTCGCAAACATGCTCGGGCAAACGATTCAGAACATAGCATTCACAGCTTCCGATGCGGTCTCCACCGAAGTACGGTGGCGTGTTCCCGGCATTGCGCCCGGGGTCTACATTCTGCGCGTTCAGGCGGGCGATGCGGTAACGGTAAGACCGGTGGTGGTGAATCGGTAATTGTTAAACGTTAAACGCCTTATCCCGAAAAGCCGGTGCAGAATCCATGTAAAGAGAGCGGAGAGAGTAAAGAGAGATTTTTAAATGGTGACAGGTTCACGCTTAACCTTACCACGCATGGCCGGTGCAGAATCCATTGAGTAAAGAGAGCGATGAGAGCGGAGAGAGTGAGGAGAGAATTTTTAATAGGAGAGACCTGCGTATGACATACATGGTCAGTTTCCGAATCGTCAGCCAATTTCGTCACCCTGCCGCGGCGAGTCTACGATCTGAGTGTGCCCACCACCGCAGCGCACCGGTCCATTTCGTTGATGACATGATAGTAGCTCCATGCAACCACGCACATGCATTAGTATGTATGAAATACGCACTGAATATTACCTCTTCCTCCCCCTCTCTACCAAGAGAGGGGGTCGGGGGGTGAGTTGATTGAGACCCACAAAAGCCAGGGCCGAGGTAATAGGTGAGCAAGTCATCTCGAGTCACCTTGGTCGTTGCGAAACGAATCATCTGTCTTATGACATCAGGCAGTACGGGCTTGCATAGCTTGAATAATCCGAGCGTCGGCCCTTCGACTGCGCGCCGGATGAAGCGTTTCCCTTTTATCAGAGACTTTCCTGCGGCGCTGCGCTCAGGGTGACGGTGTGTAAATCGTAAATCCAAAATCGTAAGTCGTCAATCGTAAATCGTAAATCTTCCATTGTCCATTATCCGCAACACCCTACTTCTCCTCGCTCTCCTCGCCTCCACGGCGCTCTCGCAGCCGCTGGAGCTGCGCATCAAGTCCATTGATGCTGGAGCGTTGCCGCAGATTCGACTGAAGGTTGCGGTGACGCGCGGAGGAAAGGCGCTGACGCAACCGGGACGGGCGGTGTTTTCGTTGCTCGACAACGGTATACCGATGCAGATCGACGTCGATTGTCCCGACAGCTCAATGGTGAACAATGTGGCGCTGGTACTGGGCAGCGGTGTATTTGGTATGGCGTTAGACAGCCTCAAGGAGGGGGCGCATTTGGTGGTGGATAGCCTCGGCGACAACGACGTCGCTGCAATATACGATTTCAAGAACGGTGGCCGACGTGTACAGGATTTCACGACGGACAAAGCCGCGCTACACTCCACCGTAAACGCGCATACCGAAGTCGGAAATGCTCCCTTGTACCAGACCATCGATATGGCGCTGAACGACCTCGCCACGCGCGCCGGGAGGAAATACTGCATCGTCTACACCGAAGGCTTGGACAATGCCTCCGCTGTAGCGTGGAGCGATCTCATGCCCCGGGCAAAAGCGGCGGGCGTTCGCTTGCTTATCATCGGCTACGGCAGCGTGGAGCTGCTCGATGTCATCCTCGCCACAATCGCACGCGGTGCCGGCGGACGCTACTGGCGCATATATGCACCGGCACTCATCCTGGCTGTTCTGCGCGGCATCGCCTCGGAAATCGCCTCGCCCTACTGTACCATCAACTACGAAGCCACCGGTTGCACGGACAGTCTGCGCATCCTGAATCTCACAGCCAGCCTGGACGGACTGAGCGCCGCGACGGACACGGCCTACGCCTCACCATTCCGCGCGGATACGCTGTATGCACGCGTCGTCGCTCCCGACCGCATCCTCCCCGGTGATCGCGCGCTGGTGTACATCGCGCTACAGCCGGGACTGTACACCGGACTCGAACTCAGTTTCCGCTTCCTGCTGCGCTACGATCCCGCGCTGCTCGATGCAGCACCGCCAACTCCCATCACCGTCGGCACCATCACGCAGAACACCGGTGCCCGCGTGCGTCAGCTTCGGCCCGGAGTGCTGCAATTCTCGGTCGAGTACGCAGCGACGAGCATTGCCCAGGGAAACCTCATTGGCGTACCACTCCGTCACACCGCGGCGGACAGCAGTCGTCCCGTGGTTCTCACGCTCGATAGCCTCACCCTCACCGCCGGTTGTCCCACGACGGTGATTCTCATTCCCGACACGATGGAGGTCTGCCAGTGCGAGAGCAGCTTCATCTATACGATGAATGACGAAGCTCCCGTTCTGCCCGGAGACGAGGTGGTGGCGCATCCGCGGATTCCTCTGCCGCCGTCGCACGTCCCCGTTGTTCTGCGCACACGGCTGCGCTACGACGCCCAAGTGCTGCGTTTCACTGGCGTGGATGATGCGTATGGCGAGGGGTGGGATGCACTTATCGACGAAGCTTCTGAAACGATACTTCTCGATCTCTACACACGCAGCCGTGCTGATTCGCTGCTGCCGCGGCTTCGGTTTCTTACCGTCGGGGAGCGCAAACCACGGACCACCCACGTCGCGATCGACAGCATGACCCTCTACGCCGATTGCTGCTACGACTCCGGCGCGGATTCGGCCTTGCTTTGGATCGATGGACGCTGCGAATTCCTCGTGCGGCGCAAGAACGCGGCCGCCATTGTATCCGCATTTCCGAATCCTGCATCTGAAGCGGTGTACGTCGTTGTGAGCAGCGGATCTGCACATGCCCAGGATGCGGTACTCAAGATGTACGACAGCGGGGGCCAGCGCCTCCGCAGCGTGGTTCTGACTCAGGACATTCCGGACAACATTATCGCGCTGGATGTGCGCGACCTTCCCGCCGGACGCTACACCGTGCGTCTTTCCACCGAAACCTCGATAAGCGCCAGAACGGTGATGGTGGTGCGGTAGCTCTTCTCCGCATTAGCCAGGCTCGTCATCCTGAGGAATTAACGTATGGAGCAGAAGCCAGGGGGTAAAGAGAGCGATGAATCGGCTTATCCCGTAAAGGTGGTGCAGAATCCATATAAAGAGAGCGATGAGAGCGGAGAGAGTAAGGAGAGAATTTTAATAGGAGGAACCTGCGTATGACATACATGGTCAGTTTCCGAAGCGTCAGCCAATTTCGTCACCCTGAGTGAGCCAACCAGCGCTGCGCACCGGTCCAAATCATGGATGACATCTATCCGCCGAGTTCATAATTTTCCCATTTGGTGAAACTATGGAATCTGGCCTGTTTAAGCCGTTTTTACAAGATGTCATTAGCAGGAGGCACGACAGGAGAATCGTTGGTTGAAACACGAAAGTCAGCAGAGTGCCGTCTCGAAGGGTGATTTGTGAGTAAGGTATCTCGAGTCACCTTGTACGTTACGGAAGAAATCATCCTTCGAGACGCCGCCGAAGTAAGACTTCACAATTACCGGACTTCTTTTCGCGGCGGCTCCTCAGGATGACGATGTTGTAATCCTAAATTATCCATTATCCATTATGCATTATCCATTATCCATTATCCGCAACACCCTACTTCTCCTTGCACTCATCGCTTCCACGGCGTTGTCGCAGCCGCTGGAGCTGCGCATTCATTCTATTGATGCGGGGGCGTTGCCGCAGATTCGACTGAAGGTTGCGGTGACGCGCGGAGGTGTGGCGCTGACGCAACCGGGACGAGCGGTGTTTTCGCTGCTCGACAACGGTATGCCGATGCAGATCGACGTCGATTGTCCCGACAGCTCGATAATGAACAACGTGGCGCTGGTGCTGGACAACTCGGGAAGTCTTAGCGGCCTGGCTTTCGACAGCCTCAAGGCGGGCGCGCATTCGGTGGTGGACAGCCTCCGCGACAGCGACGCCACGGCGATTTACAATTTCAGCAACGGTGGCCAACGTGTGCTGGATTTCACGACGGACAAGATTGTTCTGCACAACGCGATCTCCTCGCTGATCCTCGGCGGGAATACGCCGTTGTACCAGACCATTGATATGGCGTTGCGCGATCTCGCCACGCGTGTCGGGAGAAAGTATTGCATCGTCTTCACCGACGGCGAGGACAATGCCTCCAGCGTGTCGTGGAGCGATCTCATACCGCGTGCACAGGCGGCGGGCATACGCGTGTATATTATCGGTTTCGGTAACACGGAGCTCTCCGACGACATTCTCTCCACCATCTCACGCGACACCGGCGGACGCTACTGGCGCATTTTCGCTCCGGCGCTGATAGCAGGCATACTGCGCGGTATTGCCTCGGAAATCGCCTCCCCCTACTGCACCATTAACTACGAGGCCTCCGGCTGCGCGGACAGTCTGCGCATCCTGAACCTCACAGCCACACTGGACGGCCAAAGCGCCGCGGACGACACGGCGTATGCATCGCCCTTCCGCGCTGATACACTCTACGCGCGCATCACCGCGCCCGACCGCATCCTCCCGGGTGATCGCGCGCTGGTGTACATCGCGCTGCGGCCGGGATTGCACACCGGCCTCGAACTCAGCTTCCGCTTCCTGCTGCGCTACGACCCGGCATTACTCGACGCAGCGCCACCAACGCCCATCACCGTCGGCACCATCACGCAGAACACCGGCGCCCGCGTGCGTCAGCTCCGGCCAGGTGTGCTGCAATTCTCGGCCGAGTTCGCAATGCCCGGCATGGCAAAGGGGAACCTCATCGGTATACAACTTCGGCATGCGGCGGGCGACAGCAGCCGTCCCGTCGTACTCACGCTCGACAGCCTCACCCTCACCGCTGGTTGTCCCACAACGGTAATTCTCATTTCGGACACGATTGAGGTCTGCCAGTGCGAGGAGACGTTCGCGTATGTATTCGACCAAATCATACCCATCCAATCCGGCGAAACCGCCGCGGTCCCTCTGCACATTCCGCTGCCGCCATCTGACATCCCCGTCGTGCTGCGTGCGCGGTTGCGCTGGGACGCCTCGCTTCTACGCTTCACCGGCATCGACGATGCGTCGGGCGACGACTGGGATGCAGAGATTGACGAAGTCCGTGGAACCGCGCTGCTCTCGCTGTACACGCGGAAGAGATCGCCGGAACTTCTCCCGCTGCTGCGCTTCACTGGCGAGGCTGGCCGCAAACCCAGCATCACGCGCGTACAGGTGGACAGCATGGCGCTGTACGCCGATTGCTGCTACGACGCCGGTGCGGACTCGGTCCTGCTTTGGATCGACGGACGCTGCGAATTTCTCGTGCGGCGCAAGACAGCGACTGCCATTTTCTCGACATATCCGAATCCGGCATCTGAAATGGTGTACGTCGTTGTGAGCGGCGGATCCGCACATGCCCCGAATGCGGTACTCGAGATGTACGACAGCGGGGGCCAGCGCGTTCGCAGCGTGGATCTGACTCAGGATATTCCGGACAACATTATCGCGCTGGATGTGCACGACCTTCCCGTCGGACGGTACACCGTGCGTCTTTCCACCCCAACCTCGATCAGCGCCAGGACGGTGGTGGTGGTGCGGTAGAGGTGTTCGTAGTGATAGAAGCTCGTCATCCTGAGGAGCCGCCGACCTCTCCCCCCGTCCCCCTCTCCGCTTCCGAGTTCGTCTCTTTCCGCCGCTGCGGAGAGGGGGAGGAAGAGATTTTATTCAGTATGTATATCATACATTAGAGGTATATGCGGGGTGGTTACATGGAAGCTTCATTATGTCATCCACGAAATGGACCGGTGCGCCGCGCTGGTTGGCTTCTTATGACATCTTGAGGACCGTACCTACAAACACCGAGAAATCCGAACGCCGCCCTTCGACTGCGCGCCCGATAACGTCGAGGATTACCGAAAATTATTACCGGGCGCTGCGCTCAGAGAGACGGTATTGATTTACTTTAAGGACAAGATGTCATCCATAATATGGACCGGTGCGCGGTGTCGAAAGCCGAAGGCTGTAGACTCGCCGCGGCGAGGTGGGCTCACTCAGGATGACGTGACTGGCTAATGCGCGTAAGTACCCTCATGTCATCCTCTTTGTTTCATTGAAATATTTTCCGATATTCTGGTCAGGATTATCCAACCCGATTTCATCATCGCCAGAGGATTCCCATGAAACTCATATTCACATTATTCTTCCTCCTTTGCCTCGTCGGCTGCGCCGGAAATTATGACACCGCAACGGACGACAACGGTGACGCATCTTCCTCATCGATTGCGAACATCCCCAACAGCGAAGGTACAGGAGCCACCAGTCCGATGTTATTTCGGCAGCCTCTCCCATGGCCGGTGGCGGAAGGTGTTGTCGTCAAAGGTTTCGGAGAACATGTGAATCCCGTGCTTGGGACCGTCACCACGAACTCGGGCATCGACATCGCCGTGCCGGTTGGTACGCCTGTCAAGGCGATCGCGTCCGGGAAAATCGCCATGATTGAGTCCATTGCCGGATACGGCTCTATCGTGATCGTTGAGCACGAAGATGCGGTATTCTCCGTGTATGCCCATCTCTCCGAAATCCACCTGGCGAAGGGCGACGAGGTTATCGCGGAAGAGGTTTTCGCCGCCAGCGGAAAGGGCACCGATGGCCCGCAGCTCCATTTCGAGTTGTGGCACAAGCGACAAGTCCAGGACCCCTTGACTCTGCTTGCGCAACGGTAGGGGAATTTACGATTTACGAATGACGATTTACGATTTGTCTGAAATGGCAAACGCCTTGCGTTCGGGAGAGGGTCCAGTGAAAAACGAGGCGGTACACTTGGAATCGTTAACCGTCGATTTCCTCACCTCGAGGTAGAGAGATGTCGAATCCGTTCCATGTAGAGACGTTGCAGGCAACGTCTCTACATGGAACGGAAGGGCCGGTGGGAATTTAGATTATGGTCCGTGCCTCTTTATAAAATTTCCCTCTGCGTCTCTGCGTTAAATTCCCCTCCCTGTGGCTTTCTCCTTGATCCGAGGATTTTCTCCGACGCTGCGCTGCTCATGACATCGAGGAGTCCGCACTTGCAAGCTCTGTAGAAAACCGAACACCGCCTCCTGAGCAGCCACCGCGCAACAAGTTCAGCTTCTCAGATTGAGCATCACCCGGTGGCGTGTCGAAGGACGACTCCACGACCGTGAACGGCGGTGCCTCAAGCTCACGCTGTGCTGCGGTCGTTGCGCTCAGGGTGACGGTGTTGAAAAATCGTCAATCGCCCTCACCTCGCCGCTGCGGGGTGATCGGTGAGTAAGTTATCTCGAGTCTCCATGAGCGTTACGGAACCAATCACTTCCGGAGGAATCTTCGACCTTCGAGACGCCGCCGTGTTCGCGCTGTGCATAACCGAAACGCATTCCCGCGGCGGCCCTGCTAATGACATCAAGACGGAGCTTAGTTTCCTCGTGCGTTTCGGAACGAATCATCCTTCGAGACGCCGCCATGTGACGTTCAATGCAATTACGAACGTTCTAAGCGTGGCGGCCCTCAGGGTGACGAGCTTGATAACGCGCGTAAGAACCCCATATGTCATCCACGAAATGGACCAGTACGCGCGCTGGTGGGCACACTCAGGGTGACGGTGTCTTAAATCGTAAATCGTAAATCGTAAATCGTAAATCTCCCAATTGATTGCTACCTTGAAAGATATTTCATCATTAAGGAGCATTTCGTGGCAGCAAAGAACGGAGACATGGTCAGCGTGCATTACACGGGTTCATTGACGGACGGCGCTATTTTTGATTCGTCCCGCGACAGGGACCCGCTTAGCTTCACACTGGGTGAGGGACAGGTTATCGCCGGATTCAATCACGCTGTGGAAGGAATGGAAATCGGGGATGTCCGGACGGTGACGATAGCGGCGAGGGATGCCTATGGCGAATATCGCGATGAATGGGCCATCGAGGTAAATCCCTCCGATATTCCGCCCGAGATCCAGCCCGAGGTGGGTATGGATCTCGAAATGCACCAGGCCGACGGGGGTAGTGTTCCTGTGAGGGTCACACAGGTAAGCGCGGAATCCATCACGCTCGATGCGAACCATCCGCTCGCGGGCATGGATCTCACCTTTGAAATAGAACTCGTATCCATCGACTGATCCGATACACAGTGCTTCGTGCCCCGCATCATACGGATTGATGCGGGGCACCGTCGTTTTCGGGCATCGGATAATTCGGTCACGGAAAATGGGATTGCACGAAATAGCCGCCGACCGCCATATTGCTCCGACATAAACGATTTCAGTGTTCTGTACGACATACTGAATCGATCACGGGGACTTCGTCACAACCAGGGAAATGTCATGACGAACACGCAAAGACATGTCGCTCTGCTCATCATCGCCATCGTTGCCATATACACTTGCGCTCATGCTCAGGACGGCATCGCATGGCTGCATGAAGCGGCGCCTTTCAACATCCGGACCGGCGCGTATTCCACGCTGCATCCGGGCATGGACGATGGCGGGCTCTCGTTTGGACTTATGAATCGCATCGAAATTCCTGTGCATACTCCGACATACATCGAGGGCGCGATATTGCTGAACGCCAGGAGATTGCATGGGGGAGGGGATGTGCTCGTCAATTCCGCACTTACGCTTGGCGGCCGGCATCAATGGTTCCTGGGCGAGGAACTGATGTTGCCGTTGCGCGTCGGGATAGCATCGGTCATTTCAACGGGCACAGTGACGGGCACAGCCGAACAGGATCTGTGCATGTATGCCGGAGTGCGTCCCACATACCGCGTCTCCCGCGGCATCGAGCTGGCTGTTTCAACAGGACTGACGTTGTCCCGAAAATTCCCGACGCTTCGTCCGGAGGTCAATGTCGGGATTCGCATGGGATCGGTGTTTACATTTTCCTTCGACCTCGCGGGGATCTGGATGAAGCCCGGGATCGAGCATACTCGTCCACCGTTCTTGTAATGAGCACTTCGTTGCGCTGCGGGAGCGGCGCGCGATTCACTATATCACATCACAATCATAGGGAGAACACATGACACACATGCGTTCAATCGTCCGCCGCGCTTCGATGCCGGCGCTCCTTCTGCCGGTCGCGTTTCTTGCGATGATGCTCGTCATCGCCTGCAGCGACGCACCCGACAGCACTCCGTCCTCCCCGACGCGCGCCCTCACCGTAACAGATCCGGCCATCGTGACGTACGGGCCGATCAGCGAAACCAATCCATTCGAGAAGGTCGGATTACGCCATAACGACATCGTCCACGCGGGATTGACCGGACTCCTGCCCGAAGACACCGGTTCCTCGGAAGCCATGATGCATCGCTGCATCGAGCGTGTGCGGGAATGGTCATCGTTCGCGAACAACGAGAATGAACTGACCGAGACCTGCATCGACGTCGCGGTGGGAACCTCCGGAGCCCGGGATTATCGTGAGGAGCTGCGCACGCTGGACGATCCGAAGTATACGGAGCGTGAACTCCGTTATCTTCGGCGACTCGGCGAGGTGTTGAGTATTCGCGGAACATTTGATGAAATCGAGAAAGAACTTCTGCTCCTCGAACGCGACATCCTCTCCGAACCATGGCCTTCCGATAACCGAAGCGAGACCACTCCGCGCATCGCGATCGCCGTGGCCAAACACAGCTACGCCTACTGGAAACGCGTCATGATTCTCGCTCTGAATCTGGACAAACTTCCGCTCTCTAAAGGTGTTGTCGGCGAGATGGATATCGTGATCGAGGGCGCGACCGCTGGCCAGATGGTCGTCGCGGCCGACGTCATGGGCGCCTGCTCCGGTGGGGAACATTTTGCTCCTCTCGGTCCGGAGAAGGCTATCGTCGGAGCCGTGGTGGTCGGCGGCGTCTCGTCGCTCGGGATGGCCGTGCTGGTGTATCACGACAAGATTTCCCGTTTTTTCAAGCGGCTCTTTGGCTGTGACGAATAATCCGCAGCGGCAATAATCGAGCGAGCGTGATCGCGACACCGGTACGGAAAGTCCCGATCGATGTCCTCACTTCCTCCACCCTGTCTTTGCAGAGAGGGTGGAGGAGTTCTATAAAGAGAGTTTCATCCCTTCAGTATTACGGAGGTTTGGGTCCGGTGTATGATCTCCGGGCCGTCCGGGATTACATCGGGCGTCATCCATTCGGGATATCGGTCCCTCGTGTCCGATGTGCGGCGCCGCGTCCGCATCACTCCCACGACCGCACCTGCTTTACATGCAGCATGAGCCCGTTGATGGCGTCGATATAGTTGAGATTGCTGTCCGGAAGCCCGTTCAACACCCACGAAGCGGTGAGTCCCGGTCTGGGAACGATGTTCAACCGGTGCAGTGCCTGAATCTCGGCCGGAGAAATAATCCTGTTCCATATATGCAAGTCGGCGTAGGCACGCGGGTGATTGAGCGTCGGGTGATACCAATTGTAGTACTTCGCGCTCAGCTGCTGCTGCTTGTCAAAACGGAATCCCAACTGCAGACCCTCGAAGCGTTGATGCCAGTCATGCAGTCCGGATGTAACCACCCTGTTGCTGTCGAACAACATTCCGTCGATAAACAGCGTCGTCGCACCTTCGCTGGTTACGGTGCATACCGCATGATGCCAACCAGGTGTCGGTTTTGAAGCAAACCAGTGTTTGGCCACGGAGGTGTACATCGCAGTATCCTCGATCGCTATCCAGCCCTGCTCGCCATTGACATAACTGAAGTGAATCGCGGGGGCGCCCGATTGATAAAACCAGAACGCGAATGTCGCGTCGCTATGCCGCGGCAAGGGCCAGCGTGCACAGGCCAGGTAGCGTCCCGCGTTGAGTTGTAGCGCGGTACGACCAGTAGGACCTGGAACAACGGCGCAGTGCGAGGCGCCATGCATGAGAGGGGCTGTTGAACGCACGACAGAGGCGCGAGTACGCAGGGATCCGGAATGTGCGCGGAGATTCGCGTTGAAGACTGTGTGCTCCACTGTCGCGTCCATGTCCCAATATCCGCTCAGGCCCGGCGACAAGCCTGGAACGGTTGTATGCATCGTACGCTTGATCTCGGACGCCGTACGAAACACCGACCAGAACCGGACTTCGTCCATCTCGCCATTAAAAAAAGCTTCCTGATTCCGCGTGTTGTTCTGCGCCCCTATAGTCACATACGCGGATCCGGGGCCTTCGAAGATGAAATCCGACCGTCGATCCTCCAGAAGCACGCCGTTGACGTACACCGCTATCCGCCTCTGCGGAAGAGAATAGGCCAGGGCGAGATGGGACCATTTCCCAGGGAGCAGGGCGTGCTTCTCCGGGACATCGACAAGTCCGATTTCCGATCCCACCCTTATATAGATCGATGCCGGAGACAATAATCCGAACCACAGATCATCCGTCGAGGGTTCGGCTTGTGTAGCGATACCGTTATGCAGGATCATCGATCTCGCGCTATCCAGCGGTTTCAGCCAGCATTCAAATGTCCCTTCAGTCACATCGAAGGCGCTGCTGCGTTTCCCGAAAAGGATGTAGTCATCCTTGCCATCGAGACGCAACGCATAGCCGGCCTTCGCTGGCGGACCAGCGGTGCCGCGAAGTTCTACACTGAAGAGGCGCTGGAGACCCGATGCGTCACGGAACACGAGATCCGCACGTTCACTCTGTCGGGCGTGGCGCGGAGCGAACATGACGGATATCTGCATCTTCCCCGCGGCATCGACAACCTGAGCGCCGTATCTGTAATTCACGAACCACTGCCCGGCGTCGCTTCCTTCAATGGACACCTGAACGTCCAGAGGCCTGGGGGTCATGTTCCAAAGCCAGAAATTCCTCGTAAAACCATCTCCTACCTCAATATCTCCAAAATCGACAATGGGTCTGTGGATGCGATCGTGATCCCGCAAACACCATTCAACGGTATCCTTGGGGTTGTACACGATGGCGTTACCTCCGACGTTCAGCCCAAGTGAATGCTCAAGGTTCGGATAATCGATATACGCGCGATATGCGAAGTACCCCCCGACAATGAGCAGAAAAACAATAAGAGCAAGCAGCAGGACCACCGAATGCTTCGTCGCGTACTCACGCGCGCGATCGTAACGCGAGCGTCTGAGCACCTCGATCAATCCCGGAGCGTTCAGAAGATCCTGCAGCCCTGTAACCCCGATGATATTGAGCGAGCGATTCGGATACTGCCGCTGCAACCGCTGAACGGCGTGAAGTCCAGCCTCGCGATGAACCGCAGGCACCGCAATCGCTTCAAGAGGCGAGAAAAAGGCGGTTTTGATTTTATTATTCAAAATGCCCCAGCCGGGATCTTCCACTGCTCCCTGCGCATCGAGACTGCCGATACAGGAGACGATGGTGGGCAGCGTCCATCGCTCGGAGCGATTGAGCTTTTGTGTCAGCATCGAGGCTACTCCCGCGGCCGCGGCGAGCCCGAGAGATTCACCGACGATTTCAGCGCTTCCTTCGTGCAAGGAAAACGTGAATTCGAAGCGCGGAACACGGACCATCAACGCTGCGGCGACGAGTCGCTCCGCATGACGCTGCGCCTGCTGAAGCTGCTCCAGCGTCCCCGTCCCTTTCTGTCCGAGAATATTCCCGAGATGCGTCTCCCCGCCACCGTTGGCGGAGGAATGGATATCCATCAGCAACACTCTGCCGATATCATGATGCTCGAAGTTGTCTTCTTCCAGCATGACCACGGAAACGGCGTCCTGTCTCGTACGGAAGAGCGACCACTGACTCAGCAGTGTGCTCATCCAGTCAGCGCAGTACTCGCCATGCGATTCCAAAATCCCCACGTAGGTAGCGAACACATCAAACGCAGTTCGGGTAGGTCCGAAAATGCGTGCCCATTCATGTTCCGCTACCTGCGATTCAACGACGGCATGGCGCTTGAGCAAAAGATGCAGTTCCCTCAAGGATGAAACGAAAGCATGGGAGAGCGTCGCGTGATTTGCCGCCTCGCCCAGGGCCGCGTCAAGATGGTCGAAACGATCCGACCAGAATTGCCCGCGTGCGAAAGACAGCAGGTTGAGCGCGCCGGCCCAATGCTCGGGTGGAATTGATCGGATGAATGGGAGACGGACGAGATCGATAAGGAGCGGAAGGAGAAACAGGACGTATCCCTGCAACCATACCGGAGGAAGGTTTTCGACCTTGAGGAAAAAGCTGCTGATCAAAAGGAAGCGTTTCTGGGGAGAACTCGTTTGAGCAAGCTGACGGTCCAATGCGCGGGCCGCGGCATCAAGATCGGCGGGCGTTCGAACGTATGTCTGCGTGTTCCTTGAATCATCCATGAAAAGCACCTCGAGCCATCAGCGCCGTCATCGCATAGCTCCCGTAGATGGATCAGGAACGGGATACGGTGACGTTCATCGGCTCAATGTCGATACTCGCCGATCCGATTTCGAACACACCATTGAGATCCGGAATAAAATCCCGGTCGATACCGTCAAAGCGGATGAGCGCGCGCGCCGACCGAACCTGCTCGCTGATGAAGAATCCGGTCAGGACCTTTCGCTGTATATCCTCAATCACACGCAAAACGATGGAGTTGTCCTCCAGATACCACGTGCGCCTCAATCGAAACATCACCGGTCCGAGATCCACCGTCTGCGCCGCGAGCCGATACGCCAGGTGCGGTAAAACCTCATTCGGGATTTCGTTCGCCGTCATATCGTCGTCGGAAACGAATGACAGGTAATCCCTGGCCAGAGCGAGCTGCTCGCGGCAAAAGGCGCACTCATTCGCGTGCGCAGGGTTCTCACCTCGACGAACGAGTAAAAGAAGCTGCGGGATAGTTAAGTGTTCCATGTCGAGTCATGCGATGGTTAAATGAATGCCTCTATATGTAAATACTACCAGCGAACCCGATTGCGGAAAATTTCACAAAAAAAAAACACTTTTTTTTCAGTCGGGTACCTGATCGCGCTCTTTCTTCATCAAAATACCGACAACTTCGACCACTTTCTTTATAAAATACTCCAAGCGATTCTTGTAACTCTCACGATAACGATGCTGGGTTAATCCCGGCAGAATTTCACGAAGATAGGAATACTGTGATCCGCTCGTACCCAGGAAGCTGTCGCGGACGTACGACGACGCCGCATGTTGAAATGCCTGCAAATCATGGTCGTTCAATCGGCCCTTGTCGGTATAAAATTCTTCCGCCCACTCCCTGTTCATCTCAAGGGCTCGATGCAAACAACGTTCGGCGTGTCGCAAGGTATCCTTTACATCGACCATATCGGACTCGGGCACCTCGGTTTCCATCACGCTCGCAAATTGCGTCCCGACGATGTCCAGCGCGATCTGAAGGACGTCGGACTCACGCACAGCCTTGCGATATTCCTCCTGTCCATCGAGGAGCTTGAGGATCTCATTGAGGAGCGCAAGTGCGAAGGGTCGCTGCTTCAGGTCGGCGCCGCGTAAATACTGCCGCAATTCCTCCACCGGCATTCCGGGGAGATGAAGGCGCGCCTCGCTCTCGCTGTGCAGGAGATACCACCGGCCATCAAGCCTGTCGCGGCTCACCACATTCTCTTGACGCTCCGCATTGTAACGCAGAGATCGGAGCAGCAAATACTGGGTTCTATTGACTTCCGAAAAAAGCCGGGTCATTGATTGCGAAACGTAGCCGAAGAGAATTCCTTCGAAGTTGGACAACAGCGCGTCGTCCTGCTCGTCCTGTACATTCAACAGAATGCCGCGCAGCGGAGCGCAACGCACGCCGTCAATCTCGATAACGAGTTCAGCGATAATGTCGTAGGCGATATCCTCTATCTGCATTCCCAGTTGGTTATACCGGTATGAATTCGCTTTGCGAGCCCATTGGAGGATATGCACCGTACGCTTGAGGCAGAGATCGATCAGCGCGTCCTCCGCAGATCGATCCAGCTCGGCGTTCAGAGTCATCCGAAGGAGGGTAACAGGTTCCAGGTTGTCGTACACGTGGCGCGAAATTGATGGGGATGGATTTTCCACGTGAAATATACGAAAATCGTGTGGCTCTCATCCAAGGTAGTGTCCATTTTAGGGAATCCGGGACGGAGGGTGCTTACTGCGACGGCCGGGGTCCACATCCCAATGGATCGACCAGTTCATTGTCAAAGACGCCTGGCTGGAATTTCCTGCGGGACGGCTTCCCAATTGTCGTCAATTCCGGGAAAAGGAGAGGTAATCGAACACGGCACCATACCCACCGTCTCCCGCTTCCCGGCGCCGATGAATCTGGATGACAGTGTGCGCGTGTGTCGGACAAACCGGATTCCGGTCCGTCCTGAACCGAATATGCGCAGTTACCTGGGCGGCGATGTGGAAAGAGCCTCGCGGGGAATGGGGCTCTGGGCTTCGGAATGCGCAGGTGCGGCGAGGACGTCCGCGAGCGTTGTCTGCCCCAGCACATCATCGATCGCGGTTTGCACGCGGCGCCAGAGAGGACGAATGGAACAGGAGAAGGTGTGCGTGCACACCTCCCCCGTTCCGGAAAAATTGTCGCAGAATCCCGGTTTGTAAAAACGCCCTCCGAGCGCGGCCAGCACGTCGAGAACATACATGTCGTTCACGGAGCGCGCAAGCGTGTATCCGCCTTCCTGACCGCGAACGCTCTCGACAAAGCCGCTCAGTCTGAGCAGACGCAGCAACTTCGCCACATACGCCGGCGACAAGCCCTCCGCTTCACTGATTTCCGCGATGGTCATCGATGCGTCCGGGCTCTTGCGTGCAAGCTGCAACATACAGCGTAAACCGTATTCTTCCTGCGAACTGAATTTCATCTCGGTTGTTCTTTAGTCTATTCGAGGAATCTTTGAACCGCACATGAGGGCGTGCTCAAGTTGGGCGTAGCGTTCCGCCGGTATTGAAGGACCCTGCCGGCTGCACAACCGGTCAAATACATCGCGCAGTTCCGCTGCAAGATCGTCGGCGGTCCGGCCTTCGATGTCATGTCGCTGCATGATGTACTGCAGGGCGCCGTCGCGCAATATCGCGACGCAGGGTGATGAAGGCGCGATTCCCGGGAAATAGCTTCGCATGACGTCGACCGCGTCACGCTCTTGCCCGGCGAACACGGAAACCATACGGTCGGGAATGACGCCGTGCTGCAACGCTGCCGCCACCGCGGGTCGCGCGCTTCCCGCGGCGCAACCGCACACGCTGTTCACAACGACGAAAAGCACGCCCGGCGTTTCCTTTACCGCCAGATGCACCGCCTCCGGTGTCAGAAGCTCCTCGACACCGACGAACGTCAGCTCGTCTCTCATGGGCTGGACCGCCTGCGGATCATACATCGGACCCCGTGCTACGGAAATATTTTCAAACATATACAAACGTCCTTTCAAACTGGATGGAAATTGTCAATTGCTGTCGGTGCGGAAAATGGAATGAAAAATTATATGGGATCGGTAAACGGTGAACGGTTACCGGTACCGTCACTCTGAGCGTGCTTACCAGTCAGCCTCAGGCTGACGCTCCGGTTCATTTCATCGGTGACATCAGGGTTTCGTAGCGCATAGCCAAGCACGTCACCCTGAGGGCCGCCGCGGGAAAAGGAATCGATTTCGCACATGGCGAACTCGGCGGCGTCTCGAAGGGTGATTGGCTCCGAAACGCACGAGGAGACTCGAGATAACTGGTCAACCGATCACCCCGCCGCGGCGAGTCTTCGACCTTCGCGACGCCGCCATGTGACGCTCAATGCAATTACGAACGACCATACCGTGTCGGCCCTGCTAATGACATCAAGACGGAGCTTAGTTTCCTCGTGCGTTTCGGAACGAATCATCCTTCGAGACACCGCCACGTGACGCTCAATGCAATTACGAATGATCACAGCGTGGCGGCCCTCAGGATGACGAGCTTGATAACGCGCGTAAGAAAACCAGATGTCATCCAAGAAATGGACCTGTGCGAAGCGCTGGTGGGCACATTCAGGATGACGAGCTTGATGACGCGCGTAAGAAAGCCACATGTCATCCATGAAATGGACCGGCGTGTAGCTCTCCACTCTCCTTTCAGTAAAGCCCCATCTCCAACCTTGCAGCTTCCGACATCATCTGCATGCCCCAGGGCGGATCCCAGACGATGTTGATGTCTACCGCCGTCACGCCGTTGATCTGTTCTACTTTTTCTTTTACCTCGGCGGGGAGAGATTGCGCGGCGGGACAGTTGGGCGATGTGAGCGTCATGTTGATCACAACCACGCCGTCGGATTTCACGCGAATCTGGTAGATCAGGCCCAATTCGTATATGTTGACCGGAATCTCGGGGTCGTAGCATGTCTTAATCACATGGACCACGTTTTCGTCCATCTCGAGCAATTGTTCGTCTGTCAGCATTGGTTCGGCCTGTTCATTCCGTGGATATATTCTGATCTTCACCGTGCAGCGCGCCATGCATGGTGTGCCAGGGAAGCGTCGCGCATTTCACGCGCATGGGAAATTCCGCCACGCCGGCGAAGGCGGCGAGTTTCCCGAGTTCTTCGAGATGATCCATGGGATCCAGCTTCGATGTGATGATGCCGATGAAAAGATCGAACAAACGATCCGCTTCAGCCCGGTTTTTGCCCTCGAGCACGGAACTCATGATCGACGCGGAGGCCTTCGAAATCGCACAACCGCTTCCTTCGAAGCTGACATGACTGATCAGGTCGCCGTCGTATTTCAGATAAAAGGTATAGTGATCTCCGCAAAGAGGATTGAAGCCCTCGAGCGTCGCATCGGCATCCTGCATCACGTGAAAGTTGTACGGATGCTTGTTGTGGTCGAGAATGACTTCCTGGTACAGATCCCGGATTTCATCCATCAGTTGAATACCTCCAGAACGCTCTGGATGCCGTGAACCAGCGCATCGACGTCCTCGCGTGTGTTGTAAAAAGAGAACGATGCGCGTGCGGTGGCCGGTATACCGAAAAATTTCATGACCGGCTGCGCGCAATGATGCCCGGCGCGCACGGCGATCCCGGCTTGATCGAGAATCGTTCCGATATCATGCGGATGCACGGCGCACAGCGTGAACGAGGCGACGCTGGCCTTCTCCTTCGCCGTCCCGATCAAGCGCAGCTCGGTAATGGCGAGCAACTGCTCAGTGGCATAGGTGAGGAGATCCTGCTCATGCGCCACCACCGCGTCGATATCGAAGCCGCGGAAATATTTCAGCGCGGCAGCAAGTCCTATCGCGCCGGCGATGTTGGGCGTGCCGGCTTCGAATTTGTACGGCACGTCGTTGTAGACGGTCTTTTCGAAACTCACGGACAGAATCATGTCGCCACCACCCTGATACGGCGGCATGGCGTCGAGCAGCCGCTTCTTCCCGTACAGCACGCCGATACCGGTGGGACCGTAAATCTTGTGGCCGCTCATTGCGAAGAAATCGCAGTCCAATTCCTGAACGTCGATCGGCAGATGCTGCGCGGACTGCGCTCCGTCCATAAGCACGGGAATGCCGCGCTCGTGCGCCCGTGCGATGATTTCGCGCACGGGATTGACCGTCCCGAGGGCGTTGGACACATGCGTCACCGCTACAAGTTTTGTGTGGGGCGAGAGCAGATCATCGAGGTTGTCAAGGAGCAATTCACCGTCATGATTCATGGGAATGACCCTGAGCCGTGCGCCTTTCTCTTCGCAAAGCATTTGCCACGGAACGATGTTCGCGTGATGCTCCATCGCGGAAATCAGGATCTCATCGCCAGCTGCGACGTTGACGCGCCCGAATGTCTGGGCAACAAGATTGATGGCCTCGGTCGTGCCGCGGACGAACACGATCTCTTCCTCGCTCGCCGCATTCAGAAACTGCTTCACGGTCCGCCTGGCGTCTTCGTATAAATCCGTCGCACGCTGGCTCAGATAATGGACGCCGCGGTGTACGTTGGAATAATCGGCGCTGTAAAAATTCGCCAAGGTATCAATCACCACCTGCGGTTTCTGTGTAGAAGCCGCGTTATCGAGGTACACCAGAGGCTTGCCGCGGATGCTGCGGGAAAGTATCGGAAAATCCGCTCGCACTCGCGCCACGTCGAATAACGGTACTGAAGCCGTCTGCGTGTCGTCGGTTGTGACTGATTCATGCTGCCACATGGGAGTCCTCAAGAGTTGATGCCGCGATCAAGTCGTGAATTGATGAGATTATTCAATGTTTCGCGCAATGGTTCGATTTTGACGCGATCGACGAGTTCCGATGCGAATGCATGCGAAAGCAGGGAGACCGCCTGCGCCTCCCCGATGCCCCGGCTGCGCAGATAGAAGAGCGCGTCGTCGTCGAGTCGTCCGACTGTGGCACCGTGCGTGCACTTGACGTCGTCGGCGTAGATTTCAAGCTGCGGCTTCGTGTTGATGCGTGCATCATCCGAGAGCAACAGGTTGTTGTTGGATTGCTTCGCGTTCGTTTTCTGGGCATCCGGTCTGACGATGATGCGTCCGCTGAACACCGCACGCGCCTTGTCGTTCAGGATGCCCTTGTACAACTCGTGACTCTCGCAGTTTGGATACGCGTGATCGATGACGGTGAAGTGATCCATGAGCTGCGTGCCGGTCGGGAGATACATCCCTTCGAGCACGGCTTCCGCGTGTTCGCCTTCAAACGTGGCAGTGACGCTGTTCCGCGTAAGCGCCGCACCGAAGCCGAAATACCTGTTGCGATACCGTCCATCTCGTGCGATTCGGGCGTACGTTGCGCCGATATGAAACGAGGCGAGGCTTTCACGCTGCATCACGAGATGTTCAACTTCCGCGTTGGGTCCGACTTCGACCGTCACCACGGCATTGGTGAAGTAGCCGCTGTTCTGCGACGATGCGTACTGCTCCACGATACGCAACGCGCTCCCCTCTTCGGCTACGATGTGCAGCCTCGGTTGAATCAGCAACGGCGCCGATGCGGACGAGGCGAAGTAGAGTATGTGAACGACCCGCTCGCAATCGATATTGCGCCGCAAACGGATCACGGCACCATCGGTGAGAAATGCCCCGTTGAGCGCGGGAAAGGGCTGCGTGCCTTCCGAGGCATCCACACGCATGTCTGTCGGCAAAGCGGATGAGGCGTCATGAAGCAGACCGTCGATCGACTGCACGGTGAGACCGTCAGGTAAATCGGCGAACTTCGACAGCGACGGAGAAAAATTTCCGTCGATGAACACCAGGAATATCGCATCCTCCAGTCCGGCACGTAACGCTTCGAGCGCCGCGTCGTCAACGGAGGCACTCAAACCTGGAGTTGACGGAACCATGTCCGCATCGAGCAGCGGACCGATGTTCGTATATCGCCAGTCTTCCTGCTTCAGCGTCGGAAAACCGATACGCTCCAACGCGCTGAGCGCTTCGCGACGCATCGCATGGATGTGGGTGTTCGATTCGCCGTTGAGTGCTCGCTCAAACCGATCGAAGTGCTCCCTGTAGCGCTGTAATGCCTGTTCGTGTTTCATTGCGGCCACCTCGTCATACCGGCTGCGCGGTGGGTTCCGCCATCAGGTCTCGCACCCACTCGTAGCCTTCTTCTTCAAGATGCAACGCCAGGTCCTTGTCGCCCGACTTCACGATCCGGCCATCCACCAGCACATGAACGAAGTCCGGAATGATGTAATCAAGCAGCCGCTGATAATGCGTCACGACGATGGCGGCGTTCTCCGGCGTCCGCAGTTTGTTGACGCCGTTCGCGACAATGCGCAGAGCATCGATATCGAGACCGGAATCCGTTTCGTCGAGAATAGAGAGAATGGGATTGAGCACGGCCATCTGTAAAATCTCATTCCGCTTTTTCTCCCCGCCCGAAAAACCCTGATTCACCGGACGGTTGAGCAGCGCCGGATCCATTTCAACCAGCTTCATTTTTTCCTTCACGAGCTTGAGAAAATCCATGGCGTCGAGTTCGGCTTCTCCGCGGGATTTGAGCACCGCATTCAATGCCGCTTTGAGAAAATAGCTGTTGCTCACGCCCGGAATTTCGACAGGGTATTGAAACGCGAGAAACACCCCCGCGCGCGCACGTTCTTCGGGCGCGAGTTCGAGCAGGTTCTTCCCTTTGTAGAGCACCTCGCCTTCCGTGACGGTGTAGACGTCGCGTCCCGCCAGCACACCGGCGAGCGTACTTTTTCCGGAACCGTTGGGCCCCATGATTGCATGAATCTCACCGGCGCGTACAGTCAGGTTCAGTCCCTTCAGGATCTGTTTTCCTTCGACCGTGGCGTGGAGATTTCTGACTTCCAGCATGAATAACTCCTCTATCATTTCCATTGTTATTAACCGACACTTCCTTCAAGACTGATGCCCAGCAGTTTCTGGGCTTCGACCGCGAATTCCATAGGCAGCTCGCGGAATACTTCCTTGCAAAAACCGTTCACGATCATGTTCACTGCATCCTCGGTCGCGATGCCGCGCTGGTTGCAGTAAAAAATCTGATCTTCTCCGATTTTGGAGGTGGTGGCTTCGTGTTCGAGCTGCGCCGAGCTGTTGTTGTTCTCGATGTACGGAAACGTATGCGCCCCGCATTTGTCCCCAAGCAGCATGGAATCGCACTGCGAGTAATTCCTCGCTCCCTCCGCGTTGCGCGAAATTTTCACGAGACCCCGGTAGGTGTTCTGGCTGCGTCCGGCCGAAATGCCTTTGGACACGATGGTGCTGCGCGTGTTCTTCCCGAGATGAATCATTTTCGAACCGGTATCCGCCTGCTGGTGGTTGTTCGTCACGGCCACCGAGTAAAATTCTCCGACGGAATTATCGCCTGCGAGAATGCAGCTTGGATACTTCCAGGTGATGGCCGAGCCGGTTTCCACCTGCGTCCACGAAATCTTGCTGTTCCGGCCCGCGCACTTCCCGCGTTTGGTCACGAAGTTGAAGATGCCGCCCTTGCCTTCCTTGTCGCCGGGATACCAGTTCTGCACCGTCGAATATTTGATCTGCGCATCGTCGAGCGCGATGAGTTCCACCACGGCCGCGTGCAGCTGGTTCTCGTCGCGGATCGGCGCGGTGCAGCCTTCGAGATAGCTCACGTAGGCGCCTTCGTCCGCCACGATCAGCGTGCGTTCAAACTGTCCCGTCTCGCTGCTGTTGATGCGGAAATAGGTGGAGAGTTCCATCGGACAGCGGACACCCTTGGGGATGTACACGAAGCTGCCGTCGGAGAACACCGCGGTATTCAGCGCCGCGAAGAAATTATCCGCGGCTGGAACAACCGACCCCAGATATTTCTTCACAAGCTCGGGATGCTCCCTGACGGCTTCCGAGAATGAACAAAAAATGATGCCCATTTCGTTGAGTTTGCCCTTGAACGTAGTGGCCACGGAAACGCTGTCGAACACGGCATCCACCGCGACTCCTGAGAGGAATTCCTGCTCGCGCAAAGGAATACCCAGCTTGGCGTAGGTGGCCAGCAATTCCGGATCCACTTCGTCGAGACTCTTCGGTCCCGCTTTGCTCTTTGGTGCGGAATAATAGGAAAGATCCTGATAGTCGATCGGATCGTAGTGTACATTCGGCCAGGTGGGCTCTTCCATGGTCAACCAGTGACGGTAAGCCTTGAGCCGATACTCCAGCATCCAGTCGGGTTCCTGCTTTTTGGAGGAAATGAGACGGATAACGTCCTCATTCAATCCTTTGGGAATCGTGTCGGATTCGATATCGGTAACGAAGCCGTGCTTGTATTCTCCGCCGGTGAGTTCCTCAAGTTCTTGTGTCTCGGTGCTCATTCCTTGTTCCTTGATCTCGCATTCAAAATTGCCATAAAAACAATCTGTACAAATTTGTCAAGATTGCTTGATCAAAACAAGCCCCAGTGCGAAAAAAATTCCATTTTTCGAAAAAACAATCAATTCAGCCTGAAATCACAGGTCGGAAAATTCCCCAAAGTCCGTATCTTGAAGGATGACACCGATTTCAACTTCATTTTCACGGTTTACCCATGCGTAGAAATATTCCTATTCTCCTGCTCTTCATTCTGTTGTCGGCACTCGGCGCGACTGCTTCGGCGCAGACCGACATCCTCACAACGCGTAATATTTTCGACGTCCGGCAGGTGCTTGAAACAGCCATCTCCCCTGACGGCAAATACATCGCCTGCACCGTATTCTCCCCCAGGCCATTTTCGGATGCCGGGCCCGATTTCCGTGATCTCATGGTGTTCGATATTGAGCGGAACAACGCGCGCACGTTCCTTACACGGCGACGTTCCATGTACTCGCTTGGCTGGACGGTGGACGGCGCCGCCATCACGTTCATAGGTGCGATGGAAAGCACCGGCGGAACGCAAGTGTACAGCATGCCGCTCCATGGTGGTGAGGCGACTGCGCTCACGAGCAGCGCGACGGGAATTTCGGATTACAGTTTTTCGCCCGACGGCAAGCGGCTGGCCTACATCGCAAGCGATCCGCAGCCGCCCGAACTCGCCGAGCTGCGCAAAAAAGGCTTCGACGCGCAGGTGTTTGAAGAGAACATTTCCGAGAGCCGCGTTCATATACTTGATCTGACCACGGGAACCGCCAAACCGCTGACCTCAGGCATCTCGGTTTTCGACATCGAATGGAGTCCCGATGGAAGCCGCATCGCCGCGGCGGTCGCACCAGGCAACACGACGGACATGTCGTACATGTTCAAGCGCATCCACATCATCGATCCCGCCAACGGCGCCGCGACCATGCTGGTGGAGAATTCCGGCAAACTCGGCAAGATGGTATGGAGCCCCGACGGTTCGAAGCTGGCCTTCATCTCGGCAGTTGCCGTCTGGGATTCGAAAGAAGGCAGCATCTTCGTAATCGATGTAAACAACGCTAAGCCGTTCAAGCAGCTCCGCAACTACTCCGAAGGTTTCGCGGGAACCGTCATCGACATCGATTGGAAGGACAACGGCACGCTGATGTTCGCATCGGAAGAAGGCGTGGACATCACACTTCGCGAGCAGTCCCTCGATGCCGGTGCGAGTTCGCTCGTGATTCAACCGGGCGCTCTCGTGTTTCAGGATTTTTCAGTCCAGGGTACGACCATCTCTTTCGCGGCCTCGACCCCCACGCATCCGCGGGAATTGTTCACCATGCAGAATGGACTCGTGCTCCGACGCACGACCTCGAATCCGTGGCTGGAGAGGATCCGCCTCGCGCGGCAGGAGAAGATCGTCTACAAGGCGAAGGACGGTCTGGACATCACCGGCGTGCTGGTCTATCCGCTGGATTATATCTCCGGCAAAAAATATCCGTTAATCGTCGATATTCACGGCGGACCCGAAGGTGCGTACCAGAACGGCTGGGTCACGGGATACGGCAACTGGGGTCAGGTTGCGGCGGCGAAGGGATTCTTCGTCTTCATGCCCAACTATCGCGCCAGCACGGGACGCGGAGTCGCATACGCGAAAATGGGACTCGGCGATCTCGCCGGCAAGGAATTCACCGACGTGCTCGACGGCATCGACAAGCTTGTGGAAATGGACTTGGTGGATCCGAAGCGTGTCGGTATCGGCGGCGGTTCCTACGGTGGATACTTCGCCGCATGGGCCGCGACGAAGCACAGCAAGCGCTTCGCCGCCTCGGTGGTGTTTGTCGGTGTCTCCAACCAGATCTCGAAGCGCAACAGCACCGACATTCCGTATGAGGATTACTACGTGCACTGGGGTATCTGGACTCATGAAGATTTCGAAAAAGTATACGACCGCAGCCCTGTCAAGTGGGCGAACGGCAGCACCACTCCCACGCTGATCCTGCATGGCACCGAAGATCCCCGCGTGCATCCCAGCCAGAGCCTCGAACTCTACCGCTCACTCAAAATGCATGGCAAAGCCCCCGTGCGCCTTGTCTGGTACCCCGGTGAAGGCCACGGCAACCGCCGCAACACCAGCCGTTTCGACTATCTCGTCCGCACCATGGAATGGTTCGACACCTACCTCAACAGCGAGGGAAAGGCCATGCCACCCGCTCTCCCGGCCTATCCGCTGGAAAAGTAAGCACGCTCGAGATACTCACCCGCGTGGCGCACCTGCTCATTTCGGATGACATGAGAGTTTCCTAGCTCATACTCAAAGCTCGTCACCCTGAGTGAGCCAACCAGCGCTGCGCACCGGTCCATTTCTTGGATGACATCGTGTCTTCGAAGAACGAAAATTAACCCCGTCACCCCAGCGCAACGACCGCGGCACAGCGTGAGCTTGAGGCACTGCCATTCACGGTCGTGGAGTCGAAGGGCTGTATCCGGTTTTCTACGGTGTTCATAAGTACGGACCCACTGATGTCATGAGCAGCGCAACGACCGCGGCACAGCGTGAGCTTGAGGCACCGCTCTTCACGGTCGTGGAATCGAAGGGCCTGCTTTCGGTTTTCCTCGGAACTAGCAAGTACGGATTACTCGATGTCATTGGCAGGAGACGTCGCCATATGACACTCAATGCAATTACGAACAATCATACCGTGGCGGCCCTTCTAATGACATCGAGGAGTACGTACTGGTTAGACTCGTACAAGCCCGGACGCTGCTCCTTCGACTGCGCGCCGGATAAAGCGTTTCGCTAGAATCCGAGCATTTTCTGCGGCGCTGCGCTCAGGATGACGGTGCTTGTTCACGTTCTACCCGGACCGGATGTAATCCACGAAATGGACCGGTGCGCAGCGCTGGTAGGCTCACTCAGGTCGCAGACCCGCCGCGGCGAGATGACGAGCTTGATAACGCGCGTAAGAAACCCTCACGCCCCGCGATTGCGTGGCGCGTTCCAAGCCGTGCACACGTGTAAATTATCAGCGCCCTCAGCGCGGATCAATCACTGTTCCGTCGTTTTGCCGTCAAAGTGTTCGTCATCCTTCTCGGCATCGGCGGGGGTAAGGTGCACAACGCCATCAATATGATTCGGCGGTGCATAGAGCGTATAGAGTTTCATTGGATCACTGCCGGTATTGATGATGTTATGCATCGTCCCCGCCGGGACGACTATCCCAAAGCCCGCGCTGATCGCCGTATGTACGCCATCGAGAATGGCGTCGCCCGCCCCTTCCTCCACGCGAAAGAACTGATCGAGTTTATGAACTTCCATTCCGATCTCTTCCTTGGGCTTCAACGCCATGACTACCAACTGGCAGTACTTGGCCGTGTAAAGCACGCGGCGAAAATCATCATTCTTGACAGTAATATCTTCAATGTCCTTTACAAAACCTTTCATGGTAACTCCTCGGGTTGACGATGTTCACACAGTCGTTAGTTAGATTATCTCAAGGGAGAGGTTCTTTATCAAAACGCCCAACACGGCCGCTGGCAGGAATGCCGTGCGCAACCTCTTCCAATCGTTTACGCCTGCTTTTATGTACCGCTTCTTTTGAGCCATGCCATGTATGACCTGAATATGATTGAGGCCGATTTACCCGCCGAGGGTCCGATCCTGATTTCTAAACCAGGCGAGTGCGTCCTCAAAATGTTGCGGATCAAAATCCGGCCAATATTCATCTCTGACGTAAAAATCCGCATAGACTGATTGCACCGGGAGAAAACCGCTCAACCTGCGCGCTCCTCCCCATCGTACAATCAAATCCAGACGTGAAACTTCACCTGAACGCAGGCCGCCGTTTGTAAGCCCGCCCAGATCCCATTCCCAGCCATAGTTGACAAGCAGATTCACTTTCATCCCAACACCCTGGCGTTGCCGGAATTCTTTCAACACGTTGGGGAATTGCGTAGAGGTCTCATCGCCGACAACCAACAGAGCCGCTCCACGGCGTGCAATCTCGAAGGCGAATGCAACGGAGGCATTGACGAAGGCCCGTTTCTGGATGGAAGGCCGCTTGGTATTATCCTGGGTAAAGCAATAGATGGAAACTTCCTCGATCCCGCATTCTTTACATTTGTCGTACAAGCGGAATCCCGGATCGATACCATGAGCATATCCGGCTTCTTTGGGTAGACCATGAGACAAGGCCCAGCGGCGATTTCCATCGGGAATGAAACCGACGTGATTTGGGGTTTTTTTATTCGTCATTACAAACATCACTCCAAGTCTCAAGTTTTGAGGAATGCCAGAAGGTCGGCATTGAGCTGCTCCTTGTGCGTGTCCACAAGGCCGTGGGGGGCGCCTGTGTAGACCTTCAAGGTCGCGTTGTTGACGAGCTTTGCCGTACGGTGCGCCGAGGCGCCGATCGGCACAATCTGGTCGTCGTCCCCATGAACGATGAGCGTTGGAACGTCAAACTTCTTCAGATCTTCGGTGAAATCCGTCTCGGAGAACGCCTTGATACAGTCGAAGGTATTCTTGTGACCGGCTCGCATGCCCTGAAGCCAGAAGGAGTCCATCATGCCTTGCGAGACCTTGGCATCCGGCCTGTTGGCCCCGAAGAACGGGCCCGCGGCGAGATCTTTGTAGAACTGTGAGCGGTCGGCCATTGAACTTTTGCGGATGCCGTCGAACACCTCCATCGGCAAGCCGCCCGGATTGGAGGCAGTTTTCAACATTAGTGGCGGGACGGCGGCGATCAGCGCGAGCTTGGCCAACCGCTTGGTACCGTGGCGCCCGACATAGCGCGCCACTTCGCCGCCTCCCATCGAGAATCCGAACAGCGCGACGCCCGTCAGGTCCAGCGTTTCGATGAGCTGGGAGAGGTCGTCGGCAAAGGTGTCCATATCGTTGCCGTTCCAGGTCTGGGTAGACCGCCCATGGCCGCGACGGTCATGGGCAATGCAGCGATAGCCGTTGGAGGCCAGAAATAGCATCTGCGCCTCCCAGCTGTCTGAACTGAGGGGCCAACCGTGGCTGAATACGACCGGCTGTCCTGTACCCCAGTCCTTGTAATACATCTGCGTACCGTCTTTCATCGTAATCGTGTTCATAGCTCGTCTCCTATCGTATCGGTGCTGTTAGTGGATCTATCGTGCCAGTCCAACGCTTGCGCTCAGCCGCGCCTCATGGCGGCGTCGACTGCAGCGCATCGTCAAGCTGACGGGTTGTTTCCTCTTCTTCCGGGCAAGTGACGTGAGTTGTCATGTGCGAGAAGACTCGCATGCGAATTCAATCGCAAGATGCTTACTGAGTTTCGCTCCTCCAGGCCTGTATCATTGGTTTCGCGTTCCGCTTTCACAGAAATCCGCCGAACGTTTCTGGCAAATGCTGCAAGCCGCGAAGTCCGAGAAACAACTGACTCTTCTCGGGGCGGGCCGCTCGAGTTCATTGCAGGGCTAAATCGGCAGCGCCTATGATCAAGTCGCGATCGGCCAGCTCCGGTTGTGGAGCCCAGCCCCCGGTGCCAACGGGTTACGTAACTGGTCCATGACGCATGTTTTCCATTTCTCACATCGAGAAAGGCAAGAGAACTACCAAACTATACTGAGCGGATTGGTTGCGCTTGAATGTAGCAATTATTTTCCATCGTATCAACCGTGCCCAACGGGCGAGGCTGCAACGTCGATAGATTGACCGTTTTTTGCCTTGTCTGATACCACGGCGGCATTTTATCTTTTCGGTCTCATTGTATCACTAATTCAGGGAGAATTAGAATGAAAAGACTGAAAGGACTCAGTACGCGGCGTGTGCGGGACTACGACTACTCTCAACCGGGAGTGCATCATGTCGTTCTCGAAACGAAGGGTGACGCTGAACTCTTCGGAAGCTGCACTGAAGGTATCACCACGCTGAGCGATGCGGGCCGGGCATTTCTGGATGAGCTCGGTATGGCGCTTCAGAATTTTCCATGCATCCGCATCGACGGCATCAACATCCGACCTTCCGCCGTGGATCTCAAGATCGTCATTACCGAATGGCGGAATCGTCACGAAGTCCCGACAATCGGAACCGATGAATGGAACTACTACCGACGCGTCATGACGCTGCCGATGTTTATGGGTTATCTGAAGATGAACAGCGGGCTTCGCATCAATACTCTTCGCGGCACGGCGGGAGGGGTTGTATGGACGCGGCGCTACAGGGCGAGAGTGTTGACGGATGAGGAAGAAAGCCAGCGTCTGACAGAGGAGCTTGATGAGAAATGGAGTCATGTGGTTGTCATGCCCTTGCAGCGGAGCAAACTGAGGCGGGACTCGTCGCTGACGGACGTGCTGGCGCTGCGGTTCGATGCTGCCGGAAATGGTTCGGGGCGGTCGGGTGCTTTCGGCATGGACTCGGAATTGTTACGCGATACGATGTTTCTCGGGCGGGTGTTGCTTCTGACGGGAACGCAGAGGG
>CAYJMN010000067.1:24326-31554 GCA_964371045.1 uncultured Chromatiales bacterium | reverse complement strand
TAAATCGTAAATCGTAAATCGTAAATCGTAAATCGTAAATCGTAAATCGTCAATCCCCTGTTGCTCGCGTCATCTTCTGAGGCTGGAGCATGTTTTCCGGGGCGAGGAGGCGGTCGAGTTCTTCGCGCGACATAAGCTGCTGCTCGATGACGAGTTCGTAGACGCCGCGATCGGTTTCGAGGGCTTCCTTTGCGAGGGCGGTGCAGGTTTCGTAGCCGAGCACGGGATTGAGCGCGGTGACCAGCCCGATGCTGCGTTCTACAAGCGCCCTGCAATGCGCCACGTTTGCGGTGATGCCCTTGATGCAGCGGTGATTGAGGGTATTCATACCGTTTTTCAACATTTCCATCGATTCAAACAGGCACTGCACAATCACCGGTTCGAAGACGTTCAGCTCGAGCTGTCCTGCTTCGCAGGCGAGCGTGATCGTCAGGTCGTTGCCGATAACCTTGAAGGCGATCTGGTTCACCACTTCCGGAATGACGGGATTCACCTTGCCGGGCATGATCGACGAACCCGGCTGCATGGGCGGCAGGTTGATTTCGTTGAAGCCGGTGCGGGGCCCCGAGGAGAGGAGTCGAAGATCGTTGCAGATTTTCGAGAGCTTTACCGCGAGACGCTTGATGGCGGAGGAGTACATGATGAAAGGTCCGGTGTCCTGCGTGGCTTCGACGAGATCGTGCGCGTTCGTTACCGGATAGCAGGTGATATCCTGCAGGTGCGCGACCACTTTTGCCGCATAGCCGGGATCGGCGTTGATGCCGGTACCGATTGCCGTGGCGCCCATGTTGATTTCGAGAAACAGCTCCGCATTCTGCTGAAGCCGGTCTATTTCCTCCTCGAGCGTGGTCGCCCAAGCGCCGAACGTCTGTCCCAGCGTCATGGGAACGGCGTCCTGCAACTGTGTCCGCCCCATTTTCACAACCTGCGCGAACTCCACCGCCTTGGCGCGGAAAGATTCGATGAGTTCCTTCAGCACTTCGACGAACACGGCGTTGCTCATCAACATGGCGATCTTGGCGGCGGTGGGGTAGGCGTCGTTCGTGGATTGCGAGAGGTTGACGTGATTGTTGGGATGACAGTATTTGTAATCGCCCTTTTCGTAGCCGAGGATTTCGAGGGCACGGTTCGCGATGACCTCATTCGCATTCATATTCGTCGAGGTGCCCGCGCCTCCCTGAATCATGTCCACAGCGAAATGTCCGTGCAACCGTCCGTTGATGACGTCCGTGCAGGCCTGCACGATAGCCTCCATGACGGGTTTGGACAGAAGGCCGAGGTCGTAGTTGGCCTTCGCGGCAGCCATCTTGACCATGGCCAGCGCCTCGATAAGCGCGGGGAAGAAGCTGAGAGGCACGCCGCTGATGTTGAAATTCTCTATCGCCCGAAGGGTCTGGATACCGTAGTAGCGCTCCGCCGGTACTTCGCGGTCGCCGAGCAGATCGTGCTCGCCGCGCGTGCGTCCGCTCTCGTACTGCACCGCGATGTTTGCGACGTGCGTGGACGTCTGCCGCATCCTTCGCGAAATCACGCTCGCGACCCTCGAGGTGATTTTCACGGCGATGTTGGGATTCGTCGCGAAAATCTCCGCCAGCATCGCCTTGCTGATGACGAATACGGTGCTCGTGAGGATGGCCCGGCCGGACATGGAATGCGGCGAATCCTCGAGAAGCAATCCCTCTCCCAGAAAATCGAATTTATTGAATACCGAGATCCTTTTCTCCTTCCCGAACGGCGTGCGTTTGAACAGCTCGACCATACCTTCGAAGATGATGAACAGATACTCGCGCGACCTGTGTTCGGTGAACAGCATCTCGCCACGCTCGTAGTGCTTTGTCTCGAATCCTCCAATAACGACGTTCATTTCCTCCGGGGTGAGGTCGGTGAAAAGTTCAATCCCCGTGATAAAATTTCTCAATATTTCCGTATTCATCCGCTGCTCCTGGGAGTGTTGATCGCATGAAATCCGCCGATTTCACGTTTCCAAGGGATAATTTATCCGTTGCATTCAACAATATACAAAAAATCGCAGAATAATCACTTCGATACCCGTCGTTATGTGAAATTATTCACTAAAAAATCATAAATCATGCAGAGAAGTGGAAGAAATTTCATGATCCGAGATTTCGTCCCCTGAAGCATTCTCCCTCAAAAATCACATATCTATGGGATGCGCCGCGTAGCGACAGCGTCGAACTTTCCACATGGAACTACGATCACATCTGCGCGGCGGAAATGAAGTACTACTGCCTGCATGCTCCGTCGCGAGGGGGCGTCAGTCACGAACGGCGGAGCTTCGGCTATCGAAAACGGCTCCGTTTTTCGCATTCTACCATTGCGTTACCAATGAAACACCGGCTTGGTTGTCATCTGTGCAGCGGACGCGGCCTCGACGGATGTTTGCACACGACCTGCTCATGCTGCGCGCTTCGGGACTTCTCCGGAATTCAGGTACCGCCATCCAGCTGCTGCGAGAGGTGCATTCCGGCGGCTGTATCACATTTGACGACGGGTTGCGCGAGGGATTCAGTCAGGTTGCAGGACAACTCGCCGCCCACAACCTTGGAGCGATTCTGTTCGTCTGTCCCGCTTTCCTCCGCAACGACGATTTGATGTACAGGCACAAGGCCAGTCTGTTAGTGGAAATTATGCGGGGTCCGGATATCGCGGCGTCCACGAAACTGAACGTTTACGACATGCTCGGCGAACGCGGGATAGCCGGCACCGATGTGCGCGAGCGCATCCTCAACGTGCCCTACCGGCAGCGCGATGTTCTGGATAGTATCGCGGACATGCTCGGCTTCGACGTGCCGTCGTTTACCCGGAAAAACCGCCCGTACCTGGAGGCCGACGAACTGCGCCGCTTGTCGCGCGGCGGCATGCTCATTGGCTCGCATGGAATGGATCACTCTCCTTTCAACCGGGACACCCCGGATCAGTATATCGATCATCTGCGCGAGAGCTTCGATGCGTTGGACGCTATTGCGGCACAGCCGCTGCGACTATTCTCTTATCCCTTCGGCGACCATGGCGTACCGCATTCCATGATCGGCAAGGTGATACGCGAGTGCGATCTCGCATACAGCTTTGGCACGGCGGGCTGGCGACCGGAACAGCATCCCCGGCACGTGCAGCGGCTCAGGATGGAGACGTCGCAACGCATCGAACACATACTGCTTCAGGAAGTTGTCCGAAAGATCGCGCGGCGCATGTCGGGACGGAGTGTGGCGAGGCACTGACGAACCGTCGTCCGTAGAGGCAGGTGTGGCTTCGATATGAATGCGGCATGTGAGGCTTCGTGATCCGTTTGCAGAGAAGGGTAGCGTGGTGGGACGCTTATCACCGTCGGCTTGAAAATCACAGAATGCGACAAAGCGTGATCGTTCCCGCATTCCATTGCGACGCCGAGCCATGCAGGAGCGAACGTCCATCACATCGCGCCGCATGCCATGCAACCCCAATGTATTATCTTCGTATGTTGAAGATTATTCCGTTCACCTCGTTCCCCGGGAGGCACGGAGATCGGCTGGCAGTCTTCCGGTCATTGGCAGTGTCTCATTGATTCCCATCACATTGTAACAATTCTCCCACCGCTTCAATATTGGAGACGCATTCATGAAATCATTTCGTTACATACTGCTGATCGCCCTGTTTGCGATGCTGCATCCGGAGGCCTCGGCACAGACGCCGCCGAAAATAGATTTCGAGAAATACACACTTGCCAACGGCTTGCAGGTGGTGCTGCATGTGGACAAGAAAATTCCCGCGGTCAACGTCAATCTCTGGTATCACGTCGGTTCGAAAAACGAGCAGCCCGGAAAGACGGGCTTCGCGCACTTGTTCGAGCACATGATGTTCCAGGGCTCCAAGCATGTCAAGGGTGAATACCTGGCGTTGGCCGAACGCGCGGGCGCCAATCTGCGCACGGGGGGAGTCAACGGAACCACGAACGAGGATCGCACGAACTATTTCGAGACCGTGCCCACCACGTCGCTCGAGTATGCGCTCTGGCTTGAATCGGATCGCATGGGCTTCCTCGACGACGTGCTGACACAGGAAGCGTTCGCCAATCAACAGGACGTGGTCAAGAATGAAAAACGGCAGGGGGATAATTCTCCGTACTCCGTCATAGATTACCTCATCGCCGATCACCTGTATCCGCAGGGACATCCATACGCACACACCGTCATCGGATCCATCGAGGATCTGACCAACGCTTCGCTCGACGATGTGCGCGATTTTTTCAATACCTGGTACGTCCCGAACAATTGCACACTCACGCTCAGCGGAGATTTCGAACCCGCGGAAGCGAAGCGACTCGTGCAGAAGTATTTCGGACCCCTGGCTCCAGGACAGCCGCTGTCGCGTCCCGGCGTCAACATCCCGGTACTCGCGCGCACGAAACAGGTGCATGCGAAGGACAGGGTTCCGCTAGGCCGTCTCGAACTTGTTTACGCCACACCGCCGCAGTATTCACCTGAGGAGGCGCCGCTGGACGCCGTCGCCACCATTCTGGGCCAGGGAAAGACGTCCTTGCTCTACAAGAAGCTTGTGCGTGAATTGGAACTCGCGAACCGGGTAACCGTCTGGAATTCCTGCCGCGAGATTTCCGGAGAATTTCATATCGTCGTAACCGCGCGTGAAGGTGTGGACCTCAATCGGATACGGGATGTCGTCGACGAGCAGATCTCGGCCCTGTTGAGCAACGGTCCCGACAGCGATGAACTTGATCGCTTCAAGGCACAATCGGCGATGAGCTTCATCTCTGGGCTGGAACGTATCGGCGGATTCGGCGGCGTCGCCGACAAGCTCAACGCCTACAACACCTACCTGGGTACGCCGGATTATTTCCTGCAGGATTATAGCCGCTATCAACAGATCACGGCCGCCGATGTCATGAGGGAGTTCAAGACCTGGGTCGCCGAAGCGAAGCGCCTCGAAATTTATATCACCCCGGAAACCAGTACACGTCCCGATGCGGAGGAATTCGATCGCAGCATCCCGCCTGCGCTTCAGGGCGCGGTGGCATTTGTGCCTCCGGTGATTGAAACCGAAACTCTGGATAACGGACTCCAGATCCTCGTTTCCCATCGTGGCGATATGCCCGTTGTAACAGCGAGGCTCATCATCAAATCGCAGGACGTGCTGGAAAGCGAGGAGAAGGCGGGCAGAAGCTCGCTCACCGCCTCCATGCTCGATGAAGGCACCGCGACGCGTGACGCAGTGAAGATTCAGGAGGATCTGGATCGCTACGGCGCTTCGCTCAACGTGAACGGAAGCAAGACCGGCGCGAATGTGTCGCTTAGTACACTGTCGCGGTACATCGATCAGACCTTCGAAATCATGGCGGACGTGGTGCTGAATCCTTCGTTCCCGGAGGAGGACTTCGAGCGCATGCGCAGGCAAACGCTTGAATCGATCAAACAGCAGAAGAGCAATCCGTCGGCGATGGCCTCCCATTTGTTCAATCGGCTGCTGTACGGTGAGAAGCATCCGATGGGTCGCAGCTCCACCGGTACGGTCAATTCCGTGACCATGATGAGCACGCAGGATCTCCGCGAAACCTGGAACACATACTGGCGACCGAATAACGCGGCGCTGGTGTTCGTCGGCGATATCACGATCGAACAGGCGACGGCGCTTTCCGAGAAGTATTTCAGCTCATGGAAATTCGCGGACGTCCCGGCTCAGGAAATCCCTGCGACGACCGCTCCCGCGAAACACGTCGTCTATCTATTCGACAAACAGGACGCACCGCAGTCGGAAATCCGCATCGGTTCGATAGCACCCGCGAGAACCGATCCGGAGTATTATCCGCTGCAGCTGACGAACGCCCTGCTCGGCGGGGCGTTTTCCGCGCGATTGAATCTCAATCTCCGCGAAGACAAAGGCTATACCTATGGTGCGTTCTGCACACTTATGATGGCGAAGGGCTTCGGAAGCTGGTCAGCCGCCGCCGGTGTGCAATCGAAATTCACAAAGGAATCGCTGGTCGAATTCCGGAAGGAAATTGAAGGAATCGGAGGCGCAATTCCTGTGACGCAGCAGGAAATCCGCAACATGCAGGACAATCTGACAAGAGGTTACGTGCAGAATTTCGAAAGCAGCGGCATGGTGGTGAATCAGATCGCGCCGCTCGTCAGCTACGGCCTGCCATTGACTGAATTGGAGGCGTACCTCAAAGGCGTCGAACAGCAAACCACCGCCTCCGTTACCGGGATGGCGAAAAAGCACTACCGTTTCAATAACGGACTCACCGTAATCGCGGGCGATTTGAGCGTCATCGAGAAGGCGGCCCGCGAATTGAAATGGGGCAAGGTGTACGTGGTCGACGACGAAGGCAAGGTGTTGCGCGAAATCAATTAACCGCGCGATGACATACTGAATCAGTAAAGGAGGTGCGATGCTGCCGGTCATCCATACCACAATCGATCTTCCCGTCCTGGAGAGGGAACTCACCGCAGTGCGAAAGGAACTTGCCGTAACAGGTCTCTACGACAAAAAAATGCGGAATGTGGACGTCTTTCTCGTGCCCTTCAATAATGGAGCGGGATATCGGTGCTGGGGCGGGGATGGAAGCATCGCTATTCCGGAAGTGGCTATGAACACCTTGCGTGAGTTGTTCGATAGCGATATTCTCACCCTGCGCGATGTACTGCGGCACGCGTTCGGTCACGCCTTCGCAGAAACCCATCCCGCCGCCATCAGCTCGGATGCTTTCACAGAAACATTTCATGATGTGTATTCCTCCGGCGTGAGCTGGATTTATGACCCCGAGTTCCATGTTTCCGAGTACGCGGCCGGAGGTCCCGCCGAGGATTTCGCCGAGGTATTTGCGGAATTTGTCGCACGGAAGGGCAAGCGTCCCCGTCAATATAGCTCGGAGCCGATCCGAATGAAGTGGGATTTCCTTGCATCATTGACGATCTGACAGCTGCGTAGTGTATCGGGTACTCCGGGACCGTGGTTGGCCCGGCGGAGCGGACGGAGCACGGAAGGCGGTTTGAAATTTGGGCGACCGGGGCGTCTGTTGAGAGGGTGGTGGGTTCGAGGAAATTGATACGGAACCGAATTACATCGAAATCGGGAGAGCGCAGGGCGATTTCAGTGGTATAACGGCGGAATGTGGGCGATTCATGTATCACCACGGTTGACCATTATTTCACAACAAGAGGGCGATTCATGTATCGCACGGTTGGCCCCTATTTCACAACAAGTGGGCGATTCA
>CAYJMN010000067.1:0-24226 GCA_964371045.1 uncultured Chromatiales bacterium | reverse complement strand
TGTATCGCCGCGGTGGACCCCTATTTCACAACAAGTGGGCGATTCATGTATCGCCGCGGTCGATCCCTATTTCACAACAAGTGGGCGATTCATGTATCGCCGCGGTGGACCCCTATTTCACAACAAGTGGGCGATTCATGTATCGCCACGATTGACTCCTGTTTCACAACAAGTGGGCGATACATGGATCACCCACTCCCTTCCCAAGCCGCCGACGATCCCGCGCACCCTTTCATCGTCCTCATGTCGCTCTGTTCCATCGGTTTCCAATGCAACGACAAGTGTACGTCTTCGGATCTCGGTAATCTTTGTCTTCTCGCTATGTGGACAATCCCTCCAACCTCCCTTCGTGATCGGTGCTGAGAGTATGATGAATTATTGAGGCAATGCGACCTTCTCGAGCTTCCATGGTACCTGATTTCTGACCTGTCCGGCGATGCAACCAAGCGGTGAGACCTCCGTACCATAAGGGCATAACATCCTCCGTTCAGCTCTCTCAGGCCGTCTTCCACAACCTTTGAGAGCTGTCGGTTTTTTAGCCCAGTCTGCTTCTGTACCGCCACACTGCGGCACCGAACACCGTCACACCAAAGCCGATCATCGCCAGCGTTTCGGGGAGCAAATGGCGCAGCGGCGTTCCCTTCAGATAAATTTCGCGCAGGATCACCATGAAATACCTCATCGGATTCAGGTAGGTCAGCGCCTGGATGGAGTCCGGCATATTCGCTATCGGTATAAAAAATCCCGACAACAGGATAGCAAAAATCATAAAAAACCAGGCGACGAACAGGGCCTGCTGTTGGGTTTCGGAAATTGTTGAAATAAGGATGCCGACGCCCAGCGTGGTCAGGATGAAGATCGCCGATTCCGCGAAAAGTAACAGCAGACTCCCCTCGACGCCTATACCGAACATCACGTACACAAGCCCCATCGCAATGCTGATTTCGATCATCCCGAGAATGGAGAAGGGGATCACCTTCCCCAGGATGAGCTGGGTGGATCGGATCGGGGTGACCATGAGCTGCTCGAGTGTTCCGATTTCCTTTTCACGAACAATTCCCATGCTGGTGAGGAACACGGTGATGATAAGCAGCAGCAGCGCGACGATGCCCGGTACGACGTACACCTTGCTCTTGAGTTCAGGGTTGAACCAGTACCTCGGTTCAGCGGAGATGATGCGGTCGCTCCGGAGAGACCTGCCGAGGGCGGGTTCGGCAATGACGAGCCGACTCTGATACTGCGCGGCGATTCGCGTAATGTAACTCAAGGCGACGCCGGCGCTATTGCCGTCGATTCCGTCTACAAGGAGTTGAACAGCCGGACGTTCCCCACGAACAACATCCCGTTGAAAATGCTCAGGGATTACAAGCGCGACCTTCGCTTTGCCGCGATCGATCGCGGTTGCCAATCGCCGATAGTCGGGTTCGTAACCAACGACGTCGAAATGCTCGGTATTGCCAAAGGCACCGACGAATTCCCTGCTCATCGACGACCGATCCTGATCGCTGATCATCATTGTCACATGCTTGACGTCCGATGTGACCGCATTACCGAGAATAACCAGCTGAATGAAAGGAGCGACGAAGAGAATGGCGATCATCGACTTGTCGCGGAAGACTTGTCGAAATTCCTTCTGTACCAGGTAGAATATGCGTCGCATGTTTATAATGGATAATTGATAATGAATAATGGATAATTGACAAATGATAATTGATAATTTGTAATTGAGTCGAGACTCGTGGAGCGGCATCGCTTGCCAGGGGCATATCTTAGCTTTGTTAATTCATTGAAATGTGGTTTGGACCAACTTTAACTTTCGTTTTCGGCAGACAGAATAGACGGCGTGTGGTTCCAAAATTATCCATTATCCATTGTCCATTGTCCATTGTCCATTATCCATTATTCAAGTCGCATACGGAAGCGGCGGGTGGCTACGGTAAGAAGTAACAGGCCGATTCCGGTCAGTACGGCCGATTGCACGGCCAACTCCTGCAGTCCGACGCCCTTGAGCATGATGCCGCGGATGATTATGAGGTAGTACGTGGCCGGAATCACGCTCGCGATCCATTGCAGCACTGCCGGCATACTCGCGACAGGAAAGATGAATCCGCTCAGCATCATGGTCGGGAGAATGGTCGCCATGAGCGTCATGAACATCGCGACCTGCTGCGTCTTCGCGACAGTCGAAAACAGGAGTCCGAAGCTGAGCGCGACGAAGACGTACACGAGCGAAAGGACCGTCAGAACACCGAGATCTCCTCGAATTGGTACGTCGAAGAGCAGCCGGGCGCTGAGCAGAATCATCGCTCCGTTGAGCAGTCCGAGCAGGATATAGGGGACGACCTTTCCGATGATTATTTCAATGGGACGGACAGGAGAAACGAGGATTTGCTCCATCGTCCCGGTCTCTTTTTCTCTTGTGATCGCTATCGACGTCATCAGGGATGAAATCAGCATAAGGATGAGCGCGACAAGTCCGGGTACAAAGAAATTGGCGCTTTTCATATCCGGATTATAGAGAATGCGCGGCGACAGCTCGAACACCAGGGACGGAGCGCCGTTGAACCTCTGGGTGATGCGTCCGAGCACCTGTTCAGCGTAAGCGCCGATCAACGTTCCGACGTTGCTGTCGCTGGCGTCGATGATGAGTTGGACGCGCGCGCGACGATCACGGGCCAGGTCGCGCGATAGTTCTGCGGGGATCACGAGCACCATCTGCACTTCACGCTCCAGGAAGCGTTCCTCGATGTCGCTCCGTTGAATATCGCCAGGCACCAGTTTGAAAAAACCATTTTCGCTGAAACCCTGAATGATCTCCCGGCTCTCAGGTGTATGCGCGTCATCGATCACGGCAAAGCGGATATTCCGCATATCCAGCGTGATGGCGTAGCCGTAGAGCACGATCATGAGGATGGGCATCAGGATGACGATGAGCAGGGAACGCCAGTCGCGAACGATGTGGATGAATTCCTTTCGAAGAATTGCGTAGATGCGGCGTCTCATATCAGTCCTCCCGCGTTTCGTGGTGAGGCGGCAGAGGCCGCTTCCACTCGTCCGGGATCAGTGACGAGTTGGACGAAAATATCCTGCATGGTGTTCATACTGTAGCGGTCCTTCAGCTCACGCGGACTGCCCATTTCTATGATGCGGCCCTGATACATGATCGAAAGACGGCCGCAATACTCCGCCTCATCCATGTAATGCGTAGTGACGAACACGGTGGTGCCCGCTTTCGCGATGTCGTAAATGATCCGCCAGAAATTGCGACGCGAAATTGGATCGACGCCGCCTGTCGGTTCATCCAGGAACAGAATGGTCGGATTGTGCAGCATGGCCGCGCTCAACGCCAGCCTCTGTTTCCATCCGAGAGGCAGGGAGCGGGTGAGGGTGTCGCGTTGATTCTCAAGCTGCAATTCGGTCAGAAGACTGTCGGTTTTATCCCGGATTTCCATTCGCGTCAATCCGTACACGCCGCCGTAAAATTCGATGTTTTCAGCGACAGTGAGATCTTCGTACAGTGAGAATTTCTGACTCATGTATCCGATTGTCTGTTTTATTTTCCGTGCCTCCGTGGCGACGCTGTATCCGGCCACGCGCGCTTCCCCCGAGGTGGGAGGGAGAAGTCCGCAAAACATCCTGATCGCTGTCGTTTTTCCTGCGCCGTTCGCGCCGAGAAAACCGAAAATCTCGCCTTTGCGGACGTCGAGCGAAATTCCGTCAACCGCGGCGAACGAGCCGAACCGCCGGGTGAGATTATGCGCGTAGACGGCAGTGTCAGTGTGCATTCCGGGCATGCTCCATGATATGCGAAATGAACACGTCCTCAAATGAAGGCGCAATGCGCTCCAGTATGGCGACCGCTCCGGTCACGCGTTGAATCGCCTCGGTAAGTTCGCGTTCTGAAACGTGTTCCTTGACGGTAATGTGCAGACTGTCGCCGAACGATTGGACGGACACGACGCCGTCGATGCTGTCCAGACCGCCTGGAGTGAATCCAGCTTCGCTCACACGCAATGTGAACATCGGATACGGGAAGCGATCGAGAAGGGAAGAGGGCGATCCCGAGGCCAGCGCCTTTCCTTCATGCAGAATGATCACCGTATCGCAGAGCAGGGCTTCGTCCATATACGGAGTCGAAACGACGATAGTGACGCCCTGATCGCGGAGTTCGCGCAGGATGGTCCAGAATTCGGTTCGCGATACGGGATCAACGCCCGTGGTGGGTTCATCGAGAACGAGAAGCACGGGATCGTGAATCAGGGTGCAAGACAGCGCGAGCTTCTGTTTCATTCCTCCCGAGAGTTTACCCGCGAGCCGGGATGAGAAGGCCTCAAGTCGACTGAAGCGATAGAGCCGCGTCTTCCTTTCCTGGATTTCCTGCACAGGTACTTCGAAAAGATCGGCGAAAAATCGGAGATTCTGATCGACGGAAAGATCGGGATACAGCGAAAAGCGCTGGGGCATGTAGCCGGTGATGTTGCGGATATGTCCGAGATCGCGGGCGACGTCGAAACCCTGCACAGTGATCGCGCCGCTGTCCGGGCGCAGAAGCGTGACGAGCATACGAAGGAGCGTGGTTTTACCTGCGCCATCAGGTCCGATGAGACCGAACAATTCGCCCTGCTGTACAGCGAAACTCAGCCCGTCCACGGCTCGCGTGGCACCGTAGGATTTCCTCACATCCGTAACCTGGACGAGCGGGGTCATCAGTTCACCTTTTCCGCGGAGACGGTCACCGGCATACCGATCTTCAGCACGCGGTCGGGATTGGGGATGGTGACTTTGGCCGCGAACACGAGCGATGCGCGCGTGTCTTCCGTCAGGATTGTCTTGGGTGTGAATTCCGCTTTGTCCGATATCCAGCTGATGCGTCCATACAAAGGGGTATCCATGCCATCGGCGCGCACGGTTACGGCCTGCCCCAATGCGAGGTGCGGTAATTCTCCGGACGCCAGGTATATGCGCGTCCACATTTCGTTGAGGTTCGCGATCTCGCAGACAGGAGAACCGACCCCGAGCACTTCGCCAGCCTCGGCGTAGCGTATGACGACGGTGCCCGACAGGGGAGAAGAAATGCGGGCATCACCGCGCTGCTTTTCGACCAGACCTTTTCCGGCATTGATCAGTGCACGCTTGCTGCCCAGCGCGGTCAGCGCTTCATCCGCCGCGCGGAGGTCCGCGTCCGCAGCTTCGAGCTGAGCGGTGAGGTCGTCGACCATCTGCCGTGTCGCCGCCTGCTTGTTCAAGAGTGAAGTGAAGCGTGCGACCTTGCGCGACAGATTGTCACGCTGAATGCTCGCCGCATTGCGGCGTTCACGCGCGGACCGCAACTGGAAATCGAGTTCGCTCATCATGGCGTCTTGCTGTGACGCCTGGAGGTCGAGGCGGTCGGTATCGATCCAGGCGAGCGTATCGCCACGTTGTACGGTTGCTCCTTCGTCGCAGTTTATTGCGAGAATCCGTCCGGGGACCTCAGCGCTGACGCGTACCGTAGTCGCATCCATGATGCCTGTAAACGTCAGAGTGTTCCCGGTGTTATCGGAGCACGATGCAAGAGCCATGAGCATGACGGGAAATAGATATCGTGTTGTTCGTAGCATTGACGGAACTCCTTAATTTTCCTGACCCACCGCAGTGGCGAGTTCGTTCACTTTCACTGCGTATTGAATGATGGCTTGTTTACGTGCCAGCATGGCCGTCGTCAGAGTGGTTTCGGCATCCACCAGTTCTGTCGCGCTTGCGACGCCTTCCTGGAAGCGCGCGCCGAGCAGCTCATGTTTCTGCTGTTCCTGCGCGATTTGCCGGTCGAGAAGCGCGATGTATTTTTTCAGCTGTTCGCGTTCATTCAGCAGCGCGGAAATATCGGCGCCGATCTTTCGGCTGAGCTGAACGAGACGGAGATCCGAACTTCGTGCGTCGAGGCTTTTCGCTTCGATTCTGTGTTTGTCCGCTCCCCATGCCCAGATATTCCATTGCAGCGACACGCCTGCAACGTAATAACCCATCCAATCATTGGCGACCTGGTCGACGCCGGGCTTCCCATAGCGCAATGAAAACATGGCGCTTATGTTCGGATACAATGATCCGCTTTCGGCGGAAGCGAGTTCCCTATGCATGTCCGACTGCGCCGCGAGCTGCCGCACATCGGGGCGATGTTCCAGAGCGGCGGCAAGCAGCGCCGTATGTCCGGCGTTGGCGAAACTGTCGTCGATATCGATTGTTTCCTCAACATCGAAAGGAGCATCGGGTGCGACGAACACCGACAGCGTGAGCAGAGTGTTGCCGTATTCGGTTTCGCTGCCGGCTCGTTGCACTTGCAGCGCGGTGAGACGCGTCGAGAGTACGAGGGTGTCGTATGCCAGGATTTGACCTTCTTCAAGAAGATGCGAAAGAAGCCGCCGCTGTTCGTCCAGGTACAGGAGCTGCCCATCAAAGACGTTCATACTCATGCGGGCGAGCTGGGCCTTTCTGTAGAGCACACTGACCAGATGGACGGTTTCGAGCTGCCGCGCACGCAACGCTTCCCTCGCAGTGAGTGCGTTTTGTCTCTGCGCTTCCTCAAGATGCTGCAACCTGAAACCGGTAAAAATCGGCGCTGATGCTGTCAGGCTGGCTTCATACACATTGCCATCCCCGAATGTAATGCTGCGCGAGAGCAAACCAGGAATCTGAAAATCGATCCCCGCGGTTTCGCTGATGTGGGTATATCCCGCGCCCACCGTGAGTCCCGGAAGCCGTTGCGCCCTTGCGGTCGATACGAGATGTTCCGCTTGTTCGATGCGAAGCCGCGCAACCTGGATTTCTTCGGTGCGCGCCAGCGCGCGTTCCTTCGCCTGCTCAAGTGTCAGGACGGTTTGCGCGTTCGTATCCGGGACAAGAAGGAAAGCCAGACCGAGCGTCAACAGCAATGAATGATGGAGAGTGCTTTGTCGCTTCATATTGTTGTCTCCTGCCTGGGCAGCAGTCCGTGCATGACAATGTCGTAAATATGATCGCCACGTTCCTTCACAAGGCGACGGCGCTGTTTTTCGACTCCCGGCATGAGCGCGGCAAAAACGGGAAATCCGGCAAAAAAGAAAATGCATGAACCCAGCACCGTGAACATCGTCTGTACGGGATCGACCTTGCGGATTTCTCCCTGCGCAATGGAAGCGTTCAGTGTACGGATAAATATTTCGGGGGCGCTTTGCGACACGGTCGGCAAAAACTCGCGGATGCGGTCGCGCAATACCGGCGCGCCTTCGGAGAGTTCTCGAAGCATGAATTTCGGCAGCCATGGATTAGCCTCCAGGAGTTCTATGTATCGTGGGAGCAGTTCCCTGAGCAGGGCAGGGAAATCTTCCGTATGTTCCAGCCCCACGAACACCCTGAGCATGAAGCGGCGCAGGACGAAGGCGAACACCTCGTCGTACAACCGCTCCTTGCTTCGGAAATAATAGTGAATCAACGCCTTATTGTATCCGGCCCTGTCTGCGATGTCCTGCATCCTGGCTCCCATGCGGCCCCTGGATGCGAACTCTTCAAGTGCGGCCATGAAGATTTTTTCTTCGGTTTCCGTGTACTCGCGTGCATGCATATTGCTAACCATTCTATTTAACCAAACAGTTAAATCCTGTGATTAATCTACAACGGGAATTATTGGATGTCAAGAGGTGTGGAAAAAAAATGGAAGAAAAAATGAAAGTGCCGCCCTTCGGGCTGGGGAAAAGGCTTGTGGAGAAATTCTGCGGTCCCCCGATGAATCGGGAGGTCAGAGGAGGTACCGCCCTTCGGGCTGGGGAAATGGCTCGTGGAGAAATTCTGCGGTCCCCCGATGAATCGGGGGGTCAGAGGAGGTACCCCCCGATGAATCGGAGGTCGGAGGCCGTAGGCCGGAGACTCGCCGCGGCGAGGACAGGGGAGGTTTGATCCCTTCGGGATTTCGGATTTAGTCACCAACGTAACCGATGACCTTCTGCGCGTGCTATCCGCTATCCGCTCTCCGCGCTCCGCATCAAAAATCCCGGGTCGTCCTTGGGAGAGAGACGCCCGGGATGTGGTGCGCAGGGAGGAAACGCCGAGGCCGGGTTGGGGAAGAGCAATGCTCTACCCCGGAATCAGCTGATACCTTCCGCCGTGCGCATTCTTTGCGGCAGGATAGGCGCCGCGGTCGTCAAATAAGCAGCAGAGCACTTACCTCCGATATGCCGTTCGATTCATAGACGCAGTAATACAAGCCCCGGGGAAGGTCCGCACAGCGAAAGGGAAGTATGTGCCCGCCCGCAGGGAGGAGAGACGGTAGTGGCAATTCATACAACCGCGATCCACTGCTGCTGTACAGTACGATACGGACCCGCTCCGGGGTATATACATGAAACGTAAATGTGGTCAGGTCTCGCGCAGGGTTGGGCCAGGGTGGATCCATGTTGCGGCCCGAAGGCGCTTCGTTCGCCTGGACGCGTACTGCGGGGCAGGTCTCTTCGCTTCCGTCCCGATCGATCTGGCGCAGCCGGTACCAATACGTCAATTCCTTCGAGGTGTGTTCGTCGCTCCAACTGTATTGACGCGGGGCGGTGGACGTACCGCCGCCTGGTATCAAATCGAGATCGCGCCACGAACATGTATCGCAATCTTCGCGGCGCTGAATAATGAAACCGAAGCTGTTGAGTTCCGTCGCCGTCTCCCATCGCAGCTCCACCAAACCGTCTCCGCGTTCAGCAGTGAACAGCGTGAGTTCAACGGGCAGAGGATGCGCGGCGATTCCGGTGGACCAGGTGACGTCATCGATACGGAGTGAGGAAGCGTTGGCTGGGCTTGACGCACCGTAAAACATGAAACTGTCCATCTGCAGCGAATCGGGCAGACCCGATTTCACGAGGTCGTTCGCAGCGATCACTCCATTGATCCAGAGGTCCATGCTGCGCGCTGCGACACTTGTCGATCCATTGAAATCGTAGACCTCACCGCTGGCACGATTGTTACAGTAGAAGTCGAAGCGCAGCACACTGTTCAGGGTAATCGGGTGATTGATCGTCGTCCATCCAACAGTGTTACGCGCCGCCAGGGTGACGCCGCCGAGACTGTCTACAATAAGCCGAATGCCCGTGAAGACCTGAGCGGTAGAGAAGCCGGTATTCCCCGAGTAGCTTGCACCTTCTCCGATGAACAGATACCACTCACCGGCGCCACCGCTCAACACACAGTCGAAGCGAAGCGTCGCGGCGCTGCTTCCCGCCACATCGATCATCGAGAACTTGTTGAGTGACGAACCGGTCGCGGCGTCGAGTCTGAACTCGCCGGCGGTCCCGAGAGAAGGATTACCGGGATTCTCCAACGCGGCCACGCCTCCCTGCGTGCCGATACGTACCCTGGCTGTGCCCACTGCGGGCGCGGGGAGGAAGGAGGTGCTTTCGCCTGAAGAATGAATACCAGAGGCGGTTCCGAAATCATACGACATGGTCTGCGCATTCAGATACGTGAACGCGAGCAGCGACAACAGCGCGACTCCGAAGAGAAAAAACACGACCGAAAGCTGATCGTTGCGATGCTGGATTGTTTTCATGGCAATGCTCCCTGCATGATGAACATCGATCTCCAACCGGATCACGTCTGTGCCGACAAGTTGCTCGCGGCACGGAACTACGTTCTCGGAGCTGATCCGGAGCGAACGACTTCGTATGTGATGACATGTCCGTTCAATTTCCCTTAACGGACGAAACGTGGGTTCAAACTACGGAATGCAGATGCGCAGCGCAATGCACGCAAAAATGCCCCGGTTTGAGATCGATATCCTCAACGTAGGTTGAGGAATTCATGATGCAGGGATGATCGATGCAGTGACGCAAACCGAAGGTGTGGCCGAGTTCGTGAAGCGCTTCCTTGGTCGCGCGTTCCCGCACAAGCCCGGGGGAGGATTTCAAGCCATAGAATTCGTTTTGCAACCTGAATGTGGAGAACACGCCGGCGCGATTGTTGAGCTGGGCCTGGCCGAATACGAAGGTGAGGACAGGAATAAACAAATCCCAGGAGGTGACCCCGAGCAATTTCGAATCTCCGTCGCCGGCGTGCTCCAGGATCATAGCGATGATCTGCGTCGAATGATACTGCTTGCGCGAAGTATCATGTGCGAGATCCATGTCAAGGCGCAGATCGCTCAAATGCACACGCACCGGAAGGACCTTCTCGATCCCTTCCTGCAATTCGTCGAGACCGAGCTGCCGCGCGCTCGTGCCAAGCGGTATCAATTCGACGGAGTGCATAGTGCGTCACTCCGGTCGCTTCAGCCCGTATTTTTCGATTTTATTGTACAGCGTCACGCGATCGATGCTCAGTCTCTCGGACGTGCGCGAGATGTTCCAATTCATGCTCTCAAGCATTCGGAGAATATGTTGACGTTCCATGTCCGCAAGCGTATCGCCGTGCGGCGCCACCGGATGACCAGATAACTTGAGCGGAAGATCCGCCGGCATGATCGTACCTGTGCGATTGACGACGACGGCCCGCTCAATGGCGTTTTCAAGTTCCCGCACGTTGCCGGGCCAGTCATGCTCCTTGAGCATCTCGATTGCTTCAGGAGAAATACCCTGTATCTTTTTACTCATCGTCAATCCGTGCTGGTCCAGGAAGTGCAGCGCGAGCAGGGGAATATCGTCTCTTCGCTCCCGGAGGGGAGGAATGGTGATGACGAATACATTGATGCGGTAGAACAGGTCTTCGCGGAATGTTTTTTCCTTGACGCCTGCCTCGAGATCCGTGTTGGTCGCACAGATCAGCCGGAAATCCGCTTTCACCAACTGCTCTCCGCCCACGCGATGAAATTCCTTGTCCTGCAGCACGCGGAGCAGGTCCACCTGCGATTTGAGACTGAGTGTTCCGATTTCATCCAGAAACAGCGTGCCGCCCTTCGCCATTTCAAATTTTCCTTTGCGGCGGTACTGCGCGCCGGTGAAGGCGCCGCGTTCATGGCCGAACAGCTCGCTTTCGAGCAGCGACTCCGCCAGCGCGCCGCAATTTACAGGAATGAGGGGGAAATATCTGTGGTTGCTGTTCATGTGGATGGCGCGGGCGACGAGTTCCTTTCCCGTACCGCTCTCGCCGAGAATCAGGACGGAAGAATCCGTTGGAGCGACGGTCCGGATGAGTTCCAGTACCTGCTTTATCTGCGAACTCTCGCCGATGATGTCTTCTATGAATTGCAGCGTGTCCAGCGATTCCTTCAGCGATTCGTTTTCGCGGCGGAGACGTACTTTTTCCACGGCGTTCCGGACGAGAATGGAAAGCTCATCCGGATCCACCGGCTTGGTGGTATAGTCGAATGCTCCGGCCTTGAGCGCACGGACCGCCGTGTCGACAGTGGCAAAGGCCGTGATAATGATGATCACCACGTCCCGATTGAATTCGCGAATTCTGTCCTGCAGCGCGAGACCATCCATTCCCGGCATCTTGATGTCCAGTAAAATGATATCAACGCTGTGCTCCTGCATGCAGGTGAGCGCTTCAGCGGCATTCGCGGCGGTGCGGCAGGTGTAGCCGTCGTCAAGGAACCACGCCTCGAGCGACTGACGGACGCTCGCTTCGTCGTCCACTATAAGGATGGTGATGTCTGACGGATCGAAGGCTGTAGTCATGTTTCCTGCCGGAGTTGGTTGTTTGCGGGACTGTTCATGGGAATCCGGATGGTAAATGACGCCCCACGACCGGGAGCGCTTTCAACATCGATCGTACCGTTGTGCGCTCTCACGATGCCGTAGGCGATGGAGAGGCCAAGGCCGGTACCGTGGCCTTCTTCCTTCGTGGTGAAGAACGGCTCGAAGATACGCTTCTGATCTTCCTCTGTTATACCGATGCCGGTATCCGCAATTTTGATCAGCGCGGATTCGCCCACGCCGCCGAGAACGACTCTCAGTTTCCCACCCTCGGGCATCGCTTCGATGGCGTTGAGAATGATGGCAAGTACCGCCTGCTGAATTTGATTCTGATCGCAGGTCGCGATCAGCGGAGGGCTGGGCAAATGAATGTCCATGGTGATCTCGTGGAGATCCAGATTGTGTTGCACGAGACGCAGGGATTTGAGAATGATATCGTTCAGTTCGGCTTGCTTGTATTGCGTCGAGTGTCCGCGTGCGAAGAACAGCAGATTTTTAACGATATCACCGCAGCGGCGCGCTTCCTCAGCGATGAGCTTGACGTCGTTCTGCATCGCGATGAGTTTCGTTTCCTCGAAATTGCGCGCCGCAAGCCGTTTCTCGGTGAGCCGTGCATAGGTCAGGATGCCTGCGAGGGGATTGTTCAGTTCATGCGCGATCATGGAACTGAGTTTCCCGAGCGACGCCATTTTTTCCATGTGGAGGATCTGCGACTGAATGGTGTTCAGCTCCGCGGTTTTTTTCTCCACTTTTTCCTCAAGAGTGTTCGACCAATCGACCAATTCCGATTTGGCGTGTTTCAATTCGCCTGCCATAGTATTGAATGCATGGGCGAGTTCGCCGAGTTCGTCTTCGCGTTCGACCGGGACGTGGTGCTCAAGATTTCCCGCGGCCAGCGATTTTGTCCCCTCTATCACCGCCTTGACCGGACGATCGACGAGTTGGTACACAAAAACGATCGTCACACCGGCCAGCAGGAAAAAGGTCAGGAGCGCTGATCCCAGCATCAGGCGTCGCCCTTGTGACACCTGCGCATCGATATCCTTCAACGACAACTGAACGTCCAGAACGCCCAGCACGGTTTGATCGGGGGAATGCGCGTGACATTGCGCGTCCCAGCACGATCGCTGGTTGCGAATGGGGGTGATGAGTCCGAGAACACGATATCCTTTTTCAGACTCGTAGATGCGCATGTAGTTGTCGGTATCGTTCCTTGGCGTGGGTGAGTCGCTGCTATGACAGGTGATGCAGGCCTGTGAGTGCAGATCGACAACGGCGCCCACGTCCGGCTGATTCGCGGAATAGCTGATGCGACCGGTCTTGTCGTAGATCCGGATTGATTGGATGGAGGGTGCATCGCCGAGTTCGAGGATGATTTTCCTGATGTTCTCACGATGATTCTGCTGCATGCCGTCGAGAAGGGCGATTTTCGAGAATGCCGACGCCCGTTCCGCACCGAGGCGAATTGTATTCTCGAGATAGTCGGCAAGTACCGTGTCATGCACATAGGTCGTCCCGAGCGTCACCAGGAAGAGGGAGAGGAACAGGATTACGATAATTTTGAAACTTATGGACCTGTGGATACGCATGAAGCCCTCAGGCAGATGAGCCGACAGCAAACTGCTGAAAACTAACACTATACGGATAACCTCACAACTATCAGGAGCTTATTCTCCACAGAGGAAGGAACGGACGAGCGAGGAGTAGGACTTTTCACCGAGAAATTCGCGGAGATTCGTTACAGGCAGACCGCCGTCGTTGAGGCAGACACCGGCTTCAATTTCGTGCCGACGCGCTGATCGCGTCATGGTTGCGAGAAGGCGGCGGGCGTCGTGGCGCAAATGCGAGGCCTGCTCGATTGCTGAGTGCGTACGACTCAACTTCACCGCTTGGGCATCCGGAATGAGGGCGACGAGCGTACCGGTCTGGTACGGCTGCTCGGCGATCATACTCGCGGTTACGGCACCCTGGTGCTTACGCTCCGTAACGATACCGCTGACCGGAACGGGAAGCGGAACGACAAACTCGTCCGCATACACCCATGCGTAGGGCTCACCCTCCTGCACATGAACGTTTCGCGCGACGCTTATTATGCTTGCATTTTTTGGCAGAAGTGAGGCACCGAATGAATCGATGCCGCACCAGTACGTACTCCCGACGCCCCGACGCATCCATGCATGCGTGTTGTTGTACCTGCATTCGTTGCATATCGTGAGCCGAAGGAAGGGCTGCACCACGGTCGACGGTATGCTGCTGACACCCTCCGGAATTCCGACGGCGATGGTTTCGAATGTCAGCTCGTCGGCCTCTCCGTCGGAGATGCGACTCGCCTTCTTCAGCGCGGCATCGAGCGGACAGGTCTCGCAAGCGAAGCACCTGTCGCACAGGTGGTCACGGATGATGCCCGCATCGGTCCAGATGCAGGTGGGTGACGGATCGATATTTTTTCGCGCTGTCATATCACGATATTCCGACGACATTGACGAACATTCAAGGATCGAGAGGGCGGCCCTGCCTCAGGAAATTCAACTCCACAAATTCGCATCGTGTGGAACCGATATGATTTCATGACGGGTTCGGGGTCGGGAGCTTTTAATTTACGGTGACAGCTTTACAGGAGCCACCCTCTCATTGCGAACGACATGCCGCTACTGCATTCAGCGGAATTCTTCAGGATGCCTTTGGCAGAGCGTCTCCATGCACGAGTCGCTCGGTCTTTCCGGTTGCAAGATCGAGCACTGTTTCTTCTTCCTCCACATAATGTGGGAATATCGGAAGATATTTCACAGCAAGTCCGAACAGGACGAATCCCGCCGTTACGATGGAGATAGTCACGGCCAGTTCTCCTACGGAAGGAAAATAGGTCGCACCGAACTGTTCTTGATAGTATCGTTCGAGTGCTGTCAGGGTGGTATTGAGACGATTGGTCACGAAACCGATCACCACGGATACTGCGATGAAGAACAATCCCTGGCGCGACTGTCCCCACCCCTTGATGTTAAACAGCGCCAGCGGCAACACAATCATGAACAGTAGTTCAAGCCACATCATACCGGCTTCTGTGCTTCCGTCGAGAAGCAACGGAAGCGCTCCGCGATTGGCCAGATCCAGGAAACGCAACGTGAAGAACACGAGAAGCACTCCCATCATGATCCGCGCGAGCTGTCTGATCAGCGGAGTTTCCAGCGCCTTCTGAAACGCGCGCGAACTCAGGTACGATTCTACGATCGTCATGGCGAGACCGACGGCGATCGCGCTGACGAAAAACAGTACCGGCAGAAGCGGCGAGTACCAGAACGCATGCATTTTCTGCGGAATAATGAGGTAGAGGGAACCGAGCGATGACTGGTGGAGCATCGACAGCAGGATGCCAAGAATGATCAGGGGAATTGTGATCGCCTTCATAATTTTCAACGGACCTGCCAGCTTGAACCGCTCCATCACAACCGGTGAAAATTCCAGAGCCAGCACGGCTGTATAAATCATGACGCACATGGCCACTTCGAACAGCACCGAATGCGGATTCTGATAAATCAATGCATGCCAGATGACCCAGGGACGACCAAGATCACACATCAATCCGATGATCACGAAGATGTATCCCAGGAAAGCCGTGAGAATAGCCGGCCTGACGATGGGATGAAAGCGTTTGATATTGAATATGTGGACGATACCGGCAAGAGTAAAACCGCCGGCAGCCAGTCCAACACCTGTCACGACGTCAAAACCGACCCACAGACCCCAGGGAGTCATATCTGACAGGTTGGTCGCCGCCCCGAGACCCCATCCGAAACGGATGATGACCGTTACGAGTCCGCCGAGCAGAAAGAGCCCGCCCACGACACTCCAGAAAGAAAGCTTTTTCAACATGGTGTTCTCCTCAATGCTCGTTGCCGGATTGTTTCTGATCTTCCTCGAAGCGACGGACTTCGTCGCGACGGTTGGTAATCCAGTAGACCGCACCAAGTGCGACCCCTGCCGTTACCACGACATTGGGAATATGCTTGAGAACATTCCAGGTCTTTTCGGGTAGCGGGGTATGCTCCAGCTTCGTCATGAAGCCCATTTGCTCGAATGGTACACTGGAGACATAGAACACGGAGGTTCCGCCCACTTCGCCACGACCGTAGACTTTCTGGACGTATGTATCCGGATTATCATGGATGCGGAGGAGCGCTTCAGCCAGCAGCTCGTCCCGATCGCCGAATTTCGTCGCTTCGGTTGGACAAGCGACGGAACAAGCAGTTGCGCGATTTCCATCCGCGTTCGTCGTCATCTCGATTGTTTTCGTGCGTTCCTCCGCCGTAACAGTGCGCCCATCAATGCGGATTCTCTCGTCATTCTTATCGACCACGAATCCTTCCGCATCGATCTTCATAGCCTCGGTGAGGTGGCGTTCGGCGTAACACATCGTACATTTGCGCACCTTCGGAGAGAGGGCTCCCCATTCGTATTTCGGAACCTCAAACGGGCAGGCAAGCATGCAATACCGGCATCCGATGCATTTGTCCGTATCCCAGATGACTGCGCCGTCTTTGGTCTTTTCGAGAGCCCCGACGAGACACACGGACGCGCAGGCGGGATCCTGGCAATGTTGACACATACGTCGGACGAACACCTCGTTTCCGTCCTTCAGTTCGATGTGCTGCAGGTGGGTGAAATTGCGCTCGTCGAGCGCGGTTGTTTCTTTATCGGGGAAGTGATGGATCTCCTGGCAGGCGGTACGGCATGCGCCGCAACCTACGCAGAGGGAGAGATCGATGAGGATTCCGTTTGGCATGGAACTGCTCCAGTTAGCGGTGATACATCATTCAGGTCGTGAGGCGTAGAGTGAGAAACTCAGCGGAGAAAATTCTGCTCGAACTCGCCGAGCGCTTTCTCATCGAGGTGATCCAGCGATCCTGCGACCGGAACACCGCCGTCCAGCATCGCTTCGCCCACCGCGGGCTGAAGACTACCGGCAGCCAGGAACTCGCGGAAACGTTTTACCTCTTCCTTGATCCACGAAATCGCCTGTTCGGCAACACGCATGGTCTGCAGACTTGCGGCCATTTCGGTTGCGTCGAGCATAAACAACCATCCGTCCGTGTAAGGATTCTCGCTGATGAGGTGCGGATTTTCCACCACGTCTTTGTTGACGGCGGTGATACGTCCGGTGACAGGCGCCACAAGCTGTAGCCGTCTGCCAGCATGCTCGATACTGATGATCGGGTCACCCTGGCGAACGAACTCACCGACGGCCGGTAATGCCAGCTTCTCGATCGAGCCGAGCGCCTTTTGAATAAAATCGTCGATACCGATGCTGAGGCTGTCACCATCCTGCAAACGAGCCCAAGTGTGTCCCGGGTGGAAGAAAACGCCTTTCGGGATACGTAGCGTCTCACGCCGGTGACCGCCCGGAGAAACCGTCGGTACCGATGACATGAGGGGATAGCGCCTGCTCTTCGCCTGAATGATGAGGTCTACTGCGAGCAGCAGAACGACGAACAGGATGACAAATAAGGCTACCATGACGAACTCCTATGAGAAATGGATTAGGTGTTGAAACTTTCATCAAATCATCTGTTGAATACTTCAGCAAGTATCATACCAAACTACCCCGTGACCATCGCTGCCGTCGTAACTAATTGAAAAATAAAGAGTTAACGCAATCGAGCGATCCTGATCCTTCATTGGGGGGCAGCTTGACCTGTTGAATTGTTCGACACTTGTCGAACCGAGCTTCTGCGGCAATCGGTGTAAGTTGATTATACATTGAACTTAGCGTTGTGTTGAATATCCTTGCATAGACTGTAGAGAAATTCAACAGGAATAAAATGGAAACGGCGCATCATTTTTCCTGAGGTAGAGGTTTTTTTTCCGTGGAAAAAATTCCATAGTTCTTGAAAAAGATAGCGCTCTCCATTATTTTAGTACTGTACATCCTTAGAAGGCAATACCTATGGACGCAAATCTGGAAAAATACAAAGGCATGAAAATTCTCATCGTCGACGATGAGGAACAGATGTGTCTTTTACTCAAGCGTATGTTCGAGAAGCATGGTCTTCTGTGCATGATCGCGCAGGACGGCGAAGTGGCCTTGGAGAAATTCAGGAAAGAGGAGCCGGACATCGTCATACTCGACGTGCTCATGCCCGGTATTGGAGGCAGAGAAACGATGATTCATATGCGTCAAGCGAATCCCGAAGTTCCGATCATTTTCATGACTGGTCTCGCCGGGGTGCCGGGGGCTGTGGAGGCCATGAAATCGGGCGCGTTCGACTATATCGCGAAACCATTTGAAATGATCGAAATGCTCGAAGTTGTAGGCCGTGGCCTTGAGGAACGGCTTGGACGAAGGAAACATGTCAACCTTTCCGACGAACGGCGCCGGCAGCAGGACGAAATGTTGCGTCTCATGGGAACCAGCGACGTCATCGTCGAATTGGCGACTATCGTGCGCCGCGTGGCACGTACGCAATTCGATGTGCTTGTCACGGGAGAGCGGGGCACAGGCAAATCCATCGTCGCCCGCGTTCTGCATGAAAGCAGCGCAAGAGCTGATCTACCGTTCGTGGCCATCGCCTGCGATGCGCAGAGCGATATATTATTGGAGAGAGAATTGTTCGGGTATGATCGGAATGCCTTCCCCGAAGCTGAAGTCGCGCAGCCTGGATTGTTCGAGAAAGCCAGCGGCGGCTCCATGTATCTGGAAGAGATTTCGGCGATGGCTCCACGCATTCAGGCGAAATTTCTGCACGTGCTGCAAAACAAGACCGTCGCCCGCCTCGGGAGCGATCTTTCGATTCCGGTCGATGTCCGTGTAATTTGTTCGTCGAGCAGGGATCTCGTCGATATGATGGAGGATAAATCCTTCAGGGTAGATCTGTACTACCGGTTGAACGAATACGCCATTCACCTGCCGGCGCTCCGTGAACGTAAAACCGATATCCCTTATCTCGCTTCCCGCTTTATCCAACAGGCGAATAAGGAATTGAGCAAGGAAGTCACTGGATTTACTCCACGGGCTCTGGACAAACTGATCGCCTTCAACTGGCCGAATAACGTCGCCCAGCTCCGCACCGTGGTGCGCAGGGCTGTGCTCTTCACCGACGATTTTATCTCGGCTGAACAATTGGATCTCGAAATGGCGTCGGAACGTCATCTAACCGCGATGATCGCGCCCGAACTGGAGGAAATCGAGGTCGATCAGGCTCTGTCACTCAAGGACCACGTCCGCAAACATACATCCCAGATCGAGCGCCAGATCCTGCTCGAGACACTGAAACGCACAGGCTGGAACAAGGCCAAAGCCGCGCGCATGCTGCAGATCGACTACAAGACCATGCAGACCAAGGTCAAGGAATACAAGCTGCAGGATCCGCAGAGCTGACCGCTTTCGGATTGCGGTAGAGGATAGCTGAGCAGCGGAACTACAGGGGACGCAGCTCGATCCTGAAGCAGGTTCGGGTCAAGAACCGCTTCAGTGCATGACCTGTAACAGCTTTATCTACAATGATTTAGCCTGCTGATACGAAGGATGTTTCTCATTCGTATTCTTCTCTTCGCCTGTTGACGGTTCCCTGGTCGCGGTTTCACCCATTACATCGATCCCCTTCAATTTTTCACGGTAGCGCATGGCAAGCAGAATTCCGAATGTATTTGTCATTGTCTTTTTTCTCATCGTGCTCGCGGCCGTCGCAACATGGATCCTGCCGGGCGGTTCCTACGTCAGGGAGATGGAATCGATAGGGGGTATTGAAAGAGAGGTGCTGGTGAATGGTTCGTATGCTGCCGAACCGACGGTACCGCAGACCTTCGAGATTTTCATGGCTCCCCTGAAGGGATTTTTGCGACTGGCCGAGATCATCGGTTTCATCTTTCTTGTGGGTGGCGCCTTTTCAATCCTCAATGAAACGGGCGCGATAGCCGCGGGGACGCATCGACTGGTTCGCTTGATGAAGGGAAGGGAATATCTGGTCATACCCATCGTCATGACCTTTTTCTCGCTCTTCGGCGCGGTGTTCGGCATGTGCGAGGAAGCGATGCCGTTCGTGCTGATCTTTGTTCCACTTTCGCTGTCGCTGGGATACGATTCCTTTGTCGGTGTTTCGTTGAGTTTCCTTGCCGCGGGAGTCGGTTTCGCGGGAGCGTTCCTCAATCCCTTCACGCTTCAAATCGCGCAGGGCATAGCGGGCGTGCCGCTGGTGTCCGGTTGGGAATACCGCATCGTGGTGTGGGTTATTGTCACCGCGTCGACAATCGTGTGGGTGATGGTGTATGCCGCCAGGGTGAAACGGGATCCCCGCAGCAGCGCGATGTACGACATCGATAGTGAACGGCGGGAGGAATTGCTGCGCAAACAGCACGAACACTCCGCGTTTAGCGTCAGGCATGTGTTGTGTCTGATGATTCTTCTCGTTGGCGTGGCGGGCATGGTGGTCGGAGTGACCGTATGGGAGTGGTATATCAACGAACTCGGCGGGCTTTTCCTCGGTATGGGAGTGCTCTCAGGCATCGCGGCGGGGCAGGGCCCGAACACGCTAGCGAAGCATTTCATTGCCGGTCTTAAAGACATGACAAGCGCCGCGATCATCGTCGGATTCGCAGGCGGGATTATCGTGATACTCGAAGATGGCAACATCATGGACAGTATTCTATACGGGATGTCGAGCGTCACTGCGCGGATGCCGCGGCTCCTGGCGGCCGATGCGATGTACACAATGCAGATGGTGCTGAACTTCTTCATTCCATCGGGATCAACCAAGGCCGCGCTCACGATGCCAATCATGGCGCCGCTGGCGGATCTTTCGGGATTGACGCGCCAGACCGCGGTGCTGGCATACCAGCTCGGCGATGGTTTCACGAACATGATTATCCCCACCTCGGGCGTCACAATAGGGACGCTGAGCATGGCGAAGATTCCCTACGACCGCTGGCTACGCTGGCATGCGCCGATGCAAATATTCTTTTTCGTGCTTTCGTTGCTGCTCTTGATCTGGCCGGTGCTCACTCACTGGCAATAATCGAGTTTCATACCTGCGATCATACTTTTCAAGGAAGCAGTACATGCAGTGTCAGACAGTCCGACCCGATGGCTTCAACACCGATGCGTTTTTGCCGTTTCAACTTCGTCTCAACGATTTCATGATGGCGATACAGGATGTGTATGATTTTTTCTTCGATGTCAACTCCTTCCTCCAGGAGAGAGGGTTGCAACGATTGGACGACATGCTCCGTCCCGCCATACTTTCCGGGCTGTTGTCCGATATGCTGACCTCCAGTCTTGCACGACATACCAGATCCTTGACTGAGAATCTATATCACAATGGCCATCCGGATTTGATTGTCAGGGGAAAATATTCCGGGAATGCCGTCAAATCCGGTGTGGAGGGAATAGAGATCAAAACCACAAATAAGCCGGGTGGCGCCGTCGATATGCACGGAGCAAGAGAGCAATGGTTGTGCGTATTTGTGCACACAATTGATTGCGATACCGAGCCGGCGACAAACAGAATTCCACTCAAATTTACCGAGCTCTATCTGGCCCACGTCACTGTTGAAGATTATCGAAAAAATTCGCGCGGCGAACTGGGTACGCGTACCGCTACTCTACATAAGGACGGTGTCGCGAAACTACGGAAAGGGTGGATTTATCTCAATCGAGATTGACCGTAATAGCAGCCAATTTGTGAATGGAGGAGGCCGCCATATCGAAATACTCGGCGTTTTTTTCTATACCAAGGCTCGAATATCCTATCGCCTCCGCAGCCGCCAACGTCGAGCCCGACCCAGCAAAAGGATCAAGCACAATCCCGGTAGCAAGAGGCAAGACGCCGCGCACGAGCTGACGTAGAAACGATTGCGGCTTCAGACTCGGGTGTGGCGCAATTTCTCGCTCAACTGCGCGTGTAGGGCTTGATTTAATCACGTCGCCAAATGGCTTATCGTCGGAGGGTCTGCGAAAACCACCTGCTCCCCATTTTCTCAGGTTGTCCTGCACTCTGCCTTCAAGCGGTTTCCTGAACAAAACCCATGGTTCCCACATCGATCTCGGCATGACACTCACCTCACGGAATTCTTCATGCGCGTGCTTTGGTCTGTCTCCTCCCCTCATTGTCATAGTCAGGCGGATGATTTCCCCGCGGCGTTCAAGTCCGGACTCAGCCAAAGCGCAGGAAAGAATGTGAGAAAGTAAGGGATTGGATGCGACAACAACGTTGGCGCCGGGTACAAGCTTCGGAATTAACGTTCTTCCCCAGACGAAAAAGAATTCTTCAAGATCGGATAGTTGCTCGCGCGTGAGCGTGGTGAAGCGTGGCAATGGAGAGCGTTGATGACCGTCAAATGCAGGTGGAATTCGCCATATCCCACCTTTACCGGTTTTTCTTTTCTGTTGTTGAACGTCTGTGTATTCCTGCAGACCATAAGGCGGATCGGTGATGACGGCATGTACCGAGCAATCTTTCAATTGGCGCATCACCTCGAGACAGTCTCCGAGCAATAGGCGGCATCTTCCAGTCTTGAACTCCGCGTTGTGAATCGGAGCATCAGCCTCGATGTGCTGGCGCAAGGGAGTGGCGATTACATACATGCCGCGGGTCTCCCGAGCGAAGGTACCAGGGGTGTTTAGTCGAAGATATGATCTGACCGATGATGGTGATGTAGGACCAATCAAATTTGCGACTCCACTGGTGATGTCATCAACTCCCATGGGCTCCGCTGCGCTGCGAAGTGTGCGAATGATGGCGTCTCGAACAGCGCCTGGAGGTTTGTGTCCGGTTTTTTTTGTCATAGCCCAAATATAGACGTCTGGACGTCAACATGCAAACTCCGACGTGCGAGCAGGTACCGCTTTAATCGCCCCCTGGATTCTGAAAGATTCGGCTTCTGTATGTAATCGATGGTTGGCAGATCGGGGATATTCACTCGAAACAGAAATCATTGAAAGGGACGAGCCTGGAAAAAAAATCATATCACGCCTGGAGTGGCCGTGGAAGAGGCTTTTCGCAAAACCCGGGATTTTATTCACCTCACACCTGTCGCATCCGGTTAGCACGAACAGGGAACGGATCCGGTTTCTTTTCAGGGAGCAATCGATCCGGATTTATCACGCTCCGCCGACACCCCACTTCACCGCCATTCTGTCGCACTGCCGCAAGAATCTGAGCACGAAGCTTATCCCTGCGAAGCTTAGTCCTGCGACGAACCCCAACCAAACTCCTTCGGGACCGAGCCCAGCATGGAAGGCGAGGAAGTAGCTGGCGGGGACACCGATGATCCAGTAGGCGACAATGGCGATGAACATGGGTGCGGTGACGTCGGTGATGCCGCGGAGTACGCCCAGACCCACCGCCTGCGTACCATCCGAGAGTTGGAACAGGGCCGCGATAATCAAGAGGGAAGAGGCGAGTTCCACGACCGCTGTGTCGCGGACGTAGAGTGCGGGCAGCTGATGGCGCAACAGAATGAATGTCAGTGCGGCCACGGACATGATGCTCAACGCGACCAGGAAGGAGGTCTGTCCAGCACGACGAAGATTTGCGGCGTCGCGCCTGCCCATGGCATTGCCAACGCGTATGGTTGAAGCATTCGATATGCCGAGGATCGCCATATAGCTGATCGCTGCGAGATTGATGCTGATTTGATGCGCTGCGAGTGCAACGGTCCCGATCCAGCCCATCATCAATGCGGAGAAGGAGAACGATCCCGCCTCGAACAACCACTGCAGTCCGCTCGGCAGTCCGATACGCAATATGCGCAGTTGCAGGGCACCGTCGTAGCGCGCGTTCCGTGCGAATTCGCGATGCGTCCTGAAACGATCCGAGCGCAGCACGTAGATAAAGAGCGCTACACAGGCGAACACCTCAACGAGAAAGCTTGACAATCCGGCGCCCGTCAATCCCATCGCCGGTAAGCCGAATTTGCCGTAGATGAATACCCAATTCCCGGCGATGTTCACGATATTCGCCGCGAGAATAATGTACATGGCGGGACGCGTTATCGACAGACCTTCGATGAAATTCCGCAGAGACATGAAGAGCAGCATGGGTACGAAGGTCAAACCCATCATACGTAAATACGGTGTCGCATGCCCGACGACGTCCGGTGGCTGGCCGAGAAGAGGGAGCACGCCCGCCACCAACCAGGTAGCGCCGACAAGCACTACGCCGAGGACGACGTTCTGTAGTATTCCCTGACGCAATATCCGGCCTGCGGCTTCCTCGTTGCCTTCGCCGTCCGCGATCGCGGTCAATGGCGTGATGGCGGATGCTACACCGGCCGCGAACACCAGCAACAGCACGAAGACGCTGTGTCCGAGCGAAGCCCCGGCCAGAGGCGTCGCGCCGAGCGAGCCCACCATCAGGCTATCCACCACGCCGAGCAGCATGTGTCCCAACTGACCGATCGCCACGGGTATGGCAAGGGACAGAGTTTCACGGAAGTGTGATCGCCAGGAGAATGGCATGGGATTTACGATTTACGATTGACGATTTTTGATTGACGATTTGTAGAGGCGCGCGTTGACCAAGCTCGTCATCCTGAGTGAGCCTACCGGCGCCGCGTACCGGTCCATTTCGTCCATGACACGTGGATGGTGTGGATATTTCTTGCATCCCCCG
>CAYJMN010000066.1:0-31914 GCA_964371045.1 uncultured Chromatiales bacterium | reverse complement strand
TGGCGGCGTCTCGAAGGTCGAAGACTCGCCGCGGCGGGATGATTGGTTCCGTAACGCTCGTGGAACCAGGTACCTACCTGATGTCATTAGCAGGAGTCCCGACAGGAAAAGTGCGTTTCGAAGCTCAAATTCAAGCAGAGGGACGTCTCGAAGGGTGATTGGTTGACCAGTTATCTCGAGTCTCCTCGTGCGTTTCGAAACCAATCATCCTTCGAGACGCCGCCATGCAAACACAGTGCTGGGACGAACGATCAGACCGTGGCGGCCCTCAGGATGACGGACTTGGTTGACGCTGCTGAGACCAATCTTATGTCATCCATGAAATGGACCGGTGCGCGGCGCTGGTGGGCACACTCAGGATGACGTGGTTGTAATCGTCAAATCGTCAATCGTCAATCGTAAATCTTTTTGCCGTTCTTCGAGGACGCTGCCGTAGGTGAGGGCGTCGCGTCCGAAGCGCTGACGTATGCTGTCGAGGCCGGCGTAGAGGCGCTCGTATTTCTCCTCCTTTTCTTCGAAAAGAAACAGTTGGCCGTAGTCCTCGATGAGATCCGAGGTGCTGATGCCGAGCAGGCGCACGCGCACGCGGCGGGTATACAGCACGCGGAAGCAGCGCTCGGCCAGGGCGTAAATCACGTGATCCGCGTTGCTGTATTCGCAACGGAGACTTTTCGTTACGGTGACGAAATCCGCGTAGCGCAATTTGAGCGTGACGCAGGAGGTGAGGAAGCCCTGCTCGCGCAAATCGTGGCCGATACGCTGTGAGAGATGCCGCAGCGTGGCGACCATGGTGTCGGGATCGAGCACGTCTTCGGAGTAGGTGTTTTCCGCACCCAGCGATTTGCGCCGGCGATACGGAAGGATGGGCGAATTGTCGATGCCCCGGGAATGCTCGTGAAGGCTGCGTCCCGTTTTGCCGTACATGTTGGAAAACAGTTGCGGCGGCAGGGCTGCGATGTCGCCGATGCGCGGGATGCCCATGGACAGCAGTTCGCGCTCCATCACATCGCCGACGCCGGGCAGTAGCGCGATATGATGCGGCGAGAGAAAATCGGCTTCGCCCCCATGCGGCACGTACAGATCGCCCGCGCGCTTGCCGACGTTGGTCGCCACCTTGGCCACGAGTTTATTGCGGGCGATGCCGTAGGTAAGCGGCAGGTGCAATTCGCCCACGATGGTGCGCTTGACCTTGCTCCCCCATAGCGTCTCCGAACCCATCACGCGCTCGCAGCCGCTGATGTCGAGATAGAATTCATCGATGGAGGCCTTTTCCATAACGGGGACAAAATCCTCGAGGATTTCCGACACGCGTTCGGAATACTGCGAGTAATGCGTGAAATTCGGATGCAGGAACACCGCTTTCGGACACAGCTCCCAGGCGCGGCGCAACGGCATGGCGGAGTGAATGCCGTACATGCGGGCTTCGCGCGAACACCCCGCCACGACTCCCCGCTGAAACGGCGTCCCGCCCACCACCACCGGACGTCCGACGAGCGACGGATCCATCAGACGCTCCACCGACACGAAAAACGTATCCATGTCGAGATGCATGCAGCGTGTGGGGTGTGTGGTCTGGACGATCATTGCGTGTGCGCTCCTTGCGATACGTACGTTAGATATTTGTCTAACTTAGTGTACGAAAACGCGGAGGCAATGTCAATGGGGGAATTGCGGCATTCCTCCGGGTGTGGCGATGAAAAAGCATTCCAGCCGGAGGAATACGTACGCGGATTTTCGCGGATCGAAGCGGATTGTCGCGGATAAGAGTTTTTGCAACCCTGTATACAAAAGACTTGCGGATATGGAGTCAGAGACTTTCTTATCCGCGAACATCCGCAATAATCCGCGTGAATCCGCGTACGTATTCACTCTCAAGCCGGAAGTAGTCCATTTCCGCACCGCTTGCATAGCATTTTCCCCACCCAACGTGAAACATTCTCCCCGCTTCGGGTGTCATTCCCTGATATGGTGCGCGTCCAAAGTACGGCATGGAGCGAGCACGAGCGTTCATGCTTTCATTTCAGCCTCCACGAACGTAATTTAAGACACACACCGGACGAATGGTCCGCTCATCCTCCATTTCGACAGGTACAACGTGAGGCATACGGTTACAGGACTGCTTTCCTTCCTATTGCTCTTTTCCATTCATGCGCCGCTGCTATCTCAGGGAGAGACGCCAATCTATCAGAGGCCGGCGGTGGGTATTTCCGCGGGCATTCTTCGCAACGCGCATTCAGCCGATTTTTCGGCGCTTCCGGGCATTCCGAGCTGCTGTACGGGTTACGACAATGGAGATGGAACCGGCATCGCTTTCGGCGGCCTGTTCCAGGTCATGATCAACGATGCCTGGTCGCTGCAGGTGGCATTGCGCTATGCGGACATTTCCGCGACGCTGACGACCGAGGAGTTTATCGGTCCGGTGCTGACGCCGCGGGGTCCGGAAGCCGCGACGGTGGAGCATCGCATCGCATCGACGACAGCGATACTGGATCTGCGACCGACGATAGGCTTCCAACCGTTCAAGGGGTCATCGCTGATGCTGTTTACAGGGACGCATTTCGGTTACCTGCTTTCCAACGACGTGCATCAGACGGAGGATCTGCTTCGTCCGACCGACGTGACCTTCGGCGATCTTCAGCGGACGCGCAACGAATACGATGTGGCGATGCCGGGTGGCGCATCGCTATACGCCGCGTTCAGCGCGGGACTGCGCTGGCCGGTGATGCTGGGCAAAGGTATCGCGCTATGGCCCGAAGCAGCGGTACGTCTTGCGGCCACGTCGCTGAGCAGCGATGTAGACTGGGGCGCGCATGCGCTGGAAGGATCCGTGGCGTTGCTGTATCACATTCCTGAACCACCGCCACCCCCGCCGCCGCCACCGCCACCCCCGCCGCCCAGGCTCGTGCCCGAACTCAAGGTGCTCGCGCGCGCGGCGGATGGGACGCTGAGGGAAAACGCCAGGGTGATCGTCGACCGGCTGACGCAGAGCGAACTGTTCCCCTTGTTGCCGTACGTATTTTTCACACAGGGTTCAGCGGATCTGGATTCGACTTCGATGGATCAAATCGATCCTGCGAGGACGGAGGGATTCGACGAATCGCGGCTGCCGAACAAGACGCTGGCCGTGTACGCGGATGTATTGAATATTGTCGGTTCCCGCATGCGCACGCATTCAGGTGCCGTTCTTACCATCACCGGGTGCAACAACGCCACGGATATAGAGAAAAACAACCGCGCACTTTCGCGCAAACGCGCTGAAGCGGTGCGCGATTACCTGCGCGACGTCTGGGGAATCCCTGTTTCGCGACTGAAGATCGAAACGCGCAACCTTCCCGCCGAAGCGCCGAATGTCGAATCCCTCGAAGGCCAGCAGGAAACCCGGCGCGTTGAACTGTCCTGCGGCGACCACACTATCCTCGCTCCGGTGCGTTGGCAGGCCATCGAACAGAGCATTTCCACACCGGTGCTGCTGCTCCGCCCGGCCGTCCTTAGCGAAGCCGGCCTTGCGCGCTGGTCCGTGGACGTAACGCGCGGCGAGGAGTCCTATGCTTCCTACACAGGGACAGGCGACGCTCCTGCGGAACTCGAATGGCGCATCGACACCACGCGCATACCTCCCCCGGGTAGTGTGGTGAAAGCCACGCTGAATGTTGAAGACAAGGTCGGACAGATTCGCTCCACCGCCGTCTCCCTGCCTTTTGAAACGGAAACACGCACGACCGAGGTGTTCGAACAGCAGGGGAACCGACGCATCGACCGCTTCAGTCTCATTCTCTTCGATTTCAAGAGTTCCGATTTGAGCGGCGACAACAAGCGCATTCTCGATATCGTTGGCGAGGCCATCACCCCGCGATCGAAAGTCGAGATATTCGGATTCGCGGACAGAACAGGCAATCCGGAGATCAACCGTACGCTGGCGATGGAGCGCTGCGTGTCGGTACAGAAAGCGCTCGGCAAGCGCATCGAAGGTATCCCGGTCGAACTCCACGCTGTCGGAAGCGACCGCCTGCTTTTTGACAACGACATCCCCGAAGGACGCAATTACTGCCGCACAGTGCAGATTGTCGTCGAAACTGGTCTTGAATAATCGCGAGAGAAAAAGGATACAGGCATGAAATTTTTTACCGCATTTTCGCTGTCCTGCCTGCTGCTGTGCGCCTCGGCTCCGGCCATCGCCCAGATCACATTCAATATCGTCGATACCGACGGCAGCAGATATCCGGATATAGGAGTTCGCTTTCTGGCGCAGGACGCTACCGGAAAATACATCCGCCAGTTCATTCCGTCGGATTTCACCGTGGTCGAGAACGGCATCACACGTCCTGTGATTTCGGTTAGTTGTCCTCCCGCCCTCACGCCCGTGCTGTCTCTGACCCTTACGGTCGATCTCAGCTTCAGCATGACCATCGACAACCGTCTGGTCAACATGAAGGCCGCGGCGACACAGCTCGTCAACGATCTCTCGTATCCTCCCGCCGCGACCGGTATCACGACCTTCGCCGACAATCCGGTCATTCGCCTTGATTACACATCCGACAAAGCGGCCATCCTCGCATCCATCGACAGCATGCGTGCGACGGGTGGCGGTACGGATTTCATCACCGCGTTCATGGATGCCACCGCCGGGGCGATCGCATTTACCGCGAACAGACCGATGCCGCGGTACATCGTTTTCATTACCGATGCCGTGCAGATCATGAATGCCACCCAGGAGAATCAGATCATCGCTGCGGCGCGGGCGGCGAACATCAAGATCTTCACCGTATCGCTCTCCCCCAACACGATCAACACCAGTCTGCGCCGCATAGCGACCGGTACCAGCGGCGCCTGGTTCGAGGATGTGATCACCGCCGAGAAAGCCAAGGATATTTTCAAACAGATCGGCGAGCAAGTGTTTCTGTACGACCCCTGCGAGCTTGTGTACAGGACCGATGGCTGCGATACCGAGAGAAGCATCAGCGTTACCCTGCGTAAAAACAACCGCACCGTGACGCAGAACACGACCGTCTCCGTACCCGCTAACAAGATCATCGGCATCGATGCATCGTCCGTGCTGCTCGATTACGGCGTGGTGAACGGAGGATCGACGAAGGATCTGACAGTGACGCTCACCGCCCGCAACGGCACGGTCAACATCCAGAGCATCACCTCGCCGGAGGTCTCTTTCCGCATTCTCGATTACGGCGGTCCCGCGCCACCGTTCACTCTCGCGGCAGGACAATCCCGCACGCTTCGCATTCAATATCGTCCGGTGAACACCGACCGCGTGTTCGGTCGCCTGGTCATCAATGCGGACAGCCCTTGTCACGAAACAATCGTGATGAGCGGTGGTGTGTATGATCCCGCGCCATTGAAACTGCTGACTCCGAACGGTGGGGAGAAGATGTTCAGCGGCAGCACGTTCCGTATTTCGTGGACCGGTATCAGCGGCACGACTCCGGCGGAGGTGGAATACAGCACGAATTCGGGTGACTCCTGGCTGCGCGTCACGGACAATGTGTACAATTATTTCTACAACTGGCGCGTACCGAACACGCCGAGCCCCGACTGTCTCGGACTTGCCTTCACCAAGGAGGAGCGGATCACGTCCCTTGACGGTGCATGGGCGCAACTCCAGCCCGCCGCCATCAATGCGATCGCCGTCGCCGCATCCGGCACTCTGACGGCCCTGGCTCTTGAAAACGGACAAATAAAACTGTTTTACCCGAAGGATGGCGCCTTCATCACGATCCTGCCCGGTCACACCGGCGGCACCGACGCGTTGGTGTTTTCTCCCGATATGAAATGGCTGGCTTCCGCCGGCGGCGACGGTACGGTGAAAATCTGGGAAATGAAAACCTCTACGCTCGTACGAACGCTAACGGGCATGTCAGGCACGGTGCACAGTGTCGCTTTCTCGCGCGACGGCACGCTGCTTGCCGCCTCGGACGCGGCGACGGTGATCTTCTGGCAGACTTCCACCTGGGGCGAGCGCTGGCGTCATACCGGCGACAGCGGCGCTGACGGCGCACTCGCGATCGCTCCCGACAATTCGTACCTCGCATCCGCGGCGGGGAATCGCATCGCCATTCTCGATGCCGCGAGTGGCGCCAGACTGCGAAATCTTACCGGTCACAGCGGCGCCGTACGCTGCATCGACATCGCGAGCGAGGGCTCCGTCATCGCAAGCGCCTCCGACGACAGAACGGTGCGCGTCTGGAATACCATCACGTGGCAGAGCATCCATACCCTGAGTGGACATACGGATGCCGTGCGCTCCGTTCAGCTTACCAATGCCGGCGTGCGCGTACTGAGCGCAGGCCGGGACAATTCCGTTCGTATATGGGACGGACGCACGGGTACGCTTCTGCACAACTTCGCGGGACATACCGGCGCCGTGCTATCCGCGGTGGTGGATCATCGCATCAAGTATGTGCTTTCAGGCGGAGAGGACAGAAGATTGCGGATGTGGGGCTATGTTCCGCCGCTTGCCGACAAGAGCGACAGCCTGTGGGAAATCATCACCACCGTGTCATCGCTGGAGCATCAACTGCCCGACTTTGCCGTGCTCCAATGCCCGGATACGTTTTCCGAAGTCGAGCTGCTGCTGACAAACATGGGCAACCAGAACGTCACGTTGAAGCGCATGTACATTAGCGGACAGGACAGCGCCGTGTTTTCGATCGAAGGGGGATACACGATTCCGCCAATCGTGGTGTTCAAACCGAACGACTCGCTTCGCGTGAAACTGAGATTCTTTCCACCCACCGCCGGAAACTTCAACTCCGAACTGCTGTTTGAAACAGACCTTCCCGGTGCGACTATTTACTCCATTCTGCTGGCCGGACATAAAGACACCGTCAATCTCACGCTATCCGAGGATACACTCTTCGCCGGCGAATCGTATCAATGCAGCGATCCCGCCTATCTCCCGTTGCTGCTGACGAACAACGGCACGGTCACGATCGACGTGGATTCGATCGCGAGTTCCCTCGGCGATGTGCTTTCCTTCAATGGCGGACTGTCGCGAACATTGTCACCGGGTCAGACCGACACGGTCCTCGTGCGCGTCGCACCCGTGGTGGATGGCCCGATTGACGGAATGCTCCGCGTCAAGGTCTCCCCTTGCGACTTCGAAATAGACGTGCGCGTCCTCGGATCCCGTCTTACCGCGACTCCGATCGCCCGTCCGAATCCCGTGGAGTTCGGCTTCGCGGCTATTGGCGAGAAAACCAACGCGACGTTTTATCTGGTGAATCCCTCCGCTGTGGAGATGCAGATCGACAGCAGCGCCGACCTGTATCCCTCTCCCCCATTCACCCAGCTTTCAGGACCGGCATGGCCGTTTGTTATTCCGGCCAACGATAGTGTGCAATTCGTGTTCGAATATGCCCCCGAATCGGAGGGCGCTTCAACGGGCAGGATATTCTTCCATGCAAACGCACCGTGTCTTGATTCGCTGATGGTGGATCTCGCGGCATCCTCGTCGCGCAAACCTTCGATCGCATTCACCAAAACGGACTTCGCGACCCTCGTCTGCGCGGACGACACCGTGGCGTTCGCTACCGCGACGCTGCGCAATACCGGCGGACTTCCACTGAACGTGACGAGCATGCGCTTTACCGGCTTGCATCCCGGAGATTTCCGCATCATCACACCCACTGGACCGTTCACAATTCCCATCGGAGGCTCGGAAAATATCCAGGTGGCCTTCAACACCAAGACGCTGCGCGTGACGAGAAGCGGCGATCTGTTCGTGGAAAGCGATGCCGAGAATACTCCGACGCTGATCATCCCCTTCACTGGATTCAAGCACGAGGTATCCGTTGAAGTGACAGGCAAGGATCACGATTTCGGTGAAGTCTACGGCTGCAACCTGCCGATGAACGACACGGTGCTGGTACGGAATACGGGCACCCACCCCATGACGATGACCGTTGACACGACGTTCCTGCGCGCCGGGTACAGCATTCAGCCCCGCTTGGGCATGTTCACGCTGCAGCCCGACGCCACGCAGATCTTCGTCCTCTCTTTCACGCCCGCAACATTCGGTGCGAGGGTGGAACGGTTCTCCATCGCCGCCTCGCCCTGCCTCGGTTCGGTGGAATACGAGTACACCTACACCTACGCGAACCATGTTGCCGAAGCTCAGCCACTGCTCATCGACTTCGGCACCAACGGCGTAGGAAGCAACTCCTCGCGCACCTTCACCGTGCGCAATCCCTACACGGCCCCGATGTCCTTGCTCATTGCGGGACACGGCTTAAGCGAATTGACAAGCTGGTCGCCAGTGCCGCTGCCGACGCTTCTCGGTCCCGGCGCGACCGAAACCATCACACTCAATTTCGGACGAGACAGCACATTTTCCCTGACGGACAGCATTCGCATCATCACCTTCATTGGCGGCTGCGGTGATTCTTCCATCGTCATCCGGCTTCGCGGTCGCGTTGAAGGTTCGGTCGCCACCGTCGTGATTCCAACGCTTACCGCGGCGATCGGCGAACGCATCGTCATCCCGATCTTCCTGCGCAACAGCAGCAACCTGACGCTGACCGGCACCAAATCCTTCCACGCATCCTTGCTGTTCAATCGCTCGATGTTGTGGCCGGAATCCGCGACGAGCACTACCGGTACGCCTACGATGACGACCGAGGCGGCAGGAGGCAATCTCCGCGTCATACTTGATGTACCTCAAACCGTCTCGCCAACGGACGGGGCGCTCGTTGAACTTCGTTGCCTGGTCTTGCTCGGCAACGACGACGTTACTCCGCTGCTGATCGAGGATTTCGACTGGATGGAGGGCACGACGGAGACGCAGCTATTCTCGGGAGTATTTAGCGCGACGGGATTCTGCGAGGAAGGAGGTAAACGTCTGCTTGCGCCTCCGGGCGTTCCTTCGCTCAGACGCAACGCCCCCAATCCCTTCACCGAAACCACGGAACTCGCGTATTATCTCCCTGCCGACGCCGACGCCGATCTCCGTGTGTTCAACAGTCTGGGACGCCAGGTGGCTGTTCTCGCAAGCGGTTTCCATACCGCCGGCATGCACCTCGTCACCTTCGACGCGGCCGATCTCCCCTCCGGTGTCTACGTCGCGGTGCTGCGCACAGCCGAAGGAGCGCAAACACTCCCGATGCTTCGAACGAAATAACGGATCCCCTCACCCTGAACGAAAACGCCCGGACCCAACCGGGCGTTTTCGTTTACGGAATTTTCCGACTACTCAGGATCTCGCCTCGAACGTTCTCCCGGCGAATGTGTCGTCGACTTCATTCGTGTGGCGCAAAGAATCGTTTCCCGGTCGGTACGGACGTTGACGAGACCATAGACAATTCCTGCGCGACCATCTATCCGGATAGATCTCGTCACCCGTCTGTCGCGTTCAGAGCGCGGGCATGGGTTTCACAGCAAGGCGTCTGAGTAGAGACGTTACATGCAACGTCTCTATTCCGGGCGATTCATGAATCGCCCGGAGTCCGTTTTCGCTTACTATTTCATCAAAAAAGCCGCAATCATTCATCCATAACCGCTACCGCATCACCACCCGACTGCCCCCCTCGCCTACACCACGATTCGTCCCTCCACGTTTCCTACTTCCCTACTCGAACATCCGCGCGGTACATCAGCGCACCCTCGCGGATTTCCAGTATGGAATCGCCGAGCCTCAGAGGAATGGTTTCGAATTCGTAATTCCTCGCGGCATACGATGCGGCCGGTACGGGAAATTTCATGGCGGCATCGAACATCGATGGAATGGTGAGAGGAGGAATAAGTTTGTGTACGTCAAGCGGAATATCTTCACTCCAGGGAACGTCCCAGCCCAGCATATCGATGCGGAATATCGCAGCCAGCAGCACGCGTCTTCGGGTCGGCGTGAGGACAAATGCGCCGTTCCTTCCGGCGGACAGCTCGAAGCGGATGGTGTCGCGTACTGAAAGATGAACCTTCGGGGAGGCTGAACCCGGCACGCCTGTGTAGCGTCCGCTGACGTGGAGGCGACCCTCTCCTTCAAGCGTGAGAATCGCATCCAGACGCTTTCCCCGCGTTTCCAGAAACTCGAAACGTCGCAAATCGAGCACCACCCTGCCGCTGTCGATATCGAGACGATTTACGTAGTCGATGCCCAGCAGGGACTTGCGTTCTACAACGAGCGGGCGTGTCGCCAGAAAAATGATCGTCATGTCGTCGGTGCGTTGCGATACCAGCGCTTTCGCGATGCGGTTTATCGCGTCGATCCTGATGCTGATTCCCAGATCGCGCGGTGTGCGGAATTGCTGCTGTAGAAGCTGGAGCGGTTTGTCGACATCGGCGAGCGAGCGCTCGAGCCTGGCTATCGCCTTGTTGGATTCCTCGACCGTGGGGAGATCCATGGAGGAACACGCGGCGAACAACACGCAGACACACAACGGAAGAAGCAATCGTTTCATGCCTCACCTCCCTTGCACGTCGCTCAATGCGAGGGTGACCAGCACCAACTCATCGAAGATGAGCAAATCCTTTACTTTGAGGCGATACGAGAGCATGCGACGTGGTGAATCGAGAACGACGTTCACCTTGCTCCGCACCTCGTTCCGCACACCATCGATGGTGAAGAAATCCTCGAACGTCAGCGGCATGAGGACGGGTGGAAAATTTTCATTCAAGGAACCGAGCTTCACCCGGATGACGTCCTCGATAATTTCCGTCGCTGCCGAAAGCAATCCGGGCGCCTGCACGGCGGGAACGACGTTGAACGGATCCAATTCAATCTGCAACTCCTTCTCACGCGGCAACAAGGCCAACGCGCAATCCATGACGAGTTTGACGTCGACATCATGCGCTTCGCTGCGCACGGAAAGCTGCAGAGAGGCGATGGCGGAACCGTGGTGCAGGACGGTATGGACGGAATCAATGGTGTACGGCGTTTGGCGATCCAGCCAACCGCGACGACCGCGAAGCTGCTGCATGGCGTCGTTGACGAGGCGTTCGGACAGCATGAGCGTCGCGTCGGCGTCGCCGGGGGCGAACCCCTTCTGCATACGGTTGGCGAGACGCAGCGCAGCGAGATAGCGTGTTTCCAGCATGGCGGCTTCACGCGCCTTCGCGTACTGCTCGCGATCGATATTCGCTCCGGCAATTCCGCGCACTAGCGCGCATCCCTGGAGGATCAATCCCAGGGTGAAAAGAAGAATAAGCGACCGTGTTATCACGAGAATCGAACCTCAATGAGTTTTTTGTCTTCAATGGTAAAATAACGTTCCCCAGGGATGGCGATGGGATGCACGCTGATGGACGACAGCTTCGCATGCTGCCGCGCTTCCGCAAGCTCCGAAGCGACGTCCCCGCCTTTCCATGCGAGCAGCGTGCGCTTACCGCCACGTCGCAGCAGAGGCCACGCCCAGCGTGCGAGCGAAAGCATGCGCGTCACTCCTCGTGCAAGTACGACATCGGCCGTACCCGATAAATCCGCTTCGTCCTCTATCCTGCCAATGCGGCAGCGAACATTCTTCAGTTCCAGTCGTGCGACGATATCCTCCACCGCCTTGATTTTTTTCCCAATGGAATCCACAAGCACAAACGAGGAATCCGGCAACATGATGGCGAGAGGAATGCCGGGAAGCCCGCCTCCGGTGCCAAGATCGATATACTTGCCCGCGGAGGGAAGCATATTCATAAGCAGAGGCGCAAGGCTGTGAAGGAGATGGTGCAGCCAGATCTGCTCCTCATCCTTGCGCGAGATGAGGTTGATTTTCGTGTTCCACTCCAGCAGCAGCGATGCGTAGCGCTGCATGGTCTCGCCTTGCGCGGTTGTGGGAATGTGTCCTGAAGCGATGAGGTGTTGCGCAGCGGTATCGTACGACGGAAGCATGGCGACCCGAAATGTTCAGCCATCAATGTACGAAATTCATGCCAACGGTGCCTGGAGTAGGGAATGGAGGGTCGTTGGATTTTCAGGCGTCAACAAGAGAAACGAGGAGATCGCAACCCGAGCTCCTGAATCCCCGGAAGGATAAAACCACCTCCTTCCCGGGCGGCGGTCCGGGGATTATCCCGGAGGTCAGCGGATGACGATACGCCGGATGTTCCTGTCCGCCGCTGAGGTGACTGTGAGAACATACACGCCAGGCGCTCCGGGACGAAAATCCATGCGATGGGAACCTGCCGCGAGTGTGCGCGCGTCAATGATGCGGCCCAAGGTATTGATGATGCGATACATCGCTTGAGCATCGGTTCTTACCGTTATCGTGGCGACACCTTCAGCCGGCATCGGCCAGACATCCACACCGATATCCGTGCCGCTATTCCCACAATCGACGGCAATTTCGGGAGACGCCGTGGCTGCGCCCGAGTAGTCGATTTGAAGTAAACGATAGCGCGGACATTGCCGCATGGTATCCGAGTCAAGCCAATCCATGTAGACATACGAATGTCTCCTTGTGCTGCTCCCATTCCCGGGGACAAACCCTGTAGTGATGAAGGGTTCTGCTCCGGAAGCACGCTGAACCTCAAATCCAAAATTCTCCGATTCCGATTCAGTTCGCCACTGAAGCAGGACTCCGCCGGGAACGGCTGCGGCGATAAATGTGGAAAGCTCAACAGGAATCATACCAAATTCATCCGCGCCAACGTCCCAGCCGCTTCCCGCAGGTCTCAATTGGCCTTCGAAATCGCAGGGGACGTCGGTGGATAAGGTTGTACCCGCATCGACAGCCTGCGACGAGGCGCCAAGATGCAGGTCGAGCTGCGTATACGAGCCCGACGCCACGACGAAATCCGCCGGAACCGCGGCAAGATTCGCGCTCGAGCCCAGCAGCACGGCGCCGTCTCGCAGGCGTACGACGGGTTCGTTGGGATTAGACGAAGCCCGACGTACAAGATTGTTCCGCACGTCGCCGGTTGTCTGTGTAAAACGTAATTGAATCGTCAGGACGCACTCGAACAGCGTATTGTTGTATATGCGGCAATTCACACCCTTGTTGATATAGATGCCGGCATCGGAACAACGCACGACAATGTTGTTGCGAATAATGCCGTTGCGGTGTTCGTAGGTTTGATCGTTATCACGAAAAAACTGCGCCGCCGTTCCACCGCCGCCAAATGACGCGCCAATGAAGCAATTCTCGAAGCGATTGCCTTCAATGATGGTGTTGGAGGAATTTCCCTTCGTGAAAATGGCATACGCGGGATTGCCGTTTTTCTGCACGTTCACGAAACGACTGTTGCGAATGATCCAGTCGTTGACGCCAACCCCGTCGACACCCTCGACAACGGAGCGCGTTCCGCCGGTCGTTTGCGTAAATCCAATATCGCAGCTGTCGATGAGCAGCCGGTCAGGATATGTTCCGGCAGCAGGATCGCTCGTGCCCTTCACACCCGATTCGCCGTGGTCGCGCATGACCACATTGATCAGCGCGCAATCCGCGGAGGTGTGGTCGAATTTGAATCCATGATAGTAGGAATCGCGAACGGACAGATCGCGAAAGGTCCACCGCGACGCATTGTCCAGATTGAACACCATCTGCACGGCGCTGTTGTCCTGTCCTTGTCCGCGAATCACCACATCGGCGGGGTTTCCGGTCGCTCCGCGTACAAGCACCGGTCCCGGACGGTTGGAAATCATGATGCGCGTGGCGCCGGTGATCGTATACGTGCCCGAGGCGATGACGATGGTGTCTCCCGGGAGTGCTGTCTGGCAGGCGTCGCGCAGGGACGCGTACGTCGATACGTAGACGATTCTGGCCGCGGATACCACTGGAAGGCAAAACAGCAGCAGACAGATTCCATAGCTAAAGCGCGGTGCTTTCATATCGGGCCCCTCGTGATGACCTGTGTCAGCGTTCTCTATGATAAAAATCTCGATCCGCACAATCTCGCCACCTGCAACAACACAAGTCCTCTTTGATGTTTTTCGCCGAGGGCACTGAGGGCACCGAGGGCACAGAGATATTTTTAGAATGTCTGAGTTACATGAGTCCGTAGCAAATCGTGTTGGAAATCATCGGCTTGCTTTTTCCATCTCAAAGGAAACCTTTCGAGATGCGCCCTCAAAATTTCTCTCTGTGCCCTCTGCGACCTCCGCGACCTCGGCGATAAATGCAGATCTGCACAACGTGGCCCATACCATAATTGTCCATTATCCATTGTCCATTAGCCATTAGCCATTGTCCATTAGCCATTGTCCAAAGATCCGCACTACTTGGCCCATGAGCGATTTCTACGCTAATCGGGTAAGAATTTTCAGCAGGCTGAACAGCAGAATGAGAGATCTGAAACTCCAGGCGAAACTGCGGATCCAATTGGTGTAGAGTAGCTTTCTGTAGGCGCGGGGATCGAATCCTTCCTGCAACACCCGATGCTGAGGCCGTTGCAACAACACTGTGGAGAGCCAGATGATCCCCATCAGGACAGCGCCTGAAATAACGGCGTCAAGATCCATCCATGACGGGGTTCTCCAGAGCGAATACAGTACACCGGCGGTTTCGAGCAGTAGTGGCGGACCCACAACGAAGCCGGTCAGCAGCACCTGCATTTTCTCGTACGGAGCGAAGCGCGATCGCGCGATTTTCCGCAGCAGCGGGTAATGCACCAGTTGCACGAACCAGACGATGCCTGTCAAGGTGAAGGTCGAAAATACCTGCACCAGAAACATGACGGCATCGATGTCGCGCATCTCGGCATTCATCCGCGTCGGTTCCTGGCGAAGTAGTCACGAATATGTTGCGCCGCCTTCAAGCCCGATCTCGCTGCTCCCTCCACACCGTTGCTGCCGAACGCGTCGCCTGCAAGGACAAGAGGTGGTGTGTCGTGAACAACGTGAAAATGCTGTTGAGCCGGCTGGATGACGTTGCTGAATCTCCAGCGATGCGTTTGCCGGCTTAATATCGAAACGCTCAGATACTTTCGCGCGTGTTCAAGCAGCAGCGCTCCGCTTTCCTCGGGATGGGTATCAAAATGCGTACGGCTGAACTCCGCGCTTCCATGGATGGTGACCGCGTGGGCATCGGGCGAGATTCCCTTTCGATGATTATCCATGATGCGGCGCAACGGACCTTCCGCGAATTCGAGCACACCATTTCCCGGAAGCTTCGGCGCGATTTCGCAGTTGGCCAGCACGGTGATACAGGGATCGTAGGTGATGGTTCGAAGATGTGCCGGCACCTCCCCGGTGATGCCCGAAGAACGTTCCAGAATATCGAGCGCCTGCGGCAGCGGGGGTGTCAGAATACAGGCATGAGCTGTGAAGTTCTCACCATCCACAGTCTGCGCATGCCAAAGCACGCCATCATTGTTCAACCGCGAGATCGTTTTCCCGGTGAGGATATCCATACCTTCCGCGAGCCGCTTCGGTATCGCGGTCATGAACGCAACACCGCAGTATCGCGCGGAAGAAAGGAATCGTTGATCCATTTCGTACTGACTGACGCGGAACCACTCGCGGGCGATCCCGTCCTCCAACCATTCGTCGATGCGCGTTTGGAACCATGCGCTGGCGGGGGTGAAGTATTGGGTTCCATGATCGAACACGCCACCCTCAAATCGCCTCGTCGCCATGCGCCCACCGACACCACCGGCCTTCTCGACAAGACGCACGCGAATACCCTGGCGATGCAATTCCTTACCGGCGAAAAGCCCCGCGATACCAGCACCCACGATAATGCACGATGGATCCTGTTCGGAGAAAGACTCTGTTGTCATGTATATGCTTTCAATGTCTGTGTCGGGGTGCATGTTACACAAACGGTCTGACCTGCACAAACGGCGCGAATTCACTGAAACAAGGGAGCGCGGTCCATTCCGGATGCGAATATTTTTTCTGAGATCGGAAGGAACAGACGGCGGGATGATGTATATTCCGGCAGAGACATCCTGTGCTTGCCATTATCCGCAATGCAGCAGGTGCTCAATACTGATTGACTGTCCACATTGTATACTTCAATAATTGAAGGGGAACATGCCGCATTTCCACGGTATGTCTCGATCATCCTGTCTGAACAAGATCGTCGGCAGAGCGGGTGTGCTTTGTTCCCTCCTGTTGCTGCCTGATGCGGATTTGATGGGTCAGACCTCCGTCATCGGTGGACCGCCGGACCTGCGTGCCGTGACTGCGGTCGACTGTGCGGCGAACGCGCCCACTATCGACGGAATACTGGACGAGGACTGCTGGCGCGCGGCGCAACCCGCGAGAGATTTTCTGCAGAAAGAGCCCATCGAAGCGCAGCCTGCCACGATCAGGACGGAAGTGCGTTTTGGCTATGATCAGAAAGCTCTGTACATCGGCGCCGTGATGTACCATGATACCCCGGACGAGATCATCTCCACGCTCTCCCGTCGGGACAACGCCGGGAATTCGGAGCGTATCATCATTTCTCTCGATACCTATAACGACAATCGGACCGCCTATTCGTTCTGCGTGACCGCGGATGGCGTGCGCGTGGAATATTACCATTCAGAGGACGCTGAATTTACGAGAGACTACTCCTTTGATCCGGTATGGGAGGCTCGCGTCACGAGGAACGCCGGCGGGTGGACCGCCGAAATGCGCATTCCTTTCTCGCAGCTGCGCTTCAACGAACGGGATGAGCAGCTGTGGGGACTCAATATCAACCGCTACGTTCCGTCGCGGAACGAAGATCAGTACTGGGTGCTTGTTCCAAAGCGCGAGACCGGTTGGTCGTCGCGATTCGGGGCACTGCAGGGGATCCGCGGGATCGAGCCATCCTATCGTATTGAGTTGACCCCCTACCTCGCCGCCGACTGGACCTTCAGCAATTCCAACGATCCGAACAATCCGCTGGATTATTCGCGATGGTCACGACAGGACGCCGGCGTCGATATGAAGATGGGATTGGGCCCGAACCTGACGCTCGACGCAACGATCAACCCGGACTTCGGGCAGGTGGAAGCGGACCCCGCCACGGTGAATCTATCCGCGTATGAAGTGTACTACGACGAGCGCCGTCCGTTCTTTATCGAAGGCAGCCAGTTGGTGCAGGGCAGAGGTCCGGACTACTTCTACTCGCGCCGTATCGGGGCGCCACCACGCCTGACTCCGGATGCGCCGTATTCGGAACGTCCGGGCAACAGCACGATTCTGGGTGCGGCAAAGGTCAGTGGTCGGCTGCAATCCGGGCTTTCCATCGGGGCCCTGACTGCCTTGACGGCGCGCGAATTCGTCGAGACCTGGGATCCTGGCAGGCCGGGACGCGGCGAGGAGGAAATCGCTCCCCTTTCCGGCTATGGCGTGTTACGTCTTCAACAGGAATTCGGACTGGGAGGATCGTCGGCCGGCGTTATTCTCAGCGGAGTCAAACGCGATCTGAGTACGGAAAAATCGCAGTCGGCACTCACGCGCAATGCGGTGAGCGGTGGCGCAGACTGGAAAATCCGTTTCGATCAAGGGAACTATGAACTCAACGGTTTCGCCGGCTTCAGTCATGTACAAGGGAGTTCCGATGCGATTTCTCTTGTCCAGCTTTCGTCCGCCCACTATTTTCAGCAACCGGATGCCACGCATGTTTCCTACGATTCGACACGTACAAGTCTGTCCGGGTACTCCGCCGCGTTGAGTTTCGCGAAACTCGGCGGTGAGCACTGGCTCTGGGGCGTCAACGGCGCCGTGGAATCGCCTGAATTCGAGATCAACGACACAGGACGACTGCAATCCGCAGATGACATCGAAACCAAAGCGTATCTAACCTACCGTGAGACCAAGCCAGGCCAGCTGTTCCACACTTGGGGAATCGGACTCAGTCAGGTCGCCGGCTGGAATTTCGGAGGTATCCATCGTTTTACAAATATCTCGCTCGACATGTCCGTCACCTTCCCGAATTTCTGGTCCTCCGCTTTCATCGTCAATTATGGAGGACGCGGAATGAGCGACGAACTCACGCGCGGCGGTCCCCTCATGGCCGCGGGCGAGGGATGGCATTACTATTGGAGCGCGCACAATAATTACGCGGATGACTTCCGCTGGGCGGCGGGTATCTCACGTTTCAGCGATGAAACAGGATCATGGAATTTCGTCGTTGACGGCTCATTCTCGCTTCGGGCGCGTGGGAATCTCGAGCTGTCGTTCCTTCCGGGTTTTGCGCGGCAGATCAACACACGACAGTACATCGGGACCTTGCTGCGTGAAAGCGAACGCACCTATGGACGACGCTACATGTTTTCCACAATCGACCACGCGACATTATCCGCCAAACTCAGGATCAACTACGCGTTTACACCGGATTTGACCCTGGAGGTGTACATGGAACCCTTCGCGGCCAGCGGCAAGTACCTCGCATTCGGTGAACTCGCTGCCGCAAGCGCCATGTATCTCCGCATCTACGGAACCGACGGAACGACGATTACTCCCTCGGCGGATAATAAAACCTACACGGTGACAGAAGACGGCCAGACTCCATTTACGCTCGACAATCCCGATTTCAACGTTCTGTCCTTCCGTTCCAATGTCGTGCTGCGCTGGGAATGGCTCCGCGGCAGCACGCTGTACCTGGTCTGGCAGCAGAACCGCGCCGGCTACGAAACCGATGGTAGCATCATCGGTCCAGGGGATCTGCTGTACACGCTCGACAGACCCGGCGACAATTTCCTCGCACTCAAAATTTCCTACTGGCTGCCGATTTCGTAACATCGGTGCTGTCTGTGTTTTGTTCTTCAACATGGGAGACGCGGTCGACGCCAAGGCATTGAGATGCCCGGATATTCCGTGAAAATCCCGCCTGCAACGTCACACATTCCCGGGCTGCTATGAGATTTTGAGGAAATGTTTCGGCAGGCAGTCCGTTAAATCCGCGTTTTCTGTGTATCGACATTTGAACGGGATACTGGAGCGACAGCGATCCTCCGGAGAGGCACAGGTAATCCGCTGAGATCCGTCAGATCAGCGGTGTCTGTGTATCGTATTTCAGGAGGGATTACACAGCCGACACCAATGGCGCTGAGAGGTCCGGATAATCTGCAAGGGATCCCTTAACTCGGCTTTGAAATCGCAGTCCACCGCAGGTGTACCGCCTTGGTGCCTGTATTGAAAGATTTGTGGTCTGTCTCGGGAAACCGCCAGGCGTTATCGGCAAATCGAGAGCTACCGTCGGCAGGCGGCCGGTACGGAAAACGTCGAATGCCCAGGGGCTGCATCCGACGTTCTCTTTACCTGATGGGTCGTTGGTCGAAATTTTCTGCTGACGCCTATTTTTCCTCCACCTTGATCTGCATTAGAGGCGGTTCGGTGTTGGTTATGACCACGGTGTAATTGTTGTCGTTTGTGGCATTGAACGTAGCCGCGGGCTCGGCGGAAGAAGCTTGCACGGTAGCGCTCGCTGACCAGCTGCCTTCGACAATGTCCGTGTAACTGGTGGTGGAACCACTTTCGACATCGTTGATATTGATGGTGTTGCCCACGGCGGGTTTGAGCTGCACGTTCACCTTGGTGGTGTAATCGTTGCGTACGTTGACGCTGGGCGAATCTTCCGAACAGGCTGATGTCATGAGTGCGATCAGCATTACTGCAAGGACTGCAAGGACGTTGAGTCTGAACATCGGGTATTCTCCTTTGGATTTCGTGTGTTTGGCATGGTACGAAGATTCATGGCGAAAAGCAATGCCGTTTCAACAGACTCCTTTTGTATATTGCATCTTCGTTCCCGGCCTTCTCCCTCAGCAGGACAAACGTACATGCATGAAAAAGGGACAGTCCCCTCAAGCCCGCTCCGAGAACTTATCGATCCATTCATCAACATCGTAAAAGCGCCTCGCGCGTTGTGGGGCGTCAACCTTGCGTATTTCCTCGAAGGATTGTGTTATTTCGGCATCATCACCCTTTTAGCGATACACTTCAATCGCGATGTGGGGCTCAACGACGTCCACGCCGGACTGGTTGTTGGCATGTTCACCGGGGGCATAACGCTCGCGATGTTTTTCTTCGGAGAACTGGCAGACAGGTGGGGCGTGCGCAGGGCGCTGGCGCTGGCCCTGATGCTGATGGTCGCCGGACGGATACTGCTGTCGGGTTCGCAGATTTTCGGCGGATGGGCGCTGGGTTCGCCGATGTTTTTTACGGCGGTTGGCGGCTTGCTTCTGGTCGTGCTCGGCTACGGAATGTACATGCCCGCATCCTATGCGGCGGTGAGGCTGTTCACGACGAAGAAAAACGCCGCCATGGGCTACGCCATGCTCTACGCCCTGATGAATCTCGGCGCCTTTCTTCCGGGCATCATCTCGCCGCGAATACGACATGTTTACGGAATACGCGGCGTGTTCTGGGTGTACACGGCGCTGACCGTCGTGAGCGTCATGTTCATCCTTTTCATCATGTCGAAGCGGGCGGTAACCGCTGCGACGGTAGCCGGACAGGATTCGGATGCTTCTGCCGTGCCTGTGCGGAAGAGTGCGTTTCATTTGCGGACATGGCTGCGTGAGCATCCATTAAGGGACGTAAAATTCTCGTTTTTCATTTTCATCCTCATTCCCGTGCAAACGCTGTTCGCGCATCAATGGCTGACGCTTCCGCAATACGTCGAACGATCCTTTCCCGGGTGGGTCAGCCAGAACATGGAACTGTTCGTCAACATCAATCCCCTGCTGATTTTCGTGCTCACCCCGATCGTGACAGCACTGACGCACAAAGTCGATGTGTACCGTATGATGATCATCGGGACACTGGTGATGGCGGTCCCCACCTTTTTTCTCGCCCTAGGTCCGAGCGTACTATTTCTTTTCGCCTATATTTTGCTGATGTCGGCCGGTGAAGCCATGTGGCAGCCCCGCTTCCTGCAGCTAGCCGCGGAACTCGCGCCGGAAGGCAAGACAGGCCAGTACATGGGTATCGCGCAGTTCCCCTGGTTTCTGACAAAACTGCTCACGAGCCTGTATTCCGGATACATGCTTTCCGTGTACTGTCCCGAAGGCGGCCCGTTCAACACCGAATTCCTCTGGCTGCTCTACGGCCTTATCGCGATGATAAGTCCCATCACCCTGTTCTTCTCACGAGGCTGGATGGCCGGCAAACTTAGGACCAGCGGTCAAATGAAGGTCGCGGACTGATTCGCGATTACGGTATGGACACCGTACCGGGCGCTGCCTTGTATTCTCAGGTCTCGGCTGCGGCCGGAAATAACTGACCAATACCTCCGCAGACCCTGGCGGATACCGATTCCCGTCGGTCTTCCTGGATGCATCTGTTTCCGATCGCATAGACTCCCTGCCGATCTGGAGTAAACGTTTTTCAATCATCACGAGTAATCCAACATTGAAATGAAGCGCATCATCGTTGTTTTTTTCCTCCTCCTCCCCATTCTCACGGCGGCGCAAACGAATCAGCTGCGGCAGCGAATGGCGGGCTCCGCGTTTTTGGAAAACGCATCCTACGACATGCTCATGCGTCTCAGCGACGAAGCCGGCGGCAGATGGATCGGTTCTCCGCAGAATGAACAAGGGATGCAAATTCTCATGGAGGAGTTACGCAAACACGGTCTGAATCCGCGGCTCGAAAAGTTCTCGGTTCCCGGCTGGGAACGCGGCGCCGATGAGGTGCGCATGATCACTCCATCGGACCGCGTGTTTCGCGCGGTCGCCCTCGGCTATGTGGATCACACACCCACCTTCGATGCCCCACTCGCGTGGGTGAACCGCGGCTACAGCAGCGATTTCGACAGTCTGAACGCCGGCGGACACATTGCTTTGGTGACGCAGGAAGCATGGAACGGTCACGAGGAATTGCTTCGCGCTGAAGTTATCCGCAACGCGGCGAAAGCCGGTGCGCTTGCCGTGCTGTTCATCAACGACAAAAAGGGCCGTATGACGATGTCGGGCATGAGCAATTTTCAGGGACAGCCCGCCGCGGTACCCGCCTTCAGCCTGACCTGGGAGGAAGGACAGCGCCTGTATCGATTGCTCGATCGCGGGGTCCAGGTGATGATGCGCGTGACCACCAATTCACATTGCGTTCCTGTCGAGAGCGCGAATGTCGTGTGTACGCTCCCCGGCACACGGCCGGAGAAAATCGTTGTCGGCGCGCATTTCGATTCGTGGGACGTCGGTCAGGGCAGCATCGACAATGGTCTCGGTACCGCGATCCTGTTCGATGTGGCGCGTATTTTCGCAGCTCTCACTCCCAACAACGAGCGGACCATTGAATTCGTCTGGTTCAACGGCGAGGAAATGGGGTTGTGGGGATCGAGGAAGTACGTCGAGGCGCACAGCGAGGAAGCCATCATCACGATGGTCAACATGGACATGACCGGCTCCCCGCGCGGCTTCAACGCCATGGGAAACGATCACCTCAAACCCGTACTGGAATCGCTTGCCCGGCAACTCCGCGGCTTCGATATGTCGCGCGGCGTCATCAGCACTCCATGGACCAACAGCGATCATCAGCCCTTCATGGTCGCAGGCATCCCCGCCATCAGTCCGCTCGGACATCTCGATCCGGAAATGGTGGCAACCTATCACGATTACGGCGACACGTTCGACCTCGTGAACAGGCGCTACCTCTCCGAAGCAGCGGCCGTCGTTTCCATCCTCACGTATGAACTCGCGAACAACGTCTCCATCCCCCTCCAGCGACGCAGTCCAGCGGAAATCCGGGATTTTCTCACTCGACACGGCCTCGACAAGCGCCTGAAGAAACAGGGCGAGTGGCCATTTGAATCCGGTGATAACGTCAGGTAGGATGAATGGCGGCCAAGTTCCCTCATTCCTGTAGACGGAAGGAACCAGCATCTGAGTATGAGCAAGGATTCAGGCCACAGCCAGCATTGGACGGACCCTGGCAGGAAGCAGGGTGCGGCCTTCGAAATCGAAAGATCTGCAGATCCCCTAAAGTGCTTCGCAAAGAACTCGCTAATCCTGCAGTTCAGCGATACGATTATTCAGCGTTTCCCTCTTCTTTCCGCAGGGATTTGATTTGTGTAAGCGTCCGGTCAAAATCACTCTCGAACAACCGATCCTGCACGATACGGAATTTCTCGAACTCACTTTCCGCATGGGTTTTGGCCAGTTCTGCTGTTACTTTCCCTGCATCCTGAAGTATCTCCCGGTCGGTAGCTTCGATAAAGCGATTCAGGCGGGTTTCCCAATCCTGCATTGTCATCGGAATCTTGCGTAGCGCCATGCTCTCGGCGACATCGAGATAGGCCGAAACCAGCCGTTCCAATTGCGCCATTTCCGGTTCGGCCAAATAGTTTTTTGCAACTACAACATCGAATTTCTGGATTTTTCCTCTCGGCGCGTCCTTCCAAGTGCTCAAGCCCATGTTCTGCTTTTTCGCATCGGCACGGTTGTAGATGACTTCCGCTGCGGTATGACCATGGATTGCCCAATGTAGTTTGTTCTGGACATTGGCAAAAAAGCGCTTCGTGGTTTGAGCAGTGACGTCGTAGTCAATGGAGGTTGCGTAAATATCGGTGATCTTCTGATAAAACTTGCGCTCGGAGATACGGATTTCCCGGATGCGCTGCAACTGCTCTTCAAAATACTGTTCAGTAAGGATGGAGCCGCCACTTTTCAGGCGCTCGTCATCCATGGTGTAGCCCTTGATAGTGAACTCCTCAATTACCGTCGTTGCCCATTTGCGAAACTGCACGGCGCGATCGGAGTTCACCTTGTAACCGACAGCGATGATCGCGGCGAGATTGTAGTGCTTGGTGTCGTAGATTTTGTTGTCGGCAGCAGTTATTCGAAAATTTCGAATAACTGAATCCTCCTGTAACTCGCTGTCCAGAAACACTTTTTTTAAATGGTAGTTGATGGTGTGCGTCGCTACATCATAGAGTACCCCCATCATTTTCTGAGTCAGCCAGACGTTTTCATCAGCGTACACCGCCTCGACGCCGCTGGCGCCGCTCGCGGCAACAAAGGTCAGGTATTCCGCCGCCGAGGACCGAACGATGGATATCTCTTTCCTCAAGGCTGGTTTCGGATTCTTTTTTTTTGTCATTTCTCATCTCCCGTGTGCGCGTCTTGAATTATTTTCCAATGAGCCCGACTTCCAGTGTCGTCCAAGCAAAATCGCGCTTCAGGACTTGGGTTGCAAACAGAGCGTTGCGATCGAAACCGTAGCGAGGACACCGGGATTAGAGAGTTGGAGTGCGTAGAAAGACGCCGAGGGTAGCAAGGCGGCCAGCTCACCACCTGTAGGGTTGGGCTGTGACGAGGTGCATTAGAGGGCATGCATGCACATTGCGCGAACCTCAGCTCACATCCTGCATTGGACGGACCCTGGGAGGAGGCAGGGGGCGGCCTTCGGATTCGAAATGCCTGATCACATCGTCAATCACTTCGCATAGATCGCGATACACTTGCTGCGGATCATCACCGTGTATACCGCTATTCAGATCCGGACATTTTCCAAGATATACCTGATCCTACTCGCTCCACTCCACCCATTTGTGATATGTATCGATTGTTTTCACTTCCGAACCTCCATAATTGCCTGCTGAACCCGTTGTCCCTGAATTATTATCCGGCGCCGTGGTATCATGTAGATTTTTCTGCGCCAAGCGCCCCCACTGCTTTCAACATGTTTCCGACGTAATCATCTCTGTCTTCCTCCTGAAACATGATATGACGATTCAGCATGTCCTGTTTCTCCATGTTCCAGAGCAGGCGCATGGTTGCATAGGATTTCACTACCGACACCACTGTAACCGCATCAGCCAAGTCTTTTGATGCGCGGTTGCTCGTCACCAGGCAGTCCCCCGAAGTTTGTCGCTCATATATTGGCCGCAACGTATTTTGTCGCTCACTTTTGCATAAAAGTGAGCGACAAATGACTTCGTTTCGAACAACTGGGTCTCAAAAAACCTCGCGTCCTTCTGCGATATTGAGCAGTGCCGGAAAAACCAGCACCGTTGCCCGTCTTCCACGCCCGGCAAGAATTGTCCGAAGGATGTCTCCATTCTGCAACACTCCAATGAAACGCCTCGCTGTGGGAGCGGGGATACCTGCCGTAGCTATAAAATCCGAGCTGCTGAATACCAGGCGCTCGAAGACCCAATCGATCGCATGAATCGCGTAACGGTAGCGTGTCATTGCTGGTACGCCCCGCTTCGTTTCCTTGTAAAGCGAGAGAATTTCTGGAGGAAGTAGCGCTCTTACGAATGTACGACAGCGGGTAGGATTGAAAGCGGGCGGCGCGCACAAAAACGAGGACTGCGCCTGAATTATGCTCAGAGGATGGGATCAATTGAAATCCAGAGCCGTTACCGCGCGCGACCGCTGAAGCACCTAGTCCATCCCCAAACAATGCCTTTCTCAAATCCAATTATTCAGGACAAAGCGCCTCCCTTCTGTGCAATATGAATTCTCCCCGCAATCCGCGCGCTGTCTACTATTTTCCTGCTGGTAATGTCGGAATATAGACCCACCTCGAAATCTGATCGATCCGGAGGTTTGAAAACCGATAATGCAACGGGTCGCTCGTCCGAAGAATTATTTCAATAAAAACGCGACAACCCGTGAGGATTGCCGCGTTTTTGTTTTGACATTGCAGGAACGACGGCGGCGCCAGTTCAAGGATAAGGAGCCGCGCGCCGGTTTTTCCTACCCGAGCTTTTTCTTCAGTATCGACAGCAGGGTTTTCGGATGCACGGGTTTCTGGAACACACCGTCGAGGCCGAGCGCCTTGTAGTCGGTGTTGTTGTCCAGGCTGTCGCCCACGGAACTGAGCAGGAAGATCGGGACCTGGTTGCCGAGGAGTCGGAGTTCCTTGGCGAACACGGTGCCCGCGTCCACCTCCTCCATCATCAGATCGACAAGGAGAAAATCGGGTTTGTTGTCCTTGTACACCTTCAGACCCTCTTCGGCGCTGTGCGCTTCGTCCATCTCGTAACCGTTGGCTTCGAGCAACATGCGCACGGCGTCGAGCATGTCCTGATCGTCGTCGAGGTACAGGATCACGTGTTTACCGTCCTTCATTGTGCGTCTCCATATAGATGATTCTTCATTGTTCATGTTGATGCGCGCCAGGTTCCGTGTCAGTTCGGCTTCCCGTCGAGGGGAAGATCGAACAGCCGCGGATCGTCCAGCGCGAGCCGGAGGAAATCGAGCGCCTGACGGAGATTGTCCTGCGCATGAGGCGAAAGACGCTCTCCGAATTCATTGAACTCATACCCCCGAATGCCCAGGATATACCCGTGGGCCTTTCCCTCGAACAACGTGTGGGCCATGTGCAAAAGCGGACCCGGTTCAACGCTGTGGCTGGAAAAACTCTGCGCGGGTACGGGAACCACCGGCTCGACGTAGAAGGGCTCGCGTCCGTTGACCGAGGCGTCGGCAAGCACCACGATGTCGTGCGCGGCGATGTCGCTCGCGTCCTCCACCGTGAGTTGATAGTCCGAATCCACGGTCACGTGCGGGAGCATCCACGTTTCGGCGGCGGCGGCAACTGCCGGTCCAAGCCCGTCGTCGAGCCTGCCGGGATTGCCGAATCCGATGAGCAATATGCGGGGCTTCGAGTTCATCAGGTGCTCTTCCTGGCGACCTCGTTGCCGTTGTGATCCACGAGGCGTACGATGAGAGGCATTCTTCCCATTGCATGCGTTGCGCAGGAAAGACAGGGATCGTACGCGCGGATGGCCACTTCGATATGGTTGAGGAGACCTTCAGTGATTTCCGGTTGTCCCGAAAGATGATCCATGGCGACTTTTTGTACGGCCAGATTCATCGGCGTATTGTTGCTCGTCGTCGAAACGATGAGATTCGCCATGGTCACCTGGTCGTTTTCGTCCACCTTGTAGTGATGGAACAGCGTGCCGCGCGGCGCTTCGATCAATCCGACGCCCTCTTCACGCCGATCGCCCTTGAGGACGAGATCGGTCCCCTGGAGATCGGGATCGTGAAGAAGGTCGCGGATTTTTTCAATCGCATGCAGCGTCTCGATCATGCGCGCCCAGTGATAGGCCATGGTGAGATTGTTCGGTTTGCCCCCGGTCACGGCCATAAATTCCTTGCGCGCCGCTTCGGCTTCGGGTGTATCGATGAAGTCGCAGGTGTTGACGCGTGCAAGCGGACCCACACGATACCAGCCATTCTCCGGACCGATCGACTTGATGAACGGGAATTTCATGTACGACCAGTCGCGCACTTCCTCGCTGATATAATCGAGGTAGTTGTTGTACTTCACCTGGTCAAAGATCTTGTTCCCCTCCGCATCGATGGCGCGGATATTGCCGTGATACAGATCCATCGCCCCATCTTCGCGAACGAGCGAGAGATGATTGGATTCGAAGGATCCGAACGGAGCCAGCATTTCGAGATTTTGCACCGTGTAGTCTTTCGCGATCTTCAATGCGCCGCGGCTCCACTCGATCATCTGGTCGATGTCCTTGAGGAAGACGTCGCGCTCCCCGATCGAAAGATTCTTGTTCACACCGCCGGGGATGGCGCCGGTACCGTGGATTTTCTTGCCAGCCGTGGCCTTGATGATTTCCTGGCCGTACTTGCGCATCATTACGCCCTGCACCGCGAGTTCAGGGTACGCCGCGGCAACCCCGATCACGTTGCGTGCCGCAACGTCGGAGCCGAAACCGAACAGCAGATCCGGCGAAGCGAGGTGGAAAAAATGCAGGGCGTGCGACTGGAATGTTTGTCCGTAGTGCATGAGGCGGCGAATTTTCTCCGCTGTGGGAGTAAGCGTATCGACGCCCACGATCTGGTCCATGGCCTTCGCGGCGGCGAGATGGTGGCTCACCGGGCAGATGCCGCAGAGGCGCTGTACGAGCACGGGAGCTTCCCAATAGGGGCGTCCCTGTATAAAGCGCTCGAAACCGCGGAACTCCACAATGTGCAGACGGGCCTGTTTGACCTTGTTCTCCTCGTCGAGGAGAATTGTCACTTTGCCGTGTCCCTCGACGCGGGTCACAGGTTCGATGACGATTCGTTTCAGATTTTCAGTTGTATTCACGTTTTCTACTCCTTTTTCCGTTCTGTCCGGTTAATCGTACTTGATCAGCTCGTAGGGCAGATCCAGCGGCTTGTTCGTCAGTAAGGCCTCCAGCGTCTGCCAGATCGTCTCCGCCGAAGGCGGACATCCCGGAAGATGGTAATCGATTTTCACCACTTCGTGGCAGGGATAGACCTTGTCGAGGAGCAAAGGGATTTCCGGATCATTGGGAATGCGGCCCGAAGGATTGTACACCGAGGGTCCGTTTATATACGCCTCCTCGAGGCACTCGATGAGCGGAATGGCGTTGCGCATCGCGGGCAGTCCGCCGTTGATGGCACAGTCGCCGAGAGAGATGAGGATTTTGCAATGCTTGCGGAAGTCCTGCAGCACGCGCACGTTCTCTTCATTTGCGCAGCCGCCTTCCACGATCCCCACAAGACATTCTCCAGTGAATTCCTTGATATCGTTGATGGGCGATTTATCGAATTGGATGAGTTCAACGAGCTGAAGGATGCGCTCGTCGATATCGAGAATCGACATATGACAGCCGAAGCAGCCGGCGAGGGAGGTAGTGGCGATTTTTGGTTTTTCCATGATATCCTCCGGCGCCTCAGGCATGTTTGTTGATTTCAATCTCGATCCCGATGGGAGCGTGATCATATTTGCGTTGTCCGACCGGGACCGTAAAGCCGACCCGCTTGGTCAGGATCGCGCCGACGGGACAAGCGGAGACGGCTTTATCCGTAACGTCGATATCCGTATCTACAAGACGCGCGCGTGCGTTGACGGCGATGTGCTTGTGTTTGCCGCGTCCCACGAATTGGAAGACGTTTTTTCCGTCGAGGTCCTTTGATGCGCGAATACAGCGTGCACAGAGGATGCAGCGATTGTGATCGAGAAAGATATCCGGGTGCGAAGCATCGAGCTTGCGATCGGATGGGAACATATAGGGATATTTCGGTGCGCTAATGCCGAAGCGGTACGCCATGGCCTGAAGCTCGCAGTTGCCGCTCTTCTCGCAGATCATGCAGAAGTGATTTCCTTCCACAAACAGCATGTCGATGATGTTGCGACGAAATTCGAGCAATTCCGGCGTGTCGTTTTCGACCACGGCGCTTTCAGCGATCGGTTGCGTGCAAGCGGACTGGAAGCGTCCGTTGACCTTCACGGTGCAGACGCGGCAGCTGCCGTAAGGAAGCAGCCCGTCGAATGCGCACAGGCGAGGGATGTAGATGCCGGCTTTATCGGCAGCCTTTAGAATGGTCTGCCCAGCCGTGCCCTTCACCTCGACGCCGTCGATTTCGAATGTGATGAGAGTATCGTTCATGTCGGTGTTCCGTTGTCGTCTGGTGAATTATTCGGCAAAATGCATGGACGGCCGGCCCGCGATCGCCGATGACTCGGCAAGCGCTTCGTGAATGTCGAACGTCGACTGGAAACCATTCGTGTTTTCCTTGACGAGATCTTCGTACAGCGGCCGGAAGTTTTTCAGGCTGGACAGAATGGGATTCGGCGAGGTCTGGCCCAGGCCGCAGCGGCTGGTGGCTTTGACGCTGGCGCCGAGTTCCTCGAGATATGTCAGGTCGGCGGGTTCGCCTTTGCCCTGCATGATTTTTTCCAGGCGCTCTTGCAGCAACACGTTGCCGACACGGCAAGGGGTGCAATAGCCGCAACTTTCTTCGTTGAAAAATTCCATGTAATACTGGACGACCTCAAGGATATCGCGCTCGATACCAAAGATGGCAAGCGCTCCACCGGTCGCGAGATCGTCGTAACAGATGGTACGGTCGAACATATCCGGGCCGATCAACTGACCGCTGGGACCTCCGACCTGCACAGCGGCGGCGTCGTATCCGCCAGCCATTTCCAGCACTTGATTCATGCTGATACCGAAGGGAACTTCATAGATGCCGGGGCGGCTGCAATCGCCGGAGATGCTGAGCAGCTTCGTTCCCGTGCTCCCCTTGGAGCCCATTTCCGAAAACCACCCCGCGCCCTTGTCCAGGATCCGCGCGACGCAGCAGAAGGTCTCGACGTTGTTGACCGAAGTCGGACAACCTTGGTACCCTTTTTGAGCGGGGAATGGCGGGCGATTTTTTGGATCACCGCGAAGTCCTTCGCACGAGCTGAGGAGAGAAGTCTCTTCGCCGCAGATGTAGGCGCCAGCGCCCATCTGAATGCGAATATCGAAACTGAAGCCTTTCTTGCCGTTGATGTCCGTACCGAGTATACCGATATTCCGCGCTTTCTGAAGCTGATCCTCGAGGAAGGGACGCAAATATGCGTATTCGCCTCGAAGATACATCAGACCCATTTGCGCGCCAATGGCGTAGCCGGCGATCACCATGCCTTCGATGAGCAGTTCAGGCCGTTCGGTAAGAATCACGCGGTCCTTGAATGTGCCCGGTTCGCCTTCGTCGGCATTACAGACGACGAATTTCCTGTCGCCTTCGGCTCCGCGGGTGAAATCCCACTTCATACCTGTCGGAAAGCCGGCACCGCCGCGTCCGCGCAAACGCGCGGTCTTGATTACGCGGATGACTTCGTTGGGACTCATCGCCATGGCTTTTTTCAGCGCCGTACCGCTTTCGAGCGGAGCGAAAACCACATCGCCGCGTCTGCGAATATTGTTGACAACCGCCGCACTGACAAGCGGATTGGAATTGTTACCGTCACCGAGTCTGCGGTGCAGACGTTCGGGTTTCACTCCCTTACGAAGCTGTTCGACAAGCTGCAACGCACTGTCGCGTGTAAGGTCGGTGAAGATTTCATCATTGATGAGCGCGGCGGGCGCCTGATCGCACATGCCGATGCATGGGGTGGTTTCGAGTGTGAATACGCCGTCGTCCGTGGTTTCGCCGATGCCGATTCCGAGCGCATCGCAGAATGCCTGCTGTACGCGTTCGTAGCCGTTCATGCGGTCGATAATGTCGTCGCAGAGGCGGATAACCACCTTGCCCTTTTTTTCCTTTGAAAGGAAAGCGTAGAACGAGACGACACTTTCCACTTCGACGCGATGCGTGTTCACGCGCGCGGCGATCATTTCCATCGCGTCATCGGAAACGCAACCGAGGGTTTCCTGCACTTCCCGCACGATATCCATCATGCGGGTCGCGTCGTTTCCGAATCCCTCACAGATGGTCGTGATAACCGATTCGAAGTTTTCTGACATCCAATACCTCTCTGTAACTCACTGTTGTTGAGCATAATCTCAGAGATAGAGATTTTCTACTTCAAATTATGAAATCGTGAGCACTCCGGCAAGTCTTTCAAGAAATTTTTCTCGATTAGACAGCGGCTATGTACGGTTATCATACAGTTTTTTCAAAGTTATCCGTATTGCGGGGGTAGTTGATACGGTATCTCCGGATTTTCTTCTCGATTTGATGACGATAATGTGGAAAATGCGGGGAATCCTGGGAATGCGTGAACTAGATCGTGATCCTGAGTGCGCCCACCAGCGCCGCGCACCGGTTTATGTCGTGGATGACATCTGGTTTTCTTACGCGCGTTATCAAGCTCGTCATCCTGAGTGTGCCCACCAGCGCAGCGTACCAGTCCATTTCGTGGATGACATCTGGGTTTCGTAGCGCTTAGCCAAGCACGTCACCCTGAGGGCCGCCGCAATTTGAGTGTCCGTGGTTCCGTGAGTGTAGGTCGGCGGCGTCTCGAAGGGTGATTCGTTCCGTAACGCACGAGGAGAATAGGTACGGTCCTCAAGATGTCATAAGAAGGAGCCACCGCGGCAAGAGCTGAATTGGATGCTCTGACGTTGTTCGGTGGCGTCTCGACCTCTCCCCCCTGTCCCCCCTCTCCGCTTCCGGCCTCATATCTTTACGCCGCTGCGGAGAGGGGGGAACTAAGCAATCGAACCTGTCTTATGGCCTCTGCGCGTACTCTCCTCCCCGACCTCACCCCGCCGCGGCGAGTCTGCAACCTGAGTCAGGTAACCATCGCCGGCGCGACGGTTTATATGGAGTGTGGCATGGGTTCGATATAAAAAAGCATCGTCATGCTGAGTCGGGTAAACTTCGCTGCGCTCAGGTTTATATCGAGTGTGACATGGTTTA
>CAYJMN010000065.1:0-32512 GCA_964371045.1 uncultured Chromatiales bacterium | reverse complement strand
TGGATTCATGAATCGCCAGGAACTCTGCTGGTCAGTCCTAGTCGCGAAAATCCCCACTACGCCGCCTCCCCGCCCCGCCTCCCGCCTGTCCTCTTAAACATTTTTGTTGCACACCCGGTGCGGGGGAATTTCGGAATGCGGATTGCGGAAAGCGCAGAGCGGAACGCAAGTTTCCTGCGCAACATGAAAAAACGATGGAGGCGAAAACGTTGGGATGGAGCTGAACTAACCCGAAAGACGGAATCTTGTAAAACGTGTAAAATATGAGATTTCAATGCAAACGAGACATACTTCATTGATTTCCCTTCTTTTTTTTCGTATTTTAAGCATTGCGGCCGTAAAGTGCATTTTTCACCATATTTTCAGTGTCAATTGCGTATATGGTGGCGTCGAACCTGATCTCCATCTCAACTTCCAAGACTGGATACCATGAAACTCTCCGATTTCGACTATGCTTTTCCGAAAAACCTTATCGCGAAGTATCCGGTCGAGGAACGCGATCAGTCACGGCTCATGGTCGTGCATCGCAGTACAGGCGACATCGAACACCGACTGTTCTCCGATATACACGAATATTTCAAAAAAGGCGATTGCCTTGTTCTGAACGATACAAAGGTGTTCCCGGCACGGCTTATCGGGCGCAAGGAAAAAACCAACGCAAAAATTGAAGTCTTTCTGCTCCGCGAATTAAGCAAGGACGAGCGTCTGTGGGACGTTATCGTGGATCCCGCGCGGAAGGTGCGCATCGGAAACAAGATTTACTTTTCCGACAAACTGATGTGCGAGGTGATCGACAACACCACCTCCCGCGGACGCACGGTACGCTTCAACTACCAGGGCGAGCTGTTCAAACTGATCGACATCGTGGGTCAGACGCCGCTCCCGCCGTACATCAAGCGCGAACCGGAGGAATCCGACAAGGAGCACTACCAGACCGTGTACGCACGCCAGGTGGGCGCCGTAGCCGCTCCGACGGCCGGTCTGCATTTCACGAAGCGCCTTCTCGCGAAGATGAAGAAAAAAGGTGTTTCGACCACCTCCGTCCTGCTGCATATCGGCCATGGCACATTCCGGCCCGTCGAGGTCGAAGATCTCACGAAACACAAGATGGACTCCGAATATTACGAGATCCCGCCGGATGCCTGTGTAGCCGTAAACAAGGCCAAGGTCGCGAAAAAGAGCATTTTCGTGGTCGGCACCAGCACGGTGCGCGCGCTCGAATCCAGCGTGACGACGATGCGCCAGCTCTCCCCCGCTCGCGGATGGACGGACAAATTCATCTACCCCCCGTACGACTTCAAGATCACGGACAAATTGATCACGAATTTCCACATGCCGAAGTCCACGCTGATGATGATGGTCGCCGCATTCGCCGACTACGATCTCATGATGAAGGCCTACAAGCGAGCGGTCAAGGACAAATATCGCCTCTTCAGCTACGGCGACGCGATGCTGATCCTCTGATCCGGACGTCCCCTTGCCGATTGTCACAGGCGAAGTTCACGCTTCGCCTGCTCTTTTTCCGCCCTCCCCTCACCCCTACCCCTCTCCCAGTAGGGAGAGTGGAAAGGAATTGGAATAGTAAATCCAAAATCATCATTCGTAAATCGTAAATCTCGAACTACCCGATGCATCCATTTACCGTTTGTATACCCGCGGCGGGTGGCGGAAGTAGAATGCACGCCGCGCTGCCGAAGCAATATCTCCCGATCATGGGAGCGCCCGTGCTGCTGCATACGCTCGCGGTGTTCGAAGAAATCGGCAGCTGTGTGCGCATCGTGATCGCCACCGACGATCGCGAACGCACACGCGGTGTGATCGATCTCCGGGGATGGACGACGCCAATCGATATTGTCCTGGGTGGCGAACGGAGACAGGATTCCGTAGAAAAAGCCATCTCCGCCATCGACGATGATTCCTGTATCGTTCTCGTCCATGACGCCGCGCGTCCCTGCGTGCTTGCCGAACACGTACTCGCGGTGGTCGAAGCCGTCGCCGCGTTCGGGGCTGCTGTCCTCGCCGTGCCGGCGCGCGACACGCTCAAGCGTGTCGAGGAAGGCTCAGTACTGGAAACGATCGACAGAAGCGAAATCTGGCAGGCGCAGACGCCGCAAGGCGCACGCGCCGGGCTGTTTCGCGCGGCTTTCTCTTCCGCGATGCGCGACGGCATCGACGCCACGGACGATGTGTCCCTGTTGGAGCGCCTCGGCATACCCGTCCATATCGTCCGCGGCGCATCCACGAATCTGAAAATCACCGAAACATCCGATCTGCTTCTCGCGGAAGCTATACTGCGCGCCCGGGCGCGGGGAGAGGCCGTATGAGCGGGAAACTCATACTGGTGGGCACACCGATCGGCGATCCCGGCGATGTGTCCTCACGCGCCCTGCAAACGCTTAGAGAGGCCGATCTGATTGCCTGCGAGGAAGCTCCGGTGGCCAGGCGGTTCCTTTCCCGGCACGGAATCGACAAGGAATTGATTGAAGTCAACGAGCACACCGAGGAGGGCATCGCGGCTGAAGTGCTGCGCGAAGTGAAGGAAGGCAAGGTCGTGGCGTTGATTTCCGATTGCGGGATGCCTGTGTTCGCCGATCCGGGGACCCGTCTGGTTTCGATGGCGCTCAGCGCGGGTCTGGTGGTGGACGTCGTACCCGGTCCCGATTCGCTCACCGCAGCGCTGGCGGTCTCGGGTTTCGATGCGCACCGGTTTCTTTTTTACGGATTTCTTTCTCCCAATAAAAACGAGCGACGAGAGGAGTTGTCCAAACTGCGTCAGATCGATATGCCATTGGTCTTCCTGGATGCACCATACCGGCTCGTTCATGTACTCGAGGACATGCGCACAGCGCTCGGTGGAAGTCGCCGGGCCTGTGTTGCCTGCGACCTCACATTACCGGGTCAGCTTGTCGCGCGAGGATCGCTGGACAAGTTGTGGAAACGTTTCGCTGAGGAAGGAAAAAAGCGGGAGTTCGTCATCATCATCGGACCGCGGGAAAAACACGTGCGCCGCGAATCGAAGGAGCCCATTCGACGGAAACGTCCTGGGTCGTGATCGCAATCGACCGCCGTGGAGATTTTTGGTAGAGCCGATACTCGCCGATGAATCATGGGGCAGTGGAATTACGCTCAATCGGCCGCATGATAAGGTGACATCGCTTATCGAGCAAACAGATTGATTTCAAATACTCCAAATACATCCTCGGGATTTTAACTGAATTATTCCTTCACTCGCGGCTGACGGCATTTTTCCTTCAATGCGAGGGAGAGGGAGAAGGCTGTGCCAGAACAGGCTATAACGACCGACGGCCCGATATCGCAGGGATATCGGGCCGTCGTTGCGTATCGGGAAATCGTCGTTTATTCGATCACGACCATGGCACGAGCCGCTGTGTGTTGAGCGGTGCGCAGCACGTAATGGTACACACCGGGCCTCAGGCCGCTGACAGGGAGGAAGGTGGAATGCGTGCCCGCGGGAAGCGAACCGAGATCGTGTTCGTACACGACGCGACCGATGAGATCGTACACCTGCATGCTCGCACGGTCGTCAGCCGGAAGAACGAAGGTGACGCTGGCCTGCCCCTGCCTGGTCTGTGAGACCGGATTCGGAATACTCTGCATCACCACGAAGCCGGGACGGTCGTTCAGGAGCCGATCGCCGGGGAGGCAGTAATTGATGAGTTCGAAGCTGCCGTTGACTCTCGCGGTCACCCGGGCATAGCCGCCGGTGAAATCGAAGCTGCCAAGGGTAAGTGGTGTGGTCAACGCGTCACCCACGAGTACAAGGCAGCGCAGATACGCGATTGCGCCGACACCGGCCTTCATCATTCCGCCCGTAGCTCCGAGCGTGACCGCGCCACTCGCGTAATCCCAGGAGAACGTGCCGGCGAGTCCTTCGCTGAGCGTTCCTTCGGTGATAATCGCGGTGGGATGCAGCATGCTTCGATTGAAGCCGATCGTAGCGGTCCACCCCGTTACCGAAGCGCCGCCGAGGGACTTGTCTACAATCAGCGGGATGTCCACGAGCTGATCCACCTCGCCGGTGAGATTCCCAATGCTGAAGGTCGCATCCACGATAGGTTGCGGAATTCCTTCACCCGTAAGCAGACCATTGGCGGAGAGCGCGCAGGGGAGTTGCGAACGCGCGACGAGACTGTCACGGATCTGTCCGGTCGCCTGCGGGAGGAATTCGATCGTGATGATCATCTCCCCACCCGGTTGCAGGGTGGCAGGTGGAGTGGGAGTCTGCGTCCGTATTACGAAGGCGGGATTCGAGGTGAGGACCTGACTGACGTTCAACGGAATCGACGAGGTGTTGCGCACCCGCACCGACTGCGTACCGCCGGATTGACCGACAACGGTGGCCGGGAACGTGGCGCCTTCAACCGACAGCGATGGCACGAGAGTTTCGGCTATCAGTACGGTCCTTCGCTGCACGGAGACACCGAACGCGGTGTAATCGGCCACGAAGGTCGCGGTGAATACCTTCGTCCTCTGATCCGGGGTGAAGGTTATAGTAAAGTTTTCCGTCCCGCCTGACGCGATCACTCTCGGCAAGGACGACGGCGTCGGAACTGTAATGGTAAAGAACGCCGCGTCAGCGCCTTGAAGCTGCATGCCGTCCAGCGTCACGCTTTCGAGATAGGTGCTGTGCGACGTGAAGGCGAAGGATCCACTCTCGCACCAGGGCGCCGGAGCGAGCCGGACCGTATCCGTCTGTGTGAGTGTACCTTCCTGTGAGGTGGCGTCGAGCAGGAACAGCGTCGAATCCGCGCAGGGCGAAATCGCACGCAATACCAGCGTGCCCGCGAAGCTGCCTTGTGTCGCCGACGTGTACGTCACCGTCACATCGACAGTGCGGCCGGGATCGATGCAGATAGGCAACGCAGGCGTGAAGGTGGTTTGCGGCGGTACGGAGGCTGTCTCGTAACAAAAGCGCACGCTGCCTGTATTCCGCAGCGTCACTGTGCGTTGCTCGGGCTGACCGACTTCAACGACACCGAATCCTATAGTGCCACCCGCATCCACGATGAGAGTAACGCGTCCGGCTTCGAGCGGGATATCGAACTGAGGCAGCACATTATCGTCGGTACGGATCTGTAACGCGGCATTGACGGGACCATCGGCGGGAGCGTTCGCGGCGTTGTAGCGCACACGGAAAATTCTCCGGCCTCCGGCATTCACCACCACTCCGGGTCCAGCGACCGGCGTGAGATTCGTGTATGCTGCGACACCCGGGCCGACGATCGTCGCGGACAGAACAGTGATGGGTCCGCTGCCGCTGTTGAACAGAGTGTCTTCGAGGATCTGCTCCTCGCACTGCGGCAAGGTTCTGAATGCCAGCAGCGTCGGGTGAAGCTCGAGCGTACCCTGCACGGCCTCACCCTCGAGAGCGACACATACCGTGTCGGGACACGGCGACGAGAAGATAATGCAAAGCGTCGCGTTGAATGTGCCTTCAGCCGTCGGATTGAATCGAACGGAGATGTTCTCGGTTCCGCCTGCGTTGATACCGGAGGGAGGCGTCCCTTGTATCGAGAATGGACCCGGCGGAGAAATGTTGACGCCGCCAAGCACGGCGTTGAAGCCGCCGTTGTTCTGAATGGTCACCTGACGGTTTGCGATACCGCCGACGTTGACCGTGGGGAACACCACCGGATCAGGTGCCGCGAAATAGGATTGCTCCACAAACTCTCCACTGAGCGGAATGCTGAACGTGGTACGGCAACGCGTGGTGACGAGTTCGACGATGTCGGTAAACGCTCCGTAGGACGGGCGCAGGAACAGCACATCGAAGGTGTAGGTCTTTCCGGGGAGGATCGTCTCCGGGCCCGTCATGGAAATGGCGAACGCCGTGCCGCCACCGAGCAGCGCGGGCGTGACGGTTTCCGGCAAAAGTCCCGTGTTCGTTATCGTTACGCGACGGGGTGCGACCGTTTGGCAATCGGCACTGCGCCCAAAATCGATGCTGCTTTCCGAAACGGTGAGCGAGGAAGAATCGCGGGCACTTGACAACGCGACGTTGAGCAGCGGATAGGCGGGATCGTTGCTGTGAATCTGGAGCGTGCCCTGCAAGATTCCGATCATCTCCGGCGAAGCACAGACGCGTATGGTTCGTTCGCCGTTGGGTCCGATAGTGAACGGTGTCGCGACCAGAGGATCGAAATAGAACACGGAGCCTAATTGGAGGATTTCCAGCTTCGAGACCTGCACACTCTCCGGACTCTGGTTTTTCAACACGATATCCAGACAACGGGATTCGTAGCTGCATGGATCGAGCACGAAGCTGAGATTGCCGCGATCGGTGCTGAGGCCGTCGGTATCGCCCGAACCATGAACCCCCAGCGCTACGGTATATTCACAAGGCGTACCGTTGATCTGTACAATGCCATTGAAAGGGCCGCGAGCGTCGGGAGTAAATACCACTTTGAACGTCATGGTATCTCCAGGCAGCAGCACCACAGGAAGTGCGCGTGTGGGAGCGGATCCGAACACCGTCGCCTCCTGGACGACCGCGATATCCGTAACCGTCATCGCCTGCAGACTCGTGTTCCTGATCATGAATGTCCGGGTCTGCTCAACGAACAGTCGTGTGAAGAACGCCGTCGCCGAGTCGCCTTCAACGATGAATGCCGCGACCGTGCGGTCGGCGGTGAGATCGATATCGGTTCTGCCCGCTTCGATATCGTTATGCGTGAAGCGAATAAGGCCGATGGAACGACCTGCCGTGGGACGATTGAACTCCACGATGATCGGATAATTGCTGTTGGCTTTCGCGGTGTCGTTGATCCGCGGTTGAATCACTGAAAAATGCTGGCGATCCTGCCCGGAAACGCTTACGCTGTAAAACACCAGCGGGCCGTTCCCCTTGTTCTTGATCCAGATCGTATCGCGCAGGGGTTCGGGACAGGGCTGAATACCGAGGTACGCGCTGGTCGGCGCTTCGATTTCGGGATTCGGCACGCAGATGGCGTTGACCTCGATATCGGCGGTGTCGGCGCAGCGGGCATCCCACCGCACGAGCAGACGCGTGTTGATTTCACCAAGCTTGTTCGGTGCGAAGCGCAACGTGACCGCGGTGCTCTGCGTCGGCAGCAAGGTGTGTGGGAAGGACGGTCCGGTCATGATCGTGAGTGTGGGATCCGTGCTCACCAGTCGGATGCTGGTGATTCTCGCATTCGTCGTTCCCGTGTTCGTGATGGTTACAACCTGGGTTGTGACGCGATTCACGAAAATCGGGCCCAGACGAATCGGACCTTTCGGTGTAAATTCGATCTTTGTTTCAATGCCGCGCCCGCGGAATGTGAAAAACACAGTGTCGGGGCACGGACCTGAAACGATGCGGTAGCGCGCTTCCAGATTTCCTGTTTTAAAAGGAGTGAAGTACAGCCTGAAATTTTTCGAACTGTCCTGCTTCAGGAAGACTCCGAAGTCGGGTGAGCCGAACACCGGATCACCGCTGACCTGCTCGAGCAGACCCCCGGAGACGAATGTATTACCAAAGTTCCTTACACTGATGGCGGTATCTCTTCGAGATCCTGTGCATACTTCCCCGAAATCCACCACGGAGACGGAAGGCCGCATGATCGTCCGCTGTCCGATGCCCGAAAGTGCGATAAGCGAAGTATCGGGACATGCGGGATTGCCGTGGACGACGCGGTACACACCGCGTCTCATCGCGGTGTCGGTAGGCGCGAAACGGAATGTGACCGGCACGGAGTTGGTGACGAGCGTTCCGGGAGGAGGTGTGAGCAACGCGAAATCGTTGTGTCCGCTTACGAAGCTGAAGGAAATGAACGTTGGCGCGCGATTGCCGACCGCCTGAACGACAGTCGGAAAAAACAGCGTATCCTTGACGCAGGTTCCGTAGGAAAGCTGTTGTTCCGCAAGGAAATCAAGCGCGCCGTAATTTCTGCGCACCTTCAGATTGACGATCCAGGGGTTGTGATCGGGATCATTGCTGTAAATGGTCATACTCGCGTTTGTACTGCCGAACACGTTCCGGCCAAGCGTCCACCTCACGCGCACCGCCGCGAATTTCCTTGGCTTGATCGTCAGGGGGGACAGGATGGGATTCACGAGTGCGAGACCGGCATCGGAAAAGGAAATCGCTCCCGGACCGATGACCAGGTCGCCATTACCGCTATTGCGAATATATACATCGACCTCGACGGATTTTTCGCATTCGAGGACGCCGAAATCGATCTGTGTATCGGATGTGGAAATGTCCGTTTTCAGAGGTGCCCCGGTGAAACGGACGATCCAGCCTTCATTCGTCGATTCATCGCCGCCACAGCCCCATCCATTCAGCTGGTCTAGAAAATCGATTCCGTACATGGGATCGCGAGGCGGTGAGAACCCGACATGGAACTCCGACCAGGTAAGACAGCCGTCGTTTGTCATGCCGGTATATGATCGGGCCTCGCCTATCCATCCGTAATTCACATCCAGAAAATCGACCGACCAAAGTTGCGTCGTCCCGAGTGGCAGGTTGGTCGGCACCATGCTGACAAAGCGCGAGAGATCCCGTATGCTCCTGTACGCAAGCGGGATACCAAGTATTTCGTCGCGCCCGACGAGGAAAATTTCAGTCGGGCTGACGGCATCGATATCGGTATAGACGTGGTTATACACGCCGGGCACATTGACGATGTTGATTTTGCGCCAACCGGTTCCGTCCTGCACCATGAGCATGCCGAGTTCACCAGCGGCGAAGAGCGTGCCACTGGAATACGTGCATGTGAATAATCCGGCATAGAGATTTTGTGTCTGGCTGAGGGTGGGAGAACGATCCGTCCACAAGACGCCGCCATTGTCGGACATGAACACCTGCATCGGGTGCATCTCCGCCATGAGGGGGACCGCATTGAGCACATCGCCTCCGACGATATAGCCCAGACGATCCGAGACGAGATAGACGTCACGCAGAGTCGGACGCGCGGCGAACGTGGGATCGAACATAAGGGAATCCTTCGTCCAGGTCATACCGGCATCCAGGGTACGGTACGCCAGGCCGCTGTCGCCGACGATCATCGCGATCTGATCGTTCAACACGAAGACGGATCGCCACAGAGTATAATCGGGCAGCTCCGGAGTGAACCGAGGCGCCAGATTCTCGAGCTGATCCCAGTGTTGTCCTCCATTCTGTGTAATTACGACGCCCGAAAACCCCATGCCTGTCACAGCATTGATTTCCGATTTTCCGACGGCGATGCCGAAGTTCGCATCATGCATGTCGATATCGTATAACACCGGTTGGGCGAACGGGATTGACTGCTGCACCCACGTGCCGGTTTGAGAGCGGAGTGATGACGTTGATATGAGCAGACAGGCGAAAACAGCGAGAGTGCGGGTAGAAATAGCCATAACCTCTTCACAGCAAGGTGAGACAGGTGCAACATGTGATAATAGAGAATTCCCGGGAAGGATTCAAGTGTTCACGGAGCAATGGAGCATTTTCTCCTGCTCAGCCAAACTATCCAACACAGGAGCGAACGCGACATTCCCGGCCTCGACCTTTGCCGTTGACCGCTGTTTTTTTTCGTTTCCCGGCCATAATGAGCAATTCAGGCGTAACGCGATGTATCGTCTTGCTCGCGAGAGGATCTGCGACCGCGACGTGTCTATCACTCCGTAATCCGAAAATAGGGCAAAAAAATCGACACTGTATTTTGGAGAAAATTCGAGCCCCGTCCGTCGTTTCGACCCGGAATCCACATGGGATTATGCAGGCGAACAGCGAAGATCGGACGCGGCGTCGGCGACAGCTCGTGAGGGGAACGACACAACGCCCCCGATGATGGGGGCGTTGCATGTTCATTTACGGATTGATGCCCGGTGGTCTTGTTATTCCACAGGTGTTTCGATGATGACCTGGACCATGCGGCAGTAGAATCTACCTTCCGGCGTGTCGTTCGAGAACAGAAGCTGTGTGCTGCCAAGGCCCTTGGTGGTGACTTCGACGTTGGCCAGTTTGTTGCCGAAAGCGGCTTGAACCGCGTCGGCGCGCTGTTGCGACAATCCGAGGTTGTATTCAGCATCGCCCAGCAAATCGGTGTAGCCGACGATGGCGACCTTCGAAGTCGGCGTGATGCTTTCCGTCACCTCGTCGATGATGGCGCGGTTGCGCTTCGAAACAACCGCTTTGTCGTAATCGAACAGAATCAGCTTGATGCGGTTCACGCGGATGTCGCCGATACGCTCCTCACGCTTGCGTTCGAGGGTCAGGGTGTTCATCGCCACATCCACCTGCACGCGATCTTCCTGCGCACGGCGATCGCGCACGAGCAGTTCGATCTTGAGCGGATCGCTGCTGCGCTTGAACGTATCGCCGTCGACATCCCAGCGATAGGATGCCGCAGGCGCATTGCCGCCGCCATTCTGCGTGTACATGACGCGGGGACCCTGCGTCACCTGGAGCAGCCAGCGCTCGATACCGTTGGGGGCATCAACCCTGGGTTTGAGCAGCAAGGCGTCGAGCGAGGCGTTGTACACGATTTCATCGCGACGAATCGGAGCGATGATTTCTTCCGTCGCCGAGGTGATTTCGACGCGGCGGTTTTCTTCCTGACCGCGGGGATCATCGATCGCCGAAGCGTCGACCGGCAGATTGCGGGAGCGAACGGTGATGCGCTTCGCGTCGATGCCCCAGACATTCACGAAATAATCGCGGACCGTTTCGGCACGTTCCTTAGAAAGCGCGGTTGCGTTTTTCTCGACTCCGCTGCCGGAATTCGTTCCGGTCAGGGTGATTTTCGCCGAAGACTTCTCTGCCATCCTGCGTGCGATGACGTTGAGCATGTTCTTGTAAATCTCAAGTTCCTGGCCTTTCGCGTCGTCGACGGTGAAGGACTTGGTTTCAGCAGGTGAAAGGAGATTCTGACGGAGCGGCGTACGGGAATCGCCATCGTTGAAGAACACATACGTCAGCAGTGGATAGCGTTCCACGGTACGCACTTCCTCCACGACGATCGTACCGGCATCCGTTTCGCTGCCGTCGGGGAGCACGCCGCGAACAACAAGATCGGCCGCGAGCGGAGGAATAACCTCGGGCGGGGGAGGCGGCGGCGGCGGTGGTGGCGGCGGCGGCGGAACTTCCTTCGGTTCCGGAACCATGGCCCAACGGAGTCCCACTCCTCCCGCGAAGGAAGCGGCGGTCCAGTCGCCGCGGCCTGTCACCTTCGTGAAAGGAAGCGAATAGGCAAGTTCAGGCGTGAGCAGCAGATTGCGGGTCAGTGCGATGTCGTAGCCGACACCCAATTCCAGGGCGATCCGCATTCCATTGACTTCCTGAATTTCCTCATCGCGGATGATATGATCCGTTGTTCCGTCAGCAAATACTTTATTTGACGGCGAGACGAGAACTTCGCGCAGCGTGTAGTCCTTTGACATCGGGAACGCCAGCCCGAGACCGACGTCGAGATGCAGCGGCTCCTCCATCGGGAAATAGAGAATTCCCGGAGTGATGGTCAGATAGGAGAGCGCGTTGTCGAAGGTCTGATCCACAATCATGTCCACAGGCGGACCACTCGGCTGCGCGACCGGGCCGACCCGGTAGTTCGGTCTGTCGAACGCGCCGGAATAGTCCTGCAGACCCAGGCGCGCGCTGAACATGAACATGGGAGACAGCGGGTATTCGACCAGAGCCGCGAAGCGGAGACCTGTGTTATCGCCGTTCTCGAATTCACAAATGCCGCACAGCGCGTCGTCGTCCAACGATTCGTACGTCCCGCTGTGCAGATTGTACTGAAGCCCTCCGAACAGTCCGAAACGAACCACGTCACGAGGGCCTGGATTGACATCCTGGGCGACCAGCCTGGCCGTACAGAGGATGAGGAGGCTGAGGAGGAAGTATCTGGATTTCATAAGCGAGAAAAAGAGTGAGAAAAGCCTAATGTAAGAATTATTTCGTGCAAAAAAGAACTGTCCGGCTGCATTTTTTTCGGTCCGCACGCATCAGTTTCTCCGGACCTGAATTGATTCGTTCGCATCACCGCGTCTTTACTAATCTGCTCCACACCACGCCGCCATTGTGCCGCAGGACGCAGAAATACACCCCCGGATGAAGATCCGGGAGCTGGAGTTGTACCGAATGCGGCCCGGTTTCCTGCACTTCGTTTAGCACCTGCCGCAGCTCGCGACCAGTGACGTCGTAGAGCCGCAAATCGGCATGGCCTTCGCTGTCGAGCACGTATTCGATCGTCAGTTTCGCATTGAAGGGGCTGGGTGCGGACGAAACAATGCGCAGTCCAGGGCGGTCCCGAACGAGACGCAAGCCGTCGGCGTCGCAGAAATCAACCAGCGTAAACTCGCCGTCGATCGAACGCGCAACTCTCGCAGCCGTACCGAAACTGAAACCGTTTTCGAAATGCAGCGGGGTTCGCACATCGTCGCCGACAAGCACGAGGCAACGGACGAACGCGAGGACCCCCGCACCGGTTCGCAGCGTGCCTCCGGTTGCAGACAGCCGCAAGCGATCCTGAGCCTGGTCGCGGACGAACTGCACCTGCATGCCTTCCGTCAGTGTACCAGACGTCCGGACGTCCAACGGATAGAGCATCGACGTATTGAAGCCGACTGCACCGGACCATTGCGTCACGCCCCCGCCCAGGTCCCGATCGATGGAAATGGGAATTTCGATGATGTCATCGGGTGCGCCTGTCAGCGGCGGCATGCTTATTGTGACAGGCAACCGATTATCGACACCTTCGCCGAGCAGCGGAATGTCCTGTGTGAACGCGCAAGGAGCATCGTACACGAGGGAGACAGAGCCGGAATAGCTACGAACCGAATCGGGTTCAAAGAGCACAGTCAGGATGGCGGTATCGCCCGGTTGCAGCGTCATCGGCAGGGCGGGATTTACATAGAAGAAGCTGAATCCCATTCCGTTGACGGCGACATCCCCGATCCTGACGACAAACGGTGATGTATTCCTGAATTTCAGTGTACGCATGCGTGCGGGGAAACTGATTTCATTCGGGCCAAAATCGCCATCCACCAGGACGCTCAGTCTACCGGAATGCGTTGATACGGTAATCGCCGCGCGTGCCGTCAACGTCAGCGTCGCGGTGCGGAATTGCGCGACCAGGTCGGCAACGTACGCCCGCTCGCCGCCACCGCCGGCATTGAATTCGACCGTCACTGCGAGAGAATCACCCGCCGCGACATCGATCGGCAACGTCGCGGGAGAGAGCACCCGCATCGTCGATGCGTCCGGTCCTTCGAAGCTGAACGATGTAATCCGGATGGACTCGTTCTGCGAATTGCGGAGCATGACGACGCCGGTCGCCGGGAGACAGATCGGCACAACGCCCATGTCCAGCGAAGCGGAAGTACCGTCGCGAACCTCAGCGAGAAGCCGATACACGGTTGAATCGACGCAAGGCGCGACGACCTGCAGCACGACGAAGCTGGTCATCTGTCCAGGAACCGACGCTGTGAACGTGATATCGATATCAAGCGTGACACCGGGCGCGATGGTGATCGGTAACGATGGCGAAAGCACAACACCTGCGGGAAGTACAGCGGCGTCATACCTCAGCGGCGTACTGCCGTCGTTGCGCAGCGTCACGGATCGCAATTCCGGAGAACCGGCGAATATTTGTCCGAAATCGATCGTGCCGCCGGCATCGGCAAGCAGTGTAACCCGCCGCGCCGAAATCGGGACAGCGAACTCCGGCGGCTGTATGCTTGTCTCCAATATGAGCCGCGCCGTCAGCGGTCCATCGGCGGCGCCTGCCGGAAGCACACGGACGGAAAAGATGCGTTCGCCGCCACCGATCAGCGTCTCTTCGGTGCTTATGCCGTCCAGGAGCGTGAATCGCGAGGCGTCGGCGCCATCGATGCGCGAGGAAATCAGGCGGATGGGCGCGCTGGACAGGTTGCGGATCGTGTCTCTCAGAACGAGATCCGTGCACTGGGCCACGTCACCGAAATCCAGGGCCGCGGGTGAAGCCAGCAATTCTCCGTCGCTCGTCCGGCCATCGAGTGAAACGCAGATGGTGTCGGCGCACGGCTGGTCGATGATGATGCAGGCTGTGGCGACATGAGGTCCGGTGCTCTGTGGATTGTAGAGGATCGGCAGCGAAACGGTATCGCCCAGCGTCACTGTTTTTGGATAGGCGCCCCACGAAGCGAAGCTCCCTGCGGGCTGGATGCGAACGTCCGTGATCCGCATGTTCGCAAGGTGCAGATTCTCGAACGTGAGGCTCTGGATGACGCTGGAACCGATCGGAACATTGCTGAACGTAAGCGGATCAGGGACGATACTCGCGTTATGTTCGTGCATCGCGCCGCGGAGGATGACGCCGATCACGCGCCCGCATCTCGCGTTGAACAGGCGCAGGGTATCCTCAAACACGCCCCACGCGGCAGGAGAGAATCGCACGGTGAGCACGCGCCGCTGCCCCGGCTGAATGACGACAGGCAGCGTCTCGGTGATCGAGAATGGTCCGGTCGCCGCCGTCGTGTCGATGATTTCCAACATGAAGCCAGTATTCGCGACGGTGACGGTTTTCGAGATCCCACGTTCGCATGGAGCGATCGCACCGAAGTCCAGCACCGTTTCCTGCACGCTGAATGCGGAACTGTCTCGTACCGCCGACACGGTGATGCGAAGCTCGGGTGTGGAAGCGTCGCTTGTCGCAATGCGAAGTATGGTGGCGCGAGTCCCGGTGAAACCGGAGTGGGCGCATATCCGGAATGTCACCCGCGTTCCTGGCTGCAGGATCGTGGGAAGCGATGCCGCCTGCTGTGCGATGAACCACCCGGCGTCGTCGAACGCGGCACTGGTCAGCGTCACTGGCGAAAATCCGTTGTTCAGCACGTCCACCGAATCGCATTTCTCATCGAAGGAACAAGGATCGAGCGAGAATTCGATACGTGTGCGGTTCAGACCCAGACCGGACGAGGTACCCCTTCCCGTGAGCCGAACGTAAATGGTGTCGGGGCACGGGGCCGAGACGACGACGCAGAGGTCGCCTGAGTACGAGGTTACCGCCTGCGGCGAAAAACGAACGCCGATGTCGGCGCCGTTGCCGGAATTCAGGACGAAAGGCAGCGTCGGTGCGGGAGCAAGCGAGAAATGCTCGGATCCGGGAGACATCCCGGGACGGAAAAATATTTCCTCAACCATGGCGGGCGCGTTGCCGCCGTTGGTGATGCGAACGAATTGCGTGTTGTCCGCGCCGATGTTCACGGAACCGAAATCCAGGGGCGACGGGGCTATCGTGAGTTCCGATACCGATCCGAAACCGCGAACGCTCAGCAATATCGTCTCGTTGCACGGACCCATCGTTATCTCGATGGCGCCCGCGAAATTGCCTTTCGAGGTCGGCGTGAAATTCACTTCAAAGGAGCGCGAGGAGCCGGGAAGCACTTCAACCGGCAGCGGAGTGCTGGCGACGTGAAACACATCGACGCCATTCACGACACGCAGACCCGTAATAAAGCGCACACGCAAGCCGGTATTTCGAAGAATGAAGGTCCGGCTCACCCCTACATCCGCGCAGGATTCCATAGCTGTCGCGCTGTCGCCCTCCACATGCTGTTCGACGAAAATACGCTCGGATCGAAGCTGAACCGCGGAGGAATTGAAAGTCTTCGGATCGTCGTGCTCGATTGTCAACTCCGCTTCGCTGCTTCCTGGAGCGGGCGCATTGCAGGCGATGCGGACACCGGTGGAATCACCTGCCGCGACGAACGCGGGAACTGCAGGACCCAGGACGGAAAAATGCGAGGGATCGCGGCCGGCGAGTGTGAAACGCTTGAGCGTCAGAATGCCGGGTCCGAGATTCCTGACCCACAAGGTGTCGATCAGCGCGCCTGGACAGATATTCTCGCCCATATCCAGAACCGCGGGCAGCGCGATGGTCGGAGCGCTGGCGCTCGAAGCAATGACGGGCAGACGGGAACTGTCGCTGCACGGACCACTGTAGCGAACCACCAGTTCGCTGATGACGGTTTCGATTCGATCGGGAGCGAAATGCGCCGTCACAATTATCGACTGCGAAGGTCCGAGCGGAAAAGGAAGCGCAGGGAGCCCGCTAAGCGTGACGCGGGGATGCGCGGGCTGCAGAAAAACAGCGTCGAGGGAAATGATCCCGCTTCCGCTGTTCGTGATCGTCACCTGCTCCTGCGACAGATCTCCCACAGGTGTGGGCCCGAGCGCGAGGAGGTTGGAAGGAATAAACGAAATCCCGGGTTTTACTCCTGTGCCGCGCAGTACGATTGTCACACTGTCGCCACATCGATCGATACGCAGCTTGTATGTGCCTTCCACGGCGCCGAGATCGCTGATCGTGGGAGCGAAGCGCACGGTGTACTGCAGGCTGTCATTTGGATCAATCGGACCAAATGGTGCGAAATGCTGATTCGGAAATGCGTCCGTCCCCCCCACGAAGGTGCGGGAAGACACCACCGCCGAAATCGTACCGGTGTTCCTCATCGAAATCAGCATATCCTTGTACTTTCCCACGCACACTTCGCCGAAATCGACGACATTCGGCGTCGCCGTCATGGATGCCGCATTCGCCGAGCCGTTGAAGACCACGACGGCGATCTTCGCGCAGAGCGGATCGCCATACAGGATTCTGTAGGTTCCTGTCCAGGGACCCACCGTCGAAGCCGCGTAGCGGAACGTCAGCATCGCGTTGTTCGTCAGTGTACCGCCAATGGAGGGCGACACAAGCCGCACACCCGTCACGCCGCTGACGTATTCGAACGCGATCAGTTGTGGCTGGATGTTGCCGTTGACCGTGGCGGTGAGTTCGACATCTACAGAATCGCCCACACAGGCGTGTGTGAAAACGCCGGGACTGCTGATGCTTACCGTGCCGCTGTTGAACAATCCGGCCAGATCGACTTCCCAAATCGGATTGGCCGGATCATTGCTCGCGATGGTCATCTTCGCCCCTGCCGGTACGGGTCCGGGCTGGGTCGGGGTCCAGCGCACGCTGAACGTCGCGCCTCCGGCCGGCGGCACCGGTGTGGGGAGCGGGCCCAGCATGGTGAACTCCGGATGCGAGAAGGTGATGGCGCTGATGTTCAACGGTCCCAAACCGGTGTTGTAAATGTTGAACAGCTTGTCGATCGACGTGCCGCAGGAAAACGTCCCGAAATCCAGACTCGTGGGCGTCGTGGAAATATCCGGCGCTTGCGCTGGAATGAATTTCAGTATCCAACCCGTAGAGGATGTCCCCGGTGCACCTCCGGATGCATACCCCGACTGCGTCCCAATGAAGGTGATGCGCGTCAGCCAGTTCGAAATACTCTGCGACGGCAATGGTGTTATCGTTCCCTGGGTCCAGCCTGCTCCCCTGTCCGTGGTGTAATACAGCGCCGGCAGTGCATTCCCGACCCAGCCGTTATCCTGATCGAAAAAATGTACGGCGTTGTAGACTCCCGCCGGCAGCGAACCGCCGATGCTGGTGAATGAAGCGCCCGCGGTGACAGTGCGATGGACTGGCGACCCCGAGGCTATCACTCCGGTGATCGTCCCGATGTTGTCGTTGTAAAACTGTAGTCCTTCGATCACGCCGACGTTTCCAGGGAGATTTGAACTCAGGTCAATCCAGCTTGTGGAGGAAGTACGGGGCACTCCCCGTATCAGCGTATGGGTCCCGCCCGTCACATACCAATATCCCGCTCCGGAACCGGCGTCGTCGACTCCGTATAAATCGGTATTGGCCGCGACGGTCGCCGGCAATGTCTGCGCAACCCAGTTGGCGCCGCCGTCCGATGTGAAATAGATAGTCCCGTTGCTCCCGACGACGATTCCTTCATCCGGGGTTCTGAAATGAATATCGAAGAGTGTATTTGTGCCGCTTATGCCATTTGTTGAAGGTGCCCAACTATTGCCGTTATCCGTTGTTTTATACAACCGTCCGTTCGAACCGCACACCCAGGCCGTAGCACCTACAACGGTCACCGCCGACCACAAGCTGTGGTTCGTTGGCAGTCCGGGGAAATTCGACGATGGAAGCACGAACCATGTGGGATTACCCGCGGTTTTGCGCAGCACGCCCGAAAATCCACCCGCCACCGAGGCATAGCCCGCGGCGAAGCCGTTTCCCGAGTCCGCCATGGCGACTCCCCAAAGACCACCGATCTGAATGTGCGTCGTCGGATTCGATTGCAACGCCGTAGGGACCTGCACCCAGCTTCCCTGGGCGTGCAGCGTCGGCGTAGTCACCGAAGCGATAATGATAAGAGTCAGGTAGCGAAAAACGGCGGTCATGACACTCTCCTGCGACTCATGATGTTGGCCTGATTCAACAAAACAAGATAGCAGAAATGCAGGTGCATGAAAAAGTCAGGAATCTGTCCAGCCCTCTCCCCCAACCCCTCTCCCAGTAGGGAGAGGGGAGTATGTCTACCGTGGAGTTTCATACTCAATACTCTTTATTGAACAACCCACGCCATATCCGCCCCACTGGAGAGCACGCTGCGTTCATAATGATAGTCATCTACGCCGCTTCCAGGCGTGCTTCATGCTGATCCGCATACTCGGTCCGCTTTCCGTCGTGTCCTGTGCTGCCCATGGTGATCCGCATTGTAATGCGTTATCGGGTAATTATCACCTTGTCCGTCACTGTCCTTCCTCCATGTCTGAGCACGCAGAGGTACAGACCGGTGGGCAGGTTGGCGGTTCGCGCATGCACCGTGTGTATCCCGGCAAGCTGATTCTCGTTGACAACGAGCAGACGCTCGCGACCTATTAGGTCAAAGAGTCGCAGGTCGGTCGGGCCATCGTAATCCAGTTCATACCTGATTGTGACGCCGTCGGTGAGGGGATTGGGTGAAACGGAAAGTATCCGCAATCCGGCGCGATCCTGGACGAGACGACTGCCGTCGGCATCGCAATAATTGACGAGGCGGAATTCGCCGTCGATCCTGTCCAGCACACGCGCGCCGCCGCCGAAGGTGAAGCTCTCTTCGCAGCGCAGCGGAGTGCGGACATCGTCCCCGATCAGCACCAGCGCGCGGACGATGGCGATGGTACCGGCACCGTTGAGAAACGCTCCGTCGCCGACCGACAGATGCATGCGTCCTTGTAGTTGATCATGGGTGAATTCGCGGAGTCGCATACCACTCGACAACGTGCCGCTCAGTCGTACATCGAGCGGATAGAGCATCGACGCATTGTAACCGATATCACCAGACCATTCCGAAACCTTCCCGCCCAGATCACGGTCGATGCGGACGGGTATTTCCACGATATCGTCCGGCGCGCCTGCGAGGCCCGGCAAACTGACGGTGACCGCGATGCGGCTGTCGAACCCCTCTCCGGATAGGAGCAGGCTGTCGGTCAGCACACATGGTGAAACGTAATCCAGGAGGAGTGCTCCACTGAATGAACCGATCACCGAAGGTGCGAACGTGATGCCGATGTCGACGGATTCGTTCGGCCCGAGGGTCAGGGGCAAGGGTGGGGTTGTGCCGATGAGCGTGAAGGCAGCGCCAGTCACCTGCGGATTCGCGATGCGAACGTCGAACGGCGCGTTGTTGGTGAAGGTGAAGCTCCTGTTCTCGCCGCTCCCGCCGATTTCGACCTGGCCGAAATTCCCGACAGGGGCTCCGGACAATCCGCCGCTGTGCGCAAAGACCGTGATCGGCGCCCGAACGGTCAGATCGAACGTCGCCGTCCGCAGCGTCGCCGCAAGCACGGCCGCGTAAGAATGGTCGGCACCGGAGTTTGCGGTGAATTCAATCTGGACGAACAGGGAATCCCCGGCTGGAATGCTGACCGGAAGGTTGGATGGCGACACCACCAGCATCGACGAAGCATCTGCGCCTTCGAAGGAGAGCACAGCAAGCTGTACAGCTTCCGCCAGATGGTTGCGAAGCATGACACCGCCGGCTGCCGGGAGACACGACGGCACGACGCCCAGATTCAGGGATCGCGCCGATACGCCGGCGAGCACGTCTCCGAGCAGACGATATACCGTCGAATCGACGCATGGCGTGGTGACATGCAGGGTGATTGTTTCGCTCACGGCCCCGGGATTGGATGGCGTAAACCGGACTTCGATATCCTGTGTCCCTCCGGGAGGAATGGTGACGGGCAAGGGAGGAGAAAGAACGACGCTCGCCGGTGCGGACGATCCGGTGTAGCGCAATGGTGCGCTGCCGTTGTTGCGCAGCGTCACTGTGCGCGATGTCGTCGTGCCCGCATACACGCTGCCGAAATCGACAGTCCCGCCACCGTTGGCCACGAGCGTCACCCGTCGCGCGGTGATCGGGATGTCGAATTTCGAGGGTGTGCCATTGTTATCCAGAACGAGGCGCGCATCGAGCGGACCATCCGCCGCGCTTGCGGGTTGTACACGAACATCGAATACACGTTCGGCACCCGGATTCAGCGTCTCCTCGATGGTGATGCCGTTGAGAAGCTCGAAGTTCGCAGCATGCGTACCCTCGATTCGCGCGGCGGTGAGGCGGATCGGCGTGCCGCCGGAATTGCGTACCGTGTCGCTGAGGACAGAGTTAGCGCACTGCGCCACGTCGCCGAAGTCCAGCACCGCCGGTGAGGAGACAAGCCCCGCGTCGCCGGTGAGGCCTTCAAGCGTGACACAGATGGTATCCGGGCAGGGCTGGTCAATGATGATGCAGGCCGTCTCGTTGTGTGGACCCTCCGTCTGCGGATGGTATTGAATTGGCAGCGGAATCGTACCGCCTTGCGGCACGGTTTTCGGGTACACGCCCGTGGATGAAAAATCCGCCGCCGCCGATATCCGAACGTCGGCAATACGCAACTGCGCAAGGTGCAGGTTTTCGAAGCCGACGTCCCTGACTGCGCTCGATCCGACAGGCACATTGCCGAACGTCAGCGGATCGGGGGTGACCAGCGCGTTGTGTTCGTTCATCTCTCCCGACAGCACCACGCTCGTCGACGCTCCGCAACGTGTGTTGAACAGATGGAGCGTGTCGGTGAAGCTTCCCCACGATGTCGGTGCGAAACGCACGGTGAGCGTCGCCTGCATACCGGGCTTCACCGCAACGGGCAATACGTCGACGACGGTGAACGGTCCGACGAGCACTCCCGCGTCGATAGACTCGTCGATGGTGCCGGTGTTTTCGATAGTGATGGTTTTTGTCAGTCCCGCCTCGCAGCGTGCGATGGCGCCGAAATCCAATGCGGAGGCCCGTACGGAAAACGCGGAGGAATCCCGTACCGCAGTCACCGTCACACGGAGTTCGGGGATCGAAGCATCGCTCGTCGCCAGCCGGAGGATACTGCCGCGCGTTCCCGTGAAACCGGGTAGCGCGCAGATGCGGAACATCGCGTTCGATCCGGGCGGGACAGTAAGCGGCAACGCTGATGGCGGCTGCACGGTGAACCACCCGGGATCGTCGACGACCGCGCCACTGATCGTCACAGGCGATGCGCCATTGTTGATGACGTCCAGACTCTCGCAGCGCTCATCCAGCGTGCACGGATCGAGCGCGATATCGAGTCTCGTGCTGCTCACGCCGATGCCCGAGGAGGTACCGCGTCCGGACACGATCACGCAAAGCGTGTCGGGACAGGGCGCATCGACCGCGACGCAAAGGCTGCCGGAATACGCGCTGAGGGCCTGCGGCGAGAAGCGCACATCGACGTTGCGTACATCGCCCGGATTCAGGGTGAAGGGCGAAACCGGCGCGGGCGCGAGCGCGAAATATTCCGATCCCAACGGCATCGGCGGTCGGAAAAAGACACTGGTCACATGCACGGCTTCGGCACCCGGATTCGCGATACGCACCGTCCGCACAGAATCGCCGCCGACGTTGACGGAACCGAAGTCCAGCGGCGAAGGGGTGATCGTCAGCTCCGCCGCCCTGCCAAGTCCGCGCAGCGCCAACAAGTGGATCTCGTCGCACGGTCCGACGGCAAGTTCGACAATGCCGGACACGTCGGCCTTTCCGCCTGGCGTGAACGTCACGGTGAACGACGCCGTCGCACCGGGCTGTAACACCGCCGGTAGCGTCGGACCTGTCACGCTAAACACTGCCGTGCCCCCGACCACCCGCAAACCCGTGAGCGTGCGCGGACGCGTCCCGGTGTTGCGCATGGTGAAGGTTCGGCTCACGCCGACGTGCGCGCAGGACTCCATCGCCGTCGCGCTGTCTCCTTCCAGAATCCAGCTTACGTCGATGCGCTCCGCCCGCAGCTGGATCACCGAGATGTTCGATGTTTTCGGATCGTCATGCTCGATGGTGAGAAATGCTTCGCTCGTTCCCGGTGCGGGAGGGTCGCAGGCGATGCGGACGCCCGCCGAATCTCCAGCCGCCACGAACGCCGGCACGGCCGGACCGAGGATCGAGAAATGCGAGGAATCCCGGCCACTAAAGGTGAAGCGCTTGAGCGTGAGGAGACCTTGGCCGAGATTTTTCACCCAGAGCGTATCGATCAGCGGTCCAGGACATGCCTGTTCCCCCATATCGAGCATCGATGCCACCATGATCGTCGGAGGGCTGGCGCTTGATGCCGTGAGCATACTTTCGATGCTGTCCGCGCAGGGATCGCTGTACCTGACCACGAGCGCTCCGAGTATGCTCTCCACCTTGTCCGGATCAAATCTCACGCCCACAACAATGGTTTGCGTCGGTGCGAGAACACGCGGCAGCGATGGCGATCCCGTCAGCGTCAGGCGAGGGTGCGAAGGCTGGATACCGATCCCGGTGATGGTGATGTCAACACCGCCGTTGTTGGTGATTGTCACCGGCAGATCCACCGGTTGCCCCACGACTGTAGGACCGAGAGCCAACACCCCCGGCGGTGATATGGCGAGCAACGGATCAATGACGATGCCGCGCAGCACGATCGTCACGCTGTCGCCGCATGGCTCCACGGCGAGCTTGTACGTTCCTTCGATCAATCCGATATCGCCCGCCGCGGGCGCGAAACGCACGCTGTACTGCCTGCTGTCGTTCGGATCGATGGGACCGACCGGTGAAACATGTTGGCTCGGGAAGGCGTCCCGACCACCCGCGAACGTATACGAGGTCACCGAGCCGGCAAGACTGCCGGTGTTCGTGAGCGTGAGACTCATGTCTTTTTCTTGTCCGACGCAAATGCTCCCGAAATCCACGATCGCCGGAGAGGGCGTCAACACGGCGCCGCTGACCAGTCCTTGGAAAACGATCATGGTGTCTTTCGGACAGAGCGTGTCGCCGTAGTGCAAACGGTAGCTGGCGTTCCATGGACCGGGAACGGACGCCGAGAACCGGAACGTCAGCGTCGTCGTCCCGCTCAACAGTGTCCCGACATCGGGCGATACCAGGCGCACCCCCGCCGCGCCGCCGGCATGCGTCACACCGAGAAGCACCGGATCGATGTTGCCGCTCACCGTCGCCTGAACGAGAATGTCGACCGAATCCCCAGCGCACAGGGTGAGAACAGTTTGCGGATTTGTCACCGCAACCGTCGCGCTGTTGAATAGTCCGGCGAGATCCACCTCCCAGGTCGGGTACACGGGATCGTTGCTGACGATGGTCATTTTTGCATTCGCCGGCATCGGTCCCGGCTGCGCGGGCGTCCAGCGAATGTTGAACGACGCCCGGTCGTACGGCGCTATGACATTGGGCGGTGGAGAACCGAGGGAAAACTCCGGGAGGGAGAAAAACACGGATGCAATCTCGAGTTCGGCCGCGCCGTCGTTCCGTACGGTGAACGTTTTGATGAGCGATGGACCGCATGTGAAACTCCCCAAGTCGAAGCTCGTCGCGGTCGCTGATATGTCCGGCTCTAACTCGGGATACCATTTCAGCACCCAGCCTTCGGAGGAAGGACCCGCGGCACCCCCCACGGCATGGGTCGATTTCCAGAATGTTTGATTGAATGGAGGCGCAAAATCCACAAAGTGCCCGTGGATGTCCTGTACGCCGTTGCTCAGCGTCCTTCCGGGCAGCGGTGTTATTGCTCCAAGCGTCCAGTTCAAACCGTGATCGAGCGAATAGTACATGCTCGGCCCTGGCCCCCCAACCCATCCCATGCTGTCCAATGTCGACCCCATGAATATAGCACGGAAGTCGCCCGACGGCAGCCCAACGGGTGAATTGCCAAAGATATTTCCGGAACCAGCAGAAAATTGGAGAGGTCCTCCAATGGTAGATTCCCCTATCACCCATACGTAATGCGTGTTTCTTACATTGATTTCATGTATTGTCCCGAGATTACCGGGAATATTGCCGGTCAGATCATCCGTGGGCAAGGCCTGAGCCCTGTTGATTCGTATGAATGTGTGTGATTCCCCCGCTGCAAACCAGTAACCCACACCACCCGAGCTGTAGCTCAAGGCATGAAAATCCGTCCCCGGTTGTACCGTGATTGGAAGCATCTCGGGATACCAGCTTGCTCCGCCGGTGTCGGTGTAATACACCTTTCCGTTGTCCCCGACGACAAAGCCCTCAAGTGCAACGAAAGGCCTGGCGTTCAAAATCTGTATCTCACGCAGTGTCCCTGTCGTCACAATCCCGCCATTTGAAGTGTACCAATTGTCACCGAAATCGCTGCTTTTGTAAACACGGCCTTCGGATCCACAAATCCATACATTCTGACCATATACGCACACACCAGCCCACAATTGATGACTTGGTGGGAGGCCGTGAAAATTCGATACCGGCAGGATGTACCACGTCGGATCGCCGCTGGTTTTTCTCACCACGCCGGAAATGCCATTCGCAATGTCGGTGTAGCCGACCGCGAATCCGTTGCCGGTGTCGCTCATCACGACGCTTATTAGTCCTCGGACAGGTGCGAACAGCGAAGGACTCAACGGCTGTGCCGTCGGCACTTGCATCCAGCTACCTTGAGCGCGCAGTGACGATGGGAGTACGGCTAGAAGAAAAATGAGAAAAATGAATGTACCTCGGGAGTTCATATTGATCTCCTCCATGGATCGATGAGATAATCTTTCCGGATATAAAGGACCGTACATAGTAATAACAACATGACGCAGGTCGGCTCACGCTTGCGCGAAGTACCAAGCGTTCGAGACGATACAGGTTCTGTGCCAATCGCTATGATGCTCTTCGAACCCGTCACACGCTTCAGTTCTGATGCGGTAGTCAAAGCGGTGCATCCACCTCATGGGTGTGATCACATTCTGGATCGGGAACCTGATAGCTTAGCAGGCGAATAAGCACCGAAACCCGAAAATTGAGGGTCGGCTACCTAACGTATCCCGACGGATTTCGTCTCGTCGCAGATGGAATAACACTTCAAGCGAGGAAAAGTTACATGGCGGACGCCCGCATCCGATTGAAAGGAAGGAAGGGTGGAAGGCGGAGCGGCCCTGCCGCCGAAGCCATCGTACCGACCCGCGGCGTAACGATGAACACCGGTGGCGTGTGCGGGGAGTAGCGATGGTTCGGCTATTGGACAACCCACACCACATCCTCCCCTGAAGAGGAAACGCTTCGTTCGTAGTGAAAAACATCGGTGCCGCTCCCGGGCGGAACCAGCCGAAAGTACCACGTAGTGTCGACGTCCAGCCCGCGTATCCAATACGTCATCCCCGAAAGCGCGTGACCCACTTTCGTGAAGGGACCCGTCGCCGAGGTTGCCCGGTACACGTCATAACTCGTCGCGACACGATTATCGATCGCGAGCGCGAATGTCGTCGCCGGAGCAACCGTATCCTCTTCTCCGCACGCGGACAGCACAAGCAACACGATAAACAGACACCATATTCTCATATCATTTCTCTGTCGTTGAACGTCAATTCCAGCATTCACCTACGCTCGTCACTCTGCGCTCTGCTATTCTTCAAACGCATCCCTCGTCCCCCACCGCCGCATCACCATCTGCGTCGTGCGGAAATGCAGCTTGGCATACTGTCCGAGAGCGGCCTTGCCTGAGTTGCCGAGGATGTGCCGCCCCGCCGCCACAATGCCGTGTTCGTCGGAGGCGCCGAGTGGCAGCGTACAGCCCGCTTTACCCTCGAGCTGCCTCATTCTGCGCACGAATTCATCCCGCGCCAGTATCGCGGCGGCGGCCACCGCCGGATCGGCTTCCGCGCGTACGTGCTGGTGCACGGTTATCTTCTTGCCGCGCGGCATCAGCGCTCGCTCGATCACGGATTCGTTCGCGAATTTGTCGCACACGGCATGATGAACCTTCTCGTGCTGCTCAAGCAGATTCTCGATGCAGCGCGCGTGCATCCATGCGAGGATGCGCTGGGAATTTTTACCGAAACTGTCACCGCTCATGAAGTCATTGTAGCGCTCCGGCATAACGGTCACGACGGTGCTCAATCCCTTGCAGATCTCGCGGAGTTCGCCCGCCGCCTTGGTGATGCGCGCCGCGCTCAGTTCCTTGCTGTCGCGGAGCAGAACGGAGCGCATGCTCAGCAACGTTTCGGGCGTCACCAGCACCGCCGCAGCTACAAGCGGACCGAAGTAGTCGCCCTTGCCGCTTTCGTCCACACCGATCCAGGTGGCGACGTCGGGAGGGAGGAAAGCGCTGCGCAGTGGTTCGTCGCCATGCAGCTGCAGCTCGACCAGTGCCTTCAGCGGTGTTTTCTTTCCCTGGATCTTCGGAGTCAGCGTGCCCTTGGCGTTGAAATACACCAGCACCTTCAGCGCATCCCTGCCCATGCGCACGTCGGCTTCCACGTTCCAGTCCTTTGCGCCGATCGGACCGATTTCGCACCCCGCGTCGCCGCAGCGCTGCAGAAGTTCCTTCAGATGATCCGTGGCTTTTGATAATGCGTCGCTCAATATCGTCATCCCGTGTGTTGCGATAATTTACGAAATCATTTGTCGTAAAAAGGCCTGGAGGGAATGGACGATAGACCATGCACGTATTTCGATGTGTCCCGAACGATAGGGGCTGCAGGGATGAAGAATATGCGGGTGACGTCGGCACACCTCCCCATGCGTCACTTGTCGATGCGTGCGAAATCGCACGTCGCAAATTCGGTGTGGGTTACGTTTTATTTTTTTTCCAATTACCCATGACTCCAATAAACAAGCGCATGCGAGCGCAGAAATGGAGTTGGCTGTATTTTTTTAAAAAATCATGGCAAGTATTGCATAGCGCGATTCGCGGATTGTAAAAGGACAACAAATGAAAAAACACAACCGAATGCGTCCTCATGATGTCGTGGGACTACTTACCATCGCTACTGAAGGTGACGCTCCCTGGTACAAGAAGGATTAGGCTTACGAGCTGAGCATCAGTCAAAGCGAGGTAAGCGAATCGCTCAACCGAAGCATACGGCTGCTTTGCCGGCAACCGATACACGCCGGCTGATGAAAACTGCGTTGCCGGAGTGTTTAGCATACGGCTTACGCCAGGTGTATTCTCAAAAACCGGGCACCCTCGTTCATGAGGATGGCGACGGTACACCGTGCTCCGCCGCTCAGCGACACCATCGGCGGTGACGCAATCCGCATGCTCCTGCCCGCCGAGAGTCTTCGATAGCCACTACCGTGACGTTCGTTTTGATGAACCCGTGTTTGCTGCGAACGCAGGTCCAGGCTTGATCGTCGCACGGACGAAGGAACAAGAGGGCATACGGGTGTCGACACCCCAGTCGCCATCGTACCTTGTCTGTCGCCTCCTGCATGGGTATATTTCTGCAATGATGCCAGAAACAACGCACGTCCGTCATTTAGCAAAACGTCTCCTTCCCCTATTCCTGCTCGCGCTGGCTTTTTCAGCCTGTGGCCCCACGGTCTATTATGTGCAGCCACCTGACTGGAAAGACGCCTTCAAGCGGGATTCGGCTATCGCATCGTTCCGCGAGGTGCTGAAAACAAAAACCGTATTCATCGATCCGGGCCATGGCGGCGAAGATCGCGCCGGGGTAGGACCGGCGGAGGACGTGGTCGAAGCGGACGTGAATCTCCGTGTAGGTATGGCGCTGCGCGATTATCTGAAGCAGGCCGGGGCCAATGTGATCATGTCCCGCGAAACGGACAAGACGGTCCCGCTGGAATCGCGTGCGCAGCAGGCCAATGCCAACAATGCGGATCTGTTGGTGTCGATACATCACAACGCGGCGGACAATCCTTTCACGAATTACACGGCGACATTTTATCATGCCAGTCCTGGTGAGCTAGGCTACCGCCCGTCGAGTTACGATCTGGCGCGGTACATTCAGCGCGATCTGTCGTACGTCATGGGAACCCCGGGTCCCCTTGCGTCCTTCGACGGGACGATGTCGGATTATCTCATCTATCCCGGCAAGGGATTCGCCGTGCTGCGCAATTCCGCCATGACCGCGGCGCTGGTGGAATGCTCCTTTTTTACCAGCTCGTATGAAGAACAGCGTTTGAAGCAGGAGGAATTCAACAGCATTCAAGCCTGGGGAATATTCCGCGGCATCGGGAAATACGTGGCCGCTGGTATCCCTGTTTTGCGCTACGTATCGGCGTCGGTTTTTGCCGAATCTCAACCCAGGATCGAAATTGAAGTGAGTGATCGCTCCGATATTCTCGACGAAAGCATTGTCGTCTACATCAACGGGAAAGAGCAGGGTTTCAGCTTCAACCGGAAAACCGGCCGCATCACCGTCACGCCATACGACAACCTCGCGCAAGGATATCATCGGCTCACGGCGCAGGTGAGAAACAGCAACGGCAATTCGTCGGGACCGTTCGAAATGCATTTCGCCGTCGGCAAACCGCCCGTTTCCCTGCGTTCCACAGCGGAGCCCGCGCTGCTGCCCCCCGATCGCAGTGCCTTCAGCATGGTGACCATCCTCGCACTGGACAGCACCGGCAGTTCGGTGCCTGACGGACTCCCCATTCGTTTCCGGGCATCCACCGGACTGGACACCACGCTGACGTTGAAGGACGGGCTGGCGCGCGTGTACGTCTATCCCGGCAGGAACGAACGCGTCACCTTCGATGCGAGCAACGGTCCCGTCAAAACGGAAGGGGTCATCACCACGTCCACGGAGGCGAAGTACGCGCGCGGGATCGTCATGAGTACCGAAGGCAAAGCGATTGAAGGCGCATCGGTGAACATGCCCGGCGGCGCAGTGGTCACAGCCAACGACCGCGGTGAGTATATCATCGCCGGCCGCGACACCGAGGGGATGGAAGTCGTGTTCAAAGCCCGCGGGTACTTCGGTATCCGCACACAGCTCACGGGCAGACCTGTGCAGGATCCGGTTCTGCTTTCCCCTGTCGCCACCAGTGCTCTGATGAAGCAGACATTCATCTTGGGCCTTGCAAACATGCGCGGTGTCGACAAGGATGGAAGAGTCGACATCATGGCGCTGAATCATCTCCAGCAACTCTTGACCGCAAGTGGAGCACGCGTTATTGTTCCATCCCTCGATTCCACGATAACGCAGGAGGAAGCCCTTGCGCTGTATCCCGACGCACGCATCGTGCTCTTCGCGATTGACGAAGCCGCTCGCACCATCACGTTGCGGGCAAACGCCGAGGCATCGAGCCGGGATCTGGGCATTCTCATGCAGCGCATCGTGCCGCAATTCACCGGCGTTCCGCTCAATCGCTTCGTGCTTCGCATACCGCCACGTCTGGAATTGCGCGGCGTCCGTCAGATCGGAATCGATCTTCCCGTGCCCTCGGGCCGGACGTACGCACAGCAAGTCGCGCCGCTTTTCACATGGAACATCGCCTGGGCGCTCTACACCTCCGCGCTCGCGGACGCGGGTTACAGCAGCGCGGGAACCAAGCGCGTGGAAGTAATGGTGGTCGATCGCCAACAGAAGCCCGCGCCGTTCGTGATCGTCGAGCTTAACCATGCATTGCGCGCCATGACCGACAATACGGGCAAGTGCGTGTTTCCCGGCGTCACAATCAACGAAGACGACGTGCACGTCGTTGACTCGGAGAATTACGTCATCAAAGGTGTCAGCACTGAAGTGATGCGCTGACGGCCATCAGGTGTTTACCCACACATCGGGTCGGAAATGCTGAATCATATCTGGCTTGCTCTCATCGTCATCGGCATCCTCACTGCCGCCGGGAGGGATGTTTACGATCTGTCCCGCAACAGCTTCGGAAATGGACGTCCCTGGGCTGTCGAATGCGCGGTGCTGGAACAGGGCGCGACCGCGGGCGCCGTGCTGCACGGTGAGATCACATTCAACGCGACGCAGCTCGCGGCGCATTTCACGGGAGCACGCATACGTTCCGACGTTACGCTGCCCGCACGGCTGACGATGCGCACCGCCAGTGAGGGCAGCGCATTGCTTACGGTACCCGACACCGCCCCCGAGCGCCTCCGCGTCATGGCGGAGATGTCCGGCGGGGAAGGCACACTCGCAGTCAGGCTTACGCGATCATCGACCGGCGAATGGAGCGCGGAGTTCGATCCTGTGTCGCTGGTGTATCTCCGCAAGGTCACCAATGCCGCTTTTGAAATGGCCGGTACCGCCGTCAACATCGCTCTCGGGCTTATCGGCATCATGGCGCTGTGGCTTGGCGTCATGCGCGTCGCCGAAGAAGCTGGGCTGATCCACTTGCTTGCACGCGGCGTGCGTCCCGTCATGTCGCGACTGTTTCCTTCCGTTCCCGCCGATCATCCCGCCGTCGGATCGATGATCATGAACATTTCCGCCAACATGCTCGGACTCGGCAATGCGGCCACGCCGTTCGGCTTGAAGGCGATGGAGGAATTGAACAAGCTCAACGACAAATCGGGTGTCGCGACCGATGCCATGGTGACCTTTCTCGCGCTCAATACTTCCTGCGTCACGCTCATACCGGCCACCGCGATCGCGATTCGCGCGGCATCGGGATCGTCCAATCCCGCCGCGATCATCGGTACGACATTCCTCGCGTCGCTCACGGCAACGATCTGCGCCGTCGTGCTTGCACGGTTGTTCAGCAAATTGCGCATGTTCCGTTGGGATCGCTCGGAGGCCGTATGATCGATATTGCTCAGGGTATCGTCACCGTTCTGTCCGCCGTCGCCGTTCCCGCGCTGATGTTGTTTTTCCTCGTGTACGGCGCCATGCGCAAGGTGAAGGTCTACGAAGTCGCCGTGGAAGGCGCGAAGGAGGGTTTCCAGATCGCCGTCCGCATCATTCCCTACCTCGTGCTGATGCTGGTTTCCATCGCGGTATTCCGCGCCAGCGGTGCGATGGACGTGTTCATCGCAGCGCTGCGTCCCCTCACCGATCTGGTCGGCATACCCGCCGACGCGCTTCCGATGGCGATCATGCGGCCGCTCTCCGGCAGCGGCTCGATCGGCGTGATGACGGAGATCATGCAGACGCACGGGACCGACTCCTACCTTGGGATGCTGGTCTCCACTATGTACGGCAGCACCGAAACCACCTTCTATGTTGTCGCCGTGTACTTCGGCAGCGTCGGCATACGCAACACCCGCCACGCCTTGCCCACCGGATTGATCGCGGATTTCATTTCCTTCCTCGCGGCCGTGTTTTTCGTAAGTCTGCTGATGCGGTAATTGATAATGGATAATGGATAATTGATAATTGATAATTTGGGAATCGTTAATCGTTAATCGCCCTCACCTCGCCGCGGCGAGTCTCCGATCCCTACCCCTGCCGGAGTCATCCATCCGGGACCAGTAGGGAGAGGGGATAAGAGACACTCAACAAATCGTCAATCGTCAATCGGCCGCTGACTGCCGGAGGCATCCCTCCGGGACCAGTAGGGAGTAGGGAGAGAGGAGAGCTGTCGCTAAATGAGAGCGAAGGCGGGAGGAGTGACGACGTGCGGATTGGGTAACACTGGCGCTCGGAACGTATGGTTCTGAGAGCACCGAGAGCACAGAGAGCACAGAGGATTTCTTTAACACTGAAATGGGAAAATCAGCTCTGACGACTGCCGAAGGATCGACCATCCACGGAACGGCATACATCGTAAAACTATGCCCTCTAAAAAGCCTCTGTGCTCTCCGTGCCCTCTGTGATCTCGGTGCATTCAGTGCTTCCGGTGCGCTCCATGCTCCACACTCTCCGCTACCGTACCACCACCCCCCGCACGCCCTCACCCCCGCCCCTCTCCCAGTAGAGAGAGGGGAGCCGGATATCGCATCCTTTGTGATAATTGATTTTCCGCTCTTCATTTCCCGTTTAGGTTCACCGCACCACCACCCTCCGCACCGCCTGTCCGCCCGCGCTGATCATACGCAAAAGATACAATCCGGGCATGAGTCTATGTGCTGCGGGTGAGAAACGGAGTATATGCTCCTGTTCCTGCAACGCGCCTTCACGCAGCACCGCCACCTCTCTTCCCAGTGCGTCGTACAGCACAACACGTACATACTCACCCACCGGGACGGTGACGCTGATCCGCGCTTCGCCGTTCAACGGCACAGGTTGCGGCCAGATGGGACCGAGGCCAAAGGTTGCGATAGTGGCTGATGGCTCCACACCGACCACACCGGTGATTTCGTAGGTTACGGCGACATCTTTCGGCAAATTTGGCGCCTGGCCAGCGATTCTGACGGCGGTGGCGTGCAGGCCGACGGGCAGCGCGGTGGTGGTTGGCTGCACGGCGATGCGGGCGGCATGATCGCCCGCGACGGGATCGGCGTTGATCCACCACTGGCCGCCCTGCGCGGTCCAAGGCATGG
>CAYJMN010000064.1:0-32586 GCA_964371045.1 uncultured Chromatiales bacterium | reverse complement strand
AACTCTCCTTCCCGCCTCCCGCCTGCCCTCTTAAACATTTTTGTCGCACACCCGTCCGTTGCAGGCAGGTCTTCATCCTGCCTCAAACCGGACGCAGGTCATTTCATCATCGTACAACTTCAGCCGCTGACACCAGCAGCGAACCTGCGAGTACGTCGGGATGGAAAAGCACGAGAGCCACGCGGTCCGCCGCTGCCGGGAATCAGACGCCGAATACTTTCAATACGGCATCCATGACGCCCTCGACGCCCCGTCCGGTGATGCCGCTTCGCCTCCGGACATCCGGCAGCTCCTCATAAACGTAGACGCCCGGTGTTCCGGAAAAGGAATCGTTGAACAGATCTTCCTTGCCTGTCCAATAGGAGATGAAGGTCTCGCATCGGGTATTGGCGTATCCGACATTCGCGCTGAACGCGAGTGTCGCCGCCTGATTGATCAGCCTGCCGGCCTGCGCCCGCTCGACGCGAACCCCGCGGCAGCCCTTCAGAATAAGCGTGCATGGTCCGTGAAATACGAGATAGCGCAGCTGCATGGTCAACCACGCGTGCAGACTGAACAGCCGCCAGTGACGCGTGATGAGGATGTCGGCATCCCGCCGCTGCAGCACCCCGGCAAGCGACCGCGGCTGACAGACAAGCGCGGATCCTTCGGGCAGCACGAGCATCGCGACCTCGCTCAGCGGGTCCCTGGAAGACGACACCACAACACTCGCGGCGTGATCGGACGTGACCTTCACGAGCGCGAACAAGCCGGAGGCGATACTGCTGAATGGCAGCCGCAGATTGAGAAACCACCTGGTGTTCTTCCGCGCCGCCAGAGGGGAACTCTGCAGGTAATCCGCATGGACCAGCAGCTCATGTCCCTCATCCAGCGCGACCTCGCATGATACCGCGGAAATTCGTCCGCGGCATTCCCGCGGCGCCTCCATTGCCTGCACGCATTGGACAATGCCGCTGGAGTCCGGGAGGATTCGAATCGGAGCAATGCGTCCGACAAGCGGTGCCAGAAGAAAATACACCCCTGCCCTGATGACGATAGGGAGCAGGATGATGCCCGCCAGCAGAGCCAGGGCCGTCGGAAGCTGCCGGTCGACTTCGGCAAGCAGTTTTTGAACCGGTTCCTCATTTAAACGCTTTTCGTCCGAGGTTATCTGCCTCTCGAGATCCCTGCTAGACGTCCGGGTCTGCCGGACTTCGTCAAGCAGGTCGCGGGCTTCACGCAATTCAGGTGAGGCATCGACAAGCTTTCTCGCGGCGTCTTTGAGACGTTCCACCTCTGCGGCCGCTTTACGGCGTGCCGCGATGCCGGCGTCGAGGACCGCAATTTCCCTGTAAACGGATGTAAAAGGATTTTTTCTTGCCCACCAGTGTCTGTTCCACAAGCGGGCGCGTTTGGTTTCCAGATCGCGGAGGTCGCTCCAGGCGGCGTCGGCTCGAAGCGACTTCTCTTTCAGATCGAGCAGCATGGCCGAACCGCTCCGACGCAGCTGCTCGGCCCGCTGCTGGAGACTGACAGCATGCTCGTCGAGGATCTTCCGGGCAGTTTGCTTCTCCTCGATCTGCCGCATCGTAATGCTCATCGCGGCCCATTCACCGCGAATCCACACGCCCGCCACGAGCAGTGCCAGAATGATCGCGAGCAGCACCGCTTTTTGACCCAGCCACTTCAGTATCATCGTGATGAGCGTGCTCATTGTACCATCCCCTGCCGGCCGTCCATGCACGCCGCGCTTCCGCCAATAAGGAAGATGCGCTGCGCATCACCGCAAGGTGCAAGCAATAGGTGGAAGATGTGTACTCGCGAGTTCATCACTGCCAATATGCACGGAAGGCGGATGGTGAACAAAAATTCCCGGGCCGCGAGTGCGATCCGTAGCGACGCCAACTTTGTGATTCACAGCTCTGCAGGGTTTTTCTATGCCGGTTCAACGGACAAGCAGCTTCGTCCATGCCCGCTCGCCTGCCACGGTAACTGTCACGATGTACATGCCCGACGTGTAGCTGCCGATTTCCAGGTATACCGGATTGCCGCCAGCATCAACTCTGGTGCGCTCTTCGTGGACGAGTTTGCCGAGCATGTCTGTGACACGCAAGACCGCCTCATCTGATATGTTGGAAGAGATCCACACAACGGCACGGCCATGCCGCACTGGCGAAGGAGACGGAGAAACAGACAGCGATATGTGCTTGGGCGTGGGCTTTTCACTCGGCACCGAAACCGGTGTGCCCCAAGACTCCCCGCAGCCGGAATAATACACCAGTTCATCACACCAACCCCCCATCAACCAGGAGTTCCCACTGGCACGTAGCACTCCGACGTTCTCCACAATGGTTAGATCTTCAAATACACCTTCAGCCAACCCCATAAGGCGCACCATACGCAATGCGCGCTTCAACCCTCCTGCGAATTGTATCGAAGAGGTATCAGTGATAAACATAGTGTACCCGATCACGTCTCCAATGCTGACTGTGGCCGGAATGTGGAGTCCGCCACCAATACTGGTAACGCCGCCCGGCCCGGCGGTCACATAGATACCGTACGGAAAAGGTTGTTCGCTGAGAGGGGATCGAAAAAGCGGATGTAGTGCGTAACGGATGCCGTTTTCAATTCGGTCGCTGGAATAAGGGTAGGACCTGTAGGTAATTGTCCCTCCAGTGGACTCGACCCGGTATTGCATCATACGGTCTTCACAGATGGAGACAAAGTCACGGTGGACAGTTTCCCGATTGAAGGATTCCCCCCCGATCACCATACTGTTGAGTCGCAGCACCTCGCCCTTGTCGCGGTCGTACAGCAGTCCATAGTACTCTCCGACGGTCCTGATCCGTTGTGCAAGGCCGAAACCACTGCGGTACGTGATTGCGGAGATGTGACGCCCGAATACCGTGGTATCGAAGGTGTTCCACGTCCACTCCATGCCATCAAAAAGGATCACCGGTTCGGTGGGCCTCCGAAGCGGATAAAACACCACATCACGATACTTTGGACCATCTAGCCAAAGCACACCGTTGCTGTCCGCATCCATCGGACCGGCGTAGGTATATGGATCGAATCCCTTGCGCAGGTCCCGAAATGCAAAGGATCGCGAGGAACTGCTAAAACGGCAGAGAAGAGCCGTCGGAACGCCTTCGTCGTTCGCATAGACGAAGCGGTCTCCATCGCCGGGAATCGGAAAATCGTACGGTGTTTGTCCTGTCATCTCCCACGGCCAGGCGGCGAGTGAAATGAACACCAGCAGCGAAACAATACCAGACGGGACCTTTACCATGGAACCTGAATTGCTCATACATGACTCCTTGGCCTTGACGGATAGCACTCCATTATTTCGGTTCGAGCGGCAGGATCCTCGCAACGGACACACGGCCGGCACGATTCAGAATGCCGCACAGGCTCAAAGCTGCAAGCAGATGCACGCCTTCACTCAGACGGAAGACACATGAGCGCTCGAAATATTCCCCTTCTCCAAAAAAAATATTCAACGACGGGGTGACTATCGAAGCAACCCGGACAGGTTGCCCGTGGCTTCAACGGTATTGCGACAGCTGCGTACCGGTGATCGTCTATGTTTCGACCGTCGCTCCCCGCCGAAGGAACAGCGCCGTGATATCGTCGCTCTGCTCGGTTCCCCGGGCGTAGTGCTTCAGCTCCGCGACGATGGTGCCGAGAAGCATAGCCGCAGGTTGATTGCGCCTGGCGAGGAACAATTTCACGAGTGCCTCTTGTCCAAACGGCTCACGATCGATGTTCATAGCCTCGGTTATACCGTCGGTATACAACAACAGGCCCTCCCCTTCCTTCAAAGTATAGCATTCTTTTTCAGGCGCCTGCGTCGAGGGCATACAGCCGAGAGGCAGATTTCTGCTGCGCATGGTATCGGCGATACTCCCATCGCGCTGCAAAAGGGCGGGATTGTGACCTGCGTTGATCATTTCTATCATCCCGGTTTCAGGTTCGAGAGTCGCTATCATAAAGGTGATGAATGCGCTAGGCGGTGTACTGCGATAGAGAAAATCATTCAACCGATACACCAGATTGGACAGTTCTTCCCCGTTATCCAGATGCACCCGCAAGGAGGCATGAAGACTATTGACCAGCAACGAGGCCGGCACTCCCTTACCCGTAACGTCGGCGATGACGAGCGCGATCCGGCCGTTACGCAGTTGAATGCAATCGTAATAATCGCCGCCGATCTCCTCGGCGGGAAGATTGATTCCGGCAAGTTCGTACCCTGGTATTCGCGGCAACTGTTGTGGAAGAACGCGCTGCTGAATGACGGAGGCTACCTGCATCTCCTTGTGCTTCCGTTCATTTTCCGCACGCACCGCGCGCGCTTCATATTCCGCCGCCTCGGCACGCAATTTTGTTTCACGAATCTCCGAACGATGCCGTTCACGAATGATCACACGCCGTCGTTGGAAACGATCGACTGCGAACAACGCGCCCGCGAGGAAAAGAGCATACGCGATGAAGGCCCACACCGTCCTCCACCATGGCGGTGCGATGACGATGCGAAGTTTCGCTCCCGCAGTGTTCCACACGCCGTGATTGTTGGAGCCGATCACATGAAACAGGTACTCGCCCGGATCGAGGTTTGTGAAGGTGGCGGTACGCTGCGTACCGGCGTCGATCCAATCCTCCGTGAATCCATCCAAGCGATAGCGATAGCGGTTTCTGTCGGGGGCATGAAAATCCAGCGACGAGAATTCGATCGTGAACATATTCTGGTCGTGCGCCAGTTCTATCATTCTGACGTAGGGCATCGTGACCGTAATCGGACTTTCAGGTGCCCCGGGATACATTTCCTTGTTAAACAATCGGAATGCCGTCAGCGCCACCGGAGGAACGGATTTGTTGTCCTGTATCTTCGCCGGGTCGAACATGTTGTGCCCGTCGACCCCGCCGAAGCAGAGATATGTTCCGACGCGATAATATTCAACGCGATTGAATTCATTGGCCTGAAGTCCGTCGCGTACATCGTAATTCCTGAATCGGTCGGTTTCAGGATTGAAGCGGCTCAATCCTTTATTGGTACTCATCCACAAGGTTCCGTACGAATCGGGTAGAATACCGTACACTACAGGATTCGGAAGGCCTTGCGTCCGGCCATAGCGGATACATCGGTGTGTTTTAAGATCGAACCGGTTCAGCCCTCCTCCGTCGGTGCCGATCCAGAGCGATTGTTCGGTCTTTCGTGGATCCCTGGCGATGCTCAGGATGTGATCGTGACTGATGCTCGTGGAATCGTTGCTGTCGTACCGGAAGAACGTAAACGTTTTTTTTTCAGGAGAAAAACGGACAAGCCCAGTCGTCATCGTCCCCATCCAGATGCCGCCGTCCGCTTCTTCATGCCAGCACGTCACATGGTTGTTCAGTATCGCCAGATCCGGTCCGTCGGGATCGAACCAATAATGCTCCCACTGTTCAGGAGTCTGCGTGAGACGGCTGATGCCCTGGCGGTTGCCGACCCAGACCCTGCCTTTGCTGTCGACGAAAGGCCTGTTCAAACGGATCATGAGGAAGCTGTACGGATCATGCGGATTGACGCTGTAATGCTTTACCGCTCCGGTGTGCGCATCATAGAACAGAAGGCCGTGATCGAGTGTCCCGCACCACAGGTCGCCATCTTCCAGACGAAGCGGGAACACATGGTTGACGAGGCGCATCATGCCTCCCGTACGGTTGCGAATCGAGCGATCGAATGCATCAAGTTCCTTCGCGAAGAGCGCAGTATGAAGGGGTTCCGGCCCTGCGTGGAAGGCGAGCGTCAACGGATCGAAGGTGTTCAATCCATACCCGCTGGTACTGATCCAGACAAGTCCTCCCGGACTGACAAACAAATGGTTGCCCCTCCCCGAATATCCCGACACGTTGTCCTTGTTCGCACGAATCGACGCGAAGGTGTTTCGTGCTGAATTATAGCGGATAAAATAATCGAAGGAAATGAAGTACAACGCACCGTCCGGACCTTCCACCATGTCCCGGATATACTGGTTGACTCCATCGATGCGAAATCGCAACGATGTGATAACGCGTCGGCCATCGGCGCTCAGATGCAGCAAGTGCGAGTTCTCGAACCTGGATGACACAACCCAGATTGTACTATCGCGCTGTGTTGTTGAAAAGGCGAATTTTCCATTATCCGGATCCCGATCAACATGCTCCGCCCAGGAGGCAAGCAGCTTCCATTCTCCCTTCCTTTCCGCAAGCACATAGAGGCCGTCCTCGTTCAGGAAACAGAGGCGGCCCAGCTTATCGCGCCGCAAGCGATTCACTTCCTGATTGATATGAAACAGTGAAGGCCCTCCGATGCGCATCGAGGCGCGGATCGCAGTCGTATCGTAATTACTCACATCGAGAGAAAACAGCCGCATGCCGTACACGCACACCCACAGTCTCCCTGTATTGTCCATCTCCACGTCATCCACGCCCTTGACGTTCGCGCCTTCTTTTTCATGCGGCAACGGAATCTGCGTGAAACGCTCTGTCGCCGGATCGAACATGACAAGCCCGGCGGCGCTGGTTCCCAACCATAGCCGACCTCTGCGATCCTCGGTTATCGCTTGCACGTAGTTATCCGGCAGCGACGCCACATTCCCGGGCTGCTTTCTGTAGACCAGGAAATCGTGGCCATCGTAGCGATTAAGCCCTTCCTTGGTCCCGAACCACATGAACCCGCGGCTGTCCTGAAACATACAGAACACCATGCCCTGCGAGAGGCCGTTCGTGATATCGAGGCGGCCAAAGCGCATGGATTGCTCCACTCTCCGCTGCGCCATGAGGGCCGGCGACAGCAGGTAGAACAGCACAAAAAAGGCAGCTACATGGATTTGCATCCGGATATTTGTCTCAATTATGACGATCACAATCTAAAGAAATTTTCTATCGCATGTACCACACGCGAACGAACGTCGAGTGCATGCCCGTTCAGGACCGCCGCGTGCCGCATATATCAACGCACCCCGATCGATCCCGTTGCGCCCTCGCCAGAGCGGACATCATTGTGCGGACATCGAAATCAATTCAGGCCATGGAAGCGGAAATCGCTCCACGAGAAAGGCCGCGCACGCCGAGTTGCCTCGTCGCGCCCTGGAATCGTCATGTAAACGAAAGTTTGTACTCCCGGCAGGACTCGAACCTGCGACCCTCTGCTTAGAAGGCAGATGCTCTATCCGGCTGAGCTACGGGAGCATTACGGATCAACGCATAATATCGCGAGAAAACCACTGCGATTCAAGGATGTGGGATTTCCTGCACGGGACGGAATTCCGTTATATCCACCCGATCCCGCTGAAGGGCTTTCCTGTCTTCAGGAAGCGCGTGGCTTCTGAGGTGTTCGATCCTGCGAAAAAATGACGGCGTGTTGGGCGGCGATCATACCGGCTCGCCGGTGGAATCGCCGCCCCTGCGCAAACCGGCCTGCTACCGTTGCAGAATGAGTTTCCTGGTTTCGCTGAATGAGCCGGCTTGAATGCGGTAGAAGTAGATACCGCTCGGCAACGATGTCGCGTCCCACCGACGCGAGTACGACCCGGCTTGAAGCTGTTCGGAGAGAAGCACTTCGACTTCTCTTCCCAATGCGTCAAATACTCTCAGCGAGGTGAACGCCGGGGATGCGAGATGGAAGAGAATAGTCGTCGTTGGATTAAAAGGATTTGGATAGTTCTGTTCCAGACTGAAGCGGATCGGCACGCCGGTTGAAAGTCTCTCCACCGACAGGGTCATATCCGACAACGGTCGTCTCCAGACGCCGCCGTGAAAAACCCCGGCGAAGAGCTGCGTGCCGGAAGCGGCGAGAGCGCGTACACTGGTGTTCGTCAAACCGGTGCACTCCGCCGTCCAGTTCGCGCCGTTGTCCGTGGTGAGAAAAACGCCGCCGCCAATGCCGCCCGTCCCGGCAAACACGTTCGCGCCGAATACGCCCAGAGCCATGACCCGTGTGTTCGTCAACCCGTTGTTCACCGTTGTCCAACTTGTCCCCATGTTGGTGGAGAGAAAAACTCCGCCACCGGCGGTTCCCACAAAAATATTCCAATGGGAGACGACAAGCGCATTGAGATACGACTCTGTCAAGCCAGTACTCGCCGCGGTCCAGTTCGCTCCGTTGTCCATGGAGATGAAAATGCCGTCGCCATCGGTCCCGGCAAGCAGATTCGGACCGCAGAACGCCAAAGCAACGACGCGAGGATTCGTCAACCCATTATTGACAGCTGTCCAGCTTCCGCCGTTGTCGATGGAAAGAAAGACGCCGTCGCCATACGTTCCTGCAAACACATTCGTGCCAGAGACTGCGAGAGCCCCTACCAGCTTGCTCGTCAATCCGTTGTTCGCCTCGGACCAGCTCGCACCATTGTCGGTGGAAACGAACACGCCATCACCATTGGTCCCGGCAAAGATATTCGATCCCGAGACGCCCAGAGCAGGGACGGGAGCGCCCTTCAACCCCGCGCTCGCCGAAGTCCAGTTCGCGCCGTCGTTGGTGGAAAGAAAGACGCCGCCGCCGATACCGATGGTCCCGGCAAAGATATGCGTACCGGAGATGGCGAAAGAATAAACGCTGCTGTCGTAGAGCCCATTAGTCTGTGTCCATTGTGCATGCAATGGATTGACCGCGGTGCAAATACAGAACACCGCAATTATAAATCCGATATAATGCCGCATCCTCTCCTCCTGGTTTCTGTAATGGAGATTTTCCCCACATAATAGCTGATAATCGCAGACGATACAAGCGCTGTCGGGCTATCGCGGAACGAGACGTCCGCGGAGGAATACGTACGCGGATGGTCGCGGATCGGGGCGGGTTCACGCGGATAAGAGAGTTGTGAACTCCCTATCCGTAAGACAAGTGCTTTAGAGCTACCAGGCCATGAGCACACCCGCGAATTCCTGGCTCGAATAGCTGCCAGACCTGGCGGCTACGAAGTTTAAAAAAGCTCTTATCCGCGCCCATCCGCAATAATCCGCGTTCATCCGCGTACGTCTTCATACGTACGCGGATGGTCGCGGATCGGGGCGGGTTCACGCGGATAAGAGAGTTGTGAACTCCCTATCCGTAAGACAAGTGCTTTAGAGCTACCAGGTCATGAGCACACCCGCGAATTCCTGCGCTCGAATAGCTGCCAGACCTGGCGGCTACGAAGTTTAAAAAAAGCTCTTATCCGCGCCCATCCGCAATAATCCGCGTTCATCCGCGTACGTATTCCTCCGCGTACGACTTACCCGAATGACGGCACGTACTCCAACGGTCCGTCCGGTCCCACAGGCACGCCGAGAAGCATCCACGCGACCAGAAGCAAGGCCCAGAAGATACCGAACATGATCGAATACGGGAGCATTGTCGAGATGATAGTCCCCAGCCCGTAGCTCTCGTCGTATTTTTCGGCAAAAGCAACGATCAGCGCGAAATACGACATCATGGGTGTGATGACGTTGGTGATTGAATCGCCGATACGGAACACCATCTGCGTCAGCGAGGGATGATATCCGAGCAACATGAACATCGGCACGAACACCGGCGCCATGATAGCCCACTTGGCGGATGCGGAACCCATGAACATGTTGATCGTCGCGCTGAACACAATAAACATCAGCATCAGGGGAATGCCGCTGAGACCGATACCGCGCAGCAGCCCGGCGCCGTCGATGGCGACGATGAGCCCGAGATTTGTATAGTGGAAATAGTACACGAACTGCGCCGCGAAAAACACGAGGACGATGTAGGTCGCGAGATGACTCATGGACTTGATCATCTCCCTGATCCCCTGCTTGTCGTTGCGGATGCTCTTCGTCACCCATCCGTAAACGATTCCGGGAATGAGAAAGAAGACCATGATAGCACTAATCATCCCGTTGAAGAACGCCGACTGTAGCACCGTTTTACCAGGATGGCGGAGGAGTCCATTCTCCGGAATGACCGCAAGCAGAAACAGCCCAATGACGAAGAGCACGCTGATCCCAGCCCACATCAAGCCGTCTTTCTCGTTCCGCGTCAGCTGTTCCATTTCTATGGCTGTTTCCTTGCCCGTGTATTTCCCGAGGCGCGGTTCCACGAAGCGGTCTGTGACGATCGTCCCGACAATGATGATCAACACAGCCGAAGCCCACATAAAGTATATATTCGTCGCAGGCGTGATATGGAGATTCGGATCGATGATCTGCGCGGCGCTCTGCGTTAGTCCGGCGAGCACCGGATCTACGCTTCCGATCAGAATGTTCGCGCCAAAGCCGCCGCTCACTCCGGCAAAGGCGGCGGCGAGTCCCGCGATGGGATGACGCCCGAGCGCGAGAAAAATCACAGCGCCGAGTGGAATCAACACCACATACCCCGCTTCGGACGCCAGATGCGACATCACGCCCGCAGTGACCAGGGACGCCGTGATCAGACGCTTCGGCGCCTTCAGGACCAGAGCGCGGATCAGAACCGTCAGGAGTCCCGACCCTTCCGCGACTCCGATGCCGATCATCGCCACGAGCACGAGACCCAGCGGAGGGAACTTCACGAAATTGTGCTCGACATTCTCGAACATCCACCGCACACCTTCGCTACTGAGCAGACTGCGGACACTGATGGTCTCGCTTGTACCCGGATGCGACGCCGTCAGCCCGAGCCATGCCGCGATCGACGAGGCGATGACGACCAAGCCTGCGAGTATGGCGAATATCGTGGCGGGATGCGGCAGGGCGTTGCCTATTTTCTCTACGCGGTCGAGCGACCTGGCGAAAAATGTTCCGTTCTCTTTCATGGACTGCGCCTCCGTTGCAATTGGGTGGGGCTGCGAAGCAGCGGGGGTAAGCTGAAAAGATAGGGTGCCTTGCCCGAAGCGACAAATAAAATCGGAACCGGCCGAAATACGGCAAACGCGAAGAGTCTGCGATGAGGGAATGAAGGAAAGCAGAGAAATAAATGAAATGTGGAAATGAGCGGCAGGAGGAAAAGGCGGGGAATGAGAAAAATGGAGGATCGTCATCCGCATGATTTCAATGGATCTTATATGCTCGTGCAGTTGATCTCATGTACACGGTGCATCGTACCCGCACAGTCCCGTCCAGGTGGACCGCTACCGAATAGTTGAAGATTGCAGAGGCCAATCCCGACAGCCGACTCAGGTAATCGACGAAATCGTCAATCGAAGATCGTAAATCGTAAATAAAAAGGGTCGCCCTGGCGGACGGCCCTCGTGAAGTCAGGATTGTTCAGGGCTTATTTCGAAAGCACCATCTGTATGCTTTGAACAACGTCCCCCGCCATCATGCGACAGATGTAGGTTCCGGTCGGCAGCGTACTTGCGTCAAACTGCGCGCTGTAGCGTCCGGCAGGGACGAGATCATTCACCAATTCCGCCACTTCCATACCGAGGCTGTTGTACACGACGATGCGTACCGCGCGTTCTTCAGCCACATTGAAATTGATCGTGGTGGTGGGATTGAAGGGATTCGGATAATTCTGTTCCAATCCGAAACTTGTCGGCACGTCGTCGCCGACCTTTCCGTAGATGAAGTACGGTTGGGCCAGCGCGATATTGCCGCCGATGTTGAGTTCATTGAAGTCGAACACTTTCACCAGGTTCATCACTGGATCGGAGGCGGAACTTGTGCCCATGATCGGATCTTCCCACCTGCCCTGCGGGACGGCTTGACGCACGCCGCGGAGCTGGTTGCGGTCGTTCACCATCGTCGCTTCCTGATCGGTATACGGGAAAGTGATGTTCGCCATCCAGCCCGTACCGGTGTGCGTGATCTGCCAGTAGCGTTTCACATACAGCATGCGCGCGAGGTTCAGCGGCAGCTGGTTCGGGTAGACGCGGATGGTCATCGAGTTGATCACGCCGCTCGTCACTTCCACCGTCGCGATCGGGGTGCCCGTGATCGGTGCGATGAAGTTGTAGGTGTTGCCGGCGGTCATCAGGCCCATCGGCGCTTCCTCGTATGGAGGACCGCCCTTCGAGCCGGCGTTCACGATGCGGAGTTCCACATCGATCGTCAGCGGTTCGTTCGTCGCGACCAGACCGAAAGCGGGAGGCGGGAAGTCATCGTTGAACAGAATGCCGTAGAACGTGATCTGACCCACGTGCAGACCCGGCGCGAGACCGTTGGGATTGACCGTCATCGTGAAATCCTGGAACTGGCGCGGACGCGGCGGGGTGAAGTTGTATCCCTGCAGCGTTGGTTCCGGCGTCGCCTTCGTGAGTGTGATCCACGGAGTCGTGGTTTCGACGTCCCAGAGGAAGTCGCCGTCGGCACCGTAAATGTTGGTCATATTAGCCACTTCGTAGGTCCGGATGATCAGACCGGGGGTCTTGTAGTTGGCCTGAAGCTGGATCTTCCGTGCGGGTGTATCGATGAATGTGATCAACGGATCACCTGGGAGACCGAAGCCAATTTTCGGCGGCGGCGAGGGATTGTCGTCGAGCACGATATCATCCAGCACGACGGCACCGGCACCCGCATTGCTCGTCACGCGGAAGCCGAGATAATACGGGCCGTCGATTTCCGGTGTGTTGAAAAAGGGATCCATGCCCCCTGCGATCTGCTTGGCGGACAGGAAACTCGTGTTCGTGAAGTTCGAAAACACCGCGAACGTCGTCATCGAACCCGGATCAGGGCTCATTCCGAAAGCTACTTCTACGGTCTGCGCAGCTCCGGTCACCGATTTCGCCTGGAAAGCGATGCGATAACTCGCGCCACCTTCCAATACTGCTCCGGGTGAAAACACCCAGTCGTTACCTGGCTGGGTGTCGCCGGGATACTCAAGACCATTCGAACCTGACATTCCTACGCCATTCGCTACATGCCATGTGGCGCCGCCATTCGCGTCCTGTACCATCCACGGATAATCCAGGAATCCGGCATAATCCGTGAACGCCGGTGCGATCATCGAGTTGAAATTCTCGTTGCCGTGAACCTTGGCAAGGTCGATCTTCCTCGTATCGCTGCCGCTGTTGTTCACGCCGTTCTGATCCTGCGCCCAGAAAGCTCGCGCATACACCGTTAGCGCCGGCGTAGGTGCCAGGCCGGTCAGCGGCTGCGTGAAGGTCACCTTGCTCTTCTCGGCGACCCAGACAGGATTGAAGACCTGCGCGACGCCGTCGGTTTCGTTCGCCGGCATGCCGCCGACCTTGTACACGACAGTGATGCCAGCAGGATTCGTGCTCAAACCGCTGTTCACCAACACCACGTCGATGTTATTAAGGGCAGCGCCTTCCAAACGCGCCCAGTTGTCGAGCGCGTAATCGATGCGCACGTCCGCGATTGAAATGTCGAACTCGGGCGGCGGTGCCGGATATTCATCCGCGCCGATGCACGGAGAAATTCCGCGCGGCTCGCCGTCGTAATCGTCCGTGAAGCCCGGAATCGACACACCCGCCTGATAGCCCACATGCGAACGGCTGTGCACATCGGTGGCGCTGACAAAATAGGGGTTACCATACACCGAATTCTGGTTGAATCCGGGTGATGCCGCCTGCATAGCTGCAAGGGTGGAATAACTCGTCCCCTGCCAGCGATAATAATCCGTGCCCGTGCCGTTGCGATAGAATCCATTGTTATCGAACAGCAGATAATCGATCGCGGAACCCGAGGTCATTTGATACTGCGCGTAGAAGGTGCCATTGCCTTCCAGGGCTATCCAGTTGTTCGCGAACTTGTTGTCGTACGCCGTCGTTTCGCCATACGAATACAAGCCGTACGCCGTACCGCTCGTCTTGATAAACACGGAATTGTATACGCAATCCGTGTACCGTGGATAGCTCACGTACAATCCGTAGGCGGTGCTCGTTCCGTTGATTGCGCCCATGTTGTTGTACACCTTGGCGCGATTGTTCGTCGAGGCGTAGTAGTTGTTCGGACGATAGACGTACAACCAGTATGCCGCGGAGAAACCGTAATTGTAGCTGATGTCCGGTCCGTCGTTGGGATAGTAAATGTAGTACGCGTACCCGGAGGTTGTGGTGTACGTCCCGGTGGAACGTTGGATTGCACGGTTGTTCTTTAAAACCAACTGACCGCCGGGGTAATACAAGTACATACCGGCGGAGTACCAATCGATGATCGTATTGTCGATGAACTGATTACCGACGGCCGTTGTGTAGTCGGACGAACCGGAACCGTACCAGCGGATCCCGTAGCTTCCACCGGTGATGGTGTTGTCCTGGATCAGGTTGTAGTTTCCGAAATCACCGGACGAGCTATAGGACGTCATCGTGTTGCCGCAGATACCAATATGATAGGCCGAGGTGCTGCTTGTCGGCATCTCGATCCTGCAGTTGCTGATCTCGTTGTAGTCCGCCGAATTGGTGAACAGGAAACCGTAGCCGTAACTGGCATCGGTTGGCCGCACCGTCAGATTCCTGAAGCGCACGTAATCGGCGCCATCGAGTGTAACGACACGCGAGTAGCTGGTCGGAGTCGAGTGGGTGAGAATGCGCGATGCCGCATTGCCTGTCCCGCCGTTGAAAGTGATGGTATTGACGGAACTCGCGCCGGAGATCTCAGGGATGGTGATCGCCTCGGTATACGTGCCCGCAGCAACGTTAAACGTAACAGGTCCGCATACCCCGCTGTTCACCAGGTCGTCGACCGCTGCGGTAAAGTTGGCGTAGTTGGGCGATACCCCTCCGATCGTGAACGTACCCGCCAGCGCCGCCTTGACGGTAACGGCTGAGGTGTCGTTCGTATTTATGGTATCCGGTACACCGTTCGGATTCGTGGTCCACGCCTGGATGGTGTACGGTACGCCCACCAGGAAATTACGTGAACCGAGGTTGACCGATGCCTCTCGTGTGCTGTTGTTGAGCGTGTCGAGCAGCCCTGTCCAGGGATACGCCGTTTGCGGTACTCCGTTTATTTTCCAGTTGATTGTCGCCGAGGTGATTTGATTGGCTCCGAAGTTCTTGAGCGTAACGGTAACCGGATGCGTACCCGCGCAAAATGCCTGCGGAGAATCGATGGAAGCGATACCGGCATCATTGTAACCGGAACCCGGCAGCGCATAATACATTTCCACACGGCCAATCGAACCGGTGGATGTCCAGATGCAGTCGGCAGGGAATGACATAATCCCATTCTGGAAAAGCAACCGATTCAGCGTCACCGGCAATCCAAAAATGGTGGAAGCAGCCGGGCCGTTGCCATACGAATTGATGGAGCTGAAATTGCCGGCCGTCTGCCAGCGCGAGCCGAGGATGGCGATGTAGTCGCCCTGATGAACCAGGATATTCGCGGGTATGATATTTGTCCCTGGGACGTTCGGCCAGTAACCGAGCGTCACGAAGTTTTGTGGATTTGGTGGCGACGAGCAGGATGTTGGAGGAGGCGCGGCAGGCGTCATTCTCATGACCTGTATACATTGCTGGCTCGTGCTGGCATCCGTTGGGACCCGCATGCCAACGATGACGAAATCGGTAGGGGCCTGGAACCAGTATCCACGAATGTATCCGGTGTATGCCGTGGCATGGGCCGGAAGAGGCATCATTGTCTGCGTCGAAACAGACGTGGCGAGGCCCAAGAACATCAATGTCAGCATTAGCATCGAGAGATGGGCGCCGGGTCGCCGCTTTCGTCGGCCTCCACCCAGTGCTAAAGCTTTCAGGAGGCGATACTCATTTTTCATGTCTACGATCCTTTTGCTGTTCATGGAATGACACCGTTATCGGTCTATGTAGGACATTTCATATAGTGCGTGGTGTTGAAAACCTTGCCCGTCCCAAACCTGCTATTCGACTCCGCGTATTTTTTTCGGCATCGACAGTGCCATCACTGCCCGTGAGCGCGCTGCAAGCCCTGGTCCTGCCGGAAGCATCACTACGTTGACATCGAATACAATATTGAGCGTCATGCATTTCGAATGATGTCAAGGGGGAGTTGAATATGCAATACTATCTCTAACTCAATTAATCTATAAATATATCGGAATCGTTGTTTTTAACCACGGTCAGTATGCCACATGCCGGAGTTCTCGTCGAAGCCTGATACCGGCCCCACCGCAACTGGGTGGGGCCGGTGCAGGATGTGATATGGCGCTTACTTGTTCAGCGTCATCTTGATGGTTTTGGAGAAGCTGAGCCCGCTCTCGTCGCCTACCATCGTCACCACGGCGAGATACTGGCCGCTGGGCAACGTCGAGGCATCGAAGGTGTACAGATGCACACCGGGGTTCACCATACCGTCAACCGCGGTTGTCACGACGCGGCCGAGCATATCCACGATCCGCAGATTCACGCGGCTCACTTCGGGTACGCTGTACCGGATTGTTGTGGTCGGATTGAACGGATTCGGGAAGTTCTGACTCATGTCGAAGGTTGTCGGCATGAAGCTGTCGTCGTTCCTCGGAGTCACGCCGCCATGCTGCTTCGTCCAGTTCAGCTTGATGGCGAGGTAATCGAAGTTGTTGACGACGCCGTTACCGTCGGTGTCCATGTAGCAACCCTGCGACGTAAACCACGGTGCGCCGGCCTGCGGCTGCCACGTGATGTACGTCAACGGATTCTGTACGGCGTCCGCGCGATAGCGTGCAGGACCATTAAGCCATTGCGTGCTCAGATTCGCGTCGTGGATATACACGTTGAGGTCCTTGCGGTCCGTGTAATTCACCACGCCGTCGTTGTTCACGTCGCCCGGCCACACGTCGCACGGCGTCGCGCCAAGTGGGACGAGCAGCAGCGACGAAGGATACGGCATGTAGTTACGGTAGTAGCCGCAGGAGTTTTTCGTGTTGAACACAACCTCGATCTTGTAATACCCTGAAGGCAGCGTCGACGGCAAGTTGAAATACGCCGTGCCATCCAGCGGTTGGCCAGCCAGCTTGTTTCCGGTGAACGTTTCGCTGTACATCAACTGATTGCCGGGTACGCTGTAGAAATTCGCCGTCATCTGAATCGTAGCGTCGAAGTCCGGGAAAATCACGCGGTAGTGAACGCCGATCGTACCGGGAAGCTCCACATACCCGATCGGGTTACCGCCGCCATCAACGAAGTCGTAGGTCAGGCTGTTCGGGATCAGGTAACATGCCTCGTCCGCGCCCATGTACGGACGAACGCGAGGTTCGAGATCGATGTCGTCGGTCACCGCGGTAAGCATCGTGCCGATAAGATCGTCGTCGTCATCGGATGGCGCGATCAGATGCAGATTGGCGACTGCCGGATCAGCGAAACTGACCGTCTTGCTCACTGAATTTCCATCCATGCCCGAGGCGACTTGCAGCGCTGCGAGGTTGGCGCGATTGCCAGCCCAGTACGCCAGGTTGGCACCCATGGAGTAGAGGTTGTTGTAATCCGATTCTACCACGTTGGAGCCCGGATTCACATACCATGCGTAACCGGCCCCAGCATGAATGAGGATGTTGTTCAGATACCTGAGGTTCGCGCCATTATATGTGTACACCGCCCTACCGGAGGCGTACGGGCTCTCCATCCTTATGGTGTTGTGCGCGAACAGTGTATTACTGCAGTTATAATGGTAGATGCCGTTTTGCGCCGAGGTCGCGTTACGTACGACTATCATATTGTTGACGATACGGGAGTTACCGGCCTGGTAGTTGTTGTCGTAGTACACGTATATGCCGTAAACCGTGGAGCCGCCATCAGACAGGAACCTGTTTCTCTCGATCTGCGTGTTGAACCCGTACATGAAATACCCCAGGTACTTCGTGGCATACGCGGAGTTCTGCACGACGTTGTTGCCGATGAATTTAATCTCGCCGACGTAGTAGCAATACATGGGGAAATAGTACTGACCCGTAAACTCGCAGTCTTCCACATGAAGATTGTTCATCGTGGAAGTCGTGCCGCTGCCGTAAATGTACATGCCATAGCTGCCGTTGCGGATACCGCAATTCCGGAAGGTCAGATTGTGGTCGAGTGAACCACTGGTCGACCAAACCACGGCGGTATTCGTCGAGATCGAGGTCGTTACCGGTCCGACGAGTTCCACATTCTCCAGCGTGATATTCTCGGCACCTCCTGTGAGGTACAAAACAACCCCGTACGATGGATTGAGCGCCCGAATAGTCATGTTCTTGTAGGTAACCCAGTCCACGCCATTAAAATACAAGGTTGGATTGCCCGTCGTGGAGGTGAATTGTACATTCACATCCGTTTTGTTGCCGGTCTCGGATTGGAACGTGATGGTGTTGACTGCGGAAGTCCCCGAGACGGTCCCGGCGTTACCGAAGGCCATCTGTTCCGTGTACGTCCCCGATCTGATATTGTACACGACGGGACCGCACACACCGTTGACGTGCAGATCCGCGATAGCCGCCGCGATCGTGGGATAATCAGGAGTTGCGCCTCCGATGGTGTACGTCCCCGACATCGCGGCTTTTCGTGTCACGATCGTGCTGTCGTTATTGTTGACGGTATCCGGGACGCCATTGGGAAGCGTCGTCCACGCTTCGAAGGTGTACGGTATACCCGAGGCAAAATTCATCGTCCCGAGTGTGACGCTGGTTTTACGCGATGGAGCGTTGAGGGTGTCGAGCAGACCGGTCCAGCTGTACGGCGTCTGGGGTACGCCGTTCAATTTCCAGTTGATGGTCGCGGACGTAATCTGATTGATACCGAAGTTCTGCATCGTCACCTTTACGTCGTGCGTACCGGCACAGAAATCCTTTGGCGAGTCGATGGACGAGATACCCGCGTCGTTTGGCGCGGTGGCGCCTTCATCATAATACACCGCCCCGGCTATCTGACGCGGACAGAGACTGAATGAGAAACTGGTGATGCCCGTGACTGGATCGCCGGTGCCGGTACCCGCGCAATGCGCGCCGCAGGCGATGGTAATTCTTCCGTCGGTGTAGCTTGAGGGCAACGCGCCGAGAGAGTTGTACTTCACCGAAATCGTATGATGGGAAATAATGAATCCCCAGGTTTCGTTGGCCTGAATCAGAAAATCCAGGTTGATTGGGATTTCCGTGTAGGTACCCGTCGTTGTCACTGTGACGTTTGCACGACCCAGGTGGATCCAACCGTTATTCTGATTAACATAGCCGTTCGGACGCGCCCAGATGTCTACCAGAGTCGCTCCGGTACCGGCGAAGGTATTACGGAAACGATAGAGACGCACCGCCTGATGTGCGGTGATGTCAAAAGAAATAAACGAGTTGGATGAGGTCGAGGTGTTCGAAGTCGGTTGCGTCGAGAGCCAGTAGGCTCCCTGCGCCGTCACGTCCGTGCTCAAAGGACCTGCGAGAAGCAGCCCGAGCAGCACAAGCGCCGGCCAAAGGGAGCGGTGTGCGCGATGAGTAGTAAGCCAGAGCATGGTTCCTCCGAGAAATAGTGATAATAGCAGCATCAAATCTTTAATCTTTTTGCGTCGAATGTATTGGAGCAACATTTCTCCTCGTGCATTCATGGCCTGCGTCGAGGGCCGCGTAGCCATGTGGAGGAGAGAAGGTCTAAAAAAGGTGTATCTGTCGTCATCGTGGTCGGTAACCGCACGATAACTCAGGTTATCGCGATCACGAATCTGGATCAGGCTAATCGGAGCGGCAACGGGAAATTGTTATCTGTCCACAATTCATTTCCTGGCCGCCAATTTCGTGCATTATGTTCACTGGATCTACCATCCTGCATAGCTGCCCGGATCACCGTTTCATGCAGATTCTTCACTGTGCAGAAACGCAACATCCAGCCGTCTAAAAATAACACTTTATTTGATAAAAAGTTACATGAAATATCCAGGCAAAAAGGGGGATCCACTTCTTACGGCTTCGTGTCGTTGCGAATGGTGGAATAGGTAACAAATGATGGAATTCCTGCCCTTTCCCCTCTCCCCCGACCTCACCCCCGGCCTCTCCCCCCTGTCCCCCCTCTCCGCTTCCAAGGTCATCACATTCCGCCGCTGCGGAGAGGGGGGACTAAGAAAGTGGACTCTTCTTTTGGCCTCTCCTCCGACCTCTTCCCTCGGCGCACTCCCCGCGCTCTGCTCTCCTCCCCTGCGCCAGAGCGGCACATCAATATCCGGTAGCTCTGTGCAATAGCTTCACCTCCACCCCTCTCCCTACTGGTCCCGGAGGGATGCCTCCGGCAGAGAGGGGCCGGGGGAGAGGGCAAAAAAAATCCCGCCCCTTGCGGAGCGGGATTAAGAAAAGTTGACGGAGAGAGGCTTACTTGTTCAGCGTCATTTTGATCGACTTCGAGAAGCCAAGTCCACTCACGTCGCCGGTCATTGTCACAACAGCCAGATATTGACCGCTGGGCAAGGTCGAAGCATCAAAGGTGTAAAGGTGTACACCTGCTTCCACCATGTCATTGACGGCAACGGTCACTTCACGACCGAGCATGTCCACAATGCGCAAGTGCACGCGGCTCAGCTCGGGAACGCTGTACTGAATCGTCGTCGTCGGATTGAACGGGTTCGGGAAGTTCTGGCTCATGTCGAACGTCGTCGCGGTGAAGCTGTTATCGCTTCGCGGGGCGACGCCGCCATGCTGCTTCATCCAGTTCAGCTTGATGGCGAGGTAGTCGAAGTTGTTGACCGTGCCATTGCCGTCGGTGTCCATGTAGCAGCCCAACGCCGTGAACCACGGGGCGCCGGCCTGCGGCATCCATGTGATGTACGTCAGCGGGTTTTGCACGGCATCCGCACGATAACGCGCCGGGCCGATCAGCCACTGCGTGCTCAGGTTCGCGTCGTGTATGTACGTATTCAGATCCTTGCGGTCCGTATAGTTCACCACGCCATCGTTATTCACGTCGCCCGGCCACACTTCGCATGGTGTCGCGCCGAGAGGTACAAGCAGCAGTGAAGACGGATACGGCATGTAATTACGGTAGTAGCCGCACGAGTTCTTGGTATTGAACACCACTTCGACCTTGTAATAGCCTGAGGGCAGCGTCGACGGCAGATTGAAGTATGCAGTTCCGTCCAAAGGCTGTCCCGCCAGCTTATTGCCGGTGAAGGTTTCGCTGTACACAAGCTGATTACCCGGTACGCTGTAGAAGTTCGCCGTCATCTGAATCGTGGCTGCGAAGTCTGGGAAGATCACGCGGTAGTGGATTCCGATGGTGCCTGGAAGTTCCACAAAGCCGATCGGATTGCCACTGCCGTTCACGAAGTCGTAGCTCAAGCTGTTCGGAATAAGGTAGCAGGCTTCGTCAGCGCCGCGGTACGGCCGCACGCGTGGGTCCTTGTCAATGTCAACCGTCACTTCCGGTATGAGCATGCCAACCAAGTCATCGTCATCTTCCGATGGCGCGATCAGATGCAAATCACCGATAGAGGTGTTTTTGAAGCTCACGACCTTTGAGACTGCGTTCGCATCCTTGCCTGAAGCTGCCTGCCAGGCTGCGATGTTCGCCCGGGCGCCGAGCCAGTAGCCCAGATTTGTACCACCCGTGTAGTACGCATTGTAATCCATCTCGATAATAGCGGTCGGCGTCCCGACGTAGAACGCGTAGCCTGTACCGGCATGGTAGAAAATGTTGTTCAGGAAGCGCAGGTTTGAACCCGAACTCTGATACACTGCGTAATACGACGCGTTCGTGGTGGTAATATAGATCGTGTTGTGCGCCACGAGCAGATTGTTATCGCCGTACACATACATACCGTATGTCGCCGATGCGCCGTTGTTGATGATGCTTACAAAGTTGTTCGTGAAACGGTTGTTGTTGTTCTGCGTGTAGTACATCATAATGCCGTAGCGGGTGCCGCCACCGGTGGAGAACCACTTGTTGCCGTCGACGTTGATCTCGCGCGGATAGTAGAAATAGGCAAGATAAGCGGAAGAATAGACGGACGTATAGTCGATGATGTTGTTGATGAACTGCATCCGCTCCTGGTAATAGAACATCATCGGATACGCATAGTACTGACCAGTGAGATGGTTGCCGTCGATCACAATATCCTCTTCGTACGACGTGGTGCTGCCACCATACATATAGAAGCCGTAACTGCCGTTGCGAATACCGCATTTCCTGATCGTGGTGCGGTGATTCAAGCTGCCGGACGCCGAATAGACGACTGCGTTGTATGTGGAAGTGAAATTACCGACAGTCCCGACGAGTTCGCAATTTTCGATAGTGTTATCCGTGGAGCTGCCGGCGATATCGACGACGGTGCTGTAGCTGGTCGCGGTAGTCGTCATCGTGAGATTTTTGAACGTGACGAATCTCGCGCCATTCAGCTTCAGTACAAAATTACTGGCGAGGACGGTCGCGGCGTACGTGATGTTGACGTCCGCTTTGTTACCGGTTTCGGACTGGAAGGTGACGGTGTTCACCGCCGAGGTACCGGAAATATTGGTGAGTTCCATGTTCGCGTTATAGGTGCCGCTCCGGATATTGTACACAACCGGACCGCAGATGCCGTTGGCGTTAAGGTCGCTCACTGCGGCACCGATAGTGGCGTAGTCGGGTGTTGCTCCACCAATCGTGAAGGTACCGCTCATGGCGGCCTTCCGGGTTACCACAACGCTGTCGTTCATAGTAACCGTATCCACGACGTTGTTCGGCAGGGTGGTCCAGACTTCGAATGTGTACGGCACACCGGCGGTAAAGGTCTCGGTTCCGAGCGTAACCTGGGTCTCGCGTGTGGTGGCGTTGAGCGTATCAAGGAGACCGGTCCAGTTGAACGTTGGTTTCGGTACGCCATTCAGCTTCCAGTTGATTTTCGCGCTGGTAACCGGCAAGGTGCCGAAATTCTTCAGTGTCACTGTGACGGGATACGTCCCGGCGCAGAAGTCCTTCGGGGAATCGATGGAAGCGATGCCGATGTCGTTCGGGGAGGACGGGCGGATGAAAATGAGTTCCATCACCTGCGTCGGATTCGATGTGCAGGTCGGCGTGTTGGCGCCGCCCCAGTTGAGGTTACCGATGCACACGCGCATGATGTATGCGGGGTCGGGACAGTTGGATCCGTTGCAGAGCGAAGGCGCATCGATCCATAGTTCGCCGCCGTAGCGGTCGCACAAATACCAGATCCTACCGCCGCAGACCGGCGATGTGTATTGCAAACCAAGTTTTATAGCGTTCGCCAGAGCGTTTGCCATAACCGGATCGTTGCAGGTCACGCCAGTCTGTGCGCCCGGATTGGCACTCCCGCGAAAGGTCACTCCGAGGTATTGACCTGGTTGTAGGGTAGCTCGCCAAGCCGTCCATGCATTGCATTGCGCGGTGGGCGTCTGACCGTTTGTGAACGTAGCCGAAAAGATGTGATTCTGCGCGACAAGATCCTTGCTACCGACAACGAGAAGAAGGCAGAGGAGCAATCCTCGGAAGAGATTTTTCAAGCGATCGTCCTTGTAAGTGAGTGAAGTCATGAGACCTCCGAAAGAGGATGATGAGGAGTTACATCTAGCACGCAGGATCGAGGTACCATCGTGAAGTGATCGCCTTCGTCCAATACCGTGTCGGCCATGACGCGCGCCAACAATGGTGCTGAACAGTCGAAATCTCGCTTTTGGAATGGCATTACTCGCCTTGTGGATGATTGAAATTACGTGATCTGGACCATACTCCCCTAAACTACGCTACAGAAATTTCAATTTCAAGTGACTTTTGGATTCGGGCGAAGAATTCACAGTCGGAGCCCTTGAAATCTTGTATTTTCCTGCGCAAAAACGATTTTCTACTATTTTTATGCTTTTGATTCCCCATTCTCGCCGAGTAATCATGGATCTGGATATGGGTAGCTTTGGGCTACGTCGCCCGCGCGTGATCGTGGGGCTCCGCCGCGACCCTGGGGTTACGCCGCCGCCGCAGACTTCTTCTTGTGGGCCGGGCTCATCTTGTCGGCGGCTCCGCCCCAGGCTGGGATGGATCCCGGAGGGACTCTGCCGGAAGCATCCCTCCGGAACTCCGGAGTAATCCCTTCAGGATTGGAGATGAGAATATTCGAAAAAGTGATGGTTCCGAGCTTCGGGCTTTTCGCGTTCTTGGGACTTCCCCGCCTTCGCTTGGTCTTGGGGTTTCGCCGCCTTCGCGTGATCGTGGGACTTCGCCGCGTTCGCGTGATCGTGGGGTTTCGCCGCGTTCGCGTGATCCCGGGACTTCGCCGCGTTCGCGTGATCCCGGGGCTTCGCCGCGACCCTGGGATTACGCCGCCGCCGCAGACTTCCTCTTGTAGGCCGGGCTCATCTTGTCGGCGGCTCCGCCCCAGGCTGGGATGGGTCCCGGAGGGACTCCGGAGTATTCCCTTCAGGATACTGTATGCCATGCACTGGCAATGCTGGTGCTTCGCGCCTGGTACAATGCGCTCGGTGTTGCGCGCCCTGCGCTCTGCTCTCAACGCTCTGCTCTACGCGCTCTGCGCAAAAAAAATCCCGCCCCTTGCGGAGCGGGATTGTCTGGATTGTTGTTGTTGGCGCTTACTTGTTCAGCGTCATCTTGATAGACTTTGAAAAACTCAGGCCGCTTTCGTTGCCTGTCATGGTCACAATGGCCATGTACTGGCCGCTGGGGAGTGACGAGGCGTCGAAGGTGTAAAGACGCACCCCGGCTTCCACGATGCCATCGACCGCGACAGCCACGTCACAACCGAGCATGTCCACTATGCGTAAGTGCACGCGGCTGGGCTCGGGAACGCTGTACTGAATCGCGGTCGTCGGGTTGAACGGATTCGGGAAGTTCTGACTCATGTCGAACGTGGTCGGGGTGAAGCTGTCGTCGCTTCGCGGGGCAACGCCGCCATGCTGTTTCATCCAGTTCAGCTTGATGGCGATGTAGTCGAAGTTGTTGACCACGCCGTTGCCATCCGTATCCATGTAGCACCCTTCGGGGGTCTGCCAGGGAACCGAGGCCTGTGGCTCCCAGGTCAGATAGCTGAGTGGATTGGATACGGCGTCCAATCGGTAGCGTCCGGGACCATTCAGCCACACGGGACTCAGATTCGCATCATGGATGTAGACGTTCAGCGATTTGCGGTCATTGTAATTGACGACGCCATCATTGTCCACATCTCCAGGCCATACGATGCACGGAACGGCGCCCTGTGGGAGAATCATGAATACCATCTCCGCGATCATGTAATCGCGGTAACTGTTACAGGAATTCTTGGTGTTGAACACAATCTGTACACGGTACATGCCTGGAGGAATTGAGGAAATGGCCACCATTTCCGTTCCATCCAGAGGTATTCCGACTAGCTTGAACACGTTGAACGAGCTCGAGTATGCAAGCATATTACCCGGAATCGTATAAAAATTCAGCGTGATGGTAATATTCGCGTCGAAATCCGGGAAGGCGACGTGATACTTTACCCCAACCGTACCGGGCAAATTGGCGAACGGGGTTTGCATGCCTGTTCCATCCACAAGCAGCGCGGTAACCGAACCTGGCGTGATGTAACACGCTTCGTCGGCGCCGCGGTATGGAATAACTCGCGGATCGCCATCATAATCATCCGTCACCTCAGGCATAAGCAGACCTGTAAGCGCGACATCGTTCTCCGATGCTCCGGCAAGATGCAAATCACCCGTGGGTAGATCCTTGAATGTGATGGGTTTGGTGATCGAGTTCGCGTCCTTACCGGATGCCGCCTGGAGAGCGGCAAGGTTCGCTCTGTTCCCCGACCAGTAGGCGAGGTTCGCCCCACCGGAATAGAACACGTTGTAGTCCGATTCAACGATGGCCGCGGGAACAATGACGTAGATGGCCGGACCAGCGCCGGCATTGTAGAAGATGTTGTTCTTGAGCGTGATGTTGCTTCCACCGCTATTATCGCGCATGGGACGGCTGCTCGCCGACGTACTGTTGGTATAGAACGTGTTGAAGCAGAATTTCTGATTGGTGGAAGTGTTCAGGAACAACAGATCGGTGCCGGAACCGCCTCCAAAAATGTACACCATGTTGTTGGCATAGACGCCTTCGTTTCCGGGCGTCGAGGTGCAATTGTACACGTACATTCCGCGGATTCCCGCCGCGACGGGCGCGAAAATCCTGTTGCCCAACACCCTTGTTCGATTGTTGCATCCTTCCGTCCAGAACTGGTAGATAGCGGTCGTCTTGCTGCTGATAATGGTGTTCCCCTTGATGAGCGGAGAGTTCTGCCAATTCGCTTGCAAGCCCATATAGCTGAAATCCTGTATTGTGTTGTTCTCGATAATCGTACCCGATTCCAGCGACGTGACGGAGCCGCCACCGCCCATGATCAGCGCGTAGCTTCCCCACCGGAATGTGCAGCCTCTGATGATCGTCGAGTCCTCCCGGGAGGCGTTCAGATTATAGAAAATGGCGAAATTGCTCGAAGTCGAGGTGGTATTTACGCCATTCAGATTCATGTTCTCCAGGGTGGAATTGCGTGAACCGCCCTGGATGTACACACCGCGTCCGTATGTGGTGTTCGTTGCCGTGATCGTCATGTTCCTGAACGTGACAAAATTGCAGCCGTTCAGGGAGAGCACCCACATTAACGTCGCATTGGTGGTATTGTTGGTAAGCGTGACATCATTCCGATTGCCTGTTTCGGCTTCGAAGCTAACTGTGTTCACTGCCGAGGCGCCGGAAACCGGAGCAATCGTCACCTGCTCCGTGTACGTTCCGCTGCGCACCTTGAACGCGACAGGCCCGCACACCCCGTTCTGAGTGAGCGCGCTGACTGCCGCCGTGAACGTGCTGAAGTGGGGAGCGATGCCGCCGATTGTGTATACGCCGGACATGGCAGCCTGCCTTGTTACAGTCAGTGTATCGTTGAGATTCACTGTATCCGCTACATTGTTCGGCATACTGGACCACGCCTTGATCGTGTACGGGACGCCGTTGCTGAATGTCTCCGTACCGATGGTGACCAGGGTTTCGCGAGTACTGGCGTTGAGCGTATCGAGAAGGCCGGTCCAGTTGAAGGAAGGTTTCGGAACGCCGTTCAGCGTCCAGTGGATGATCGCGCTGCTAACCGGCAGTGTCCCGAAATTTTTCAGCGTGACCTTCACCGGAAGGGTCCCGGCGCAGAAGTCCTTCGGAGAATCGATGGATGCGATGCCGATGTCGTTCGGTGCGGACGGACGGATGAAGATGAGTTCCATGACCTGCGTAGGGTTCGAGGTGCAGGTCGGAGTATTGGCGCCACCCCAGTTGAGGTTACCGATGCACACGCGCATGATGTACGCCGGATCGGGGCAGTTGGAGCCGTTGCAGAGCGAAGGCGCATCGATCCAGAGTTCGCCGCCGTAGCGGTCGCAAAGATACCAGATACGTCCGCCGCAGACCGGCGACGTGTATTGCAGGCCGAGCTTTATTGCGTTCGCGAGTGCGTTCGCCATCGCGGGATCGTTGCAGGTTACGCCAACCTGCGCTCCCGGATTAGCACTCCCGCGGAACGTCACGCCGAGGTATTGACCCGGGGTCAGCGTAGCGCGCCATGCCGTCCACTGGGTGCACTGCGCCGTGGGAGTTTGACCGTTCGTAAAGGTAGCCGAAAAGATGTGATTCTGCGCGACGAGATCCTTGCTCCCTGATCCAAGTAACAGAAACAACAACACTCCTCGGAACAGGTATTTCAGCGAAATACCTTTGTTGTGTAACGTTGTCATGAAGCCTCCAAAAAAAGTGATGAGGAGTTTCATTTAACGCATGAGAATGAACCATCGCTCGCAACAGTACTATCGGGTAAAACTGAAAACCGCAGCCATGCATAGCTGTCACAGCGGGATTGGAAACACTCTCATGTAACGGCATTCCTCGTCTGGTGGATGATTGAGTCTCTTTTTTCAAGGTCCTGTCGCACTAAACTATACTGCTAATACTGAAATATCAAGTCTAAATTCCGGACCTGCCAATCTGCAACAATCAGTGATAAAGGACTTTTTTACCCTGTGATACCCGGCGGCGGGAATTCGCCGACTGTCATCCAGCGCTCCATGGGGCACTCATCTGCTGCCGATCCTTGCCGATCGTTTCATGGAAATCCACCCGATACCTGCCGCTTGCGCATTCTTCTTCAGGAGGAGAAGCAAAGAAAGCGCGGGATCCAACATCCATACGAATTGAGGGGTGAATATCCAACGATTCCAGGTAACTCCCAATTCAAGCGCGATCCGCGGAAAACGCGCGGCCTGGGCAGGCTCTAAAATATTGGAAATCACACATCGCCTCCATTCCTGATCTCGAAAGGGTACCGTCGTCCGGTGAGGGTGGTGTTCGATCCGGGGGCGATACCTCGCGTCCGCGTGCGCCACAGATTGCGGTCATAAGGTTCAAGACGAATAGTATAGCCTCTCGCCGTCATGAAGGGATACAACACGAAGCCAAAAAATCGATGACACTCTGAAACACGCGATTAATTACGCCTCGTAAAGCCCGACCCGGGAGAAGCGAAGTATCGAATCTCGATGCAGAGAAGAGCGAACAACTCTGCCGTGCCCCGCCCTACGCTTTCTGCTCCTCGCTCAACAAAAATCCCGCCCCTTGCGAGGCGGGATTTTCAGGAAGATGTACGGAAAGACGCTTACTTGTTCAGCGTCATCTTGATTGATTTGGAGAAGCTCATGCCACTCACGTCGCCCGTCATTGTTACAACAGCCAGATATTGACCGCTGGGCAAGGTCGAAGCGTCGAAGGTGTAGAGGTGCACGCCTGCTTCCACCATATCGTCGACGGCGACGGTCACTTCACGACCGAGCATGTCCACGATGCGCAAGTGCACGCGGCTCAGCTCGGGAACGCTGTACTGAATCGTCGTCGTCGGATTGAACGGGTTCGGGAAGTTCTGGCTCATGTCGAACGTCGTCGCGGTGAAGCTGTTATCGCTTCGCGGGGCGACGCCGCCATGCTGCTTCATCCAGTTCAGCTTGATGGCGAGGTAGTCGAAGTTGTTGACCGTGCCATTGCCGTCGGTGTCCATGTAGCAGCCCAACGCCGTGAACCACGGGGCGCCGGCCTGCGGCATCCATGTGATGTACGTCAGCGGGTTCTGCACGGCATCCGCACGATAACGCGCCGGGCCGATCAGCCACTGCGTGCTGAGGTTCGCGTCGTGTATGTACGTATTCAGGTCCTTGCGATCCCCATAGTTCACCACGCCGTCGTTGTTCACGTCGCCCGGCCACACTTCGCATGGGGTCGCGCCGAGGGGCACGAGCAGCAGCGAGGAGGGATACGGCATGTAGTTGCGGTAGTAGCCGCAGGAGTTCTTCGTGTTGAACACCACCTCGATCTTGTAATACCCCGAGGGGAGTGTCGACGGCAGGTTGAAGTACGCAGTGCCGTCCAGCGGCTGGCCTGCAAGCTTGTTGCCGGTGAATGTTTCAGAGTACATCAGCTGATTGCCGGGCACGCTGTAGAAATTCGCCGTCATCTGAATCGTGGCGTCGAAATCGGGGAAGATCACACGGTAGTGGATGCCCATGGTGCCGGGGAGTTCGACGTAACCGATTGGATTTCCGCTTCCATCGACGAAATCGTAGCTGAGGCTGTTCGGGATCAGGTAACAGGCTTCGTCGGCGCCGCGGTACGGACGCACGCGCGGATCGTGGTCGATGTCCTCGGTCACTTCCGGCAACAGCGTCCCGACCAGATCATCGTCGTCTTCCGACGGCGCGATCAGATGCAGATCGCCAATAGCTGGATTTTTAAAGCTCACGACCTTGGATACAGCGTTCGCATCCTTGCCTGAAGCTGCCTGCCAGGCTGCGACGTTCGCGCGGGCGCCGAGCCAGTAGCCCAGATTTGTACCACCCGTGTAGTACGCGTTGTAATCCATCTCGATAATAGCGGTCGGCGTCCCGACGTAGAACGCATAGCCCGTGCCGGCATTATAGAAGATGTTGTTCAGGAAGCGTTGGTTCGAACCCTGGCTCTGGTACACCGCGTAGTATGACGCGCTCGTGGTGGTGATATAGATCGAGTTGTGCGCCACGAGCAAGTTGTTATCGCCGTAGATATACATGCCGTATGTCGCCGATGCACCGTTGTTGATAATGCTCACGAAGTTGTTCGTGAAACGGTTGTTGTTGTTCTGCGTGTAGTACATCATGATGCCGTACCGGGTGCCGCCACCGGTGGAGAACCACTTGTTGCCGTCGACGTTGATCTCGCGCGGATAGTAGAAATAGGCAAGATAAGCGGAAGAATAGACGGACGTATAGTCGATGATGTTGTTGATGAACTGCATCCGCTCCTGGTAATAGAACATCATCGGATACGCATAGTACTGACCAGTGAGATGGTTGCCGTCGATCACAATATCCTCTTCGTACGACGTGGTGCTGCCACCATACATATAGAAGCCGTAACTGCCGTTGCGAATACCGCATTTCCTGATCGTGGTGCGGTGATTCAAGCTGCCGGACGCCGAATAGACGACTGCGTTGTATGTGGAAGTGAAATTACCGACAGTCCCGACGAGTTCGCAATTTTCGATAGTGTTATCCGTGGAGCTGCCGGCGATATCGACGACGGTGCTGTAGCTGGTCGCGGTAGTCGTCATCGTGAGATTTTTGAACGTGACGAATCTCGCGCCATTCAGCTTCAGTACAAAATTACTGGCGAGGACGGTCGCGGCGTACGTGATGTTGACGTCCGCTTTGTTACCGGTTTCGGACTGGAAGGTGACGGTGTTCACCGCCGAGGTACCGGAAATATTGGTGAGTTCCATGTTCGTGTTATAGGTGCCGCTCCGGATATTGTACACAACCGGACCGCATACACCGTTGGCGTTAAGATCGCTCACCGCGGCGCCGATAGTAGCGTAGTCGGGTGTTGCTCCACCAATCGTGAAGGTACCGGTCATGGCAGCCTTTCTGGTAACGACAACACTGTCATTCATCGTCACCGTATCCACGACGTTGTTCGGCAGGGTGGTCCAGACTTCAAATGTGTACGGCACGCCGGCAGTAAAGGTCTCGGTTCCGAGCGTAACCTGGGTCTCGCGTGTGGTGGCGTTGAGCGTATCAAGGAGACCGGTCCAGTTGAACGTTGGTTTCGGTACGCCATTCAGCTTCCAGTTGATTTTCGCGCTGGTAACCGGCAAGGTGCCGAAATTCTTCAGTGTCACTGTGACGGGATGTGTCCCGGAGCAAAAGTCCTTCGGTGAATCGATGGATGCGATGCCGATGTCGTTCGGAGCGGAGGGGCGGATGAAGATGAGTTCCATGACCTGGGTGGGAGCTCCGCAGGTAGGTGTGTTAAGGCCACCCCAATTAAGATTGGTGATGCAGGCACGGAGAATCCATCCAGGGCTGGGACAGTTGGATCCGTTGCACAATGATGGTGCATCAATCCAGAGTTCACCTCCGTAGCGGTTGCACAGATACCAGATGCGGCCATTGCATGTCGCAGAAGTGTACGTCTGATAATTCTGAAGCGCGTATGCAAGGGCGTTAGCCATGGCGGGATCGTTGCAGGTAAATCCAGTCTGTGCTACAGCGTTGGCGCTGCCGCGTAGCGTGACGCCGAGATACTGCCCCGGGGTAAGCGTTGTCAGCCAGGTCGTCCATGCCGCGCATTGCGCGGTGGGAGTTTGGCCGTTCGTGAATGTCGCGGAGAAGATGTGGTTCTGCGCCGCAAGATCGTTGCCTCCAAAGATCAGGAAGCAAAGGAGCACTGTTCCTCGCAACAGGTGTTTTGAGGGTGCGTGCAGATATGTAAACGATTTCATGAAACCTCCAGAAGGTTATGGTGTAGGGTTTCATCTTGCACAGTGGACAGTCCGGACAGTCAGACCTTCCCCGGTCATTCAGGCAGTGCAGAATCATACATTTCATTGCACGCAGAATTCGGGGATCACAAGTCGGTGCCAGATTCGCTATCCTTGTGGATGATTTTCTTTAGGTACGATAGCAGGATTCGATAACAGCAAGCTACGCAAGGGCTGTCGAATTGTCAAGTGATAATATTTCACCGTGCATTTTTGCAACACTTTGGCCGAACTGAGTGTCTCTACCTGCGCATCGCACGGGTCCATTTCAAGGATGACAACGTTACATAATCCTGGGGCTTCGCTGCCTTTGCGTGGTCCTGGGGCTGCGCCGCCTTCGCGTGGTCCTAGGCTGCGCCGCCTTTGCGTGGTCCTGGGGCTGCGCCGACTTCGAATACTTATTCTTGTGATCCGTGGTCATTCAGTCGGTGGCTCCGCCCCAGGCTGGGATGGGAAATCCCTTCAGGATTGGAGATGAGAATATTCGAAAAGCAATGCTTCCGCGCTTCGGGTTACGCATATCCCTTGGGCTGCGCCGCCTTCGCGTGGTCCTAGGGCTGCGCCGCCTTTGCGTGGTCCTGGGGCTGCGCCGACTTCGAATACTTATTCTTGTGATCCGTGGTCATTCAGTCGGTGGCTCCGCCCCAGGCTGGGATGGGAAATCCCTTCAGGATTGGAGATGAGAATATTCGAAAAGCAATGCTTCCGCGCTTCGGGTTACGCATATCCCTTGGGCTTCGTCGCTTCGCATGGCTTGGGGCTGCGCCGACTCGCGTAATCCTGGGGCTTCGCCGACTTTGCGTGGTCCTGGGATGGGTCCCGGAGGGACTCTGCCGGAGACATCCCTCCGGGAGTCAGGAGTAATCCCTACAGGATACTGTGGACCATGCACTGCCAATGTTGGTGCTTCACGCCTTGTACAATACGGTCGGGGTTCGACGCTCGGCGTTACGCGCAACGCGCTCTGCTCTCCGCGCTCCGCACAAAAAATCCCGCCCCTTGCGGAGCGGGATTAAGGAAGGTTGACGG